>JAFZVE010000004.1 GCA_017617995.1 Clostridiales bacterium
TCTTCTGGATCTCGTGAGATGTACGGAAACCATCGAAGAAGTGAATGAACGGAACTCTTGTCTTGATCGTAGCGAGGTGTGCTACTGCAGCGAGGTCTGCAACTTCCTGTACGGAGTTGGAGCAGAGCATCGCAAAACCGGTCTGACGGCAGGCATATACGTCTGCGTGGTCACCGAAGATGTTCAGTGCGTGAGCTGCAAGAGCTCTAGCGGAAACGTGGAATACGCAAGGGAGAAGTTCACCTGCGATCTTGTACATGTTCGGGATCATGAGGAGAAGACCCTGAGATGCGGTATAGGTAGTTGTCAGAGCACCTGTTGCAAGTGAGCCGTGAACAGCACCGGAAGCACCTCCCTCAGACTCCATCTCGACGATATTCACCGTCTGTCCGAAGATATTCTTTCTGCCCTGCTGTGCCCATTGGTCAGTGTGATCAGCCATAGGCGAGGACGGTGTGATCGGGTAAATAGCAGCGTTCTCAGTAAATGCATACGAGGTATACGCAGCAGCTTCATTACCGTCCATGGTCTTTTTTGTAAGTTCGATTGCCATACACTTTCTCCTTTATATAAAGATTTAACTATAGTTTGTGGCGCGGTCATGTGCGAATGGGCACACGCCGAGCGCATATATTATATCACATATATAAAGGGATGGTGCTCTTTCTTATGACGAAAAACACGTCTTAAAGAAAAAACTCCCCGAGGAATTCCGCGATGGAGATTCTACGGGGAGTGATCGACTATTGTTACTCTGCCGGTCCATCCGTAGGTTCCGGCGCATCCGTTTCTTCTGCTGAAGTTTCCGGTGCTTCTGTCGTCTCCGGAGGTGGCTCTGTCGCCTCTGTCGGGGGAACGTATCCGGCCGGTGCCGATACTTCTCCCGTATCCGGATCCATATAGAAGATCGTACCGTCAGAGGCGAGTGTACCGACACGATACTTGGCGTTGATCAAACGGTATTCGGTCTGGATCACCTCGCGCGCCAGCTCATTTCCATTCGCATCGTAGGTGACCTTATAGGCCTCTGCCAGCTTGTGGTTATGTGCAGATCTCTCCTTGACGACCTGACCTACAGGAAGCGTCGGATCCGCCACATATTCGGTCTTAGTCGGTTCCTCATCGATAAGCAGCTCATCTGCGCCGAAGAATCGGATATACTGTCCGTCCGGCAGCAGTCGTCCGAAGATCTCGACCGTGACCCACAGATCTCCGTAATATGCGTGGATCGCAATCGGATAATCAGTGTTGTTCGTAAACTTAAAGTCCGGGTACTCCCATGATACAGTCGCATCCGTACCCGGATCGACATAGTCACTCGGCCAGGAATGCGCCACGCGCACATCGACCTGAAGACCGGCCTCCATAACGCTGTGATAGAGCATGGTATTCGCCTGGCAGATTCCTCCACCATACTCAGGACCTGAGATTCCGTTTGTAATGCCTGCGGCCTCTTTATATCCTTTTTCCGGGGTCCTCTCGCCAATCATGGCATTAAAGTCGAACTGTTCACCCGGCTGCAGCACCATTCCGTCGATGGCTTTACAGACCAGCCAGATGTTCGTATTCCGATTATCGTCATCTTTCGTCTTCGAACTATTAGAAGAAACCTTTCCGAGCTTAGAACGAAGTGAATCTGCAGTCGTACTCGGCTTCACCTCGGTAACCTCGACCGGAATCACGGTCGAATATTGCTTCTCGGCAAAAGCACTCTCCACTTCCAGGATGGCTTTGTCTATATCCACGGAGCTTCCGCTTCTGGACTCTTCGATGATGAATGTCAGATTTGAAATATCAAAACCGATTGCTCTGGCTTCCACCGGCGCCTTATTGTATTCGTCCAGTGCCTCATGGGCCAGCAGCTCGACATTGTTATCGCCGATCGTAAAGGAAGAAGTATATTCTTTCGGAGTCGTCTTCAGGGCCATGATCTGATTATACCTATCGATCAGACCATCTACCCCTTCCTGTGTACTCGATTTTGCATAATAGAAGGCTTCCGTCAGAACCTCATCAATATTGGAGGACAGACTCATTCCATCGGTCTTCAGTTTGATAAGATCCTGGTCGACCTGAAATTCGATATCGACGACTTCGTCGATCTGCTTGCTTCGGGTAGCATTGAACATGACCTTGGCTTCTTCGAGAGTCTTTCCGGAAACATCAACGCCATCGATCCGGATCCCGTCATAGAATGTATCACGGTTCACTTCCTGTGCCAGTTCTTCAGCCGTATAGCTGTGTTTTGAACCGACCGCATCCGTAACGGTATACTTCTTCGCGAAGAATCGGTCAACTTCCTTCTTGAAAACTTGTGTATAGAGGACCGTGAGCAAAAGGCCGAACAGCAGCACCGCCGTGATTACCGCGGTGATCCTCGTCAACATAGCCTGCCTGCTCCGCCTGGTATTCTTTCTCTTCCGAGTGGTCTTTTGTCGTGGTGAAGCGGTACTTGTCAGTCTCTTCCCACTTATCACAGCACTTCTTACAGGGTGTCTTTTTTTCGTTGTAGCATGCCCGGCGGGTCTTCTCCCACTTGTTGCATTACTCTTCATTCGTCTTCAGCCTCTTCCATGAGCATCTTTCTTTTTCCACAATGAATGATACGACGTTTCCTCTCATCATTCAACCCTAAAAATCAGAGATAATTGCGCATAAAATTCTATACTTTTTTACATAAGATTTATCCAGATTGCAGGTCAGACACAGTGCCGCAATGGAACACTCCATGTATCAGATAGAAAAAACTTCAAAAAGAAGAAAAAGTCTCGACGGTCACTCATCGGACATCCTGTAAAAAAGCAGAAAAAAGTGCCGCAACGGTGAGTTTTGCTTCAGCAAACTGTTTGAACCGTGGCGGCACTGTTTTTCTGGATTTTAACGATGGATTACTTCATCTTAATCATCGAAGACTCCCAGCAATCCGGCTTCTCTACACCGAGAAGATCCGCGATGGTGGCTGCGATGTTCGCAAGACCATAGGAATCGGAATCGACAACTTCGTACTTATCCTTGTTCTCGGTGTTATCGTAGAAGATGCACGGAACCTTATTGAGGGTGTGGCTGGTCTTCGCCTTGATTCTGCCGTCCTTATCGGCCTTCGGAGAACCATCCTTAGCGAGCTCGTACATTTCCTCGGCATTACCATGGTCAGCTGTGATGATCGCCATACCACCGACTGCATCGATCGCCGGCAGGATTCTCTTCAGAGCGATGTCGACAGATTCTACGCCGATGACAGCAGACTCAAATACGCCTGTATGACCGACCATGTCGCCGTTCGGGAAGTTCACTCTCATGAACGGGTACTTATTCTCGGAAATCAGTTCTACGAGCTTATCTGTGATCTCAGCGGACTTCATCCACGGACGCTGCTCGAAAGGAACGATATCGGACGGGATCTCGATGTACTCTTCGAGGTCATCGTTGAACTTAGAGGATCTGTTACCGTTGAAGAAGTAGGTAACGTGGCCGTACTTCTGTGTCTCGGAGATCGCCAGCTGAGCGATACCCTTATTAGCCAGAAGTTCGCCGAGAGTATTTCTGATGACCGGCGGAGAAACGAGGAACTTCTTCGGGATGTGAAGGTCGCCATCATACTCGAGCATACCGGCATAGTTAACGTTCGGAACACGTACGCGGTCGAACTTATCAAACTCTGCACCGCTCTCGAAAGCCACTGTCAGTTCCTGGGCACGGTCGCCACGGAAGTTGTAGAGGATCACGCTGTCGCCATCTTCGATGGTGCCGACCGGTGCGCCGTTCTCCGCGATAACGAAAGCCGGGAGATCCTGGTCGATTACATTCGGGATCTCAGCACGGTATGTCTCGATTGCTTCTTTTGCTGTCGCGAACTGTCTGCCCTCACCGAGAACGTGAGTCTTCCAGCCCGCTTCGACCATACCCCAGTTCGCACCATAACGGTCCATGGTGATGACCATACGTCCGCCGCCGCTTGCGATTCTGTAATCGTGGGAATCATCGGAGAGTTCAGAAAGCTTAGCCTCGAGCTGATCAACATACTGCAGAGCGGATGTCTCACCAACGTCACGGCCGTCGAGGAGAATGTGGATGCGGACCTTGGCTACGCCCTCTTCCTTTGCTTCGTCGAGCATCGCGAGGAGGTGATCGATATGAGAGTGTACATTACCATCGGAAAGGAGACCTACGAAGTGCAGTGTACCGCCCTTCTTGGCATCCGCTACGAGAGACTGCCATACTTCACTCTGATACATGGATTTGCTGGCCAGAGATTCGGAAACGAGCTTCGCACCCTGGCTGTATACCTGACCGGCACCGATCGCGTTATGGCCTACCTCGGAGTTACCCATATCGCCGTCGGACGGAAGTCCTACTGCTGTACCGTGTGCCTTGAGTTTCTGCATCGGATAGTTCTTCATGCAGTTGTCCAGGATCGGCTTTTTCGCGCCTGCGACAGCGTTACCTGTCTCGATTTCCTTGATACCTACGCCGTCCATGATGATCAGAACGACTGGTCCCTTGTAAGATGTACTCATATTCTCATTCTCCTTTTCTATAAAAAGGGCACAATCTCGTTTCACGATTTGTGCCCAAGTTTTACTTGTTCATGCAGATCGTCTTTGAGGCTTATCTGCTTACTCCTGCGGAGCTTCCTCGCCGCCGCCTTCTTCGGAGCCGCCTTCCTGTGCTCCACCTTCACCGGAGCCGCCCTCACCGGAACCACCTTCGCCAGATCCACCTTCACCGCTGTCCGGTGTAGTATCTGCCGGTGTTTCTGCCGGTGTCTCCGCCGGTGTCTCTGCCGGTGTCTCTGCCGGTGTTTCAGCAGGGGTCTCAGCAGGTGTTTCTGCAGGTGTCTCCTCCGGTGAAGTGTCACCTGTCGGATCCGAAGACTCTCCAGTCGGATCGGTCACATCAGCCGGTGCATCCACCTCTCCTGTACTCGGATCCATGTTGTAGACCGTACCATCCGGTCCAAGTGTACCTACATGTACTTCCGCGCCTCTCATCGGATAGTGACTCTGGAAATACTCGACTCGGTTGATCTCGTTGCCATCCTTATCATAGTAGACCTTATAGGATGTGTAATCATATCCGGTACGTGAAGATGTCGTGTAATCCTTGGTACCTACCGGCAAAGTAGGATCTGCAACATATACTGTTCCTGATGGCTCGATGACTCTTATCTGTTCACCGATCAGCTCGATATACTGTCCATCCGGAAGCGGGCGCCCATATACTTCAACCGTAACATAGCGGTCTGCATAGGTCGCATGGATCGCGATCGGATACTCGGTATTGTTGGTGAAACGGAAGTTCGGGCTCTCCCATGTAACCGTCGCATCCGTGCCGTAAGGTACATATGTACTCGGGATGGTGTGATTCTTACGTTCATCTACCTGAAGATCCGCTTTTACCACACTCTGGTACAGCATCGTGTTGGCCTGGCAGATACCGCCGCCGAGCTCATCACGCATATCGCCGTTAAAGATACCGTGGGCCATCTTGAAGCCCTTCTCTTCTGTTCTCTCACCGAAATACTCGTTGAAGTTGAAGCTCTCACCCGGCTTAAGGAACAGACCGTCAAGTCCATCGAATTTGCCCGGGTTACCTTCGCAGATCAGTCGGATATTCGTGTTACGGTTATCGTTGTCGCTGGTATGGGAAGTCGTAGAAGACACCTTGCCAAGATATCCTTTCAGGAATTCTGCGGAGGTGGTCGGCTCAAGAATCTCTGTCTCAACCGGAACTACCAGCTGATACTCGGCGTTCGACAGAGCAGTCTTCACTTCCGAGATCGCCTTATCGATATTCACTTGGCAACCTTCCTGCGATTCCTCGATGATGAACTCCAGCTTCTCTTTATCAAATCCACTGGCGTAGGCCTCAACCATCTCTTTCTGATACGAATCAAGTGCCGCATGTGTCAGTGATTCCACTGCAGCAGTGTCAATCGTGTAGGAAGAGGCAAACTCCATCGGAGTTTTCTTCAATGCGTTAATCGTGTTATAGCGGTCTTTGAGGCCATCGTTACCGGCAAGAGTACTTGTGCGTCCGTAGTTATATGCCTTCTCAATGACTTCATCGATATCGGTAGTAAGCATAAGACCGGTTGTGTCCATCGGTACAAGCTCATCGTTGATCGAGAACTTAACGTCAACAACATCGGAAATGGACTTATCCTTCTCCGATGCAAACATCGCTACTACTTCTTCTTTCGTCTTCCCGGAGACATCTACCCCGTTGATGACGATTCCCTGATAGAATGCCGGGGTATCGATCTGTAACTGAAGCTCTTCAGGAGAATACTCAAGTTCACTGCCATTAATATCAAAAACGACGATCTTCGTCTCCTTGGCACTGAAGACATCCTTCAGGACCGTTGCATAGAGCACTCCTGCGATCGCGCCAACGGCTAGAATTGCAGTCACCACACCCAAAACTGTCGCGACTATTTTTTTCTGCCTTCTCTTTGCTGCATTTTTCTTCATATCACTGACGCCTCTTCTAAGAGATAATTAACAATTCCACCACGTAAAGATTACTATATAGAAGCACTTCTTTCAAGGGACAAAGCATGGATTTTTCCTTACAAAAATAGCAAATCTTTGTCTCTTTTTTTGTGTAACCAAATCGATTTCTTTGACATTTCCGATGCGGTTCCCAAAGATAGTGATTCATGCTACTATTACTCATGCATATTCACAGGTGCGTGAATGCCTGTGGCAGAAGGGGGAAAACGTGCTGAGACGCCTGATCATCTGCGATATCGATAATACTCTTCTCCCGGCTGGCGGAGTTATCTCGGATGTAACGAGGAAAGCTTTGGCCGAGCTGGATCCCGATACGGGCTTTTCTATCGCGACCGGACGTTCTTTTCACGTCGTGAGAAAGTTCGTCGAGGATCTGGATCTGAAACTTCCGGTCATCACAAGTAACGGGGCTCAGGTCTACGACTTTGCCGCCGGAAAACCCGTTTATGAGTCCTGTTTCACGGAAGCTTCTGCCACGTTCGTTATTTCGACGCTTCTTTCTGAAGGCTTTGACTTCGTCGCCTACGGAAAAGACGGCATCTTCCATCGTCGTGACAGTTCGCATATGGCGTTTTTTCTTAACTACAATTCTTCCGTGAGAGAAGAGATCCGTGCACCGCTTATCCCACTTTCCGAAGACGACCCGGTCTTCGTTCCGGATGGTCTGACGAAGATACTGGTTTATTTCCCGACAGAGAACCTGCGAAGACGTCTTCTTGAACATCCCGATCTGGAAGTCACCGCCTCCATGCACGGCGTCGCTGACATCATGGCAAAAGGTTCGACGAAGGGAAATGCCGTCGTCGCGCTTTCTGATTACCTGAAGGTGCCTCTTTCGGACACATACTGCTTCGGGGATAACGACAACGATATCAG
Source organism: Clostridiales bacterium (assembly GCA_017617995.1). Taxonomy (GTDB): domain Bacteria; phylum Bacillota; class Clostridia; order Saccharofermentanales; family Saccharofermentanaceae; genus Scatonaster. The sequence continues at coordinate 7,392 of JAFZVE010000004.1, forward strand.
TATGTTTACCTGCGGAGCCGTAGGTGTCGCTATGGGAAATGCCACTGAAGAAGCAAAGCGTCACGCCTCCATCATCACCCGTACATGCAAAGATGACGGAGTCGCTTACGCGATCCGCCATCTGCTCTAACTTCTTATGGACCTGATCCGTTTCTGATCTGAGCGGTCACAGTAGACTGTGTCCGTCACTCCTTCCCACCGTCTTAGCGGATGGAAACATGCATGGATCTTGCGATGATGAAGAATCTTCTGTTCTCTACCTTGATCTTGAAGATGTGATATCCCTGACCGATGTGATATCTCTCATTCATCTGATAGAACTCCTCCTGTGGAGCCAGACCGATGAAGTCCCCGCCTTCGTATGTGAAGCGCATCGGACAAGAAATCATAAAGGGCTGCACGAAAACGATCTCCAGCATGGGATCAGCAAATTCATCCGGCTTACCAACCAGAACGACCTGCTCACTGTCAGCTGACTGAATCTCGAAATGCATCCACAGTACTTCAGAAAGGCATTCTTTGATCGAGTTAAACTTTACCAGACACTCATTTGCCGTCATTTCACGTGTTCCTCCCTATTAAAATCACCCCGAGTATACACGCTAACCGGAATGATGAAAATAGAGAAATCCATCCAAAAATCGACGTTTTTGTGGACAATTGCGAAATTGTTCACATTTGCGTCACAATTTAACCGTTTTAGGTGGAAATTTTCTATTTTCCGACGCATTTTAGAAAACAGGCGTCCGTTAGCACACGCTAACGGACGCTCTACTGTCACAAGGTTATGTGCGCCTTTGGGGCGCCAGGAGACGTGAAGTCAAAACAGGAATCACAGCTTCGCCTTGACGCTGGAAGTAACCTTCGCCTTGGTATCTTCGAGTCGTGCTCTCGAGATTTCTTCTGTGTTTCCGTAGATACCGAAATAAATCTTCAGTTTCGGTTCCGTTCCGGACGGACGTGCGCACGCCCAGTCAAGTCCCTTGTCTCCTCCCAGTTCATAAAGGAGAACATTGGACTTGGGAAGCTTGATCTCTTCTTCCGTGATGCCCTCATCCGTGAAGACATATCGCTTCGAAGCCTGGTAGTCACGTACCGCTTCTACCGGTGCGCCGCCCAGAAGAGCCTGTGCTTCGGTTTTATTCTTGCAATTTGCGAGATCTTCACGAAGCGAGACCATCGCTCCGCCGATCTTCTCGATGCCCTCTTTGCCCTCAAGAGTCACGGATACCGACTCCTCGAAGCCATAGCCGAAACGCTTGTAGATGCTCTCGAGACGGTCAATGAGAGACTGGCCGCGTTCTCTCGACTGAGCCAGCATACCTGCGATGAGCATCGCCGCGACGACGGCGTCCTTATCACGTACATCGAGTCCGGCCAGATAGCCGTAGCTCTCTTCAAAACCGAACTGGAAGTGCTTGTTGCCGAATTCATCATCGAGTTTGATCCTCTCACCGATGAACTTGAATCCCGTGAGTACCTCCTGAAGCTCGACGCCGTAGTAATTGCAGATCGCGCCGGCAAGTTTACTGGATACGATGGTGGTCACGGCGAAAGAGCCCTCCGGCAGAGTTCCGGCACTCTTTTTCGAATCGAGAACATAATCGAGGAGCATCAGGCCTACCTGGTTTCCGGAGAACGGAACATAGGTCTCCTGACCATCCTTTACGGTACGTACGGCAATGCCGATACGGTCGCTGTCCGGATCGGTGCCGATAACCAGATCGGCATCGACTTTCTTCGCCAGATCAATCGCCATGGTCAGGGCAGCCGGATTCTCCGGGTTCGGCACTTCTACAGTCGGGAAAGCACCATCCGGAAGTTCCTGCTCCGGCACAACATGTACATTCTGAAGACCGATCTTCTTGAGGATACGGCGGACCGGCTTATTTCCGGAGCCGTGAAGCGGAGTATAGACGATAGACATATCCTTCTGATTAATGATCGCCTGACGGTCGATCACGAGTGTGTCGAGCATATCGGTGTAGGCTTCATCAACTGCCTCGCCCCAGTATGTCAGAAGCCCCTTTGCTTTGGCCTCTTCGAGAGAATCCGGTTTCACGGTTCTGATATCCTCAATGCCTTCGATGAAGCTGAGGATCTTCGATGCGGCCTCCGGCGGAACCTGTCCTCCATCTTCACCGTATACCTTGTAGCCGTTATACTTTGACGGATTATGGCTTGCAGTGATCATGACACCGGCAAAAGCCTTAAAGTAACGGACCGCATAGGACAGCATCGGAACCGGACGAAGTTCATCCGACAGATAGACGCGGATTCCCAGAGAAGTCAGTGTTCTTGCTGTTATCTCGGCAAATTCCGTGGAGAAATGACGCGAGTCGTAGGAGACGACGACGCCACGCTTCATGGCTTCTTCTCCCTCACTTACGATATACTGGCCAAGGCCTGCCGAAGCTTTCGCCACGACATACACATTCATGCGGTTCGTGCCCGCGCCGAGGATACCTCGAAGTCCGGCCGTACCAAACTCGAGATCCCGGAAGAAACGTTCTTCGATCTCCTTTTCATCATCACGGATCGCGAGAAGCTCTGCTCTCGTCTTCTCATCAAAATACGGATCCTCACTCCAAAACTTGTACAAATCTGCTACGTTCATTTTTTCTCCTCCTCATTATCTGGTTTCGTATCGTCTGCCGGTGCTGCAACCTCGATTGCCTCCGGCTTCACATTCGTTTCCGTGTCCTTACTGTTTCCGTCTTCCTCCGGCTCTGCCTTCTCTTCCTTTCGTTTAGGCCGCAGGCTCACGACTGTCATCGCCACGAAGAGCAGAAGTCCGGCCGCACTTACCAGCAGTCCCACTTTCCATCCCGGCGGCGTGAAGCGTAATTCTACAGTATGTGTTCCCGCCGAGAGCGGAACAGAGATAAAAGCATCCTCATAAACGACGATGGCTGTCTCCTGTCCGTCGATGAAGGCCTTCCAGCCTTTCTCATATGGAGCGGTAAAGATCAGGAGCCGGTCTTCTTCCACATTCGTCTGTACGACATAGTGTCCGTTTTCCACCGTAATACTCTGAAGTCCCGTCGTCAGCGCGTCCTTGTGCTTCGCCATGGCCTCGGGCTCGAGATAGGCAAAAATGGGGGCAAAGGATCCGAATATGGCATCGTCCACTTTGATATCGACCTTGACGGTGTCTCCTTCACGGAAGGATCCCAGATTCAGTATCTGGCTGAAATAGGAATTGGAATCCGTCATCGAGATCAGTTCGTCGTTTACATAGACACCAGTGATCACCTGCAGATAAGAATACGGGATCAGGAAATAGATGGCTCCGCTTCGCTGTGCCTCAAATGTAGTGCGAAGAACCATCGGAGCTTTGTCATTATTGCGAAGGTAATAAGTCAGAGCTTTTGCCGCCGTCCCCTTTTTCTCCAGATCGAGAGTATTGTCTATCGTATCGCCACGGTGGATCACGTCTTCCGGCGGGGTATCCGTCTTCTGTCCATTCATGACCTCCCACTCGGCCGTCCACGTCTCATAGATATCGGAAGCATCAAGACCGGAAAGAGAACTGATCCAGTCTTCCTGGAACGTGAAGTAGTCCTTCTCCTTCACATCTTTCTCGAGCCTGAATCCGTCAAATCCGCCTGCATCACTTCTAGCCAGCAGGGCCTGCGGAAGTGCGTAGTCGTTCTCGTAAAGATAGTATCTGTCCACATTGGCCTTGTACCGGAGTTCCGAGATCGTGTGGTTCACGGACACGATATATCTTACGCCGAGGATCGAGTCCGCAGGAAGGATCGTATTCATATGTTCCATCGCGAAATAATTGTAATTCGAGCGATAGCCCAGCTGCTTGAGGAAATGGTTTGTCTTCTTATTCGCCATCGATGCGAAAATACTGATACCCTGTGTCTTCATATAGTAGGGCACATTGTTGGAATAGACCAGATGATGCCAGGGATAGTGGATCTCCGTACGATACGCTCCATCATCGTCGATCCGGGAAGAGAGTTCTTCAAGATCACCGAGCATCTCTTCAAATTCCGTGGCATCCTGCGCCCCGCTGAAGATCCCCGGCAGATAGCACCTCGGGTTGAAGATCACGATCTCAATCACGATGACACAAACCAGGAACAGTGTCCCCAGTTTCTTGAGATTGTAGATCACGTCCGGCCATTTATCCAGAGTCTTGCCATAGAGCAGTGCGCAGATCAGCGCGGCCAGAATAATCGTCGCAAAGAAAGTGTTATCTTCCTTTGCCATTAAGCCGAAGCTCTGGGAAATCACGGCAATGCCGGCAACGATTCCAAGAGAAGCGAAGAAATGCTTCTTCTTCGCTTCTCCCATATGCATATATGAGTAGAAAGCTACCAGAATCATGACAAAAGAGAAGACATACGAGTAGCGGAAATTGAACCAGTTCGGCTCATCGAAGAGGTGCCAGGCCCGGTTCAGGAGCGGGAACTGGAAAGAAAACAGCCCGAATCCAAAGGCCGCTCCGAGTGCCTTCTTCAGGGATTTCTTGATACTCGGATTGAAGAACAGAAGAATACACAGAAGAAGCGCCGTCACGCCACAGAATATCTGCGGAAGATTGATCGACAGATCCTCGACCTTTTTCTCGACCAGCTGATCGAGTATCGAGACCAGATTGAACTCCGGATTCATCGAAAGTCCCCCGTCATTTACCGTATAGTCCGGATTTCCGATCGTGTTCAGACCCGCCGGAAGGAGAATACAGGCGCTCATCATCGCAGCGGTGACCGCAGAGAGGATAAAGAGGCCGACCGTCTTAAGCCCTTCCTTCTGTTTTTCCTTGGAAAACCATCCATAGTACCCCATGATACTCATCAGGTAAATAAAGGAGAATGCGCCTACCATGTAGGCCATGTAATACCCCGAAACAAAGAGCAAAAGAAGAACCAGGGTCAGTACCGGCCAGGTCTTTCTGTTTATGATAAACTTCTCGGCAAGGAGGATCAGGAGCGGCAGAAGTGCAAATCCGTCGAGCCACATGATATTGAACATGAATACCATCGCAAAGGAGCACAGCGGGTACATTATACCGAACAGCACCGTCAGCTTGTCTTCGGACTTGAATTTCCGGTCCAGGAGCCATGTCATGAAGGCACCTGCAAAGGATAGCTTCAACATGATCAGGATCGTCACCATCGTCTGGATCTTCTCCATCGGGAAAAGGAATACGAGCAGATTCAGCGGACTCGACAGATAATAGGCAAAGACACCCATCGTGTTGCCTCCGAGTCCCAGCGTCCGGCTGTAAAGGAGTGACTGCCCGCTGGTAAGTGCCTCTTTAAGGCCGACAAGATACGGTCCGTACTGCGCGCCGAGATCGGAAGTGAAGATATTTCTCTCCCCGAAAGGCACGATCATATTGATAGTGAAAACAGCAACAAGCGAAATAAAGGTAAGCAGAAACGCGATCAACGGACGAAGGTCGACATCGATCCTTTTCTTCTTCTCAAGCGAAGTCTTCTCGATCATGTTGATTCTCCTTCATCTTTCGTCTCTGCGAAAACCTTCCGCAACGATATGATTATATCACCAAAATAGCTTTCCGTGGAGTGATGGGAAGTTTCCAAAAGGTTCACGAATGGGCATTTCTTATACTCTTCGGTATGTAGTATACTGTAAGTACAGTTTTTACATGCTTCAAGAGGTGAAACTATGCTGGTCAGTCTTATGGTCCCCTGTTACAACGAACAAGAGGCACTTCCTTTCCTCTACGATGCCCTCTGCAAGGTCATGGAGGAGTGCGCACAGTATGAATACGAGCTGATCTTCGTCAATGACGGAAGCCGGGACAAGACTCTTTCTCTTCTTAAGGAGCTGGCCGTCAAAGACTCCCGTGTCCGATATATCTCCTTCTCCAGAAACTTCGGCAAAGAAGCCGCCATGTACGCAGGTCTTTCCGCTGCCAAGGGAGAATGGATCGGACTTCTTGATGCGGATATGCAGGACCCGCCGTCACTTCTACCGCAGATGTTCCAGGCGCTCGAGAACGATGAGTGCGACATCATCGCGACACGCCGCGTCTCCCGTAAAGGTGAGCCGCCGATCCGAAGCTGGTTTGCACGTCGTTTCTATCACCTGATCAACCGGTTCACAGATGTCGAGATCGTGGACGGCGCCAGAGATTTCCGTGTCATGAGACGTCCTGTCGTCGATGCGATCCTTTCTCTCAGCGAACGCCAGCGATTCAGCAAAGGTATCTTCGCCTGGGTCGGCTTCCGTACCAAGTGGCTCGAGTATGAGAACATCGAGCGTGTCGCCGGCGAGACCAAGTGGTCTTTCTGGAAGCTCTTCCGTTACGCGATTGAAGGAATCGTATCCTTTACTACTGCCCCGCTGCGACTGGCTACGATCATCGGTTTCCTGACCTCTCTCGGCGCCTTCATTTACTTACTCTACTACTTCATCCACGCCATCATCTACAGGATCTGGGATAAGGTCGCAGGTTACCCGTCCCTCCTGTCCTTCATGCTTTTCCTCGGCGGTATGGTCCTTATGGCTCTCGGCATCATCGGAGAATATCTCGCCAAGACCTATATCGAGGTCAAGCGCCGTCCGCTCTACGTCATCGCAGAGGACAGTGACAAACTGAAAGAAGAAAAGTAATCCTACTAATTTCGCGAGTTGAAAAGAAGTTTTCTCGTGCTGTCCTCGGAGCAGGCTCCTGCGGAGGCACGTCGAAAACTTTTTTCATACTCGCGAAAAGCAATATTCCTTTTCCTCCTTTCAATTTCTGTTCTGTCTGGAAGAGTTTTAAGTGTTTCAGCGAATAAAAAAGCCCCGGAGCGATTCCGCAGGCGTGTAACGCCGAGGACCAGCGACGGGACTTTATTTATTCGATGAAACGATTAGACGATTACTTCACTACAGTAACTTTCTTCATACGCTGCTCTTTCAGCGGTCTGTCTTCGTAATCGGTCTCAGTTCCTGCGATCTCGTCAACGACTTCGATACCTTCGATGATTCTTCCGAATGCCGCGTAGTCGCCGTCGAGAGCCGGGTAGTTCTTGTGCATGATGAAGAACTGGGAACCGGCCGAGTTATAGTCTCTGGATCTTGCCATGGAGAGTACTCCACGCTCGTGGGAAAGGTTATTCTGTACGCCGTTAGCTCTGAATTCACCCTTGATGTGATGGCCCGGACCGCCCATACCTGTGCCTGTCGGGTCACCGCCCTGGATCATGAAACCGGAAATAACACGGTGGAAGATCAATCCGTCATAGAATCCTCTTTCGACCAGATCAACGAAGTTCTGTACGCTGATCGGAGCGATATCCGGATACAGCTCGAGCTTCATGATGCCGCCGTTTTCCATCTCAATAGTTACGATTGGATTTGCCATATTTCAAATCTCCTTCTGCTCGTTTCTTGGTTCTCGAAGAACCACTCTCTTGATACTACCACATGAGGTCCTCGTAGAAAACCTCTTCGAGTGTCAGTCCTTTTGCCGGCATAGTTTTTCCGGCTTCCTTTCGGACACCTTCGCCGGTAAGTAGCTTCTCGATCTCCCCCTTCGTCATCTTCCCCTGGCCTACATATACCAGAGTTCCGGCCATGATGCGGACCATGTTGTAAAGGAAAGATTCACCGATGACCGTGATCTCGATAAGGTCGGTATCCGTAGCATTTCTTCTTACATAGACATCCTTCATGGTGCGGATCGGTGTGATGTCCGGGCCGCCCTGCGCGCGGAATGCAGAAAAATCATGAGTGCCGATAAAGACTTTCGCCGCCTCATCCATCGCATCCACATCCAGTACACCCGGTACGAAGGCCTCTGTCCTGCGATTTACTGCCGACGGCACTTTCGCATTTCTTACCCGGTAACAGTAGCGCTTGCCTTTGCTGTTGAACCGTGCGTGGAATTCTTCGGTCACTTCCTTGGCGGCAAGCACGACCAGATCATCATCGAGCACAGCGTTCAGCGCCAGCGGGATCTTCTCGGGCGGAATCGGGAAAGGCACATCTACATGGGAAACATGCCCTTTTGCATGCACACCGGAATCGGTGCGGCTGCACCCGTATATACGACAGAAGCGCCCGTACACCTTCTCCACTGCTTCTTCCAGTGTCTGCTGTACGGAGCGCCCGTTATCTTGTCTTTGGAAACCGACAAAGTCAGTCCCGTCATATTCGGTCAGCAAAGCGATGCGGATATCCGTAAGCGTTCTGCCTTCCTCGCTCATCTTCTTATCCCTGGATCTTGTCGTCGAAGCAGGCCTTACCCATCATCGCGGCACCGACAATACCTGCGTCGTTACCCATCTTGGCAACACGGATCTCGGTCTTTCTGACGCCAGGGCCGAAGAACGGCTTATTCAGAGTCTTCTCGCGAAGCGGGATCATCAGCGGATCGCCTTCGTTGCATACGCCACCACCAATCAGCAGGACCTCCGGCATGAAGGTGTTAATCGCATTGGCCAGACCCTCGGAAAGATAATCGATGTATGTATCGACTACGTTTGCAGCCACTTCATCGCCGGCTCTCATACCGTCGAAAGCGATTCTTGCATTCGCACGTCCCTCGTTCTCCTCGATAAGCTTACCGAGGATCGATGTCGGGTTGGCAGCGGCTGCTTCCTCTGTCATACGAGCCAGCGCCGATGCGGAGCCGTAAGCCTCGAAGCAGCCCTTACGACCGCAGGAGCACTGCTGGCCGTTGACCATGATGACGTGGTGACCGAATTCGGAACCGGCCTGGTTGAAGCCGGAGAAAATACGGTTGTTGACGATAACACCGGCACCGATACCTGTTCCGAGTGTGATCGTGACGGAGTCCGCCACATCTGCTGCCGCGCCGGAGACACTCTCCGCCATTGCCGCGCAGTTCGCGTCATTGTCGATATATACCGGAAGATCGATCACCTCTCGGATAATCTTTCTCATCGGTGCATTTACGAAAGGAAGGTTGGTCGCATAGACCAGTGTGCCTGCCTTGTTATCCGGCGTTCCCGGTGAGCCGATACCGATTGCCGAGACGTCTGTCTCCGCGATGCCGGCCTCTTCGATCGCCTGCTTTGCAAGGTTACCCATATCGGTGATGATCTCTTCCATCGGACGGTCTGCATTTGTCTTGATGCTGACCTTATTCAGAAGTTCACCCTTTTCCGACACCACGCCGGCCTTGATATTCGTTCCACCAAGATCGATTCCTACAAAATATGCCATTTCAAATCTCTCCTCATTCTATTTTGAAATTCATCTCACGTATTTACGGTCTTTGTTCTCGCATCACGGCTTTTTACCGTGCGTCACGCGAATCATTTTACTTCAAATTCCACAAGAAATCTACAGCCAGCGGGATAAATGCCATGACGGTCAGGATCGCCATCCACATCCAGTCAAAGGCCTTCATGTGAAGCGGGTGCAGTTTGGTTTTTCCGACTCCGCCCTGATAGCATCTCGCGTCCATCGCCACCGCCAGTTCTTCCGCTCTTTTAAAAGCGCTAACAAACAGCGGTACCAGCACGGCGACATAACCTTTTGCTCTCTGGAAGATGTTGCCCGTGTCATACTCCGCACCACGCGAGGACTGGGCTTTCATGATCTTATCCGTTTCCTCGACAAGCGTCGGGATGAATCGGAGCGCGATCGAGATCGTCATCGCCATCTCATTGACCGGCACGTGGAATACCTTTAATGGCGAACCCAGAGATTCCAGTGCATCCGAGAGCTTCAGAGGCGTAGTCGTCAGCGACAGCAGAAGGCTCGTCGCCAGGATCAGAAGAAGAAGTCTAAAAGCCAGTAGCACAGCTTTCTCAAGGCCGCCCGTCGTTATCGTAAACACCCACCAGGACCAGATGGTCTCTCCGGAACGGATCGTAAATACATTGATCACGAAGATGAATAACATGATGAACACGACCGGTCTTACCGAGCGAAGCACCTCCATCACGTTGATCTTCGAAAGAAGCGCCAGGAAGAGCACTACAGCGAAGGTCGCCACCATGGAGATCGGGTTATTTGCCAGAAAGACCGTGACCATGTATAGAATAAACAGGAAGACCTTGACGCGCGGGTCGAGGCGGTGAAGCACAGAGTTCCCCTGAACATAGCGGCCGATGGAGACATCTTTCATCATGATTCCTCCACCTCCTCCGCACCTTCATCAGAAGAGGATACACGGCGACAGTCTTCGGTTGAAGTAGCAGCTGCTTCTCCAAAAACGAGAGCCTGTGCCGCTTCTTTCACATCGAAGAGGAACGGATTCAGATCCGGACGCTCCTTAGCCAGCTCCAGCATCGTCTTGATCAGGCAAGGGCAATCAAGCCTCATGGCGAGGTACTCATGTTCGGATGAGAACAGGTTCTCCGGTGTACCGAAGAACTCCTGCCGACCCTTCTTAAGAACAAGAATGCGGTCGGCGATTCGTGCCGCTTCGTCCATGTCATGCGAGACCAGCACGATCGATTTGCCCTGATCCCTTAGCGTCTCGATATAACCGAATATCTCCTTCTGGCCTGCCGGGTCCAGTCCTGCCGCCGGCTCGTCGAGGATCAGAACATCGGGAGCCATAGCCAGAATTCCGGCGAAGGCAACTCTTCTTTTCTGCCCGCCGGATAGTTCAAACGGTGATCGGTCCAGTACATCTTCCGAAAGGCCCACCAATGGCAGGGCCTCGTGCATGAGCCTGTCACATTCTTTGTCATTGTAGCCCATCTTCTTCGGGCCGAATTGGATATCCTTCGCGACCGTTTCCTCGAAGAGCTGATACTCCGGATACTGGAACAGAAGTCCCACATGCTTCCGGATCTTTCTGATGTCGGCATTTTTGTCTGTAGAGATATAAGTCTGCTCTCCTTCGTCCCAGACCTCGACCTTGCCCTCGAGCGGACGCAGAATTCCGTTCAGCTGGGAGATCAGTGTCGTCTTTCCGGAACCGCTATGGCCGATTACCGCGACGATCTCACCTTTTTTGACGTCAAAGGAAATGTCCGAGATAGTCTTTCTTCCCTTCTTGTCGTAACTGTATGCGAGGTCACTTACGCGCAGCATGACCTTCTCTGAAACCGTATGGGTCGGGAGTTTCTCTTTGACTGTGCGTTCGGGAATCGGTGACTTCAGTATCTCCTTGATCTTGGCTATCGCGATTTTTTCGGATACAAAATCACTTTCCTTCGTTTCGATTCCGTATATCCTTGCGACCTCATATAGAAGCTCAGCCCACTTGGGAAGTTCGAGCCCGAGCTCACGGATCACGTCGACCTGCGAGAATACTTCCGGCGGTGTGCCGTTCAGTCTGATCTTCCCCTTCTCGAGAACGATCACCCTGTCCGCGAGAAAGGCTTCGTGCATATCGTGGGTAATATGAAGGACCGTGATGCCCTTGTCGTGACGCATCCTTCCCACCAGTTGCAGGAATTCATCACGAGACTTAGGATCGAGCATGGATGTACTCTCATCGAGGATCAGAAGCTGTGGCTGCATCGCCAGAACGCCCGCGATGGCAAGCTTCTGCTTCTGTCCGCCGGAAAGTGAGGACGGCTGTCTTTCCGCCATCTCCAGAAGGCCGACATACCCCAGAGCCTTTTCCACTCTCTGCGCAAGTTCCGGAAGCGGAACGGAGAGGTTCTCCGGGCCGAAGGCCACGTCCTCCTCGACGGTCGTTCCGACGATCTGGTTATCCGGGTTCTGGAAAACCATTCCGCAGTGGGAACGGATGCTCCAGAAATTCTCGTCGGACGATGCATCCAGTTCAAAAACCGAGAGTTTCCCATTGTCCGGAAACTCCAGAAGATTGACCATCTTCGCCAGCGTAGACTTACCGGAGCCGTTTCTTCCCAGAATCGCGACGTACTCGCCCCTCTTAACAGAAAAAGAAGCATGATCCACAGCGACGACTTTACTTCCCGAATTGGTCGGATAAGAGAACAGAATATCTTCTGCCTCTACTGCTACGGCGTATTCGGAAATGTCTCTTGTCTGGGGATTCATCCTTCTTCTTGCACTCCCTCTTCGAGATAATAGACAAAGTGACGGAAGGGACCTGCCCATCCGTCACCATGAATCATGTTAAGATTGTCGGGCGTCTTACTCAGCGAATGTGAGAAGAGCCATCTCAGAAGCGTCACCGCGACGGGCGCCGAGCTTCACGATCTTGGTGTAACCACCCTTGTGGTTAACGAGAGCCGGTGCAATCTCATCGTAGAGGATATTTACCGGATCGACTACGTGACCCTCAGCATCGTGGCTCTTTCTGAGCCAGTAAGCAGCATTCTTACGAGCAGCGAGACGGGACGGAGCATCGACCTGTACGGTCTTCTTGCTGACTTCACGATCAACTACATCGTACTTCTTACCATTCTTGGAAGTCTTGGAAACCAGGACCTTCATGCCCTTTGCATCCAGCTTGGCCGAAGAAACGGTCACTTCCTTTGTAGTAAAGTTGTCTTTCTCGCGGATGGCATCAGCGATGAGCTTGTCCATGATCTTGCTGACTTCCTTAGCACGTGCCAGTGTGGTCACGACATGCTTTCTGTTCTCAGCCAGTGCCTTTCCGTCTTCCTTAACCGGGCAAACAACAAGCGATGTTGCCAGATTTCTCAAAATTGCGATACGCTGATCGCTCACTCTTCCTAATTTTCTGTAACCTGCCATGGGTTCCTACCTCCTGTATATTTAAAAATATCCTAGCTGACCCTCGAGCCGCTATTTAGTCCTCGACATCTGCGAGAGACAATCCCATACCCTCGAGCTTCAGGATGACCTCATCCAGAGACTTCTTACCGAGGTTACGGACTTTCATCATTTCATCTTCCGACTTGGCAACCAGATCACCGATCGTGTTGATACCTGCACGCTTCAGGCAGTTGTATGTACGAACCGAGAAATCAAGATCTTCGATCACGACATCGTGTGTCGAATTCTTGCTCGCGGAGTCATCCGAATCACGGAAACTCGGACCATTTGATACATCTGTCAGAGCCGTGAAAAGACCCAGGTGCTCACGCAGGATCGCTGCTGCGGAAGAAAGGGCTTCGTCAACCTTGATGGTCGAATCAGTCCACACTTCCAGTGTAAGGCTGTCAAAGTCTGTGCGCTCACCGACACGAGTATTCTCGATCTTGTAGTTCGCCTTCTTTACCGGAGTAAAGATGGAGTCGATCGCGATCACACCGATGGTCTGTGTCGCCGGCTTGTTCTGCTCTGCTGTAGCATATCCGCGGCCCTTGCCGATCGTCATCTCGATCCACAGACGGCCTTCACCGTTCATGGTCGCGATTACGTGATCCGGGTTCATGATCTCGACTTCCTCGTCATGAACGATATCGCCTGCCGTCACAACACCTGTCTTGCCTTCATCAACACTAATGTAGACCGTCTTCGGTGTATCAACGTGAAGCTTGGCACGGATGCCCTTGACGTTGAGGATGATCTCAGTCATATCTTCGATGACGCCCGGGATAGTGGAGAACTCGTGATATACACCCTCTACACGGATGGATGTCACGGCTGCACCGGACAGCGAAGAAAGGAGTACACGACGAAGGGAGTTACCCAGAGTCGTACCATATCCACGCTCAAGCGGAGCTACCACATATTTACCGTAGGAGCCATCTTCGTTGACTTCCACACACTCAATTGTTGGCTTCATAATTTCAATCATATTTATCCTCCTAGCTCTTCGTGCAAAGCGGAACGGTTACCGATTACTTCGAGTACAACTCGACGATCAGTGTCTCCTTGACATCGAGATCCACATCTTCACGAGCCGGCTCTCTTACGATAGAACCTGTGAGTGTCTCCTCATTGAAGGACAGCCACGCCGGTACCGGACGTGCGTTGGAAAGTGTCTCGAACTTCGGAGACTTTCTGGATGTTTCCTTGACAGCGATGGTATCGCCTGCCTTCAGTGTCATGGAAGGAATGTTCGCCTTCTTGCCGTTGAGCAGGAAGTGTCCATGTGTAACAAGCTGACGAGCTTCATTTCTGGAAGAAGCCAGACCGAGACGATATACGACATTGTCGAAGCGGAGTTCGAGGAGCTCGAGGAGCTTCTCACCGGTCTTGCCCTGCTTACGCTCAGCGCGTGCATAGGTAAGTCTGAACTGCTTCTCAAGTACGCCGTAGAAACGCTTTGTCTTCTGCTTCTCACGAAGCTGTACGCCATATTCTGAAATCTTTTTTCTGCCCTGACCATGCTGACCCGGAGCGGCACTCTTCTTAGCGAGCGCGCACTTCGCAGAATAGCATCTCTCACCCTTGAGGAAGAGCTTGTCTCCTTCTCTGCGGCAGAGACGGCAGGTTCCTTCTGTATATCTAGCCATTCTCTATACCTCCGAACTCAGACTCTTCTTCTCTTAGGCGGTCTGCA
>JAFZVE010000027.1 GCA_017617995.1 Clostridiales bacterium
ATAAAATCTTGAGAGCCTTTTGGCTCTTTGTTTACTTGTTTTTCAACTCTATGAATTGAACTATTGGCTCGTATTTTAAGTAGTAATTACTTTCTGCTCTTCTATTCAATTTTCAAGGTCCGTCGCACCCGCTCTCGCGAAGTGCTTAACTATGATAACACGCGATTTCGGGACTGTCAACACATTTTTTGATAAAGTTCGAATCTTTTTTTAGGATCCTCCAAAGGCCCTATTTTCAGTACTTATAGCTATTTGTTACACACGCTGTCATGAACTTGCAATCTCTTTTTCGTCCGGATCGGTCCCTTTCGGAACACATCGTTCACATCCCTGCATCGTCTCATTATATTTTCCTTATATATATAGCATGCGAAACGCCAACTATATTACCTCGGAATACGCCATTGGGAAAGTATCGGATGCTCGGGTCTTAACTAAAATACTAGTGTTTTATTTTTTCGTGTGCTTTTCGCATATCTCGAAATGCATTTTGGTAAGTGCTTTTATGCATATAATGCTTTTTGCCCTTAGAGCGTTGTCATTGCATCTTTTTCATATTAAAATACGCTTGCCAGATTTTCGAGATGGTATAAATTTCCATGTTTGTTCATGGGTTTACACCCATTTAAGAAATGTGAGTGAATACAAAGAAGTATTTTGGGAGTTGGTACGAAAAATGAAGATTAAACATGGTTCTAAGGTAGCGATTATCGGTGCAGGCGCAGTCGGTTCCTCGATTGCCTTCGCAATGGCCATCCAGCAGCTGTGCACAGAGCTGGTACTGATCGATGTAAATCAAGACAAGGCCAAGGGCGAAGCTCTGGACATCAGTCATGGTCTTCCGTTCCTCGGGCAGATGGATATCTACGCCGGCAGTTATGAGGACGTGAAAGATTGCGATCTGATCATCATCACGGCAGGTATCCCGAGAAAGCCGGGCGAGACACGTCTGGACCTCGCGAAGAAGAATGTCGGTCTTGCTAAGAAGATCACAGAGAGTGTCATGGAACACTACACAACAGGAAACATCCTCGTGGTATCCAATCCTGTAGACGTTCTCACATACATGATCGCCAAGTGGTCCGGTCTTCCGAGAAACCGTGTACTGGGTTCCGGTACCGTTCTCGACAGTGCCCGTTTCCGTATCCTCATCTCCCAGAAATTAGATATCGACGTCCGTAACGTCCACGGTTATATCATCGGTGAGCACGGCGATTCTCAGCTCCCGGCATGGAGTGCTACCAATATTGCCGGTCTTTCTATCGACGACTACTCTAAGACCACCGGTATTCCTTTTACGCAGGCTGACCGCATCGAAATCGCTGAGAAGACACGTTTCTCCGGCGCGGAAGTCATCAAGCTCAAGGGTGCGACCTTCGATGGTATCGCTGTTTCCGTTTCCACAATTGCCAAGTCTCTCCTGAAGGGTGAGAACACGATCCGTACTGTCGGCTCTGTTCTCTGCGGCGAGTATGGCATCCAGGATGTAGCAACCAACGTACCTACGATCATCGGTGCTGACGGTGTAGAGAAAGTACTCGAGCTCGACCTCGATCCTCAGGAACTTCGCTTCCTGCAGGCCTCTGCCGAGTCTGTGAAGAAGATCCTCGCTGAGGTTAAGGATCTCTGATCGAGAGTCTCTATCAAATAGTAAACAGATAAAAGAATAGTCTCTTCGCAACTTCATACAGTTTGCTGACGCAAAACTTGTTGCTTAGAGACTATTCTTTTATCCTTTTCATCTCTGAATATAGACTCTCTCGATCAATCAGAGTAATCCTTGGCTTCCTGTCCGGATCAGCAAAAGCTCAGTGATCGCAAAGAGGTTTATTTGTCAGAATCAGGGCTTGATAAAAGTGATTTTGAAGCGTCTCCACAGGAGCCCGTCTCCGTGGTCAGTGCAAGAAAGCACTTTTATCAAAGATTGATCTTACGGATGCCCATCCTGCGTCTTCTCTTCCTGTTCTGGTGGATCGTAATAATGGTGATGATGAGAACTGCAGCGACGATGACCATCAGTACGATCAGGACAATGAACACGACCGGGTGTTCTTCGAAGAGAGATTTCTTTTCTTCCTGTTGCGCTTCCGGTGTCGCAGTCGTCTCGGAAGGAGCGATACCCGTGGTCTCGGAAGGTTCAGTGACCTGCGTATCTTCCGGATTGTCCTGTCCGGATACCGTGACGTTAGCTCTCTCTCCCGTCGGTCCCTGTCCATCAGGTGCATTGTAGCCACGGTTGTCTACGACATTGCCGCTGACACGTGAGACCGGATCGGATTCCCAGCACTTGAGGTTCGCCTCGCGAACCACTGCCGCGACATAGATCGTCTGGTGATCCGCCAGATCGTAAGGAATACCGCACACGCAAGTGATGATCTCGTGACCGTTCTCGTTAATGGTCAGAAGTGTCATGCCGGTTCCTGCCACCTGGGTCGTTCCCGTCTTTCCTCCATACACCTTGGCGCAGTGGCTGTCTTCCCCGATGATCCACGGATCGGTCAGAAGATTGTTGGTGTTCTTCACGACTTTCCATCCGTCAAAGTTGTGCTTGTTATCCGCCTTGAAGAAATGTGTCGGTGTGCTGATGACACGGCAGAAATCTTCAAAGTTCAGAGCATAATCAAACATCATGGTCAGATCTTTGGCCGTAGTGTAATGCTTCTCATTCTGAAGTCCGTTTGGATTCACGAAATGCGATTGGGTCAGGCCCAGTGCCTGGATCTTCATGTTGGCAATATATGCGAACTGTCCGATCTTAGAGAATGTATTCGGATCCTCTGTGGCCGCCGGAGTCGTATCTCCTGGCTGCGTCGGGACCGGTGTCGTGGTCGGCAGAGCACCCTTGGTATCGGCATAGTGCTTCGCGATCTCCTCTGCAAGGACATTGGCTGCGTCATTTCCGGACGGCAGCATCAATCCGAAGTAGAGTTCATTGACCTCGATTTCTTCTCCGACCACAAGGCCCATCATCGTGGAGTTCGGTGTCGTGGCGTCGATAGCCGACTTGCTTACGGTGATCGTCTCGAAAGGATCCAGGTATTCCATAGCCAATGCCAGTGTCAGGATCTTGGTCATGCTGGCCGGATAGATCCTCTTTTCTTCTTCCTTGGCAAGGAGCACCTGTCCGGTGGTTCTGTCATAGCAGTAATATGACGCACACTGCACTTCGTCAAGCGATGGAAGATCGAGCACTTGCTGTCCGACCCCCTTGGATGAACCGTCAACGGCATATGGGTCTTCCGTTGCCGCGGCGGCCGTGGTGTCGGATACAGCTACTGCAGCGGTCGTATCGCCAGCCACTACTGCAGCGGTCGTGTCACTCCCTGCCGCATCAGATGTATCGTCGGATGCATAGGCGGCCATTTTCAGACCAGGTAGCCATGCAAATGCGATCACGGCAATGAGGATAGCGGAAAGGAGAATCGATCCGCGGCTGTATCTGGTCGTCCGGTTTTCCCGGAGCGATTCAAGTCGTGTTATTCGATTCATGCTTCCGGATTCTCCTCTTCCGAATTTACTTCAGCAGTATCTTCCGATGTTTCGTCAGAGACTTCTTCCGGATTCTCGTTTCCGGATTCGTCCGTAGCAACCTCATCGTCCGCATTCTCGATGTCAGCACCATCAGTCGGATCGGCCGGTGCTGCATTCTCTGCGGAGTCATCCACGATTTCTTCTGTCGGCTCGTCCTCTTCATGATCGACGATAGCGACGTCAACGATCGTGCTGTTCTTCGATCTCATCAGTGTCACACCCTGTGTAACACGGGACAGTACCGGGATCTCCTTCGCCCACAGACGGATCACGATACCGTCATTATTGATGATGAGGATATCCTTGTCGTCATCGACGAGGAGTGCGCGCACCAGCGGTCCGGTCTTATCGGAGATACGGTAGGTCATGAGACCCTTACCGCCACGGGACTGGACACGATATTCTTCCATTTCGGTTCTCTTTCCGAAGCCCTTCTCGGCGACAACGAGGAGGTTTCTGTTCTCAACGACCGGAGCCATACCGATGACTTCGTCGTCTTCCTTCAGGGTAATACCCTTAACGCCCATGGTGTTACGGCCGGTGCTTCTGACACCGTTCTCGTCGAAGCGGATCGACATACCGGTCTTCGTGACCAGAACGATCTCCTGCTTGCCGTCAGTCATGTGGACACCGACCAGTTCGTCATCTTCACGGATGTTGATAGCGATAAGACCGGCACGGTTGATGCGGGAGTAGTCTGCAAGAGGCGTCTTCTTGACGATACCCTCGCGGGTCGCCATGGTGAGGTACGCACCGGACTCGAAGTCCTTGATCGGGATGATGGTCCGGATCTTCTCCTCAGCTTCAAGCTGCAGGAGATTGACGACTGCCGTACCCTTGGCGGAACGTCCGGCCTCCGGTACCTGGTAGCCCTTCATGCGGAACACGCGTCCGCGGTTTGTGAAGCACAGGAGGAAGTCATGTGTCGAAGACGTGATGATCTTCGTGACGTAGTCCTCTTCGTGGGTGGCCAGACCGGAGATTCCGCGGCCGCCACGATGCTGGCTCCTGTAGGTGTCGATCGGAACACGCTTGACGTAGCCGAGATGTGTAAGTGTGATAACGATCTGTTCTTCCTGGATCAGGGACTCATCGTCGATGTCGTCCTCATCCGGCGGACCGATCTCGGTTCTTCTGTCTTCGTAGTACTTCTTCTTGATCTCGAGGATCTCATCCTTAATGACTTTACGAAGAAGTGTCTCATCTTCGATAACGTTACGGAAGTAAGTGATACGATCTTCGAGTTCTTTGGCCTCGGCTTCGAGCTTCTCTCTCTCCAGTCCGGTCAGACGGCCGAGTCGCATATCGACGATGTGCTGGGCCTGCTTGTCGGAGAATCCGAAACGCTCGCACAGTCTCTGCTTGGCCTGATCCTCGGTTCTGGAAGAACGGATGATCTGGATAACTTCATCGATATTGTCGATCGCAATCAGGAGGCCTTCCACGATATGCTTACGGGCAAGTGCTTTTTCCAGATCGTACTTGGTACGGCGGAGGACGACGTCTTCCTGGTGGGCGACGTAGTATGTGAGCGCATCAAGCAGGTTGATGGTCTTCGGCTCGAGGCGTCCCTCGGCATCCGGGACGAGTGCGAGCATGTTCGCACAGAAGGCGTCCTGGATCTGGGAGTTCTTGTAGAGCTGGTTGAGTACGACGTTGGCGTTCGCATCACGGCGGAGCTCGATCACGATACGTACTTTCTCATTACGGTCGGACTCATCGCGGATATCGGAGATACCCTCGATCTTCTTCTCCTTGACAAGCTCGGCGATACGCTCGATGAGACGGGCCTTATTAACCATATACGGCAGGTCGTGTACGATGATGCGGGCACGGCCGTTGCTCATGACCTCGATATCGGTATGGGCGCGGACTACGATACGGCCCTTACCTGTTCTGTAGGTGTCGGAGATGCCGCGACGGCCGAGGATCATGCCTCCGGTCGGGAAGTCCGGGCCCTTGATGACGGTCATCAGGTCGTCGATAGTTGCCTCGGGGTTATCGAGAAGCATGACGACACCATCAATGACTTCGCCCATGTTATGCGGCGGGATGTTGGTCGCCATACCTACGGCGATACCGACGGAACCATTTACGAGGAGGTTCGGGAAACGGGACGGAAGAGCCACAGGCTCGACATCGTGCTCGTCGAAGTTCGGGCGGAAGTCGACTGTTCCCTTATTGATGTCGCTCATCATCTCCATGGCGACCTTCTGAAGTCTGGCCTCTGTGTATCGGTAAGCTGCCGGCGGGTCACCGTCCATGGAACCAAAGTTACCATGACCTTCGACCAGCATGTAGCGCATGGAGAAATCCTGTGCGAGACGTACGAGGGCATCATATACGGATGCGTCGCCGTGCGGATGGAAACGTCCGAGCACGTCACCTACCGTGGTGGCGCACTTACGGTACGGCTTGTCCGGGGTAAAACCCTGAGTAAACATCGAGTAAAGTATTCTTCTGTGTACCGGCTTAAGACCGTCACGGATATCCGGCAGTGCACGGTCTGAGATAACGCTCATCGCATAGTCGATGAACGACTTCTTCATTTCTTTTTCCAGATCGACCGGGATAATCGTAGTCTGCTCGGAGCAGAAGATCGCGTCCACTTCGGCTTCCTGAGCTTTGCGCAGGTCCTTGCCGGAAAGTGGTTCGTTTGTAGAATCAGACATTCGTCTTCCTCCCTTATACATTATTAAACAATACCAATATATTTTACCACAAGATAGTTCTTTTCGTGAGGAAAAATGTGGCAAAAAATCAAGTTTTTGTATAGAATAAGTCGTGTGTCTGAATTCATTTTTTCTTCAATAAAAATGCAACAGAACCGTTTTGTATCTCGTCTGATAAGTGAGGCAGTAAGTACCTAAATGGCAACGGAAGGAACAACCGGATACGGGGACAGGCCGATGCTCGATGTAGAAGAGCTTTTCCGTCTGTATGGCAACGATGTACTTCGTATGTGCACCGTGTACCTCGGTAAGAGAAGTCTGGCCGAGGATGCCTTCCAGGACGTGTTTGTGAAGGTCATGACACGTTCCGACTCCTATCGCGGAGACAGCGAAGTCAAGTTCTGGCTTCTGTCCATCGCGAGGAATGTTTGCCTGGACTATCTGAAGTCCTCTTACATGCGGCGGACGAGTTTTCTGGGAGATCTCCTGGATAAGACGAAGCCGCAAAGTGAGGAGAAGAAGAGGATCAAGCCGCTCCCCGGAAATCAGGTGGAGGACCGGCTGATCGAGTCGATCGATCAGAGCAATCCTCTCCTGGACGCGGTACAGGCACTGCCCGCCAAATACAAGGACGTGATCCTGCTTCGTTTCTATTTCGATATGGATAACGAGCAGATCGCCAAGCAGCTCGGCATTACAGAGAGTACGGTAAGGAGCCGTCTGATGCGGGCGCGGGCGAAATTGAAGGATTGGGGAAAGGATTAAGACGATGTTAGGTGATGAACTGAAGAAAAGCTTAGAGCCTATACAGACTTCAGATGAACTTCTGGCAAAGACGCGTGCTGCGATCGAGAAGGCGCGGCTGGAGCAGGCTGCTGCATCTTTGAACGACACGTCTTCTGTGTCGCGCAAGGCTTCTCCTCGTATGTCTTATTTCCTGAAGGCCGCGGTCCCGCTGGCCTGCCTCGTGCTTGTCGTAGGTGGACTTGCCCTTCTTATTCCTAAGTTCTCGAAAAGCAGCGATTCCACCATGAAAAACAAGCGTTCGAAGAATGCCGCCGCGCAAGCTGAAGCTACAGCCGTCTACGAAGCCGCCGATACTGTTGCAGATCATAACTATGAGATCGACAACGTCTCTGATCTGATCGATGGAGAAGCGAATAGTGGAAAGGATTACGACGACGATAACAAATCGGAATCTGCAGAAACTACCACCACGGAAGATCGTACTTCGGAAGCATCCGAAACCCAGAACGATGTTATCGAGAGCGAGGAGACTATAGACGGAAACAGCAAGAATTATCTGGGGCCCACGCTGGAAGTGGCGATCAGTGACGAGCGGATGGCAGATATCGGTGATTATCTGATCTGTATCTCTGAGGACGGCAAGTCCCTGTTCCTCATCGATAAGGTCACGGGTGACATCGTTTCTGATTCGGAAGAGCACCGTATGCCGGTAATCGAGGGTCTCGAGGAAAGCGAGACCATCACCGGACTTTCCTTTAACGATGACGCCAAGATGCTCTATATTACCATTACAGACAGTGAGGGAAAACAGAAGCTCTATGCCGTCACGGTTATAGACGGTTCTTCCGAAGGGTTCACGCCGATTCTCGTTCAGGATAACTGATCAGAAGATCTTGTCTACGAGAAACACCCAAATAGGCAAAGTACAGACAGACAGCGCAGTAGTGAGGAAAACACTCTGCGCTGCTTTTATGGAATCCGAGCCAACATTCATCGCGATAATGGTCGTCGATGCCGCCGCCGGAAGCGCGCAGTAGATGACACACATCTTGACCAGGACCGGATCGAGCGTTACTCCACGTGTCAGAAGAAACATCAGGCCCAGCGCGATGGCCGGTGCGGCCAGAAGGCGGAGCGCCGTCAGGATCCAGATACGGGAGTTCTTCACGCATTCACGGATCGGTACTTCCGCAAGACGCATGCCGCAGAGCGCCATGCCCATCGGAGTAACGACACCTGCGATCGCCGCGATGCTGTTTCTGATCGGAGACGGCAGCGGTTCCGGAAGAAAACTCAGCGCAAATCCCACCGGGATCGCGAGCACCGGTGCGGAGAGAAGGACCTTGCGGACCTCTTTTCCGACGTTCACTTTCTGTTTCGGAGAAGACTCATCGGCTCCGTCAGACAGTGCTTTTGAAGAAGCGGCTGTCGCCAGGACCAGAGGCGATACGACATAGAACAGGATACGCACGGGGATCGTGTAGGCCGCGATGTAGAGGCTCCCCTTCTCGCCGTAGAGAGCTTCGATGATGGGAAACGCCATGAAGGTGAAGTTTACGAACATCAGGTCGACGATCGAGATGCGGGCCATGTCATCGTTCTTTCTGAGAATGAAGTTGGTAAGGTTTCCAAAGAGGAACATGACACCCATCGTGCCGAGGCTGATGAGGATGAGGATACCCATCTCGCCGATATTCGAAAGATCGGCGGACATCATGGCCTTCAGGACAACGCAGGTAAAACCGAAGTGGTAAAGAAAGTTTCCGAGAGATTTCGGAAACTTCTCATCGACCAGACGGATCTTTCTGGCAAAGAATCCGACGCCCATCAGGAGCGTCATCTGAATGGCCAGGTAAACAGCGGTCATACGATCGGCTCCTTGTCTGGCTTACCCTGTCCTCTAGGATAGCTCGCCGGTGTGGAGCGGATCTTACGGATCACGAGGATCGTTCTCTGCATATCGGTGCCCGGAAGCAGGAATTCGTGGACATCCTCGAGCGTGCCGCCGAGCGTGACGATCGCCTTCTTGGCCTGATCGATCTCGTCTTCGGCATGGCCCTTCATGGCAAGGAAGATGCCGCCGACCTTGACGTACGGCAGGCAGTATTCGCAGAGTGTCGGGAGCGCGGCGACCGCACGGGCCGTGGCAATATCGAACTTCTCTCTGTACTGCTTGTTCTTCGCCGCTTCTTCCGCACGGCTATGGATCGTCGTGATGCCGCTGAGCTGGAGCGCTTCGCAGACTGCATCCAGAAAATTGACGCGTTTTTTCAGGGAATCGAGAAGCGTAACATTCAGCTTCGGCATCGTGACCTTCAGCGGGATACCCGGGAAACCGGCTCCCGTTCCGACGTCGATCAGACTCAGATCCTGCCGGCCCAGTTTTCTCTCTTCTTCTTCGATATGAGCCACCAGAGTGAGTGAATCGATAAAATGACGGATGGCGATGCCCTGGTCGTCCACGATATTCGTGAGGTTCATCTTCTCGTTCCATTTGCGGAGCATGGCCGCGTATACCTGGAACGCCGTGATGCTCTCGGCCGAGAGCGGAAGTGAGATGTCATGACTTCCGGTCGTCAGATAGGGAGAGATCTCCTGGGCACGGGAGATATCCTCCTCGCTGGTTACGATGGGTTCATGGGCAGGAGCGGGAGCAGGCTTTTTCTCACGTGCAGGCGCACCGAGGCTTCCGTTGCGGAGTGCCTTCTTCGCCTCCGGCGACAGTGTTTTTCCCTTACTATCCGGCTTGATTCTATTCTTCCGATCAGGTTTGCCGCTTTTGTTCTTATCCATCGTTCTTCTCTTTTCTCTCTTCCCGTTCTTCTCTTTTCTTCGCTTCCAGATATACCAGCAGGACCGCGATATCCGCAGGAGAAACACCGGAAATACGGGACGCCTGTCCCAGTGACATCGGCTTTCTCTGCGCAAGCTTCGTCCTCGCTTCGAGTCGAAGTCCCGTGATCTGCTCATACGGGATATCCGGTGAGAGTTTCTTATTCTCGAGCGCCGCGAATTTTCTTATCCGCTCTTCCTCGAGCTTGAGATATCCTTCGTACTTGATGTCGACCTCCACCGCGAAGACGACATATGGCGGAAGCTCCGGACGCTTCGGGTCCACTTCCTTCAGATCCGAATAGTGGATCTCTGGGCGCTTCAGAAGTTCCATAAGGGAGATGCCCGACTGAGTCAGGGTACTGCCGCAACGGGTCAATATCTCGTGAAGCTTCTCACTCGGCGGCAGATGCGTCGTACGGAGGCGCTCTTTTTCCTCCTCGATGGCGATTCTCTTCTCTTCAAAAGCACTGTATCTCGCATCGTCGATCAGGCCGATCTCGTGACCGATCTCCGTAAGTCTCATATCTGCGTTATCCTGCCGCAGGAAGATCCTGTATTCGGCACGGGAGGTCATCATGCGGTACGGTTCCTTCGTCCCCTTCGTGACGAGGTCATCGATCAGCACGCCGATATAGGCCTGCGAACGGTCAAGAATCACCGGGGATCTTTCGAGAACCTTCATGGCTGCGTTGATACCGGCCATCAGGCCCTGTGCCGCGGCTTCCTCATAACCGGAAGACCCGTTGATCTGGCCTGCCGTGAAGAGACCCTCGAGACAGGTCGATTCCAGTGAGAGATCGGCTGTCGTCGGGTCGATGCAGTCATACTCAATCGCATAGGCCGCGCGCTGGATGTGGGCCTTCTCGAGTCCCGGCAGCGAATGTACCATCTGCACCTGCACGTCCTCCGGAAGGCTCGTGCTAAATCCCTGGAGATAGAGTTCCTGTGTACTTTCCCCCATCGGCTCGACGAAGATCTGGTGGCGGCTCTTATCCGGGAACCGCATGAATTTATCCTCGATCGACGGGCAGTATCTCGGGCCGGTGCCCTCGATAACGCCGCTATAAAGCGGAGAACGGTCCATGTTCTCCGTGATGACCTTCTTTGTTTCGGGTGTCGTCCAGACCGCATAGCACGGGATCTGGTCCTCTCTCGGGGTCATTCCGTCCATCTCGTTCCCGAAAGAAAATGGCGGCATGTCCGGCTCGCCCGGCTGGATCTCCATCACGGAGGTATCTACGGTCCTGGCATTGACACGTACTGGCGTTCCGGTCTTGAACCGCTGCATCGTGATGCCTGCCTCAGCCATGCTTTTCGAGAGTCCCACCGAGCGGGAAAGGCCGTCCGGGCCGCTCTCGACGATCACTTCACCACGGATCGTCCTGGACTCCATATATGTTCCGGAGCAGACCACGGCCGCCTTTACGTGGTAGCAGGCACCGCTTCTGGTACGGATACCCGTGATATGTTTCTTCCCGGAAGTTTCCTCCCAGAAAAGTTCGACCACTTCGCCCTGCACGAGCGAGATGTTCTCTTCTTTCTCGATTCGCTCCTTCATGCGGCGGCTGTAGGATGCGCGGTCCATCTGGGCACGCGGGGAGAATACCGCTGGGCCCTTCGAGCGGTTGAGCATACGGGTCTGGATCGCGGACAGGTCCGCCATCTCGCCCATGATGCCGCCGAGAGCATCGATCTCACGGACAAGCTGCCCCTTCGCAGTACCGCCTATACTGGGGTTACAGGGAAGGTTGGCCAGCTGGTCGAGATGCAGTGTCAGAAGAATGGTCGACAATCCAAGATGCGCGCATGCGAACGCCGCCTCACAGCCGGCATGTCCGGCTCCGATCACGGCTACATCGTATTTCCCGGCCTCATACCAGAAAGGATTCTCTTTTAACTGTTCCCAGCTTCCCATCTTGTTTTCCGTTCTCCTTATTTCCCAACGCAAAAGCGTGAGAATATTGTATCTACCAGTGTGTCGCTCACTGATTTGCCGGTAATCTCGCCGACATCCTCCAGGGCTGCGCGGATAAGAAGCGCAGGTCCTTCGAGCGGATCTCCCACACGAAGTGCGACGATGCTTTTTCCGATCTTCTCCAAAGCCGAAGCAAGCACCTCGAAGTGTCTCCTGTTGGTTACGAGAAGACCGGCGGAAGAAGTCGCGCCCATCTCGTCATATGCGTTTCTGATGAATTCCTCGATCTCGGAAAGACCTTCGCCGGTTGCGGAAGACAGGCTTCCGCTAAGATCCGGTGTACGGGAGTATCCTTTTCCGGAAATCAGGGCTCTGACCTTCTCTTCCTGCTTTTTGACCGTTTCTTCATCGGATGTGTCCGACTTACTGATAAGAAGAGCGATCTTCGTTTCTTGCGGAAGGCTCATGATCGGATCGATCAGATCGGTAATGCTCTTCTCTTCTTCGTCAGTCGAAACGAGCCAGAGAACGATGTCCGCTTCGGTGATCGCTGCGGTCGCACGGTCGACGCCGATCGCTTCGACCAGATCATCCGTCTTTCGGATACCTGCCGTGTCGATCAGTTTTACCGGAATACCGCGAATGCTCGTCTGGACTTCCAGAGTATCTCTTGTCGTTCCCGGGACATCGGTTACGATCGCTCTGTCGTAGCCGCTTAAACAGTTCAGAAGCGAGGATTTACCACTGTTCGGGATACCGCAGATAACGATCTTCATCCTCTCGGAAAGGATACGTCCCTGCTTATAAGAATCGGTCAGTTCCTGAAGTCTTTTGTACACAGACTTCTCCAGCTCCTCCGCATAGTGGATCTTAGTCTCGTTATCATCCTCATCTTCGATCTCATCGAGAAACAGTTCGAAAAGAGAGAGCTGCATGTAAAGGACTGCCGAGATGTTCTCGACCTGTTCTTTCAAAGATCCGGAAAGCTGGGATTCCGCGGCACGGAGAGCAAGCTCCGAGTCAGCAGCGATCACATCCATGACCGCTTCCGCTTGGGAAAGATCGAGTTTTCCTGCCATAAAGGCTTTCTTGGTGAATTCTCCGGGTCCGGCCATGCGAGCACCGTTTTCCAGTAGAACGCGAAGAATCTCCTGCCGGACGGTCAGACCGCCATGGCAAGAGATTTCTACTGCTTCTTCACCTGTATAGGAATGGGGTGCGCAAAAGCGCGTCACCATCACTTCGTCGATGGTTTCTCCGGAAGAGGGATCCATCAGCGTACCGTATGCCACGGTATAGCCGGACATCTCAGAGACCGTCTTTGCATCGTTTGCGGATCTACGGACGCGAAACACCTTATCGGCGACTGCGGCCGAGCCCTCTCCCGCCATACGGATCACAGCGATCCCGCTGACTCCGGGCGGCGTAGCACATGCGCAATACGGCTTCTCCAAAGACAAATCGCCTCCCTAGAAAATCGGGTAATCAGCCTTCGAGAGTAACTACGACCCTGCGGTTCGGCTCTTCCCCTTCACTATGTGTCGTTACACCCTTGACGGACTGAAGCTCTGCATGAACGATACGACGCTCAGCAGGATTCATCGGCTCCATCACATACTGGCGCTTATTGCGCAGTACCTGATTGGCAGCCTTGTGCGCCATGTTGATGAGCACTTCTTCTCTGTGCTTTCTGTATCCGCCGATATCGAGAATGACACGGAGTCTCTCCTCGCTGTGACGGTTCGCAACCAGGTTCGTAAGATATGAAATCGAATCGAGCGTCTCACCGTGACGGCCGATCGCTGCACCACAGTCCTGTCCGCTGACAGTAATGTGGATAACATCTTCTTCTCTGTAAGAATCGAGCTTGCCGTGAATACCGATACCGGAGAGGACCTCAGCAACGAAATTTACCGCTGCATCTTCTGCCTCACTGGCCTCGTCTCCCTCGAAAGACTCGTCGTCGCCATAGTAGACGTCACCATCGTCTTCGTCAGAATCCTCCTGGACATCGTCGTCATCTGCAACATCCGCAGTAACACGAACTGTCGCTTCCTTCTTGCCCAGACCGAGGAACCCCTTATCCTCTTCCAGAACTTCTACCTGAGCCTGTTCTTTCTCCACGCCCAGTTCCTGAAGTGCCAGTTCTACAGCTTCTTCCACAGTTTTCGCTGTTTTTTCGACTGTCTTTTCCATCGCTTCCTATGCCTCCTTGCCGCACGCCTCTCTGCGCACGTTATTTTTTCTTTTTCTTGCCCGAACCGGCCGTCTCAAGAGCCAGCTCCTGTTTATTCTTCTTGAAAGCCAGTTTCTTCTGCTCTTCCAGCTCTCTCTTCTTTTCTTCGTAAGGCTTACTGAACATATAGTATGTCAGCACCTGCTGAATCATACCCATGATGTTACCGATGATCCAGTAGAATCCGAATGCCGCAGGCATTGCAAATGTCGTGACCAGCATGAGGGCCGGCATCACGAGGTTCATGATCTTCGTCGTGCGTGCCGTCGGATCGTCCGGCTGGTTATTCGCCGGATTGTTCTTCGCGCGCTTTCTTTCTTCCTTCAACTTCTTTGCATCCGGCTTCGTCGCAGCAATCAGCATATTCTGAAGAACGGTTGTCAGAAGAACGAGGAGCGGGATGATGAGAAGCGGGACATAGATCGAAGGCTCCTTGGCAATATCCGTCGGAAGCCATGCAGGTTTTCTACCCAGGTCCATACCCAGGAACTTCATGTCCGGAATCTGTTCAAGCTTGATCAGGCCGCTTTTTACAGCGTCACTCATGGCCTTCGCATCGGAAGTCAGACGATTGATTACGGAGATATTGTCGGCCGTGGCCGATTTGATAGAGAGGAGTTCACCGAGCTGGGAAATGTTGCTCTTGCTGACACCCATGATGTACTGCAGCGGGCAACGGACAATATAGTAAGTCGGGAACAGGAAGAAGATCGGCAGCAACGGTGTCAGGCATCCTGCGAAAGAGGAAATGCCGTTCTCCTGGAAGAGCTTCTGGAGCTCCTGCTCCTGCATCTTCTTGTCGTCCGCATATTTTCTCTTGATCTCCATCTGCTTATTGGAGAGCGCCTGCTGCTTCATCATGGCCTTCGCCGAACGGACATTGAGCGGTACGGTCAGACCACGCACGATGATCGTCAGAAAGATGATCGCCAGTCCGAAATTACCGAAGAACGAATAAAGAAGGCTCGTCAACCATCCGAAAAGCACTGCGATAGGCCCGAAGATCCAGTCAAAGATGCTGAGCCTTACCAGAATCGATAATTGCATGTATAACTCCTGTTACTACTTCAGCGGGTCGTAGCCACCCTTACAGAAAGGATTACATCGCAGGATCCGGCATATCCCCTTGAAAGATCCGCGGAGAAAGCCGTATTTCTCGATTGCCTCGAGGGTATACTGTGAGCATGTCGGCGTGAAACGGCAGTGCCCTATGTGATCGGGCCCGTGCGAATTCTGATATAAGCGGATCAGTTTCACAGCCAGTTTCTTCATGTCTCGTCCCCGGAACGAAGTAACCCCAGTTTGGAAAGGTGTCTTCCCATTTCTTTTTCGACTTCCTGATACGTCGGAAGCGTCTGCCCCGCCTTCATCAGAAAGATAATATCATATCCTTTAGGTACGATGGGTTCGTACTTATAGAAAGCCTCACGAAGTAGCCGCTTCGCACGGTTCCTGGCCACCGCCGTTCTCCGGCCGTGTCCGTTGGTAAAACCGACCCGCAGAAGGTCGATCGGGACCGGAGTCTGGTTATGCTTCAGGTGCGGGCTTCTCTTGAAACAATGTACGCTCAGGTAGCGTCCTGTCGCAAATGTTCCCCTCTTATACACGCGGGAAAACTCATAATTCCATCGCAAAGTCTGCGTCGTCTTCAGCATGACACCCCATCCACTTCGGCTTCCTTATAAAAAAGGACCACGTGGGTGATCCTTATACGGTAAGACTCTTTCTTCCCTTAAGTCTTCTTCTCTTCAGTACATCGCGACCAGTAGCCGTCTTCATTCTGGCACGGAAACCGTGTACCTTGGATCTCTGTCTCTTCTTAGGCTGATATGTCATCTTCATAAGGATTTACCTCCAAAAATAGTTTCTAATTCCTTCACTTCAAAGAATCATCGGCATCAGATGCCGATACGAATAGCGATAGAATTATACTAGCTGAAGGAGATAAAGTCAAGACATATAGAAAAGGAGCGGTTCCCGAACCGGGAATCGCTCCTTTGATTACGCCTTTTTCAAATCAGGCCGATGCTATGAGATCAGACTCAAGCCTCGTTGGCCTTCTTTACATAAGACTGGTAACGCTCGATCGCATCCTGATGTGTCTTCTCGAACATGCCATCAACGACATCTTCCGGATACTTCTTGTAGAGGGAGTTGTAACGAACTTCGCTCTTGAGGAATGCGATGAAGTCGCCTGTCGGCTCCTTGGAGTCGAGAGTGAAAGCATTCTTGCCTTCTGCTGTGAGAGACGGGTTGAATCTAAACAGATGCCAGTAACCGCACTCAACTGCCTGCTTCTCCTTGATCTGAGCTACCTTCAGGCCACCCTTGATACCGTGGTTGATACACGGAGCGTAGCAGATGACGATAGACGGACCATGGTAAGCTTCTGCCTCTGTGAAGGCCTTGATCAGCTGGTTCTTGTCAGCGCCCATGGAAACCTGAGCAACATATACATAACCATAGCTCATTGCCATCATGCCGAGGTCCTTCTTCTTGATTGCCTTACCACCTGCAGCGAACTGGGCAACAGCAGAATGAGGTGTGGACTTGGAAGCCTGTCCACCAGTGTTACTGTAAACCTCTGTATCGAGAACGAGAACGTTGACATCCTCACCGGAAGCGAGAACGTGGTCAAGTCCGCCGTAACCGATATCGTAAGCCCATCCGTCACCACCGATGATCCACTGGGATCTCTTCATGAAGAAGTCTTCATACTCGAGAGCCTTCTTAGCGGAATCGGAACCTTCAGCCTTCAGAGCTTCAGCGAGCTTCTCAGCGATTGCACGAGCGTTGTCGCCGGAATTGAATCCGTCGATCCAAGCCTGTGCTGCAGCCTTGAGGTCTTCAGAAGCAGTAGCGGCTACTGTCTCCTCAACGAGAGCCTTAGCTCTGGATCTGAGCTGCTTGTAACCGAGGAACATACCGAGACCGTGCTCAGCGTTATCTTCAAAGAGGGAGTTACCCCAAGCCGGACCGAAACCTCTGTAGTTTGTGGTGTACGGCATAGACGGAGCAGAACCACCCCAGATAGAAGAACAACCTGTAGCATTGGAGATCTGCATTCTGTCACCGAAGAGCTGGGTAAGGAGCTTCACGTAAGGTGTCTCACCGCAGCCTGCGCATGCGCCGGAGAACTCGAGGAGCGGCTGCTCGAACTGAGAACCCTTGATGCTGGCCTTGTTCATCGGGTTATCCTTATGAGACAGAGCAACACAGTAATCCCAGTTGTCTGCTTCCTTGAGGTTATCCTTGAGCGGAACCATCGTGATAGCCTTTTCCTTAGCGATACAGGACTCTACGCAGATAC
>JAFZVE010000028.1 GCA_017617995.1 Clostridiales bacterium
CTTGATCCTGTGTTCTTCTGAAAGTATCATGTTCACACCTCCAGAGAGGGCAGAGGGGACCTTTCTGAGATATCTCTGTTACGTACGGAGATACCGGCACTCAGTATCCGAGCAAACAGCTGAACCAGTGTCTCTTCACTCTTTCTTCTGCTGTTGGCGATAAGGTTATTCCATACGATATAGTTCCCGAGATGTTTAGTGGAGACACCGTGGAACCTGTTTATGAATTCCTTCAATGTTCGGTGATAGGCATTAATACGCTGTATCCCGTACGAGATACCGCCTCTGTCGCATACACGGCTGTCTGTCTCCATCTGGATCAGGCGTATCTCCTTGGTTTCCGAGAAGGCTTTATATGCTTTCTCGTTGTCGGTACAGAGTGTCGCTCCGGGAGCGATAATCCCGTCAAACACAGCCAAAATACAGGAAGAACTCGGTTTGCCGAGCTTGGCCGGTCTGGCATATGAAATACCGGATGTATCCACGGCGCAGGGCACACACACTTTCTCAGAAGACAGACCTTTGACTCGGATATCGTTTCCTCGCTTATGGGCTTTCCTCGGCATGGTGAAAGTCTTGCTGTTCTTGTGATTTCCTTTGTAGGAGACATTGAAGAATGTCTCGTCTGCTTCCACTGTGCCATCCAGATACACCTTGTCTGTGACATCCCGCAATGCGTCAAGGATCTTATGTCTCCATGAAAATGCTGTTGGCATAGAGATACCACACTCTTCCGAAGACTCCTTCAGAGTCTTCTTATCCAGCATACATTTCAGGTACTTGATCCAGATTCCCATTTCTTTTCTTGTCCCGGAAGTAACAGACTGAGAGCTGGGTATGAACGATTTCCCGCAATCCCTGCACAGGAAACGCTGTGTTCCATCCTTGCGCTTCCCATTTCTGACAACGTGATCACCTTTGCAATAGAGGCAGGAAAGATCGTCCCCCATCCTTGTCTCAATAAGGAATCCCTGAAGTGTCTCTTCACTCACATCGACATCGTTCGTTACCGTGGAATAGAATACGACACGGTCTCCTAACGACAGGTTCCGATATGCAGTTATCACGTCCTTCAGCTCTGACATAACCCAGCCTCACTTAATATGTTACTTGTATTATACAGAACAAACGTTCGACTATCAACTACAGAATTGAAATAAGCCTCCGATTTTATTCTGCTTTTCTTGTCTCGGCGAAACGGGCGAGCTCCTGATCGGCAGTTACCTTAAGAGATGCCGCTTCTGTGTCACTTATATCCGAACCGGAAGCTCTTCTTAGGAGCTCGGCAAATACCGAGGGCCTGGAGAGAGAATCGGAACACAGTCTCATGAATTTCATAACTTCCATGCTCTCTTGCGGGTCATAAAGACCGGAGATCACGTCTTCGATCAGATCAGTATAGATCTCTTCGCAGATGCTCATCGACGTCATCCGGTCAAGTCCTTCGGCGTGGCCGAGGACGAAAAAGAGACCGTTATAGAGATGCTGCCGGAATAGAATGTCTGTTTTCACTCTGCTCAGTGTTCCCTGTGCCGGCGGAGCCGGAAGCTTGCCGATCGTCGTATCTGCAGCAGCACGAACCGCTGCGAACCATTCGCGTTTGATTTCTTCTTTGTTCATCGCCGTCCTCCTTGACTCACTATACGTTTTTTAGTTTCTCCCTTTAATCTGATTATAGCATGTCAGGGAGCGAGCGTGGATACAGTAGAACGTCCCTTCCTGTGAGAAAAAGGCGCTGTTGTTGATGAAGATCTGCTGGACAGATATAATGGTTCTGGGGGAGAAGAAGAAGAGATGAGGTCGGGAAAAGATGGATATTCAGCTTGAGCCGTTATCGGATGCGATAAGGAAGGAGGACCTTCGTCCTTATTCCTCCCTGCTCTTTACTATTTATCAGGATCAGGACGCATTCTCAATCGAAGCGTGCTTCGATGAGGGTGCTCTTGTTCTCGGACGTGAAAATCCCTATGTCATCTGTGGTGCCGCTTCTCCCTGGAAGAAGGTCGAAAAGGCAGTGGGAAAAGCATTGGCGAAGCTTATTAAGTCGAATTCTTCTTCCTATAGTCACTTTGATTCGATTGCTTATGGATTTGCAGATGGCGACCTGAACTATATCCGCAAGCCGCGTAAGAAGAAAGACGATGCACTTCTTAAGGGTGGGAAGAAAGAAACCGTGCATTTCACTTCTGAGGATTTCAAGGACTTCACACCCGCGAAACTTAAGGCTTGGCTTACGGTCTATCTGAAGGCGGAAGCGAATGAGAAGAGCTGGAAGGAATGGTTCACGCTCAAGTTCGAGACGCTGTCGGAAGAACAACTCCAGTACTGGCGGGAATTTTTGGCTTCCAACTTCGACTACGAGAAGTATCATTCCGATAAATAACGGATGAGATATTCCGGGATGTAGAATCGTCAGGTAGCTGGCGGCGGTAACTGAACCGTTTGCTTTTTCTCATTACCTCTTGAGTCAACTGAAGAAACGGATCGCGTCGCGAAGAAGGAAGAGGAAGTCTCCGAGCGAGATGACCGTGAGTACGATTGAGAAGACGAATGTAAAAGCACACTTCCTGATCGTTTTTCCTTTGGCGATCCGGATAAGACCGAGAATCAGGAGAACTGCTCCAGTCAGAAGCGACAGAAGAACGATCGTACATAAGATCGTGGAGTAGTCATGATGAAGATGCTGATGATCGTAGAAGAGAAGCCGCAGATGCTTGTTCCTCGGATATGCGGTCGCGGCGATCGTTGTGAAACAAAGGATCGCCAAAAGGGAAATAGTGATGCCGACGGTCGAGAGCTTGGAACCGATGGTAGAAATGGAGATTTCTTCGGTGTGAAGAGGCGTGCATTTCTTGAAAGACAGCTTCTTACAGATGATCAGGGTCAAGGGGAGAACGGCTACGAGAAGAAGCGCCACGCCGTAGAGGATCATCTTGCCGGAATGGTAGATCGACGTTCTGCCAAGGAGGAGAATCCAGTTGTAATATCTTACTTCACTTGCGACATATGGGTTGTTTGGGAAGAGGGATTCATTAGTGAAGAGCCAGAGTTCGACCAGAAGGATGATTCCCGAAGCCACGATGAGTAGTGCTCGGGTGATCCGTTCATATCGGATCCCGTCCTGCTCGGGAGGGAGAAGTTCTCTGCTCCAGAGTTTCGCGATGACCATCAGGATCAGGATCAAAGCGAGTGATAAGAAAGCGGCCAATATGATCCGGAATCTATCCATGTTGACATGGTTGGCACGAAACCCCAGTTTCTTGAGGATCCCTTGGTAGAAGAACATCGTGTCGGTGGTGAAGAAAATCACATCGTGGGCGAGAGGCAGGCAGGCCAGTACGGTGGTAAACATCCCGAGGAGGGAAGACCATCGGATCTTTCTGTCTGCGAGGAAGAACAGAAATGCAGCAACCATAAGTAATGAGATGTACATAGAACCGTCCTAGAAAGAGAGCTTCGTGCGAGGAAATCCAGAATCACAAACATTATATCATCGCATGGGAGAGAAACTCTATATCCTGAAAAGAAACGTTTCCTATTCTTCCCTCAAGAAGAAATACCCGCATCCAATTCTTTGGGTAAGCCCTTTTGCGTCTATTGAAATATGGATATAATCAAAATGAATTCGGTTTTCCGAATACGGGAATGGTTAATTGTTTAGGAGGTAATTGGGAATGAAGAAAGCAGTGTGTGTGCTTCTTTCGGCACTTATGGCAGCAAGTCTGATCGGTTGTAAGAAGGAAGAAGAGACGACGGAAAAGACAAGGAAAAAAGTGGCGAAGGAAGAAGCGGTCGAGGACGAAGAAGATTCTACGGATGAGGAGAATACAGAGGAAGACCTTACGGATGAGGACACGGATACTGTAACCGGAGACGGCATCCCGATCAGCAGTATAAATTTCCCGGATGGAAAGTTCTGTGAGTACATCAAAGAAAACTTTGATACGAATGGGGACGGAGCACTGTCAGAAGATGAGATCGCTGAAGTAAAGGAAATCAGATTCAATGCATCCGATGTTCAATATGATCCTGAGCCGAAGGAGGTCTCGCTTGACGGGATCGAGTATCTTACAGAACTGGAGACACTTGTTGTACTTAATGCGTCTTTGTCTTCCACGGAGTTCCCGGATAACAGGAAACTGATTACTCTCTGCTTCTCCAATTGTCCGATGACCTCTCTGGATACCAGTGATCTTCAAAGTCTGGAGAAACTGATAGTCGAGAACTGTGGTTTAACGGAACTGATCCTTGATAATCCGAATCTTGAGAGACTTTCCTGTATGAGCAATGATCTTCCGGATCTGGACTTAAGCGGATGTCCGAATCTGGACTATCTGCATTGCGCTTATAACGGGTTCCACGAGCTCGATCTCAGTGGTGCCCCGAATCTTACTTTTCTTAACTGTTCGGGGAATATGCTCCATTCTCTGGATCTTACTGCAGTGCCGAATCTTACGGGCCTGAATATGTGGCAGACGAATATCAGTTCGATCGATCTGAGTGTATGCCCGGATCTGGAAAGCTTTGCTTGTTCTGATAGCCCGATTACATCAATCGATCTTTCCGGAAACACCAAACTGCAAAGTCTGGATGTTCAGTTCTGCGAGATTGCGTCACTGGATGTCAGCGTCTGTCCTGATCTCTACCGGCTGGACATTGTAAACACGGACATTACCAGTATCGATATAAGTACAAACACGAAGCTTGCCTATATGTATTGCGACGGGTCGCTGATCACATCTTTAGATATCAGCAACTGCCCGATATTGGTAAATCTGGTTAAGACCGGAGAAAGAACGGATATGTCTGATGGCCGGACGGTATGGGATGACGCGAATGGCGAAGCGCAGCTGATGCTCGATTCTGTGGTTGAACTGATCTATTCGTAATCGGAAACTATAAAAGAAGTCACAAAAAACGGGAGTGATCCTCCCGTTTTTTTGTGTGTTGCTTTTTCCGTCCGATTACTCTAAGCCGAGAAGATCAAATTCATCTTTCATGCAGGCGATGATCACCTTCGCGCCGGCGGCCTTCTCTCCACAAGCATCGGCCTTGTCGATAAAAGAAAGCCCGGAAGATTGGATCCCTTTGACGATGTAGCCCTTGTCGGTCTTCCCAAGGATCTCGCCGGTATAGAAGGAGTAGTTCTTCCTGCTTACATTCTTCATGGTGCTCACGACATTGTAGACGCCGTAGAAGGGTAGGATCAGGATAATGAGAAGCCCCACGATGATACGGAAACTGAATACGATGATGTGAAGAACATGGATAAAGAGCAGCACCAGCGCAACCACGATGAGCAGGAACAGGAGGGAACCGACGAGGAGCCCCCAGGCCGATTTGATCTTGCCGGAGGTGTACGTCTTTTCCTGTTCGGCTGTCGGTGTGTATGGCTCGACAGCCGAAAGGTCGATGCTGGATGTATTGGATTGTGATTCTGACATAGTAGTATATTCCCTTTCTTAGATCCGGTCGCCTTGGCGCTTTCTCGAGAAGACGGAGAGCTTGATGGAACTTGTTACTTCAAGAAGCTTGTTCGCGTGCTTGAAGAGCGCCACACCAAATGCCAAAACCCCGAAGGCGGCGATCGGTGCGGTGAGGTACAAGTCGAGCTCGTCACTTCCGATCCGGAAGGCGGATGGATCTGCCCGATAGTATACCGTAAGTAGCGTGGCACACGCAAGAAACATCAGGCCCATCAGGCTGTAAATGAGTTTCTTGTTCCACGGCGCGGTACCGGAGACTTCACCGGTCTGGCCGTTGATAAGGAAAGTATAGGGGGTATTCTCGTAGTGCACCGTAATGAACCAGACCGGAAGCATGACCGTGCCGGTCTTCTCGTAGGCTGATTTCGGATCGCATAAGGGCGGATTTCTCTTCTGAAACGAGGCGAATACTTTCTCTACGTGGGACTTATCCCGGCTGACGCCCTGCCAGTATTCAAGAAGATGGTCATTAAACTTCTCTTTTCCACGCTTCCTGGCACGTTCCAGGATCTCTGCCTCACTGAGATCGGCCGTATTGGAGTAAAAGCCCATCAGATACGAGGTATCAAAAGGTTTCTTCGATGACATGGCGAAAGGCTCGAGTGCGTCGGCCGCTGTTTCGTCAATGCAGGAACAGCTGATCACCGGAAGATCGTGGAAATAGCACTCACCCATGTAGGTGACGGATTCGTGATCTTCAATGTGGTGCTGCACATCCGAGTATTCGCCGTCGAAGAGGGTGCAGGGAAGATAGATGCCGCGTACGCATTCCGCATCGAGCTTCTTAAAGCGCCTCGGGACGAAGGCGCATCTCTTGATTCTTTTCTTGAAGTTACTGATCGCCTCTTCTTTGGTGATGGAAAAGGGGAGGATGTAGTCCGGCTTTCTGGACTTGGAGATACGGTTGTAGATCACGGCGGTGGAACCGCAATAGACACACCGTGTCGAGACTTCCGTGTCGGTAGCGAAGACCTCGCCTCCGCACTGGCTGCAGGTATAGACTTTGCACTCGAAGTCTTCTGCCATAAGTCCGGTGACTTCCTCGGCCGGGGGGATCAGGAGGTCTTCACTTTCAGAGTCGGAGGGGATCTCTTCGGCTCTCGGGTCGAGATGGATCTCTCCGTCGTCGGAGTCCACGTGGATCCCTTCTTCTTCCAGAAAAACCTGAAACTGCTCTTGGAGGGTGTGCGGCACGACCTCTTTGTCCGGAAGTTCTTCCGGAGCGTAGGCGTTTCCGCAGATATTACATACCAGTGCCCGAAGCTTGGGATCGTATTCTACCGGGGCACCGCAGGTGGGACAATTCTTCGCCATTTACTCTCTCTTTCACTGTTTCTTGGACATCAGTTCTTCTTTTTCCCGCCGAGCTTCTGACTGGTGAAGCCCAGAAGCCACGGGTACACGATCAGATCGTGGATGTGGTTGGAACGGATGAGAATGATCCCGAAAACGATAAGTATCAAGCCTGCGATGGCGGCAAGCACACATAGATAAAGGAACAAAACCCTAAGCCCTCCTTTGCCATACTATTGCACTTCCTCTTGCGAATAAATTCCTGTTTTTTCCCCAAGTCAATTATAGCATGGGAGTGGTGGTATTATTCTTCTATTTTAGTAACTTGACGCACCTTCAGGATCGAAGGAAGAAGGCGATATTCGCAAGCTTTGCCGCATGAATGATATAATTTATTAGGATAGTCTGTCTTCAAGGAAATGAAGCACGAACTCGGATATAAATGGGAGCAGTTAGAATGACTTCAGAAGAGATGGAAAGAGAGATACTGCGGCTCATCGCCAGGTATGCACCGGAAGGTACGAAGTTCTTCTGGGATGAATCGCGGAAGCATCTGGGATTTTGTTCCACCAGGCGGGACCGGAGTTCCCTTAAGATCTTAAGTACGATCTATATCAGTTACCCGTATGCCGTGCAGAATACGTGGGAACTGGTCCGGAAAACAGTACTGCATGAAATCGCACATGCCATACGTCCGTGGCATAATCACGATGATCTGTGGCAATATACGTGTATCTCGATCGGAGGGGACGGCATGAAGTATGCCAGTCTCAAAGAAGCGCTCCCTGCGAAGTATATGGCCGTCTGCCCGGTATGCGGGCGGCATCTTTTTTCTCATTCGAAGACCGGAAGAGCTACTTATCACGTCAAGTGCGGCATAGAGAGCCGTCTGATCTGGGGAATCAATCCCGATGCGCTCCTTATAAAGAACAAGGAACTGCTGATGTATAAGGTCGGGCTGGTGCGTGCGAACGATCAGGGGGCGGAGCGGATCCGGAAGAATATCGGCCTTGCGGATCTGAGTGATCATGAGATCAATCTGTGGTGTCGGGAGCAGATCCTGAAGGAGGGCTCTGAGTTCTCTCTTTCGGATTTTAAGTGCATGGTTGAAAACGACGAATATATCATCAATATCGATGCCTCCAGTTATATCGTGACGAGCGCGAAGAAAAAAGGAAAGAAACCGAAGAAAACGAAGTGATATAATCAATGAAGGATGGGGTGTATTCAGACGAGATGTAGCTTTGATGGAGGGTGCGCTTTGAGAAAGGGAACGTTGTCTTTAATTCTTGCGGTTCTTGTTGCCTGTCAGGGTGTGCTTCTGTGTGCGTGCAAAAGGAAGGACACGGGTTATTTTGTTACCTTCGGAAACTACGGGGGAAGGCCGATCAGGTGGATCATTATTGATCAGGATGACGATACGTATTATCTGGTCTCGCAGTATATCCTCGATATGCGCGCGTACGATGAAAACGGGCAGTCGGCTGATTGGGAAAGCAGTTCCATCCGAAAATGGCTGAATGAAGATTTCTACGAGCAGGCCTTTAATCAGGACGAGAAGGCCAGAATCGTGGCGACTGTTTTGGGAAACAGAAGACCGAGGATGACTGAGGTCTTAGAAGAGGAGAAGAAGGATCAGGTGTTCCTGCTTTCTTCCTCCGCGGCGCAGAACTATTTTATGACTGATGCCGCACGAAAGGGGAAACCGGAGAACGATGAGGGGGGCGGCAACGCCGCTTCTCAGGAGACATGGAAATGGTGGCTCATCGGACCAGACGATGGAGGCTCTTCGCTGGTTGATGAGGAAGGACGCGTGGCCTTTTCGGATGCGAGTGCAACAACGGAAATGTATGGGGTGCGTCCGGCGGTGGTGATTACGACTCCGACGTACGAACAACACAAAGCAAACGAAGAATGGGAGCGGCAGCAGGCCCTTATCACGCCTACTATCCCTCCGAGAGAAACGGCGCTCGAGGGCAGGGAAAC
This sequence comes from Clostridiales bacterium, assembly GCA_017617995.1. Taxonomy (GTDB): domain Bacteria; phylum Bacillota; class Clostridia; order Saccharofermentanales; family Saccharofermentanaceae; genus Scatonaster. Next base: position 8,766 of record JAFZVE010000028.1, read on the forward strand.
GGTCCGGTTCGGATCCTATGCGGGCAGTGAGATCGAGTGGGTCGTGCTGGATAAAGAGGGAGATTACACTCTTCTTATGGCCAGATGTGTCGTCGCTTCCGTGCAATATGGTTTCAAAGATGAGGAGACGTCGTGGGATACCTGCTATCTGAATCAATGGCTGAACAATGATTTCTTTTATTCCGCTTTCGATGACGAAGAACTCGCCCGCATCAAGTCTCCTTCTGAGGTCGGCGAAGGTCTGGGAAAGGGGTCTTCGTGGGCTGGTATGGATACAACGGCCAGAGTGTTCCTCTTAAGTTCCGAAGAGGTCGAGATATTTTTCCCGGATCAATATGACAGAGTCAGCAAAACTGCGGAATATACGAATCGCGATTCTCTTTATGAGAGTGACGAAGGATTCTGTGTCTATTGGCTGAGATCATGCGCAACCGATAAAGGGACCTACTGGGTTAATGAGAATGGAAGGATCTCCTATGAGTTCAACTACTATGACTGGGTCGGTGTGAGACCGGTCATCTGGGTAAAACTCTGAGCCGGCTATCCGCTCCTGTTTAAGTATCGCACATCAGATGTGATTCTTCTCAGGCTTTGTCCAGAAGGTGTGATTCTTCGTGCCGGATCGCTTCGAGAATCTTCTTACAGCGGGAGTCGAGCTCTTCGTATTTTTTCACCGCGGCGGCATTGGGCGGGAGATACTCCGTGCGGTCCTGATTCTTCGAGGATATCCTGACTGCCGTGCCGTTTCTTAAGAAACGGATCTTTCCGTTACGGAGCTGTTTTTTTCTTATCCGTCTTCGTATCACAGGAACGAGGAAGGTGGTCAGGAGCGTAAGTGCCACGATGATCGCGCTTACGTAGAATATAAAAGTATCCTCGTCGGCCAGTCTCCGATAATACCCCTGGGTCCTGCTCCAGTCTTCTACAAAACCATGATGATCGGAGGCGATCTTCAGGCTCGCCGGGATGACGATGGCGCCCCAGAAAAGAAGACTCAGCAGAAAGACGAGAAACTGCGGCATCGTCCGAAGTCTCTTCTCGTTCGGAGCCGGATGTTCCAGGATCTCGCGAGATTTGATGTCCGAGCCGAACTGTCTCCTCAGGGAGCGCCTCTCGACCTGAGCGTCGAAGTATTCGTTCACCAGACCGGCAAGTTTGCTGCACTGGCCGGAACTGTCTTGACGGATGGTTCGCCAGATCGGATCGTCCTTCATCTGCATGAGCTGATCTTCGTTGTCTGCGCTGACGGACAGGAACTGTGCAGTACTGGAAAACCGTCTCCTTGCAAGGAAAGAGTACAGCTGGAGCCTGGCATTGTCAGGATCGTTCTGTAGAAGGACCCGGATATTCTCCTGTGCCTCGTCGTACTTGTGATCCTGTATGAGCCGGCTGACTGTTGAAAGGGAAAGCGGTGTCTCCGCTTCCTCGACGGTATAGAGCTTACCGCAGGAGACGCATTCGTAAAAGCCGATAAGAGTATTTAGTTCCAATTTTCCTGCACACAGTGAGCAGACTCTGATTTCATCCATCTTTTCCTACCCCATTTCTCTCATTATAGCATCTGACGGAAAAAAAGCATCCGTAAATCCGCGTAAAGAACTGTATCTCTGTTACTCGTGAGGGAGTTGATGTATCATAGAAGATGTAAGTGTAGCTATTGATATGTGAAGGAGGGTGCCCTATGTTTGATTTCAAGTACTATACTCCGACCAAAGTGCTTTTCGGGAAGAATACGGAAAGTAAGGTAGCAGAACTGATCCGCGAGTTCGGCGGAACGAAGGTACTGATTCATTATGGCGGCGGAAGCGTCGTGCGTTCGGGGCTGCTCTCGCGCGTGACGGCTGCGCTCGACGAGGCGGGGATCGCCTACGTGACGCTTGGCGGTGCCGTGCCCAATCCGCGACTTAGCCTCGTGTACGAAGGCATCGAGCTCTGTAAGAAAGAGGGCGTAGATTTCCTCCTCGGTGTCGGCGGTGGTTCGGCGATCGACTCGGCCAAGGCGATCGGATACGGCGTGGCGAATGACGGTGACGTGTGGGATTTCTATGACTATAAGCGCGTGGCGACAGGGTGCCTGCCTTTGGGCGTGATCCTGACGATCGCGGCGACGGGCAGTGAGATGAGCGATTCTTCTGTCATCACGAAGGAAGAGGGACTTGTCAAGCGTGGATACAGCAGTGATTACGGGCGTCCGAAGTTCGCTATTATGAATCCGGAACTGACGATGACGCTTCCGGATTATCAGACGGCATGCGGATGCACGGATATCATGATGCACACGATGGAACGCTATTTCACCCAGGGCGGCAATATGGAGATCACGGATGCACTGGCCGAGGGCCTGCTTCGCACCGTGATGAGAAATGCCGTGATTCTTCGTGACGATCCTCGCAATTATGAGGCGCGTGCAGAGGTCATGTGGGCGGGGAGCCTTTCGCACAACGGACTGACCGGATGTGGAAATGACGGCGGAGACTGGATGACACATAAGCTCGAGCACGAGCTCGGCGGTCTTTATGATGTGGCGCACGGCGCGGGTCTGGCCGCGGTGTGGGGATCCTGGGCAAGATATGTATATAAGGACTGCCTCCCGAGGTTTAAGCAATTCGCGGTGAATGTGATGGGCGTGAGTGATGGTCCGGATGAGGCGGTCGCGCTTGCCGGAATCGAGGCACTTGAAGATTTCTTCAGAAGTATCAAGATGCCGACGAATCTTCGTGAGCTTGGTGTAGAACCGACCGAGGAAGAACTGGTGGAGATGGCACATAAGTGCGCAGTCGGCGTCGGCGGTGCGAAGGGATCGGCGAAACTTCTCGACGAAGAAGCGATGCTTCAGATCTATCGGGCGAGTGTGTGAGTGGTTTATAGGATATGAGGGTCAATTACGAACGCTGTTTTATGGAGGGATAAGATATGACGAAGATATTGGTAGCGTATTTCTCGGCGAGTGCCGCGAAGATAACGGAGAAGGTCGCGGAGAGATTGGCAGAGACGATCGGCGCGGATCTTTTTGAGATCGTACCGGAGGTACCATACACGGCGGCGGATCTCCGATGGACCAATCCGATTGCACGCTGTAACAAGGAAAAATTCGGAAGGAAGGACGTGCCTTCGGCCGGCAAAGTGGAGAATTTCGAAGAATACGATCTTGTGATTCTCGGTTTCCCGATCTGGTACGGATGCGCCCCGAACGTCGTCAGTACTTTTATAAAGGGATACGATACGGCCGGAAAGAAGATCGCGGCTTTTGCGACGTCCGGAGGAAGTAAGATCGGAAAGACGGCCGAGAAACTTAAGTCTTATGTATCAGAGAGCGCCATGGTCCTCGAGGCGAAGCTCTTCGAGAAAGACGTGACTCCGAATGCACTCCAGAACTGGGTGAACGGACTACTCAGACAGAACTGAGATCGGAGAGGCGAGGTGATATTGTTCGCCGAATCGGCAATTTGTCCGCATCATGTCCGAATTTTGGTAAAATGGTATCAGATTCGGAACGGAGGCAAAGAATATGGGCTGTCGTGAGATTATCGTATGCGATGATGTGAAGTGTATCTATTCAGAAGATGCCGGTGGGTACGAAGGCGAGATCGACTGGATGGATGGCTTGCGCATCCGAGTGTTTCTGGCTTGCGATCCGGACGAGGCGGGCGAGCCTGTCGTGATGAAGTATTTCTTCGAACAGATCTATCGCGATCGAGAGATGTGGACGAAGAAGGCGCAAACGTTTGCCTGTGACCGTTTCCTTCCTTTTTATCTGAATAAGGCCGGTTATATTGCGAAGGCTGTGTTGAAGAAGTCTGTTCTGAAGGCGCTTCTGATACCGGAGGCGCTCGAGCTTCAAGATGACGGGGTGATGCACATAAGTTTCCGATGTTTCTCCCTCGGGGCGAAGATGCATTTCCTGGATGTGGCCGGGACGGTAGCGACCGGATTTACGCTTCTTCAGGATAATGGAGAAGATATCCCGGAGATGTAGTTTCTCGGGAATCGTGACAAATCAAAAAGGGACACATCGCGTGATGCTCCATCACGATCGTGTGTCCCTTTTGTGGTCGAGGTGACAGGGTTCGAACCTGCGACCCCATGCTCCCAAAGCACGTACGCTACCAGCTGCGCTACACCTCGAAGTGCCCTGCTATTATACCGATTGAATGAGAATATGGCAAGTAGTTTTGAAAGATGGAATTTCTTTCCTCATATTTCCGTCTTTTGCATGGCTGCCTCTGCGTGAGTTTTTTTCTTTTCGGGGCGTTACTTCATGAACCGGTAACTCGTCTATAATGGTAGAGGAGGTGAAAGACAGATGGAAGATGCGAAGATCGTCGAACTGTATTTCAACCGGGATGAGCATGCTATCTCGGAAAGTTCGAAGAAGTACGGGCCGTACTGCACGTCGATCGCAAGGAACATACTTGATTCCCGTGAGGATGTGGAAGAGTGTGTCAGCGATACGTGGCTGCGTGCCTGGAACGCGATTCCGCCTGCACGTCCGAACCGACTCTCTGTCTTTCTCGGAAGAATCACTCGTAATCTGTCCATCGACCGCTTCCGTAAGGATCATGCGGAGAAGTACGGTGGCGGACAAACTGCGCTCTGTCTCGACGAACTGTCGGAGATCGTGGGCGGGGATTCCCGCATCGAGGAAGAAATGATCCAAAAAGAAACCTTGGAACTATTCCTTCGCAGCCTTCCTTCGCAGGATAAAGATATCTTCCTCCTGCGCTACTGGTATCTGATGCCGATCGAGAAAATCGCAGTACGGTTTTCCCTCAGTGAAGGCGCGGTGAAGATGCGGCTTCTGCGTGTGCGAAAGAGCCTGCGGGAGACCTTGGAAAAAGAAGCATGAGAAAAGGAGGAGATCCTTTATGAAGAAAGAAGAGAAGCTACTCGAGGAACTCGGGAAGATCGATGAAGATCTGATTCCGGAGGTTCTGGGTAAAAGCGACGAAGCAGAATCGGTAAGTAAGCAGTCGGATGTGATCGTTGATTGCTCGAAAAAGATGGGAAAGAAGAAACGGGTGAACTACCGGGCGATCTGGATCTCTGTCGGTGCTGTGGCGGCCGCCGCCGTCCTGGCTATCATACTCGTCCCGAAGCTCTTTAAGTCAAAGGACGACGGCTCGATTACGGCCGGAGGTGTGATTAGTTCTGATGAGAACGTAACCAGTTCGGATGTGGAGAATACGACCGCAGGAATGGCTACCTCCAGTGAAACCGTTTATGAACCGAACCGGATGGCGGCTCCGGCGTATCCGTATATGCCGTCGTTCCCGGATGAAGCTACGTATAATCAGGAGGACTATAACAGGCAGTACAATGAGTGGAAGGATGCCGTTCATAATCTGCGTGCTCAGCAATCCGGATATATGGACGGGTATCGTGAGTACTGTCAGAAGGTGATCTCTTCTGTGTTCGCCAATGTGGGACAGAATAAGAATCGTGTATTCTCGCCACTTAGTCTTTATATGGCGCTCGCGATGACGGCGGAGGTTTCGGATGGCGCGACGCGGCAACAGATCCTGGATGTGCTGTGCCAGCCGGACATCGAGAATTCGCGTGCTCACGCCAATGCCCTATGGCTTGTGAATTACATGGATGACGGATTGGCGACATTGATCCTTGGGGATTCGCTGTGGCTGAATACCAACCGCCAGTATAATCAGGAACTATTTGAAGTGCTGGCAGAAGAATACTTCGCATCCTGTTATTCCGGAGATCCGGCCTCGGATTCGTATAATCAGGCTTTTCGCCGCTGGATCAATACGCAGACCGGAAATCTCCTGGAGGATTTCGCGTCGCAGTTGTCATTTGATCCGGATATGACGATGTATCTGGTCTCGACGGTATATTACTGTGCAAAATGGTCGACAAAATTCAAGGAGAAGGACACAAAGCCGGATACGTTCCATGCGGCAGGGGGAGATGTAACTTGTGATTTTATGTATTCGGATTCGCCGTGGATGACTTACTACGGCGAGAATTTCGAATGTGTGTTTATCAGTACGGAACACAACGGAACGATGCGTTTTATCCTTCCGAACGAAGGTATCACACCGGAAGAACTTATGCAGGACGAAGAGTTCATGGAATTCATGACGGCAAAAAAGTGGGATAAGTATCATTCATACGATGGTGGAATCCATCTGTATGTGCCGAAGTTCGATATCTGCACAGATATGGACCTTACAGGCTATCTGACTTCACTAGGCATCACGGATGCTTTTGATCCGGGACAGGCAGACTTCAGCCCGCTGACAAAGGATTCCGCAGGAATGTGTATCTCTTCGCTTGAACAGGATACCCGTCTCCTGATCGATGAAGAAGGGTGTAAGGCGGCTTCGGTTACGGTTGTGCTCATCGGTGCAGGCGATGCGAATCCTGTAAGGGAATTCCGTCTCGACCGGCCTTTTATATTCGAGATCGTAAGTGAGATGGATGTGCCGCTGTTCATCGGTGTGGTCAACGATCCGACGGCAGGTTGATTCTTCTTCTTGAAATGAACAGGGTAGGCGGATATGTGGCGAATCTCGCGGCGTATCCGCTTTTTTCTCGTCATTTTGGCGAATCTTCGGAAACAGGGCATAGATGACGGAAAAGTTATTGCATTCAAAGAGATTAAGGCTATAATGAAGAAGTGTTCAATTTCGATACTGATGTGTGTGGAAAATGAACACACAATGGTAAAAAGACCCGAATCCGCCGATCGCCTCGTGTCAAGACAGGCAGGAGGCGGAGACTACAACCTGAAGGGAGAGTAACGTTATGGCACTGAGCCGTAAACAATTTGACGTTCTCGTTGCGATGAAAGAGGCGGAAACAGCGCTTTCACAGAGAGAACTGGAGAAACTCACGGGCTTCTCGCTCGGAACGATCAACAAAGTGATCAAGGAACTGACGGAAGATGGACTCATCGAGAATGGAGCGGTCACGGACAAAGGCACAGAATCGCTCGAGCCGTATCGCGCGAAGAGAGCGGTGTTCATTGCCGCGGGATTCGGATCGAGAATGGTACCGATCACACTGAACACCCCTAAGCCTCTGGTACGTGTTCACGGCAAGCGTATCATTGACACACTTCTGGACGCCTGTGTAGAAGCGGGGATCGATGAGATCTACATCGTAAGAGGTTACCTCGCGGAGCAGTTCGACCAGCTTCTCTATAAGTATCCGAATATCCGTTTCCTGGACAATCCCGTCTATAACGAAGCGAACAACATCAGCAGTGCCGTACTGGCGAGACATCTGCTCTCGAATTCCTATGTTTTTGAGGCAGATCTTCTGCTTTCGAATCCGAAGATCATCACGAAATACCACTATTCTTCCGATTTCCTCGCGATCCCGAAGGAGCGTACCGATGACTGGTGCTTCGTCGTCAAGGACGGCATCATCAAGGAAGAGAAGGTCGGAGGAGAGGACTGCTGGCAGATGGTCGGTATCTCGTACTGGAACGACGAAGACGGCAAGAGCCTCGAAGAAGATGTCGTGGCTGTGTTTAACGGTCCGGGCGGAAAAGAACGCTACTGGGAGCAGGTCCCGCTTGTATATAAGAAAGAGAACTATAAGGTTGCTGTCCGAGAGTGCCGCGAGGAGGATATCGTCGAGATCGATACTTTCCGCGAACTGAAGGAAATCGACAAAGCTTACGACGTATAAGGAGGAAGACATGGAACCGATCAAGAGAAATATCTTATTAAACCCGGGCCCGTCGACCACGACGGATACCGTCAAGTATGCGCAGGTAGTGCCGGATATCTGCCCGCGTGAGAAGGAATTTGCAGGACTTATGAAGGGACTGCGTGAGGACCTCGTAAAGGTCGTGCACGGTGACCTTGAGAAGTATACTTCTGTCCTGTTCTGCGGATCCGGTACGATCAACATCGACGTATGCATCAACTCCCTTCTTCCGGAAGGAAAGAAGGTCCTGGTCATCGATAACGGTGCCTATTCGGCCCGTGCCGTCGAGATCTGCCAGGGATACGGACTTCCTTACATCGACCTGAAGTTCCCGGTCGATGAACGTCCGGATCTGGCCGTCGTCGAAGAGACACTGAAGAACAATCCGGATATCGGACTTGTACATACCACGCATAACGAGACCGGTACGGGCATCTGCAATCCGATTCGTGAAATCGGTGCACTGGCTCATAAGTACGGTGCGACTTTCACGGTCGATACCACGAGCACTTACGCGATGGTTCCGATCGATATCGAGAAGGATAACATCGATTTCTGCATGGCTTCTGCGCAAAAGGGCCTCATGGCCATGACAGGTCTTTCCTTCGTTGTCGGTAACCGCGCGATCCTCGAAGCTTCCGCAAACTATCCGAAGAGAAGTTACTACTGCAACCTTTTCCTGCAGTATGACTGCTTCGAGAAGACAGGGGAGATGCACTTTACTCCGCCGGTTCAGACGATCTATGCGACGATCCAGGCCCTGAAGGAATACTGGGCCGAGGGAGAAGAAGCGAAGTGGGCGCGCCACACACGTGTCTTCAATGCCATCAACAAGGGCCTCGAAGAACTTGGTTTCCGTCAGGTCGTCAAGCCCGAGTGGAGAACGGGACTTGTGTCCTCGGCGATCTATCCGGACGATCCGAACTGGAGCTTCGAGAAGGTGCATGATTATTGCTATGATCGTGGTTTCACGATCTACCCCGGTAAGATCAGTACGACGAATACTTTCCGTCTTTGCGCACTCGGTGCCATCGACGAACCGGATATCGATGCCTTCTTTAAGGTGTTCCGTGAAGCACTGGAAACCACCGGCGTAGCCGTTCCGGTAATCTACAAGGATTGAGAATAGGAGAAGAAAGATGAAAACTGTTTACACTTGTTTCTGTACAGATGTGATCCATGAGGGTCACTTGAATATCTTAAATGAATGCCGCAAACTCGGCCGTGTGATCGTGGGATGCCTGTCTGATAAGGTCCTGATCCGCTACAATAAGTTCCCGACGATCTCCCAGGAGGAGCGTATGCGCCTTTATAAGACGATTCCGGGCGTAGATCAGGTCGTGCTTCAGGAACAGATGCAGTACGATGATGTCATCTCCCTGATCCATCCGGATTATGTCGTGCACGGTGATAACTGGAAGGAAGGTCCGGAGAAGTCGATCCGTGATTATGTCGAGAAACTTCTTTCCGAGTATGGCGGACAGCTCGTGGACGTACCTTATACTTATAACGATGATGTCAAGAAGATCGACATGCAGCTCCGCGAGAAGCTCGCGATGCCGGAATACCGCCGTAAGAGACTGCGCCAGCTCCTGGAGATGACACCGATAGTCAAGACTATGGAAGCGCACAGCGGACTTACAGGTCTCATCGTCGAGAAGACCGTCGTCGAGAATAATGGTAAGCTTGATCAGTTCGACGCGATGTGGGTCAGCTCACTTTGTGACAGTACCGCGAAGGGCAAACCGGACATCGAGCTCGTCGATATGACCTCTCGTTTCAGAACCATTGAGGATATCACTGAGGTCACCACGAAGCCGATCATCTTCGACGGGGATACCGGCGGACTGACCGAGCACTTCGTCTATACGGTAAGATCGCTCGAGAGACTCGGTGTCTCGGCGGTCATCATCGAAGATAAGACCGGCCTTAAGAAGAACTCGCTCTTCGGTACCGAGGTCAAGCAGACACAGGCGACCATCGAGGAATTCTCCGAGAAGATCCGGGCCGGTAAGAAGGCGCAGCTTACGGATGACTTCATGATCATCGCCCGTATCGAGAGCCTCATCCTCGAAAGAGGCATGGAGGACGCCCTCGAGAGAGCTTTTGCCTTCGTAAAGGCCGGCGCAGACGGCATCATGATCCACAGCAGAAAGAAAGATCCGGCTGAGATCTGTGAATTCTGCGACAAGTTCAGAGCCCAGGATCCGAAGACTCCGATCGTCGTTGTTCCGACCTCTTTCAACACCATCACGGAAGAAGAACTTGCCGAGCACGGTGTCAACATCGTTATCTATGCCAACCAGCTCACACGTTCCGCCTTCCCGGCGATGCAGCAGACCGCGATGGATATTCTCAAGAACCATCGTGCCAAGGAAGTGGACGACCGGCTGATGTCCATCAAGGATATCATCACCCTGATCGACGAGATCTAAGAAAACAGACGGCCCGTCCAGGAGGCGTGCCGGAAAAGGAGACGTACATGAAAGTAGAAAAACTTGTAGAGATTATCGGTTCCGATTTTTATTCCGGTGTACCGGATTCCCAGCTAAAAGCACTGTGCAATTATCTGATGCATACCTACGGTATCGATCCGCATCACCACGTGATCGCGGCCAATGAAGGTAACTGCACCGCTCTGGCGGCAGGCTACCATCTCGCGACCGGCAAGGTCCCGGTCGTATACATGCAGAACAGCGGTGAGGGCAACATCATCAACCCGGTGGCGAGCCTCCTGAACGATAAGGTATACGCGATCCCGATGGTGTTCATCATCGGCTGGCGCGGTGAGCCCGGTGTCCACGATGAGCCGCAGCACATCTACCAGGGAGAAGTGACCGTGAAGCTTCTCGACGACATGGGGATTGCAAACTTCGCGATCGGTAAGGATACGACAGACGAAGAAGTGGCCGTAAAGATGGATGAGTTCCGTAAGATCCTCGCGGAAGGTAAGGATGTCGCCTTCGTGATCCGTAAGGGTGCGCTCTCCTTTGATGAAAAGGTTGTCTATAAGAATGATAACGTCATGGTCCGAGAAGAGATCATCAAGCACATCGTCGAGGTCAGTGAAGAGGATCCGATCATTTCCACCACGGGAAAAGCATCGCGTGAACTTTTCGAGACACGAGTGGCGAACGGCCAGAGCCATAAGTACGACTTCCTGACCGTCGGATCAATGGGCCACAGTTCTTCGATCGCACTCGGTGTGGCAATCAATAAGCCCGAGCAGAAGATCTGGTGCGTGGATGGCGATGGCGCGGTCCTGATGCATATGGGTTCGATGGCGCTTCTCGGTGCGAACCAGCCGAAGAATCTGGTGCATATCGTGATTAATAACGGCGCGCATGAGACCGTAGGCGGCATGCCGACCGTCATGGGTGATATCGATCTCGTCGGTGTAGCGAAGGCCTGCGGTTATCCGTATGCGGTACGTGTCAATGACTTCGAGGAACTCGATCGCGAGCTCTCTCTGGCGAAGGGATTAAATGAACTCTGCCTCATCGAGGTCATGTGCTCCATCGGTGCCAGAGACGATCTCGGACGCCCGACCACCACAGCGCTTGAGAACAAGCAGAATTTCATGGAGTATCTCGCGACACTGTAATTGAGAATACTTCATCCCATCTTCGGGACTATTGTGTGTGAAGAAGAATAGTAACCCCGGCAGCCGGTTGAAAAGATGCGGCGCCGGGGCTTCTTTGTTGTCGTTTTACGGTATGTCTTCTTCCGATTCTTCCTTCCAGTTGTTCGGATCCAGAACATATTGATTCGAAAGAGAATACCAGTACAGTTCCTTGAAAGTTGTCTCGGTGTTTCCGGAGAGAGCCCATCTATCGGTGTACATGATGTACAACTTGTCCGCTTCCTTTGCTTCAGGCTGGAAAACCGGTCTTAATGTGAACGGATTGACAGGGTCTTCTATAAGCCCAGACATGGCCAGATACGGAGTATCTGCGTTTGTCATAAATGTATCATCGTAAGTCCAAGGACCTTCGGAACCGAAATCCTTATAGAGCAGGACAGGATTATAGGCCATGGCGTCCTTTGAGTTGTAGACAGTAGCATCATTATATCCGTCAAACAAGAGTAATTCCTCGAATTGCCCTGTCGGCCAGCCATGGTCAGAGACAATGATGATACGTGTATTGTCATAGACTCCGATCTCGCGAAGGTAATCCATCCATTTTCCGAGCTGGATCCATGCAGCCATATTACTCTGGTAGTGGATGAGCTGATAGTTCTCGTCCATGAGGATCGTCTTTCCTTCATAGGTAAACCGGTCCTGATGAGTCTGGTCATATTCTGTGTTATCGAATTCGTAGGCCGGCTCGTATTCCGGTTCTTTAAGCGGCATGATGTTGTGCGCGGTACTGTTCTGGATCAGAATAAAGGAATTATCTACAGAGTCCTCAGAGGTGGTGAGGGAGGGCAATGCGGTAAGGACATCATAGCAGCGGCGGAAATAATTCATATGCGCAGAAGAAACAATGAAGTGGCCGGGGTTGTCACTTAGATTGCTCATGGTCATCACGGTGAAGACGGGTTCAAAGTAGGTACCGTCGGTATAGATCGCATCCTGGAGGAAAAGGGGAGATGTCTTCATGAGACTATAGCAGAAGAAGTTTCTTTTCCACGTAGAGACAAGTTCCTGATCCGCATCTTCCGAATCGTTAAACATACTCATCTTGGTGTTATATGCCTGGATGCCTGGATACGGATCATAGATGGACAGATCGGAGATCTCGCTATATCCGGCATAGGGAGGATCGATTACTGTGACATCGTATCCGTTTTCGCTGAAGAGGACCGGCATGGTTAGAAGAGCCTGATTGTGCTTGGCTTCGAGTGCAATATCATCTTGACGGTTGATTTCAAGCGGTGTGTAGTCATACCCGCCGAAAAGCGCCGGAGCGGCGACGACCGTACGCATACCAAAAGAAAGAGTATTGGGATACCAGGTGAATCCGGAAAACTGTTCCGCTAATTCCGGTTTCTCCTGGAACATATAGGGTATGTAGGAAGAAATACCGCGGTCGAGCATGAACACGATCACATTCTTGCCGGTCTTACTCAGCGTAATTGTCGGGGGGGACGAAGGGGTGTTCGCGATCGTGCTCCGGATCCCGGGCATGGCGTTATTGATCTTATAGATGTTGTATCCGGATAGAATGATCACAGAGGCGATCAGTGTCGCGGCGATAAACTTGACGGTTTTTCGGAATTTGACCACAAGAAAGACGGTCGGGACAATCACCAGCAGGATGAGGATCAGGTTTTTGACCTTATTGGACATGGAGCTGGAAAGACCGGTATCAAACTTAAGTTCAGAGGAGAGAAGACTGCTGTTTCTCCCGAAAATGAGGTAATTCAGGGTTCCGCAAGTCACGCAGATCCAGATGACGAAGTTCGAGATCCGCTGCATCTTCTGAGAGGCCAGAGAATAAAAGAGAGTCCCCCAGAGGAGCAGCGCTCCGATCGCCGTAAGAAGCGAGAAGATGATGTATCTGACAGGAGAATGCACAGAAGAAAAGAGAACAAATTCGGAAGGGGAAGAACAGATGACTGCTGAGGGGATCAACATGCCGAGAAGAATACTCAGATACAGAGCACCGAGTACAAAGAGACTCTTGTCTGCCGTTTTCTCATCAGTGGAAGTCTTCTTCTTTTCCTCCTGCATGCCGCGAAGAAGAGGGATCTGGAACAGTAAGCCGGATACGATAATCACGATCTTTGAAGTGAGGCCTACATGGATGAAAAGAGAGCAGAGGATAATGACACCGCCCAGGATGGAGAAAGCGAAGGAAGTAGCTTTCTTCGGGTCTTTTCTGGTTTTCACGATATTCTTGAAAAGCGAGAACAGATTATTCAGTGTCCAGTACATGACCAGTCCGGAAGGAGAGGAGTAAAGAAGCACAAGGAATATAAGCGCCAGGGCATGCATGCGGATCCGGTCCTTGAGCGACAGACCCTTGGCGTAGATCTCGCTCGAGAGAATGTTGACCAGTGTCATGAGAATGGGAAGGATATTGATATGGTAACTGCCGACGGACAGTAATGCATCCGGACGGCCGAGATTTTGCAGAATGCCGAAACTTGTGCGCTGAAGTTCTGCCAAATTGGACAGAAAACTGTATGCGGCGATGAAGAAGGGTATCTGTAGAAGAAGTGCGATGGAACTGCGAAGAGAATAGATGGGTTTATAGTGATTGATGCGATAGTAGTTCTGGAGAATCATGAATCGCTTATCGCCGTGAAAAGTCTTCTTGATATGATCGATATACGGCTGCATCTTTTTCTGACGCTCGCGCTCCTCAGCTTGGATCGCATCTGCGCGATTATAAAACGGTAGGAGCAGCAGGCTGACAACGAGACTCAGTGGGAAGATGGCGGCACCGCAGTTCCCCAGGATATAGCACGAGAAATAGTATACTGCCTGAAACAACAGCGTGATCGGAGAAATGATCAGTTGGTATAGAATACTAGCAATAGACAATTTCCCAAGCTCCTTTCATCTATCTTAATCGTTGCTTTTCTTCCCGGATTCGGTAGAATCGGAAGACGTGCAGTTTAATTCTTCGTATTTGTTAATTAGATAGTCGGCCATGTGGCGGGCGCCCTCACCCTGGAAGGCCCAGGCTTCGTTCCGGACTTCCTGACGGCTCTTTCTGAAGGAATCGTCGTCGAGGCAATCATCGATCATCTTTTTCAGATCAGAACGGTTCTCGGTGGTAAGCTTCGCGCCGAGTCTTGGAACGACACTTAAGCCCCACGGCAATCTCTTCAGCCACCATGCGTCGTACGGGGAGGTGTCGAACTCCGTCTCCGCGCAGATGACGGGCTTGTCAAAGACGAGCGAGAAGTCGAAGATAACGCCGGAGAAGTCGGAGATCAGGATGTCCGAACGGTTAAGAGCATCGAAGTTGTCGGGATCCCGGTTCCACTCGAGCTGTTCGCTGTCCGGGAACTGCTGCATCAGCTTGTCCATCAGTTCTTTTTCCGATGTGAAGGACTGCGGATGCGGTCTGACGATGATGTGGTACCCGGTGGCGAGAAGGTCGGAGATGAACTGTGCGCCGAAGCGGCTCAGGATACCGGAGGCGCCCCACGAAGGTGCAAGAAGAACAGTGCGCGCCGTGCCTTTCTTGGCGCTTCTTTCTGTGATTGTCTTCTCAGAAGAAGCCGCAGCAGCTCTCTCTTTGAATTTTCTCATCTTCTCATCCATGAAAGGACTGCCCACCAGGACGAGTTCTTTGGCCTTGGTGTGGCGGACTTCTTCGAGGTCACGCGTGTCGTCGATCTGGAACTGGCCGGAGCAGAGGACGGCGTCGTAGAAGTCGATGCCGAACATCCTGTAGGTCGTCATCTCGGCCGGGGAGTGGGGGATATGCACGTAGTACTTGACGTCTGAGGAACGTTTCCACTGGTATACGTCAACACCCGGTGTCGTGGACAGGAGGATCGTGGCCTTAAGGAAGTTAAGCTTAGCGAAGGCCTTGTTACCGGGGCCGATGCACTCGGTCCTGACATGCTTCATCTCGGTCTGAGAAAGTCCCGGATCGTCTTCGGAAGCGGTCATGTAGACGCAGTCAAATCCGCGGGAATCGAGCTCCTTCAGGATCGGCTCGAAGACGGACCAGTAGCGCTTGTCGTCGGAGAAGATCGCAAGCGGGATCGCCTTGTCGGAGGTGTCTTTCTGTTTTCCTCCACTGAAGAGGAAGCGGAGCTTGACCCACAATCCCTTGAAGGCGAAGCGTGCGACGCCGAGAAGGCCGATCAGGATCGCAAATAACATGGAACCCGTGCCCGGGTCGATATAAAGCCTCATGTGTGTCATGGTTCGCCCTCCTCCTTTCTCCAGTTGTTCTTGTCCAGAACGTTCTGGTTTCCGACAGTAAACCAGATGGAGTTGGTGAAGGTGTTGCCGGAATTGGACTCGGCGGACCAGTTGTCCGTGTAAAGGACATACATCTTCTGGTTTTTCGCATCGGGCTGGAAGATGGGATTTCCCGTGAACGGATTTACGGGGTTCTCGAAGAGTCCATCCATCGCCAGTGTCGGTGTATCTGCGTTCGTCATGAAGGTGTAGTCTGCGTGGAATTCTTCGTTGGAGTTGAAATCCTTGTAGAAGAGGAACGGGTTATAGCCCATCGCATCCTCGGCGTTATAGAGCGTATCCGCATCGCCTTCGCCGAAGAGCATCGAGTCGAGGGAACCGAGCCCCCAGGCGTGGTCGGCCACGATGATGATCCTGGTATTGTCATAGACGCCGAGCTCGCGGAGATAATCCATCCAGTTTCCGAGCTGGATCAGGGCCGCCATGTCGCTCTCGTAGTGCGCCATCTGGTAGGTGGTGTCCATGTGGAGCGTGACACCGTCACAGGTGAAGCGGCCGGCATGGGTACGGTCGTACTCGCCGTTATCGACTTCCTTCTGCGGTACATATTCCGGCTCCTGCAACGGGATGATGTTATGCGTCGCGCTGTTCTGCATCATGAGGAAGGTGTTGCTTCCCGTGTTCTCTGCGGTCGTGATCGACGGCAGGGCACGAAGCACTTCATAGGAATTGAGGAATGTATCGAGAAGCGCATCCGGTACGGTGTACTTATCGATATTGCCGCCCTGGATCAGTGCCGTACTGGAGGTGCCGGGCTGGAAGTAGATGCCCGTGGAGTAGACGGCCGGCTGCGCAAAGAGCGGGGAGACCTTCATGAAACTGTAGCAGAAGAAGTTTCTCTTCCAGTTGCTCTGCATGTTGTCCGCGATGTCGCTCGCTTCACGGAACTGACCGAATTCGGTGTTATAGGCCTTGATGCCCTCATACTGATCAAAGATCGACAGGTCCGGGATGAGGCTGTAGCCTGCATACGGCGGGTCCATGACGGTGACATCGTATCCGGCCTCCGAGAAAATGACCGGCATCGTGAGAAGTGCTTCGTTGTGCTTATCAACAAGTGACATATCTGTGCGTTTATTCGTATTGACAGGCATATAGTCATATCCGCCGAAGAGAGCCGGAGCGCCGACGAGTGTTCTGGTTCCGAAGGAAAGGGTGTTTGCATACCAGGTGAATCCTTCGAACTGCTTGGCGAGGGTGGGATTCTCCTGGAAAAGATACGGTACATAGGCGGCGACGGCACGGTCGATCATGAGGACGATGACGTTCTGTCCGTCCTTGCTGAAAGTAAGGGTCGGGCGCTCGGTACCGCTCTCTGCGATGACTCTTTTGATATTTGGCATCGCGGTCTGGATCGAGTAGCAGTTAAATGCCGTCATCGCGCCGATCGCGATAAGAAGGACCGGAGAGACGAACTTGATGATCGATTCTTTCTTCTTAAAGAGAACGATGATCAGGGCCGTAAGTGCGATGATGACAAGAAGGTCTAAGATCTCGCGCTTCAGAGCGAGGTCGAGGGCGACATCGAAACGCAGGTCCGGTGTCAGGGAGTTGCTGTTCACGCCGAAGATCATGTAGTTCGCAGTGCCGGTAACAGCAAAGACCCAGATCGCGACGGTCGCGATCCTTTTCGCTTTGTTGCTCGCGAGGTAGTAGAAGAGACCGGCCCATACGAGGAATAATCCGGCCGCAGTCAGGAATGCGAAGAATACGTAGCGGTTCGGGGAGTGGACGTTTGAAGTCAGGACGAATTCGGATACCGAAGACTTGATGACCGCGGACGGGATCAGACCGCCGATCAGGATCGTCAGGAACAGGGCACCGCCGAAGAAAAGACGGTGGTCGGGTTTCTTCTCTGTAACAGAGGTATCTGTGCTTTTCTCTTTGGAAGAAGACTTCCTGTTCTTGAAAACAGTCTGACGGATCGTGCTGATGAGAAGCGGCAGGAGCATCGCGAGGCCGACGCCGTTGATCGCGAGACGGAAATCGGACGGGCCGTGGTAGAAACCGAAGCCATAGACCAGAACACCTATGCCTGCGAGACCGAAGAGGATACCGGCCGTTCTGCCTTTGTTTTTACTGCCGTTCACGACATTCTTCAGAAGGGAGAAGATGTTATTAAGAGTCCAGTAGAGTACGAGTCCGGACGGGGAATCGTAGAGAAGGACGAGGAAGATCAGCGCCATGCCGTGGAGGGTGATCTTGTCCTTGAATTTCAGGCCCTTTGTGTAGATCTCGGAGGAGACGACGTTGATGAGCGTCATGAGGACCGGAAGGACGTTGATCGTGAATCCGCCGAGCGTGATGAGTGCGTCCGGTTTACTTAAGTCGGAGAACATGAGAAAACGCGCGCCCTGCAGGTCCGGAAGTTTCGACAGGAAATTGTACGCCGCGATAAAGAACGGGACCTCGAGGACGAGGGCGATGGAGCTTCGTACCGCGTAGATCGGTTTGTAGTTGTTCTCGCGGTAGAAGGTCTGGAGCATCATGAAACGCTCGTCGCCCTTAAATGTCTTCTTGATGTGCTCGATGAACGGCTCCATGGCCTTCTCGCGTGCACGCTCTTCCGCCTGGATCGCGTCCGCGCGGTTATAGAAAGGGAGCAGCAGGAGGTTAACGACCAGGCTCAGTGGGAAGATCGCCGCACCGGAGCTTCTCAGGATGTGGAATGCGGTACTGTACACTGCCTCGAAGATGAGTGTCAGCGGTGACAGGAAAAGTTGGTATAGGATAGATCCTATTGACATGTAAATAGCCTTCTTTTTCGTGTGTTTTTCTTTTCTTGGTCTTCTGCGGGGGCTTTCTGACTTGTCAGAAGCCGAAGCGGAAAACAAACGCGAATTATTATAGCATTTACGAGAGAGTAACTCAACTATATACGCGTACATGCGCGTGCACACGCGTGTGTCATGCGCGCGTGCGCGAAAGTTTCGCCAGAGTGATGTCTGTATTTGACGGGCTCATTCAGATCGGGATACTTACGGGGGTGCTTCCCAAAGGGGCACGGTCATTGTAAGATGGAAGGGAACTTTCACAAGGAAGATCCACACGGAGGACACGGAGATGACAGAGATTAATCCGAATAAGATCGTTTTTGACACACCGGCGAAGGCGTGGGAAGAGGCGCTGCCGGTCGGAAACGGTAAGCTCGGCGGCATGGTCTTCGGTCTTCCTTTTACCGAGCGGATCCAGCTCAATGAGGATTCGCTGTGGTCCGGCGGACCGCAGGACAGAAATAACCCTTCTGCTCTGGAGTATCTTCCGAAGATCCGAAGGCTCATCTTCGACGGCAGAATCACGGAAGCGCAGGAACTGTGCACCTTTGCGCTGTCGGGCACCCCGGAGGAAGAGCGCCACTACGAGACGCTCGGGAATCTTTTCATCGAGTTTATGGGGAAAGAGACGGACTATTGTAACTACCAGCGTGAACTGGATCTTAGGAACGCTGTGGTGACTACGACATTTACGCTCGGGGGGGTGCGCTATAAGCGTGAAGTGATCGCGAGCTATCCGCGAAATGCACTGATCGTACATCTTTCTGCGGACAAGGCGGGTTCACTGAGCTTTCATGCCCAGCTCGGAAGAGGCGGAAAGCCGTGGGAAGAGGTACCGTATCAGACGCAGATATTGCGGCGTCAGGCGTATAACAACAGTGTGGACGCGATCACAGCCCGGCCCGGGAATATCCAGTTGATGGAAGGGACAACTGCCGGGCGAGAGGGGATCTCTTTCGCGTGCGGCGTCAAGGTCGTGCCGGAAGGAGGAACAGTCAAGGTCATCGGGAATTCCACGATTATCGAGGGAGCGGACGAAGCGGTCCTCATCGTCTGTGCGGACACGACATTCCGAGAGGCGGAGCCTGTAGCTTCGGTTCTTTCGCGAATCGAAAAGACCGCGGGTGTGGAGACGTTGACCGGAACTTCCGATAAGGATAGGATGAATACGGCAGCTGCGCTCTGGCAGGCAGTATATGAGGAGCACCTCGCCGATTATCAGGAGCTTTTCGATCGTGTGAAGATCAAGATCGACGGGCAGGACGACATCGTGCGATTCTTCCAGTTCGGGCGGTATCTCATGATCGCGGGTTCACGTCCCGGCTCGCTGCCACTCAATCTCCAGGGCATCTGGAATCAGGACTTCACGCCGATCTGGGGGAGCCGCTTCACGATCAACATCAATACCGAGATGAACTATTGGCCGGCGCTGATTACGAATCTTTCGGAGTGTACGCAGCCTCTAATCACGCATCTGCATCGTATTCGCGAAAATGGACGCATCACGGCCCGGAAGATGTACGGATGCGGCGGTTTTGTCGCGCATCACAATACCGATATCTGGGGCGATACAGCGCCACAGGATGTCTGCATCAGTTCGACCTACTGGGTCATGGGCGGTGCGTGGCTGTCGCTTCACATCTGGGAGCAGTACCTCTTTACGAAGGATCTCGCTTTCCTTTCTGAGAATTATCCGATCATGCGCGAGGCCGCAGAGTTCGTGATGGACTACCTCGTTCCCGACGGAGAGTATCTGGTGACGTGTCCGACGCTCTCGCCGGAGAATACGTATATTCTGGAAAATGGCGAGAAGGGCGTGATCTGTAAGGGTGCGTCGATGGATAACCAGATCATTACGGAACTTCTCTGTGCATGTATTTCCGCGGAGGAAGCACTGCACCTCACGGAGTCGGAGATTGCCGGTTCTGCATCTCAAGATGAGGGATGCAAAAAGAGCATCTCGATCCGTGCGAAGGAAGTCCTTGCGCGCATCGCACCGATCCGGGTCGGAAAGCACGGGCAGATCATGGAGTGGAACGAAGACTATGAGGAGGCAGAACCGGGACACCGGCATATTTCCCAGCTGTTCGCGCTCTATCCCGGAAGTAGAATCACAAAAGCTACGACGCCAGAGCTTTTCGATGCGGCGAAAAGGACGATCGAGAGAAGATTGTCCTATGGCGGCGGGCATTCCGGATGGAGCCGTGCGTGGATCATCAACATGTACGCGAGGCTCGGGGAAGGGGATCTCGCCTATGAGAATCTGCGGACGCTTCTTGAGAAACAAACTCTTCCGAATCTTTTCGATGACCATCCGCCGTTTCAGATCGACGGAAACTTCGGTGCGACGGCCGGTATCGCAGAGATGCTGGTGCAGAGCCATGAGGACGAAGTGCGCCTTCTTCCTGCCCTTCCGGAAGCGTGGAAGAAACACGGACGTGTCGAGGGACTTCGTCTTCGTGGCGGGAAGATCCTGAAACTTCTCGAGTGGGAAAACGGCACCATCACTCATTCTGTGATCGAATAACACAGAGCTTTTCCCAACGAAAAAAGTGCTCCTTCCTTTATGCAAAATTCTTCCATGGCTCTAGCATTTGCGCCCTATCTTTGCTACTATGGATATGTTGTGGGAAACCACAGCAGAAAGTGGTAATTTGATGCTCGCAGCAGGCGGGCTTCGGAAGAGGGGGTATTTATGACAACGACAAACATTGTCATTATGGTTGCTATTGGTGCATATCTCATCATGATGGTCGTCATCGGTGCACTATTCAGCAAGAAAAACAAGAACACAGACGACTTCTATCTCGGTGGCAGAAAGCTCGGCCCGATCGTTACGGCGATGAGTGCCGAGGCATCCGACATGAGTTCCTGGCTTCTCATGGGACTTCCGGCTGTCGCCCTGATGACCGGTATTCCGGAAGCGTTCTGGACAGCGCTCGGCCTCGCGGTCGGCACCTACCTGAACTGGCTCTTCGTGGCGAAGAGACTCCGTGTCTACACAAGTAAAGTGGACGCGGTCACGCTGCCGGACTTCTTCAGCAAGCGGTTCGGCGATGACAAGCACATCATCACGCTGATCGCGGCGCTCTTTATCGTAGTATTCTTCATCCCGTATACCGCATCCGGATTCGCGGCCTGCGGTAAGCTTTTCTCCTCGCTGTTCGATGTTTCCTATACGACGGCCATGGTCATCAGTGCCATCGTTATCGTCGTGTACTGCACACTCGGCGGATTCCTCGCCGCGTCCACGACTGACTTTATCCAGTCCATCATCATGACCATCGCACTCCTCGTCGTTCTCGGCGTAGGTGAGGCGGTCACGAACGGTTTCGGAAATGTGTTCGATAACGTTAAGAACCTGAACGGTTACCTCGATGTCTTTAAGGGTTTTAATGTAGCAGACGGTACGACAGGAAGCTACGGCGCACTGCCGGTTGCCTCGACACTGGCGTGGGGTCTCGGATACTTCGGTATGCCGCATATCCTCCTCCGATTCATGGCGATCGAAGATAAGAAGAAATTGAAGGTCTCCCGTCGTGTGGCTTCCGTCTGGGTAGTCATCTCCATGGGTATCGCCGTTCTGATCGGCGTGGTCGGTTATTCTCTCATGAAGGCCGGCATCGCTCCTGCCTATGAAAATGCTTCCGCCGCCGAGACGATCATCGTTGATGTCGCGAAGTGGATCGCTTCCCACGGTTACATCCCGGCCTTTGTCGGTGGTGTCATCCTCGCGGGTATCCTCGCATCGACCATGTCCACCGCGGACTCCCAGCTCCTCGCTGCGGCTTCCTCCATCTCCCAGAACCTCGTTCAGGAGACATTTGGTAAGAAGCTCTCTGAGAAGAAGGGTATGTGGCTCGCCCGTATCTGCGTTATCGTGATCTCCGTGATTGCGGTCTTCCTGGCGCTCGATCCGAGCAGCTCCGTATTCCGTATCGTATCCTTCGCATGGGCCGGATTCGGCGCCGTCTTCGGACCGCTGGTTCTTTTCGGACTGTTCTGGAAGAGAACGAACAAGTGGGGCGCCATCGCCGGCATGATCTCCGGTGGTGCGACGATCTTCATCTGGAAGTTCGTCATCCGTGTACAGTTCGCGGATACGATCCTGAATATCTATGAACTGCTGCCGGCCTTCATCGTAGCCAGCATCTTCATCGTAGTATTCAGTCTCGTGACCAAGGCTCCGGAAGAAGCGATCGTCAAGACTTTCGACGACGTAAAGAAAGAGTGCAAGGCCTAAGCCCGCAAGTCTGAAATAGAAAAAGAAAAAGAATCTCTCGGGTGACGAGTTTTTTCGTGAAACGAAAAACTGTTTGAGTCACAAGAGAGATTCTTTTTTCTCTTCTATTCGATTACAGTTGCGAGATTAGGCCTTGTTGTCTTCTTCCTGAGGGAGATCGACGAGGTGGAAGTTTCCGGTGATCGGATCGCGTACGGAAGTATCGATCCGGCCGGCTGGCGGGACGCTTCGCACGAAGTCCGGACGGCTCTTGGGATTCTCACGGAGATAATAATCGAGCGTCAGCGCATCGCGGATATCGTCTTCGTAGAGCGTGGTCCGCTCCTCGGCAAATTCCAGAAGGATCTCGTAGCGGCGTGAACGGGCCGGCGTCATCGTGAAGTAGCCTTTCTCCTTGTAGAAATCGGCCAGTGCGGAGAAAAAATCGAACGGTGTCTCGAATGCGGGGAGAAGAAGCGGCAGCGTCACCGTGAACTGCGCGCTGTTGTAGTAGAGCTCCACCATTTCTTCGATATGCTTGAGTTCACAGATCTCATCGAACTTGAGCCATCTCGTAGAGAGTACCTCGTACGGCGCTTCTTCGGAATACAGGATCCCAAATCGCTCGCAGTCCTTCTCGATCGGCGCACCCTTCAAGACCTTCAGGAAACCGAGCTGGATATTCGTCGGTGCCATGCCGTATACATCGTTGAAGGAATTGCGGAAACTGCGGAATCCCTCATAAGGCAGGCCTGCGATCAGGTCGAGGTGCAGGTGGAGATTCCCGTTCTTGCGAAGTTCTTCGATGGCCTTGGCGATCTTGTGGACCTTGGCCGGGCGGTTGACTGCCAGAAGCGTATCGAGGTTCGTGGTCTGAATGCCGATCTCGAGCTGCACCTGCCCGGGGCGCATCTGCCGGAGAAGATCGATTTCCTCTTTGTCGAGAAATTCCGCTGTGATCTCGAAGTGGAACTGCGTCTTGCCATTGTCGTGCTCGCGGATATAGTTCCAGATCGCCTTGGATCTTTCCTTGTCGCTGTTAAATGTTCTGTCGATGAATTTGACCAGCGGGACCTCGGAGTCGAGGAAGAACTGCAGTTCGCGGAATACGAACGGGAGGCTCCGATAGCGCACTGTCTTGTCGACCGAGGACAGGCAGTAGCTGCAGCGGTAAGGACACCCGCGCGAAGATTCGTAGTAGACGATCCGGTGATCGAAGGAACTCATGCCGTCTTCGTAGATGAACGGCATCGAGTCCATGTCGGAAAGATCCGAGCTGATGACTGTCGGACGCTCGCGTAGCGCGATATTCGGGATGCCTGTAAAGTCGGCCGCTTCGTAGTTTCTGCCATCGAGTGCACGGCTGTCTGCCATACCTGAGATAACTCCCGGTATATTTCGTGTGGCACCGTCATCCGTACCGACTTCGGCTTCGGCCTCGGACCACGCTTGCTGCAGGACGTATTCTCCGACGACCCTGGTAAAAGCGCTTTCGCCTTCGCCGACGATGATCCCCCTTACGCAGGAGTAGTCCCTGAAGTAAGACTCGTATTCGAATGAGACTTCCGGCCCGCCGAGCCAGACGTCCGTATCAGGCAGGACCTTCGGAAGATCGGAAAGGAGCTTCTTCACGATATCGATGTTCCAGATATAGCAAGAGAAGCCGATCACGTCGGGACGGCATTCGCAGATGTCAGACAGGATCCGGTGAAATGGCGTATTGATCGTTGTTTCCAGGATCGAGACTGCACCGGGATACACACGCTCGGCATAGAGCTGGAGAGAATACACAGCCGGATTGGAATGGATATATTTAGCATTGACTGCAACAAGAAGAAAATTCATAAGCGCCTCCGAAGTAGTTGATCATTATGTCTCGGTTCGAACATAAATGTAGTACAGCGTGTCTTCAGAATCATCGAAATAGAGTGAATAGCCGTTTTCGGCAAAAAAGATATCAAGCTTGAGCATGAATTCGTCATCAATATCAGGAGTTCTATATAGAGCGACGATGTCCGGTATGCCCTGTCGGATATACTCTATCTGCTCGGTGTACATCGTGCCGGTTCCTTCGCGGGGCATATAGAACTGCTTGTAAGAAGGTGTTTTTGTAGAGTAGTCATAGAAGAACAGATCGCACAGATTCGTAAAGTACAGACAATCCGAATCGGGGTGATTCTCATAATAGGTGAGCATGGAGTTCTCTAAATCTGATTTTTTCAGGGGAAGCATCGGATGGAGGAAGAGCTTCCCGAGGCAGAAACAGCAAAGAACAAAAATGAGAAGGCCGGAAAGGACCACCTGTAGCTTCTTTGAGGGGAGCATGGCAACCGTAATATCGGCAAGATATCCGAGACCGAGAAGATAAAGCGGGATCATCACGCAGAATGAATACGCGAATACTTCAGGAAGCGTGAGGAAAAAATAGACGACAAATCCGAGAAACACGATAATCACGTTGTGCAGGCGATGCTTCTTCTGATGAAGGAATAGAAAAGCCGAGATGACCATGAGGCAGAAGAGGATAAAAATGGCGATCTGGTTGTGGTCACTTATCCATTGGCGGGAGAAGTGTAATTTCAGGCCGCCGGTCCTGGCATACGTCATGTTAAATTCGAAATACGCGTAAATCAGGTCTTTGAGTGATTTGGATGCTGCATAATAAGCGGCGATGGGCGCGACGATCAGTCCGATTCCTCCGACAAAAGCACCACAGTTTCTGAAGAAGACTTTCCATTCTTTTCGCGTGAGAAGCCAGATGAAGTATCCGCCGACGAAACAGAGGTAATAGATGCAGATGTTCATCTTGATCGCCAGAACGGATCCGGCACATAGGCCGATCAGAAGCATGTCCCTGCCGGATGCCTTTTTTCCTTCCCGGATACGCTTCAGAACTATGTTCTCGGAAAGAAGAAGGAAAAGAAGTATGATATGCTCCGGCTTGGAGCCGCTGGCGAAGAGCGCGGGGCTTTTGATAAAGAAGAAACAGAAAAGGAAGGATATCGCCGCCCATGAGCGATATGGATCAAAGAGGATACGCATGTTTTTATAAATGAGGAGAAAGCTCCCGATATTAATGCCTGTGAAGACGATCCAGATGCCCCAGGAAGCCTGGTTGGAGAGCAGCAGTCCCAGCGCATAGAAAACATAAGTCAGAGGTCCTTTGTGATCAAAAAGATCACGGTAGGGAATCTTTCCGTTAAGCCAGCCGCGTGACACAACGAGATAACAGATCTCGTCAGGTTCATAGCAATAGCGGAAGATCGGTGAGAACGGGCAGGCGACAAAAGTCAGGATTGCAGCGGCGAATGCAAGTCCGATGTAAACAGCAAGATCCATTCTCTTTTGTTGCTTGAGGTTTTGATCCATACACGCCCTCCATTACGATATTATTATAGCATAATCCCAGAAGAAGACCTTTCGGGGATGGCCTTTCCG
The DNA here is from genome assembly GCA_017617995.1 of Clostridiales bacterium. Taxonomy (GTDB): domain Bacteria; phylum Bacillota; class Clostridia; order Saccharofermentanales; family Saccharofermentanaceae; genus Scatonaster. The sequence continues at coordinate 34,768 of JAFZVE010000028.1, forward strand.
ACCTCCGCGCGTAAAGAAACACCGCCAGGGACCCTCCCGATCCGAGGCGGTGCTTCACCAAATATGTAGGGGGTTGTTATGGAAAGCGGATCCGCACCGGAGTATCGGTCACGGCGCGTCGCCACGCGAGAGTTGGGGTAAAGAGGCGTGGCGTCCGGTTCCGGCTGGATTACATCGCGGTATAGCCGCCGTCGACAGCGAGGTTCACACCTGTTACGTAGGAAGAATTCTGTGAGGCAAGGAAAAGTGTTGCAGTATCGAGCTCGCCTTCCTGACCATAGCGCTCTTCCGGGATCATGGTCTTCGCGTTCTGCTGGAAGAAGTCGCTGTTGAGGGTGTCGCGAGTCAGGTCGGTGTAGAAGTAACCGGGGCAGATGGAGTTGACGGTGATGTTGTACTTACCCCACTCAGCGGCCAGTGCACGTGTCATGTTCGTAACACCGCCCTTTGCGGCGTGGTACGGAGCAGATCCGCAGATCTTGTTACCAACAAGGCCGTACATCGAAGCGATGTTGATGATTCTTCCGTAGTTGGCCTTGATCATGTACTTCTTTGCGACCGCACGGGCGACGCGGAAAGAACCGAAGAGGTCGATGTTCATCTCGTTGCTGAACTGCTCGTCGGTGATATCTTCTGCAGGAGCAACTGCGCCGGTACCGGCATTGTTGATGAGAATATCAACACGACCGAACTTCTCTAGAACCTGATCGACCATCGCATTTACGGCGTCGGTATCGGTGATGTCACAGCGGATGGCCATCGTCGGTACTTCGTACTCCCTGGCGATCTCTTCTGCTACCGCGTCGATCATCTCCTGGCGACGGGCAACGGCGACGATCGTCGCACCCTGATTGGCCAGTGCCTTGGCCATCTGCACGCCTAATCCAGTGGAGCATCCTGTTACTATGGCAACCTGTCCCTTAAGATCAAAATAATTCTTCATACGCGTGTCTCCTTTTCTTTGTATCTTATGTGTTTCCTGTGTTTTTTCGCTTAGAAGTATAGCATGACGTAAATGTAAAATACGAAATGAAATCGTTCGCCGTTTCGCCAAGAATAAAATGTGTTATCCTAGAATCACCGTCAAGAACACAAGGTTTTCGTCGATTTGATTTTCATATTGATTTTCATTTCGTTTCAAATGAAAAACGTGCTTGCATTTTGGGAAGGGCAATAACGGGTCTCAACATGTCTGGATCTGCTGCTTTTTCCTTCGGAAGAGGTGCTGTTCGGATGCGGGAATTCTTGATTTTAGGGAGTTTTCTACAATGAAACGATATGAGACGACACTATGCTACATCTATGGACAGAAGGGTGTCCTGATGCTTCATCGGACGAAGAAAGAGAACGATATCAATAAAGACAAATATATCGGAGTGGGCGGACATCTCGAACATGGCGAGTCACCGGAAGAATGTGTCCTTCGTGAGGTAAAGGAAGAGACCGGGCTGACGATGACGTCTTTCCGGCTTCGCGGTGTGATCACTTTTGTTATCGATGACATCGATGAGATCACATTCCTGTATACCTGCGATGCCTATGAGGGGGAGATCACGGTGGATTCTTCATGCGAAGAGGGAGAACTCGTATGGATCGAGCCTCAGAAGATCGGGACGCTTCCGATCTGGGAAGGGGACAAGATCTTCTTCCGGCTTCTTGAGGAGAGGGAGGATGTTTTCTCACTGAAACTTCACTACGTGGACGACCGGCTCGTGGCCGCTGCCGTCGACGGCAAGGCCATCATGTGAATCCTGTTGTAATATATTCGAAGTCCGCCGTGCGGATTCTGACATTCGGATGGGCGGACTTCGATTTGGCTTTTTGTAAGTTTTTCGGGGAAGAAGGATCTCAGCCGCCGAGTGCCAGTGAAGTGGTGGCGGTGGAGATGGTCTCTTCCGGCGGGTTATCCGGGTCGATGAACTCGAAGAGACTTCCGGTGACGACTTCCACGAGGATATACTTATATCCGTCCTGATAGAAGATCATGGATCCGGCATCGATGCCTTTGCTGGTGAGTTCTGTAGTCGGGATCCCACTGTCATCACGGTTTTGGATCGTCGCACGGGACTGCAGGTCCGTCCAGTCGGCCGGAAGATCGTACACGATCGTCTTGCCTTCCCAAGTGTAGACCTTTCCTTCAAACATGACATACATCTCGGCGTTCATGTAGGGCGCTTCACGCTTCTTAGCCGAGATCAGGAGCCGGCAGCTGTAAATCGTGCCGATACTGTATGTGGTCCACAGAAGAAAGAGAATGACCGAGATAAGCTGAAATCCCAGCCATTTCCGGAAATACGCGATGAGAAGAAGGACGATAAATATCCCGCCTGTGATGGCGAAGAAATAGTAGAGCTCATAGTACGAGTCGTACGTCGTGAGTTCGTGCACGTTCCAGATACTGAGCGCAGAAAGAATGGCGATTACGGAAATCTCCACGACGGTCAGGATCAGTGCGGCGCGGCTGTTGTTCTTCTTCTGATTGGAAATCGTATTTTTCTCGGTGTTCTTCGGGCGCGTGGGCGCAGTGGAACTTGTCTGTTCAGACATGAATAGAGGTCTCCTTAAACTGCTTGGGTTGGGATTCGGACATCTGATTCCCGGACATAGGGAATTTACGAGATGAACTCCTGGAGCTTCTCCTTGGTCTGGAGGCCTAAGGTCATTTTCTTGGCTTCACCGTTCTCGAAGAGGATCAGAGTCGGGATGCTGGAGATCCTATATTCCATAGCCAGTTCTCTTGCTTCGTCGACGTTGACCTTGCCGACCTTGATTTTTCCTTCGTTCTCGTTCGCGAATTCCTCGAGGATCGGCGCGAGCATCTGGCACGGTCCACACCAGGTCGCCCAGAAGTCTACGAGGACGGGCAGGGAGGACTTCAGCACTTCGGAATCAAAATTATCAGGTGTTAATGTGATTTCAGCCATATTCTTTCTCCTTACGGTTTTCGGACATTACTTGTATTTATAGTATAGCATACAGTGACAGAAGCCTTCAAAGTCGGGATCCTTGATCTGATCGCGGAACTCCTTGCACATACACTTGTTTTCTTCGGTCCGCTCGAGACGGCAGGGGCAGTAGCCGCCTGTGCGCTTCAGGCCTTCCTTGATGTTCTCGACGATCTTCTCGTCGGGGTTTAATTCGATACGCATGTTTCTTTTCCTCCTAATTTATTCTGACGCCTTCATTTCCGGCACCGCGCTCGTCGACACGAAAAAGGGGACCGTCCTATTGAAACGGTCCCCTCATGAAAATCATAATCTCAAAATCAAACAAGACGCGTTCTCATCTTATCGTACGCTTCTCTTGCTACGGCGCGCACGCTCGGATCGGAATCGGCGAAAGCCAGCTTCTTCAGATATTCCTCACAATGCTTCGCGTTGATGTTGCCGGCAGATTCAGCTGCCGCAGCTCGAACGGCCGGGGAGGGGTCACGGAACAGAGGGATAAGATGCATCCCTGACTCATACGTACTGATCTGCCCCATCGCCTTAGCAACTGCGAGACGAATCTCGTCTTCCGGGTCATCGACCATCTTTATCAGCGCACCCAGATTCTGCTTCTTGCCCAGTTTCTCGATTTTTTCGGTTAATCTATCAATCTTTGCCATCCGGATCGCCCCTTTCTATAAAATAACATGTAGCTTCTATATAGATTATGCACTTCTTTTATAAGATGTGCTAGAGGTATTTGCTAATAAGTTCGAAAAAAAATGTTTCGAAATTGTGAACATCCTCCAAATCTTCCTACCTGTTTCCTATATGCTATATTAAATGCTTTTTTTGCTTTAGGCAATAGTAAAATCATTTTCTTTAGTTAATTTTTCAACTTTTTTTCGTATTCTTTTCACTTAAAAAATCTTTGGTGATTCTGCCCATGTAAATCTTGTCAGAAATGTGTATTTTTCTGTTTCCTCTTTTCCGCTCGTCTGCTAAACTAATAAGGTATTCTTTTAAGAAAGAGATAGTCGAGGATGAGGAAAATCAGATTTCTGGCGCTGCTTCTGACGATGTCTGTGGTTCTGGCTTCGTGTGGAAGCGGGAAGACGGGTGGATCCGATACGGTTTCCGGCTCCGGTGTTTCCGGAGCGGCAGGTGTGTCCGATTCTCAGGAGGAAAGTTCTACTACGGCAAAAGCAAAAGATACACCGACTCCTACGCCTACCAATACGCCGACACCGACCCCGTCACCGACTCCGACTCCGACCGAGATCCTCGTAAGTTTCATCGGAGATACGACGCTCGGAGAGCAGCGTACGCACGCCGGTGCCTCCTATTGCTTCACGAGTGTAGTCGGCGATAACTATACTTATCCTTTCTCCAAGGCGCTTCCCTATCTGGCGGCCGATGATATGACGCTATGTAATCTCGAGGGGCCGCTGACGACTTCGGAGAATCTCCGCCCGGAGCGCGAGATCTACCTTAAAGGATCTCCGAGATATGTGCAGGTCTTAAAGGAAGCGAGCATCGAGTGCTGCAACCTCGCGAATAACCATGCTTATGACTACTCCCAGGAGGGACTTGACGAGACGAGAAGGGTCCTTGAAGAGAACGGGATCTTATGGAGTGACAATACTTCCTACGCGATCTACGAGACGAAAGGTGTCAAGATCGGTATGGCCGGTTTTAACTTCACTTTGGAGCGGCAACCGTACTACGATGCGATCTCGTGGCTGCGGGAACAGGGCTGTGCGATCGTCATCATCTCCTGTCACATCGGTATCGAGCGTATGTACGAGCCCGAAGATGACGCGATCGAGCTCGCGCACGATATCCTCGACTACGGCGCGGACATCTACGTAGGTTCCCATCCGCACCGACTCCAGCCGGTCGATTACTATAATGGTAAATACATTATATATAGTGAGTCGAACTTCTGTTTCGGCGGCCAGCCGTGGCTCAGTGATCCGGATACGGCGATCTTCCAGTGTACTTTTACCGTGGAAGAAGGACATCTGGTGAGCTCACGGATGGAGTGTATCCCGTTCTCCATGCGTTCCTGCAGCGAGGGCAACGACTACTGTCCGATGCCGTACGAGAAGGGGACGGAAGAGTATGACCGTGTCATGAGGAAGCTGCACTGGTCGGACGCGAATGAATAGAGAAGAAATGAAAATGGTGTGAGTGGAAGAATATCAAAAAACTCTTCTTCCCAAGCACCGTTTTTGTTTTATAATAAGTCTGTTCCTTTTTTAGGAGTGACCTATAGGGTTTGTCCCGAGACGAGAACCGGGCAAGGCCAATTTGTTTGAACGGAGGAGAAGAACATGGCAGAAGCAAAGGTTCTGGTCGTCATGGGCAGTGATTCTGATTTCCCGGTGATGGAAGGCTGTTTCAAGCTTCTTAAGAAATTCGGTATTCCCTTTGACGCGAAGGTGTGCTCGGCACACAGGACGCCGGATCTGGCGGCATCGATCGCGTCTTCGGCGAAGGAGGACGGCTACAGCGTCATTATTGCGGCGGCGGGCCTCGCGGCTCATCTCGCGGGCGTGATCGCGGCGCATACGGTACTTCCGGTCATCGGTGTTCCGTGTAAGGGCGGCGCGCTTCACGGTGTGGACGCACTCTATGCAGTCGTACAGATGCCGACAGGTATCCCGGTCGCGACGGTCGCGATCGACGGGGGCAGTAATGCCGCGATCCTCGCGGCACAGATGCTGGCGTTAAGTGATGAGGCGCTCAGTAGTAAATTAGTAGAGTATAAGGCGGGTCTTGCCTCTTCGGTTGCGGAGAGAGATGCCCGTCTTCAGGAAAAAATAGCAAATCTGGGGGAGTAACAACTATGGGTAGAAAGTGGCAAGAAGAATGTGGAGTATTCGGTATCTTTGACACCAAGAAGACCAATCCCGACATCTCCAAACTGACGTACTACGGGATTTTCTCGCTGCAACACAGAGGTCAGTCCTCAGCCGGTATCGTCGTCAATCACGATGGACAGTTCCTGTGTCACAAGGCACCGGGCCTCGTCGCAGATGTTTTTGACGACCTGCATCTCGGCACACTGACCGGACATGCGGCAATCGGACACGTCAGAACACCGGCTCCGAATGAGAGCGGTTACGATGTTGTTCAGCCGATGCAGATCAAGTCGCACAGCGGACAGCTCGCGATCTCCATCAACGGCTCGATCCTGAACGCGGATTCGCTCCGTGATTCTCTTAAGGAGATCGGAGCGATCTTCCAGACTACGGCAGACTTTGAAGTCCTGCTCTCGATCCTTGCAAGAAACCGTGTCTCTACGGATTCTCTCGAGGGGGCGATCCAGAAGATGATGGGCGAGATTAAGGGTGCCTATGCGATGCTCCTCATGAGTGAAGACCGCATCATCGGTGTAAGAGACCCGCTCGGACTCCGTCCGCTCGTTCTTGGTAAGAAAGACGATATGTACCTTCTTGCTTCTGAGAACTGCGCTTTTGACGCGATCGGCGCCGAGACCATCCGTGACGTTCTCCCGGGCGAGATCATCACGATCACTGAAGAAGGGTATTCTTCCATCTTCACTGTTCCGGAGTGCGATGCACATAAGAACGGTAAGCTCTGTATCTTCGAGTTCGTTTATCTGGCCCGTCCGGACAGCTTCATCGACGGTACATCCGTTTATGAGTCCCGTGTCCAGACCGGTCGCGCACTCGCTCGTGAGAATCCCTGCGATGCCGATCTCGTCGTAGCGGCTCCGGACTCCGGTATTGCCGCAGCTATCGGTTACGCTTTTGAGAGCGGTATCCCGTACGGTCAGGCGCTTCTGAAGAACCGTTACGTCGGAAGAACCTTCATCGAGGGCACACAGGCTGCTCGTGAGATGGCGGTCCGCCTCAAGTTCTCCGTTCTAAAGACTGCAGTAAAAGATAAGAAGATCGTAATCGTCGACGACTCCGTCGTTCGCGGTACCACGACTAAGCATATTATCTCCTTCCTGCGTGAGGAAGGCGCGAAAGAAGTTCACCTCCGTGTTGCTTCTCCGCCGGTCAAGTTCCCGTGCTACTACGGTGTTTCGGCTTCTGAAGCAGAGATGCTGCCGGCCCGCTCCATGAGCGTGGAAGAGATCCGCGATATGCTCGGTGCCGATTCTCTCGGTTATGTCAGCCTCGAAGGACTCCGTGCTTCGACACAGGGTGCGCTCTGCGGACACTGCGCAGCCTGCTTCGACGGAGATTTCCCGGCCGGTGTTCCGGAAAACATCGGAGAAGATTCTCCGCATAAGATCTGAAATACGAAGTGAAATGCGCTTGGCCGAATGGCCTGACGCGAGATACGCGCATAGGTGCGTGGAAAAGACGGGAAGGAGTACGGCATGAAGATAGCAGTATTTGTCAGCGGCGGCGGAACGAACCTGCAGGCGATCATCGACAAGATCGCAAGCGGTGAGATCCACGATGTCGAGATCGCAGAAGTCATCGCCAGCAACGACAGTGCTTTTGCCATCGTAAGAGCGACCAAGGCGGGGATCCCGACTAAGGTCATCTCGAAGAAGGTGCTTGGCGACGCGTATGATGAAGCTACCCTTACTGAGCTCAACCGTCTCGGTGTAGAGCTCGTGGTGCTCGCAGGCTTCCTGTCGATGCTCGGACCGAAGACCGTCGCGGCATACAGTAACCGCATCATCAATATCCACCCGGCGCTGATCCCGGCGTTCTGTGGCAAGGGTATGTACGGCATCCGCCCGCACGAAGCTGTCCTGGCAAAGGGAGTCAAGGTGTCCGGCGCGACTGTGCATTTCGTAAATGAGAACTATGACGAGGGACCGATCATCCTGCAGAAGGCGGTTGATGTCCTCCAGGATGATACTCCGGAGAGCTTGCAGAAGCGCATCATGGTGGAGTGTGAACAGGTGATTCTCCCGAAGGCGATCCAGCTCATCGCCGACGGTAAGATCGAGGTAGTTAATAATTTGGTCAGAGTCAGGCCTTAAGACTCGGAAAGGATGTATTTATGATTAGAAGAGCGATTATCAGTGTATCCGACAAGACAGGTATTGCCGATTTTGCCAGAAAGCTCGTAGAACTCAATGTCGAGATCCTCTCTACAGGCGGAACCGCGAAGCTTCTCGAGAAAGAGGGCATCCCGTGTAAGGAAGTATCCGAAGTGACCGGTTTCCCGGAGTGCCTCGACGGACGTGTCAAGACGCTGCATCCTCTGCTCCACGGCGGTATTCTCGCGATGAGAGGTAACCCGGAGCACATGAAGAGAGTCGAAGAACTCGGTATCGGCCTGATCGACATGATCGTTGTTAACCTTTATCCTTTCAAGGCGACTATCCAGAAGCCGGGCGTAGCCTTTGAAGAGTGTGTCGAGAACATCGACATCGGTGGTCCGTCCATGCTGCGTGCCGCTGCGAAGAACCATAAGGATGTAACCGTAATCACCGATCCGGAAGATTACGAGCAGGTCCTCTCCGAGATGAGAGCCACAGGCGATACCACTTACGAGACACGTTTCAAACTCGCTAAGAAGGTGTTCGAGCACACAGCGGCTTACGATGCTCTGATCGCGAACTATTTCCTCTCCGTATCCGAAGATAAGACTCTGCCGAAGCAGTACACCGTTACTTTCGATAAGGTAGCGGAGATGCGCTACGGCGAGAACCCGCACCAGAAGGCGACCTTCTTCCAGAACGCTCTGCCGGTTCCGGGCTCTCTGGCTCAGGCTAAGCAGCTCAATGGAAAGGAGCTTTCCTACAACAACATTTCCGATACAGATGCGACCATCAATTGCCTCAAGGAATTCGATGAGCCGACCGTAGTTGCTGTTAAGCACGCCAATCCGTGCGGCGTCGGTTCTGCTGACAATATCTACGATGCATGGGTCAAAGCTTACGAGGCTGACTCCGTCTCCATCTTCGGCGGTATCGTAGCAGCGAACCGTGAGATCGACGGTAAGACCGCTGAGGAAATGGCTAAGATCTTCCTCGAAGTCATCGTGGCTCCGTCTTATACACAGGAAGCGCTCGATATCCTCTGCGCGAAGAAGAACCTCCGCGTTCTCGTCCTGCCTGAGATCTCTGCTCCGATCCCGGATGCAGAACTGAACTACAAGCGTGTAAACGGCGGCCTGCTCGTACAGGATCACGACCGTGGAATCTACGACGAGGCCGAGCTCAAGACCGTTACGAAGACAGAGATCGATCCGGCTCTCAAGGACGATATGCTCTTTGCCATGAAGGTCGTTAAGCACGTCAAGTCCAATGGTATCGTTGTTGTTAAGAACAAGCAGACACTCGGTGTCGGCCCGGGCCAGACCAACCGTGTAGGTGCAGCGAAGATCGCTCTGGATTTCGCAGGCGAGAAGGCCAAGGGTGCGGTTCTCGGTTCCGACGCTTTCTTCCCGTTCTCTGACTGCGTGGAGACTGCTCACGAGTACGGCATCACGGCGATCGTTCAGCCGGGCGGATCCATCCGTGACCAGGAGAGTATCGATGCTTGCGATAAGTACGGAATTGCGATGCTCTTTACAGGCGTGCGTCACTTCAGACACTAATATTCTATTTCAGTAATTAAGGGCCCCGGTAGTGGGATGATCTCTTGCGACTCAGACAGTTTGCTGACGCAAAACTCGTCGCCAGAGATGCTCCCACCACCGGGGCTTCTTGATGTACAGTAGTTAATATATTTGTGCCTGGGCGTTTGGAGAAGCCTGAATTAGTAAACACACAAGGATCGGAAACGGAATAGCCTCGATCGGCGAGTTTCGCGTAAGCGAACTGTTTGAAGCCGTGAGAGCCTATTCCGTTTCCGTACTTCTGTTTTGCAATTATGGGTGTCCATTTGCAGACCCGGGTGGAATTATGTTTTGCTCAGGGTTCTTTTTGTCAGGTAAAGATTTTTTAGGGTAATGGTATAATATCGTTGTTTGGGAAACGAAAGGGGAGAATGAGAATGGATGTTTCAAATTTCAGAAAGAAGTACACAGATGAACTGACCGCCTTTTATCAGGGCGGTACTTTTCCCGAGAATTCGTCGGCGGACCTGAGATTTGGTCTGGCGTGCCAGAGGAACCGAGTCAATAAGAAGGGCCTTACGATGGTCAAGAAGTTCGAGAAGACCGGTGCGGAGAATGCGAAGACCAGCCAGTTCGTAAAGTTCCCGTATACCTATACGGTCGCATCGAACCGCTGCAACTACGAGACGGATTTCTATAAGGACGGAAAGATACTGTCCCGCTCGGACTTCTCGGAAGAGACGCTCTATATGGGCATCCTGGATAAGCAATCCAAAGGCCAGGCTCAAGTTTCCGGGCAGATTCCGGGTCAGATCCAGTCAATGGGTCAGGAGAGATATACCTGTAAAAACTGCGGTCACACCGATTTTATGTCGAAGTTTACTTCGGGATGCCCGATGTGCGGCACGACATATGAGATGCAGCAGAATTATCCGTGTGTTTCCGGTTATTACACAAGACCTACGGTCCTGAGTAAGAAAGTCTATAAGGGTGTCATGAAGTTCGGCTTCGTGTATTTCGGCATCTTCGGTGCGATCCTCGGTCTGATCGCCGGGCTTTCGATCTCGCAGGAGCAAGGTTACGACATCGGCAGAACGATTTTCATGAGCCTCTTTGCGATCACGATCTTCGGCGGTGGTCTCCTTCTCTTCACGTTTATCATGTTTAATCTGATGCTCGGCCCGATGCTCGCTGCCAAGAAAATGGCGCAGCATAGCGAAGTGCTCGATGTACAGGCGGCAGCCGCGACAAAGACGAGAATGGAAACGGACCTCAAGAGATACGTCCCGGATTTCTCGTATGAGTTTTTCGAGGAGAAGGTGATCTCGCTGATCCGTGGTATCGTGTTCTCGGATGACAGAGAAAAGCTGACGATCTATGACGGAAAAGATGATCTTTCCTTCATGGACAATATCGTGGATATCGAGTATCGCGGCGCGGTCGAATATGTCGGAAGCAGCGTCATTGACGGTATCCTCCGTGTCAGCGTCAAGGCCTATGTGGTCAGCGCCTTCTATCACGGTGGAAATATGGTGGAGTTCAAAAAGCAGGTCTTCCAGGTGATTCTCGCGAAGAAGGTGAAGGAAGAGGACTATGGTTTCACGATCCATGCCGTTAACTGTAAGAAGTGCAGCGGCTCTTTCGACGCGATCCATGTTAAGACCTGCCCGTACTGTGGTGCGGAGTATCACCTGATCGAGGATAACTGGGTCGTAAGCCAGATCAACTGCGTAGAAACCGCTACGGCGAATAAGTGGTAATTAAGTAAAAAATCAGATTGGAGGGTATTTTTATGAAGCAAAAGAAATGCATTCTGGCCATGCCGCCGGCGTGTTTCTGGAGTGTGATAGGGGCGTGCCTGCTGGGAATCTTGATCGGATCTTTCTTTGACTTTGATATAAGCAGGAGTCTGGTCAACAAGACGGATCTCGGCATGTACTTTGCTACATTCAGTCCGGCTGGGGCCTACTGCCTGCTTCCTGCGGGAGGGGCATGTCTCATGGCCGGACTTCGCAAGAAGGGCGAATCTTACAGACCGTTGGGATGGCTGCTTCTTGTTTTCAGCTGGTTTATGGCTGTGCATCTCTCGGACGATTATTTCGGAGAGAAAGTCCGCACGATGCTGGGCTATACTGCGGGAGAATCCTCAAAATGGCTTGCTGTAGCAGCGTGGATGATCTGGGCGGTCATATATGCACTCGTCCCCTTGATCCTCTATCGTTTCCTGGATGATACGGATCCGGACAGATTGATTGCGGTCGGTGCGGCATTTCTCGTCGTAACCTTCGCATCGGATGCGGTTATGCAGTGGCTGAAACAGGTGGGCTCACGTCCCAGATATAAGTATCTGCTGACGCTGGATGATCCCCGTTCGGAGTTTCGGAACTGGTGGCAGATGGTGCCGTACCTGGCCGGGAATACAGATGGATATCTGAGCTGGCCAAGCGGACACATGTCTATTGTCGGTACACTCTTCGCACTGCCATTACTGACCGATTGCCTGAAGAGAAGAAGTGCTGCTAAGAACCGGATCACTTTTGTTCTGGTTTGTGTATTCGTGCTGCTGTGCGGATATAACCGTATCCACATGACGAATCACTTCCTGTCGGATGTAGGCTTTGGGACGCTGAATGCTTACCTGCTTACGGTCGGAGTATGTACGCTGTTCTTGCGGCCACTTTCCCGCGAGAAGCAAAGTGACGAACCGGTCGAAACGGTGGGTTGAGGAGAAACACACTTAAGATAGCCTGTGAGGTTCTTCATTTCGTGCGTTTTTGCCTGTGATTTGATATAATATCACACGGGCATGGACGCACGTACTGTATTCATGCCGGATGTGAAACAAAGATACCCGGAGGTAATTCATGAAAGTACTGGTAGTAGGCGGCGGTGGCCGTGAACACGCAATTTGTTGGAAACTGAAGCAGAGCCCGAGAGTGACGGAGCTTTTCTGTGCACCGGGTAACGGCGGTATCGCGGAGATCGCGACTTGCGTGCCGATCAAGGCCACTGATGTCGAGGCGATGGTCGAGTTTGCGAAGAAGGAACAGTTCGACCTCGTATTCGTCGCTCCGGATGACCCGCTCGCGCTGGGTATGGTCGATAAGATGGAAGAAGCAGGACTTCGTGCTTTCGGTCCACACCAGAACGCGGCGATCATCGAAGCATCCAAGGCTTTCTCTAAGGAACTCATGAAGAAATATAATATCCCGACGGCGAAGTACCAGACCTTCACGAACCAGGACGAGGCGCTCGCTTATCTCGAGACACAGGATATGCCGATCGTTATCAAGGCAGACGGACTCGCGCTCGGTAAGGGCGTCATCATCGCGCAGACGCTCGAGGAGGCGAAGAAGGCCGTCATCTCCATGATGAGCGAGGGCGTTTTCGGCAAGTCCGGAAGTACCGTCGTTATCGAAGAATGCATGGTTGGTCCGGAGATGACGCTTCTGGCTTTTGCTGACGGAAAGACCGTCATCCCGATGATCACCTCCCGTGACCACAAGCGTGCATATGACCATGACGAAGGTCTCAACACCGGCGGTATGGGTGCCGTCACACCGGGTGCGGATCTGACAGCGGAAGAAGAAAAGGCAATCTACGATTCGATCGTCGAACCTACGATCAAAGCACTGGCAGAGGAAGGCCGTCCGTTCAAGGGCGTCATCTACTTCGGCCTGATGCTCACGAAAGACGGTGCGAAGGTCGTCGAGTATAACGCCCGCTTCGGTGATCCGGAGTGCCAGGCGATCCTGCCGCGTATGGAAAATGATCTTATGGAGCTTGTCGATGCCTGCATCGACGGAACGCTCGACCAGGTCGATCTGAAGTGGAAACCGGGTTGCTCCTGCGTCGTGGTTATGGCCAGTGGCGGATATCCGGAGAAGTACGATAAGGGCTACGAGATCACGGGTATCGCAGATTGCGGACATCTCGTGTTCCAGGCCGGTACGGCACTTAAAGACGGCAAACTCGTTACATCCGGCGGACGTGTTCTCTGCGTCTATGCGGACGGTGCGACGATGGATGAAGCGATCGATTCCGCTTACGAAGGCGTGAAGAAGATCTCCTTTGAAAAGGCACATTACAGAACGGATATTGGTAGAACTCTGAAATAAACAAGTATTGGTAGAACACTGAAATGATCAAGAAGATCGGTTTGCTTCTTTTAGGAATAGTTATCTTCTTCTTCGGCTTCGGCATGATCGAACTGGGGCGGACGGATCCGGAGATGAGTGCAGATACTTCATCTCAGGTGATCGCTTATGTCCTCGGAGGATGCATGATTGCCGGTGGTGCTTTTCTCTCCGGAATCAAGGGCTATGAACTATACGAGAAGAAGAAAGAAAGCGGAAAGAATCTGATTGCCAAGGAACTTCGCTCGGATCTGTTTCCGGAGTTCTATAAGATCACGGAAGATAAAACGGATACCGAAAAACTGATCAGAGCTTTTCGCGATGATTATGCGTCTTTCTTCGAGCAACCGGGCGTTCCGGAGAATGATGCGATCCAGAAAGTCGCGACGCAGATCTACTGGCATATCCTATCCATCAAGAAACAGCGGCTGGATCAAAAGGGGATCCGCCTGGGTTTTATGTCCGAACGGCTGGGATACGGGGCGATCGCGCCGATCCGTGAGAATAAGTATTTCGATGGGAAGTACAAGATCAACGAGATCTCGGAAACAGTTCAGGCGAAAGAGGTTTTCACGCGGGATGGGAAGAAACTCCATACGAAAAAGTGCGTGGAGACGGCCGCATACCGGGTGTTGAGTGCGGAGATGAAAACGAAGGCGCAAGTGGTATGCCCGAACTGTGGAAGTGCTTCCACAAGAGAGGACCTCATCGACGGATGTGATTACTGCGGAACGAAGTTTACCATCGAAGATCTGGAGAACCGTGTTTCCGAGTTCGGATTCCGGCATGATTGCGATGTGGAATATGCGAAGTATAAGTCGGCGAGAAGGAAAATGATTCCACTTTTTAGTGTGATCGTCGGCGTCCCGACTTTCCTCATCTGTTTGATCCTGTGTATCAAGAACTCCATAAGTAACGGGGATAGTATTATGATCATGATCCCGGCCGTGATGGTCGCGTCGATCGTCGTGACGGCCTTGACCGTTACTATGGCGCTGATGTTCTTCATCGTTTTCGGTATCCCGCTGATTCAGGGGATCGCTTCGCTGAGGTTCATGAGCGGACGCATGATCAAAAAGATGGAGAAACAAAATAAGGCGAATAAGAAGGTGGAAGATGCTATCCGCCGGCACGATCCGCTGTTCTCCATGAACGGTTTCTTCTCGAATCTGCAAAATAAACTGGCGGTGATCCACTATGCGAGAGGACCTGCGGATGCTTCGGCTTTTGTGGAGAGCCAGGCAGCGGAAGCGCAGGTCAGTACTTATATCGGCAGATATCAGGATGTGATCGATATGCAGGTCGATACGATCCGGCTTCAGGGATATCAGGTCAGTGAGTACCTGCAGGAGATGTCCGTCGCGATGAGATTGTCGCTTCTTCTTGAGAAAAACGGCAAGGTCAAGCGAAAGAAAGAAACGGTCAGGATGATCCTGGTCAAGGACAAGGCGTGCAAATCCCAAGCGGTCTGCGCTCCTTCTTTCACGAACTGTAAGCAGTGCGGCGCGCCGATGTCGCTTCTGGCCGGGCGGGTCTGTAATTACTGCGGACATAGCAGACGCCTGGCGGAATACGACTGGGCGATCCGGACGTATCAGGTCATCGGGTAAAGTAGTATAATAGAACAAGTGCTGCAGGATGACAGTGCTTTTGGGAGATGAAAAAAGGAAGAATTCGGAGGAGACGACAACTTGAAGATCGGCATCTATGGCGGAGCATTTGACCCATTTCACAACGGACATCTGTCCATGATCCGAGGCGCGATCGCAAGTAAGAAGGTGGACCGCGTTCTGGTGATCCCGACGGGGATGCCGTGCTTTAAGCCTGCGCGGAAGGTGACGCTGTCTCCATACCGTTTCTATATGGTAAAGGCGGCGCTTAAGGATGAGCCGAAGTGCGAGGTGTGCGATATCGAGCAGGTATTCGGTGAGCCGAGCTATACTGTGCAGACACTGAAAAATCTTCGTAAGCAGAAGGTCGTCTCCGAGAAAGATGAGCTGTTCCTGATGTGTGGCTCGGATATTCTCTTCGAGTTCGAGTCATGGTATCAGCCGGAGGAGATCCTGAAGCAGTGCCGTCTTCTCTGTGCGCTTCGTCCCGGTATCGATGAGGGACAGGCCAAAAATCAGGCCGCGCATCTCGAGGAGATCTTCGATACCAAGGTAAAGTTTTTCCAGATCGAGGGCGTGGAAGTCGCGTCTTCCGCGCTTCGCAACCGTGGAGAATGGGACGAGAAAACGGGCATCCCGGAGGCGGTGCGTGCCTTCATCAGATGTCATGATCTCTATAGTGAGGATGCACCGCTGATGCATGTTTCCGATGAGATGTATAAGACGCTCATGAAGCACTGCTTTACGCTGTTCCATGAGCTGGGCAGCAAGCGGCTCCTCCATAGCATGAATGTGTGCGTGCTTGCGACGAGATACGCGATGCGCTTCGGCGGGGATCCGGATAAGTGTGCACTGGCTGCGCTTCTTCACGACTGTGCGAAGGAACTTCCCGAGAAGCAGCAGATCGAGCTCGCGGCGAAGATCATCCACGGATATACCCCGGGAAAACAGATCCTGCATTCTCCGGCCGGCGCGGTGTATGCGCGTGAGCACTATGGCGTCGAGGACCAGGAAGTACTCGATGCGATCCAGTTCCATACTGTCGGACGTGAGGTCATGACGATCACGGATAAGATCGTATATCTGGCCGATAAGCTTGAGCCGGCAAGGGATTACGATGATCTGACCGAGATACGGCGCTGGGCGGAGACGGACCTCGATGAGGCCATGATCTCCTGCTATCTGGCGATCAAGGAGAGCTTTAGTAAGAAGGGGATGGAGATCCACGACGATACGAAGAAGTCGCTGGAGTACCTGATCAGTAAAAGGAAAGACTGAATCGCAGAAAAGACGAGAAAAGCGGCAGGGAAAAGTGCATTTCGCGTCGAAAGAAATATGTGTATAATGAAAGTAGATTAATTAACCGGAGGGACAATATGGAGATTAAAGAGCTGGCTGATAAGATCGTGGAGATTCTGGATAATAAGAAGGGCGTGGACATCGAGCTGATCCCTGTGTCGGAGAAGACCGTACTCGCCGATTATTTCGTTATCTGTTCCGGTACATCGACCACGCATATCAAGGCTCTGGCCGATGAGGTGGAGTTTATGCTCAAGCGTGATTATGACGTAACGCCGGACCATATCGAAGGCCGTGAATCCGGACGCTGGATCCTCCTCGACTATAAGGATGTGGTCGTGCACGTATTCCATCCGGAAGAGCGCTCGAACTACAATCTCGAGAAACTCTGGTCGATGAAGAAGACCGAAGAGTAATAACCGGAAGAAAAACAAAAAAGGAAGCGCGCTGACGGGATGTCGGCGCGCTTTTTATTTTCCGGGTGATGTGACTCTGAACCGATGATTGGCAGGCGATTCGCTTGGCGCCAAAGATGATTAATCCTTGACGATGTTCTTGACCCACATGTCGCTTCGCACCATGAAGAAGGCTACGAAGCACTTGAGGAACTCGAGGCACTGGACAATGGCGAACATCGGCGTGACGGCGATATCCGTGTAGCGGCTCATGAAGTAGGCGGCAACGACGGCGATACACCAGGTGTACACGCTGTCAAAGAGGACGGTAATCATGGTGTTGCCGCCGGCTCTTATGATGAAGTAGGAAGCGTGGTTAAAGGCGATCAAGGGCATCGTCAATCCGCAGATCAGGATGAAGCCTGTGGCCATGCTCCGGACGTAATCCGAGGTGTTGTAAAGAAGCGGGAAGAACGGGGAGATGGCGATCATCAGAACTCCGAAGATGACGCCGCAGAGTACGGTGAAGCGACGCATCTTATTCGCGCTCTGCCTCGCGGTAGTAAGTTCGCCGCCTCCAAGGATATGCCCCATGACGATGCCGACGGCTTCGCCCATCGCGATAAAGGCAACACCCATGAGGTTCCATATGGTGGACTCGATATTCAGGGCGGCAACGGCGTCGAGGCTTCTATAGGAATAGCACTGGTTGATGGTGGTAACGCCCAGGGACCAGAAAGATTCGTTCGCCATAAGCGGCAGTGATTTCAGAAAATACTGAGTAGCCAGGGCACGGGGGACCTTGAACTCGGAGAAGGCACCGCGGATAAACGGGTAGAGGTCCGGGTGGCGTCCGGTGTGGACGACCAGGATGAAGAGCTCTACGAATCTCGAGATGACAGTCGCGATCGCGGCACCGGTGGCGCCCAGAGCAGGGAAGCCGAGGTAACCGTAGATGAGGATGAAGTTGCCGACGAGGTTGACGAAGATCGCGCAAAGAGAAGCGATCATCGGGACTTTGGTGCGGCCGAGATCCTTCAGAGTGCCGGCATAGGCCTGTGTCAGTCCGATAGGGATGAGGCTGATGAGGATGACGCGCATGTAGTCGACACCGATCTCCAGTGACTCGGCGGCATCGGCGGGATTACCTTCGCCCTGCAGGAACAGGTTGATGAGAAATCTCGAGCTGAAAGCCAGAACGACGGTCGCGATGGCTGCGATGATGGCATTCGATATGATCTTATAGCGGAAGGTGTAACGGATACCTTCGTTGTCGCCCTTGCCGTGGTACTGCGCGGTGAAGATACCGGCACCGGCGGTGGCACCGAAGATCATCAGGAAGAATACGAAGATTAGCTGGTTTGCGATCGCCACGCCGGAGAGCGCATTTGTACCGACCTTACCGATCATGAGGTTGTCGAGAAGGTTGACGAAGTTCGAGATGCCGTTCTGCACCATCATCGGGACGGCGATCAGAAGCAGCTTCTTATATATCTGTTTATCGTCCTTATTCAGTAGTCTGCCTGTCATACTTGTCTGTCATTTGCCGCTGCGCCGTCGGAGCAGTGCTTTTATATGATTATTATTCTGTATATTTCATATTCTCTTGGTGAACTGGTTTTGCCAGTTTGAGCATTGTATCAAATCTGCTTCGTTTCGACAATAGACGAGCGGGCTAATTGGCTTATTTCGCGAGGTGATGGTCAAGGAGAGCAGATCGCGTCGAGGATCTTGGTTATCTGGCTTACAAAATAATCGGAAGTCGGGGGAAATGCTTCGGTCTCATATGTGAACAGAAAGTCATAGCCTGGGAGCAGGCCATGGCTGGTGTAAAGACGGAATGAGAAGATCGTTTTCTCGATGTAGTCACCCTTATCGATTAGGCCGCAGTGCTCGATGATGAAACCCGCTCCAAGTTCGGGAAGAAAGCATACGAAGTCGGGGTGGACGTCCGTTCCGTCGAATTGCAGAAGTGGCTCATACTTGTAGGGAACATCGATACTGTCGAGGAACTCGGCGATCTCGCGCTCGGACTTTGACCTGAAGACAATGCCGTTATATGGGTTTGGACGAATGATCTTTTTGGTGTTCGAGCAGGGGATCAGGCTGTCAAAGAGTTCCTTTGTAATGAAAGGCTTTCGCTTTCTTCTGATTTTGCGAAGGTCAAGAACCGGACATGGCGTGACGAAGGTCGAATTCCAGATGCTTTGGTACTTCGCGAGCTTGGCCTTGGCGGCCTGGCGCAACAAGAAGGTGCGTTCGAGTTCATGCCCAGTGGACGTGGTACTTCTATGAACGTGGCGCTGATGGGTTGACTTGTCTCTGTACTGATAAACTGTGCGTTTTGAACTCCCTGCAGTTCGTTCAAACATAGTAATATCATCGGTATTCTCAAGAATACTCTTCATATAATTTATCTTAACGGCAAGGAGGTGATAGGAATACATCATATGGTTCACCTCGTTATTTCAGATAAATGTTGTAAGTACATAATAAACCGATTAATGATTCTTGTCATGACTTATCTTTGAATCGTCGCAGATTTGTCGCAAATTGATGCAAAACTGCGACGTTTTTGCGACGGCAAGGCCTTTATCAGAACAGAGGAGGTTCTGCGTCGCAGATTCGATGCAGATAATCGGAAAACTGCGACGTTTTTGCGACGAAATAATTTGCCACGAGGGGAATCTACCTGGCTCCGATTTAAGAAATAATTAAGGATCGCATAAGAGATAATTCAAGCATTTTCAGCCCAAGAGAAGTATTCTTTTATTGTAGAAGTGAAGCAGGAAACCCTGCGAAATGCCCGCCGCAGCGCTGTTTCAAGTGCTTTTGGAAAATAACTGAAATATTTGCAATATTGTATTGACACACAATATTATACGCCGTATAATATAGCCAACGATACAATATGGAAGGAGAAATAGTATGGTATTCCAAGTTGGTTCTACTTTATTGGATGCTTGCGTACTGTCGGTCTTGATCAAAGGTGACGCGTATGGGTATACACTTACGCAGCAGGTCAAAACGGTCCTGGATATTTCAGAGTCGACACTATATCCGGTCCTGCGCAGACTCCAGAAAGATTTTGCACTAGAGACATACGATGAGCCTTATCAAGGCCGAAATCGAAGATATTACAGGATCACGGATCGAGGGCGTGAACTCCAGAAATTCTATTTGGAAGAATGGAACAAGTACAAAGATTCAGTTGATTCATTACTAGGAGGGGATAACAAATGAACAAGGAAACGTATTTGCAGGAATTGAGAAAAGGACTGAAGATCCTGCCGCAGTATGATCGCGACGAAGCAGTCGAGTTCTACGAAGAGTACTTCGATGAGGCAGGCGTAGAGAATGAAGCAAGAGTGATCGAGGAATTAGGTGACCCGAAGATCCTTGCAAAGAAGATTCTCGTTGACCTCGTTGACAGAAGATATGAAGAGAGCCTGGCGGCATCCTCTTCTTCGGAAAATGCACTGGCCACCATTCCTTCACAGCAGCCTGTAGTGACAACCGCCAACGAAGTTGCAGTAGTCGCTCCGGTAGCCACAGCAGAAGGATTCACGGCCGACGGACAGACAGGCGGTGCACAGTTCGTGACAGGCACACAGCCGCAGCCTCAGGCCGCCGCTCCGCAGTATCAGCCTCAGCCACAGGCGCAGCAGCAGAAGGAGTCGCCTTCCGCGCTGAAGACACTTCTGATTGTACTGGCCGCGATTTTCGCACTGCCGCTCTCGCCGGTCCTGTTCGCACTTCTGATCGTCGCTTGTGTCATGATCTTCGTCGTATTCGTAGTTCTGATCAGCTTCGTCATCTCTGGTATTGCAATGCTCGTATCCGGATTCGTAACGATCATCTTCGGAATCGTGGCCCTGTTCATGAACCCGGTCGCTGCGATGGTGATCCTGGGTGGTGGCCTTTCCTGCTTCGGACTCGGCATCTTCTTCATGGTCGGCTCCATCGCACTGATCAGACTTACAGCACATGGTCTGGCTAAGGGCTTCGGAAGAATCGTACATAAGAAGAATAAGAAAAACAGAGCAGCACAGGCGACAGCATAAGATAAGAGGGTAAGGAGAAAACACATATGAAAACATTTACTAAAGTAGCACTGATCGTTGCCGGCGTTACACTTTCCGCCGGAATCGCACTGACCGTTGTCGGTACGATCGCAAATAAGTACAAGCCGATCCACATGTACTATGATCACGGTTTCCACATTGATTCGGAAGGAAAGACCGTCGAGATGAAGAAGACAGTCGTTGATGACTTTAAGAACGTCAACATCGATGTTTCGGCCGGTGATATCAAGTTCATCGAGAGCGATGAGTACGCGGTAGAGTATAAGCTCCGGGCGAAAGAAGTGATCTGTGAGTCCGAGGACGGAACGCTTACTGTGGAAGATAAAAGCTTCAAGTTTGACATTAACTTCTTCTCGTTCAATTTCGAGGATCACGAGCACTACGTCTATGTCTACTATCCGAAGGATGCGAACTTCGACGAACTGATGATCGACCTTTCCGCAGGTGACGTTACGATCGAAAACGGCATGGATTGTGAGAAAGTTACATTCGACATGTCTGCCGGTGACATCAACATTAATGGCGTAAGCGGTGACCTTGTTCTCAAAATGTCCGCAGGCGACTTTACAGCGAAGAACTGTGAGTTCGGCTACTCCGATTTCAAAATGTCTGCCGGAGATGTTGTACTGGATAACTGCACCATTGCCGGCGGTAAGCTGGATATGTCGGCTGGTGATTTCGATGCCAGATCACTGAATCTCACGGATAGCTTCTCGATCGATATGTCGGCAGGTTCTGCGGATATCGAATTTATCCCCGGCCTGAGCATCGGCTATGACTTCGACCTCTCTGCAGGCTCGGCCAAGATCAACGGTGAGAAGAAGGGTGACGAATATCAGCAGATAAAGGGATATGACATCATTCTGTCAGCAGAGATGTCTGCCGGTTCACTCAACATCACCAACGAATAATCGCAACTAGACCAATTTCATAATACCCCCTCTAAATGCCCGTTTTTCATCGGGGACGAACCACCAGCATAAACGGTGGAAGTCCCGATGAAAACAGGCGGGTGAACCACGGGTGCGCCCTGAAAAGGAATGGATAAACAGAGGTTCCACGCCCAAATAAGCGACAGGTGAACCACGGGTGCGCCCGAAAACAGGGGGAGAGACGAAAAACAGACAGAAATTAGACAGGTGGAAATATGGGAGTCATTTTTAAACACACACTTAAGAATATGTTTTCGAAGCCATTTCGGACGTTCATGCTGATCCTTTGCATCCTGGTATGTTCCTTCGCAGGAATGATGACATTTGATATGAGCAACTCGGTAAGAAACGTACTGGAATCCGCTTTCCTTTCGATGTTCGGCGACAGCAACGTGATCGTATCTTCATCAAGCGGCCTGGAAGACGCTGATTTTGACGGCCTTCCGGCACATGACAGAACACTTTTTACAGGCGACATGACCACATTTAATGTTCCGGGTAACGAAGAGTATGCTTACTTTCACGAAAAGAGCATCCTGATCTACTCCGGAGATATCGCAGATGCAAATGCGATGGAACTTATGGCCGCAGAGGTAGACCTCGCCGATAACGAGGTCGCGATCCCGAAGACACTGGCTGAAGAACTGAACCTCAAGGAAGGGGATACGATCGAGTTCTTCGATGACGAAGACCAGGCGCATGCATTTACGGTCAAGTCCATCCTTTCTTATAAGGGCATGCTTTCCGAAAAGTATAACGCCGTGATGCCGCTTTGCGGATTCGCAGAGATCTTCGGCGAAGACTACAAATATGTAGGTGCCTATGTCCGGGTACACGAGAGAAGTGAAGTCGGAAAATTCTGCAGCCTCATGGAAGAGAACACACAGGGAATCGAGACCGAAGACCTCATTAACGGTGAGATGGTCCAGCAGAACGTAAACTCCGTTACCAGCATCTTCGCGATCCTTTTCCTCATCTGCCTGATGCTCGTCATCTTCGTCACGATCTCTCTTTCCGAACGCATCATGGTCGAGAGAATGGGCACAGTCGGAACTCTCAGAAGCCTGGGCGTTTCTCCGAATGCCACCGCACTGATCGTACTTTTCGAAAATGCACTTTACGGCTTCCTCGGAGGTGCGCTGGGATCGTCCCTCTACGTACTGACCAGAGACCCGATCTTCAATAACGTATTCACCCTGAACTCCGGATCGGATATCGAACTGGAGATGAACCTCGGAAATGTTTCCGTGATCGCATGGATCGGCGTCATCGTCGGCGCCGTCGTGATCGAGTGCCTCTGCCCGATCAAGGAACTCCTGAAGGCCACAAGAACATCGATCCGCGACCTGATCTTCGACAACAAGGATACTGACTTCAAATACACGAAGAAGACGCTCGTCGCATCGATCCTGTTCACCGTACTTGGCGCAGCCGGACTCGTACTGATCCTGACACAGACACTTACAGGTCTTGCGATTGTCTTTGCCGACATCGTCATGTTGGTCATCGGACTGTTCCTGGGATATCCCTTCATCCTCCGTGCCGCAAGTAAGCTTCTCGAGAAGTTCTTCACGAAGAGAAACTGCCCGATCGCCGCGTTCTCCTGCGTACAGGCCAGAACCAAGAAAGCATCCGTCGGTATCTCGAGACTCTTTGTCATGGCGGTCACCATGGGACTGACACTGTTCATCATGTCCTCGTCCTACCTCGCTTTCTGTGAGAGACCTGAAGCCGATGCGGATGTCATCGTGACCGGTCTTTCCGAACAGAGAAAAGCATTCGAGTACTTCGAAGACATCGACAGCGTTACAGAAGTGGAATTCCTGAACTATCACTGGGATACGAAGTTCGTCCTCGGTGAAGAAGACATAAAGGCTTATGAGACAGCAAGCAGTAAGGAAATGAAGGAACTCTACCATACTGCGATGCTGGTCGGAACACCCGGTGCATTTAAGATCTTCAACGCGATCTCCGGACTTCCGGAAACGATCGGAGACGATGAGATCTACATGGATAAGGCCATCGCAAAGGAACTGGGCTATCATGTCGGCGATGAGATCCCGATGCTGATGGCGGCCAACAATTCTGATTCACTCCAAAAGACGATGAAACTTGCAGGTTACTGCAACAGCCTCCAGTTCACATCCGGCTCCGCGGTATACGTAGTCAGCCTCAATAACTATAACGAGATCTTTAAGGATCAGCCGCAGACGGCTTACATCCGCTGCACCGATCCGGAAAGCGTCGTCAATACGATCAAGGAGCGCTCGGGCTGCATGATCAATACCGTATCCACCATGGACGCACACGTGGAAGATATGAAGGCAGAAAATGCCGGGATGGCAACTTTACTGTACATGCTGATCGGAATGGGTGTGCTTCTGACATTCATCGCAGTAGTCAGCAACCAGATCATCGGCTTCTCCGGCAGAAGAAGAGAGTGCGCCGTCCTGGTTTCCACTGCGATGAGCCGGGGAAAACTGAAGAAGGCATTCCTCTCGGAGAACATGCTCTCCTGCATGGTGGCGATGGCCATAGCGGTCCCGTTCGCAGGGATCATCACAGTACTTTTCCATGAGGCACTGGTGATGATCCAGATGAACTTCGGTATGTCGGTCGATATCGGTACTACCGCGATCTTCCTGGGCGGACTCTTCCTGATCTTCGTAATCACGGCCCTGATGCCGGTCAAGCACATCCGGAAGATGAAGATCGCTGAGCAGCTGAAGTATGAGTAATAGATGACAGCAAGAAGACTGCGCGAAAAGCACGGAAACACAACATATAAAAGAAAACATAACTTAAGAACATATCTATGACGGCATCCGCCGGGAAAGAGGTACAAAATGAACACAATGTATGACAACAACGAAATCATAATCAAGGTAGATAACGTAAGAAAGACATTCGGAAAGAAGGGCGGAGTGATCACGCAGGTCCTCGACGGTGCAGACCTCGAAGTAAAAAGAGGGGAGTTCGTCTCCCTCATGGGCGCCAGTGGCTCCGGAAAGTCCACGCTCCTTTACCTGATCGGCGGTCTCGATCGTGACTTCAATGGCGACATCTCCATCTGCGGCACCAACATCCGCAGGATCAGGGAGAAAAAGCTCAGCCAAATCCGCCTCGGAAAGATCGGCTTTATCTTCCAGTTCTATAACCTGGTACAGAACCTGAACGTCGAGGATAATATCCTCCTGCCGTCGCTCGTTGCCGGCCGTTCCCGTGCCTCCCTTCAGAAGGATCTCGACGACATCCTCGAGATCACGGGACTTACGGATAAGAGAAAGCAGATGCCCAGTAAGCTCAGCGGCGGTCAGCAGCAGCGTGTCGCGATCGCCAGGGCGATCATCAGCAATCCGGAGATCATCCTCGCCGACGAAGCGACAGGTAACCTCGACAGCAAGTCCGGTGCAGAGATCATGGAGCTGTTCCGCCGAATCAATCAGGAGAAAGGGATCACGATCCTTCAGGTCACCCACTCCCAGAAGTGCGCGACATACGGTACACGTACCGTGGTACTCGAGAACGGTAAGACCATCGATACAGATGCGATCCGGGTTAGTTCCGAAAAGGAAACCTCCCGTGCTCCGATGCAGTTCAGTTTCGCAACAGCACGTACGTGAAGCACCGGATCTTGAAAACAAGCATGACTAAGCATACCCCTCCCGGCAGTCACTTCATAACCTCCTAAAACCTATGTGATACTGCCATGTTTCATAAGGCGCCCGCGACGCAGCGGCCCTCTACCCCTCCAATCTGCTGCGTTCGCGCCCCGCGCCGGAATCTTCATCATCCGAAGTTGTTTGCGCCGTCCCCTCTTATAAACCCTCTGGCGCAGGTGACTATAGAAAAACTTCCCCGTATCCGAAATCGTGTTTTCACCTGACACGAACGGCGGCGGGGAAGTTCTTTTATGTATATGAGGAGGAGAGGAGTTAGTCTTTCTTGGTTGTGCGCTTGCTTCTGATGAGAAGAATGATCTCGATGCCTACTCCGATGATGGCGCAGATCAGAGAATACCAGGGAGATACGCTCGGATACTTCATGCGAAGGATCGTGGTTGCCAGAAAGCCGATGCCGGCGAGCAGGCCGATAACTGAGATGATGTTGGTGATGATCTTTTCCTTGTTTGCTGTCTTTTTCATTTTCGTGTCCCTCTTTCGTGGTGTTGTTTGCTTTGTGATTTCATCTTACCGAAGAAAGAGGGTGCGTCCTATCGAAGTACCTTACGTCGACCTTACACTTTTGAAAGGTAGACTCTCTTGACGCGGATATAGTAAAGAAGGAGCGCGATAAAGGTCAGCGCCCAGGAAAGGGGATACGACAGCAGGAGAATACGGTAAGCCGCGATGCCGTGGGTGTTCTGCTTGAAGTGCGCAAACACCGTGAAGACCCATACGAGACGCAGGCCGCAGCTCCCAACAATTGTCGCGATCATCGGATAGACGGAGCGCTTGATACCGCGGAGCATGCCCGAACCGCAGTCCATCAGACCGCAGAGAAAGTCGGGTACCACGAGTACCAGCATTCTCGCCATACCGTACTTGACGGACTCCGGAGAATCCGGGAGATACAGACGCAGAAGCGGTCCGCCGAAGATATAGGCGATGCCGCCGAGTGTCAGACCGATCGCCGTGATGCACAGAAGCGCAGAACGATAAATCTCGTTGAGACGGTCATATCGCTTCGCACCGTAGTTCTGGCCGGCGAAGGTCATGCAGCCCTGTGTAAAGGAATTCATACCGGCATAGATGAACGAGTCGATGTTCATGCAGGCACTGTTACCTGCGGCGCAGAAGGTGCCGAGGGAGTTGACCGACGACTGGATGATGACATTTGAAAACGAAAAGAGTGTGTTCTGAAAACCAACGGGGAGACCGAGCTTCAAGATCCTCTTCAGAGGCTTTTTATGAAGGCGCAGTTCGAAAAGGAAGATGCGGCATTCGCTGTCTAGACGCAAAAGTGCCGAGGTCATCAGGACCGCTGAGATCACCTGTGAGGTCACGGTGGCGATGGCGACGCCTGCTACTCCCATGCCGCAACCGGCCACGAGGATGAGGTTCAGGATGACGTTGATGACACCGGACGAACTCAGATAAACCAGAGGACGCTTGGTATCACCGGTCGCGACGATGATGGCACGTCCGAAGGTATAGATCATGAATGCCGGCGCACCGATAAAGTAGATGCGAAGATATGTGGTGGCCTGGTCGATGGACTCGGGTGTCGTGCCCATCCATTCGAGGAAGGTCCTCGCGAATACCACGCCGACGACGCCGGTAAGAAAACCGAATACGACGCCAAGTGAGAAGATGGTATGTGTCAGGTCATGGATGCGGTCTTCCTGCTTCGCACCGAGTGTGGAGGCGAGTACGACCGTCGCGCCGAGAGAGATGCCGACAAAGAGGTTGATGAGCAGGTTGATCAGTGGCGCGCAGGAGCCGACGGCCGCCACCGCCGAATCGCCGACGAACTGGCCGACGACCACGATGTCCGCTGCATTAAAGAGCAGCTGCAGCACCTGGGTCAGCACGATCGGTACGCTGTAGCAGATAAGCGGCCACAGAACGGGGCCGTTGATCATGTCGATATTCCTGTTTTTCTTAAGCTGATGTGCCATAGCAGAGATTCTACCATGAAGATCTCCGGTTATGGTGTCTTCGCCTGTTGTGCATAAGAGAGAAAAGCCGGAGGTGTTTGTTCCTCCGGCCTAGCGAAAAGCGCTGTTAACTGAATCTTAGTGCATGATGATCTGCTTTGATCCACAATACGGGCAGTAGGTCTCGGTTCTCGCGTCGTTGATCTGTAGATCCGCGCCGCAGCCGGTGCACTTGAGGTTGATGACTCGGGCAGACCCTGCGAACTGTGCATTCATGTTGCCGCCCGGGAAGCCCTGCTTACCGTAGATGTAGTTCTGGAAGACCGTCATCGCCTTTCTTTCGTTCTCGGTGACACCGTCGGTCAGCTCGGCGATGCGCTGCGCATCAGCCAGCAGAAGGCTCAGTGAATTGACGTCGAGGCGGTCGAGGTATTTCTCGACATTCATGAAGTTCATCGAACGGTCATTGACGATCGCCTGCAGCTCGGTTCTGAAGTTAGAAGAAGCATTCGGGTTATTCATCAGGCTCGAGCACATATAGTCGAGATCCATCTGCTCCTCAGGAGAGATATTGCCGTCGGCCTTTGCGATGTAGTAGCAGAGGGCGATGCGGGCCAGCGCGATGTTCGCGACGCTGCTCCCTTGAGCGGTGGAATTTCCCTGCATCGGCATATAGTTGCCGGCAGGAGCAGCGGCGGTGCGCAGTGTGGCACCGTTTACGAGCTCGGAAACGAGGACGGCGCCTGCGCCGAAAGCGGCGGCACGGCCGAGACCTCCGAGCATATCTCCGGCGATGTTTCTTGTAAAGGAACGGGCTAACATTCTGCCAAGCATAGTTGACTCCTTACTTATTTGATTGACAAATCAGGCTTTCGCGTCATTAAATGCGTGTCGGATCTGTCTTTTTGATCGATGATCCAATCTTTGATGTGTTTTCTATATTATAAAACATCCGGAGGGCGGGAAGAAGTGATTTCTGTCATATTTATTCATCCATATTTCCGCACGGGTGCGAAATATCTGCTATCATATAGAAAAGTGCTCCTGCGAGGCATGGGGACACGGTGCGGGGGCAGTATTGCACAGCGTGGCAAAGCAGGATGAGAAAAAAGGAAAGTGTGTTATGGGAAGTGTAGATTCTTCGAAGAAGGAAAAAATAAAGGGAAAGCTCCACCTGAGGGTATCGCTGTTTGTCGCACTGATGCTCCTTATGGTCTTGGTTCCGATGCTCATGATCGGAGCCCGAAAATCTAAAGATAAAATCATCGCCGGTATTGACGAGAAGCTTAATCTTCGAAAATCGAAGATCGTCACATACAGCCAATGGTCAAACGTGATGCAGACTCTCGCGCAAACCAAGAAGCTCCGGGGCGGGACTTCGGAAGACGAGGGAATCTTCGAGTATTTCTCCTATTCCGATCCTACCACTGATTACTATAGCGATGGCCTGAATAAGCCCACAGAACAGCCCCGATACTCTTTGCAGGAATACTATACGGAAGGACCAAACGGCGAACTTCTGATGGCCGGCGCGGCTATCATAGATCCGGACGGAGACGGATATTTTCTTTTGGACGATGACCCCTTATTCGTATATGGCGGACTGGGTTATCATGATGACATTGTTGCCAGTGTATACTCAGATTTTGATGAACCCGTCGTGAGTCTGGGATTTGTCGGGATGAATTCCGCAAGTATGGAAAATGAGGACCTTCATGAAGTGGCGCGGGGCATCTCGAACCGTCTCTCCGAAGCAAGAAAGAATAATGTGATCGACGAACGCGCGACCGAGGTCGGATGGTACGGAGATTACCGGTACATCGATTTTGTACATGCGGTCTACTATAGTGATCTGCCGGGTGCTTTTGTATATACCGACTTATTGTCCGACGGCGGCACTGTGGAAGTGACATCCGAAGACGAGGATTCTTCGGATGACTCGTTCAATAAGATCTACCTGGATACGGATAATGAAAATGGTCTCGGAAGTTCGCTCATTATGCATGGGGAGACGGTGCTGTTTATCGATGCCGGCCCCGAGCTTGCCGCATGGAAAAAGCAGGTGCAACGTGCGATTGTTTACCTCGCGGCCGCTTATATCATTATCGTTGCGGGGACGGCATTCCTGGAAAATTATAAGCGCAAAACACCCGAAATCACTAATGACACAGCTCCGGTCGGGTCACAGAACCAGATCCCGACACATATCGCGCGAAGTCTCCTGCAACGGATCAACGATGCGGAGCTGTCGATGGGCCCGAATGGGTATCTCGATCAGCTAAGAAATGAGATCGAGAGTCAACAGGCACCGGTTCCGTCAGATCGTTCACAGAATGACGAAAACTAGTACTTCCGGGACAGAGAAAAGATCCATGAAAAGAAGGATACATAAGTCTTATTTCCGAATATTGGTCACAACATCGATCCTGATCCTGGGAATCGGTGTTTCATCTGTCATATCCGCCTCGGTAAATTCCAGAAAGGACATCGTTCAGGAAATCGATCGTAAGCTTGATGTACGGGCGAGGAAAATCCTGGAACTGACTCGATTCCGGAAGGATTATTACTCGGAGATCTACGCGTATGATTATGATCAATATGAGGAAGATATCGATATCGTCAACTACTTATCCAACAATGTATTAACAGATGATGCAAACGATGAGCGCGAATCGGAATCACAGGACGCACCGGAATACCGGATCTTTATGGATTCGGATATAGCATTGGAGAATGCGGATGGAGAGATGATCCAGATCGATCTGCTGACGATCTCGGATGATGCCGGTGACCGCATTTACTTCTGGAACGGAAATCTTCTTGCGTCCGTCAGAGGGTATTTCTATAAGCGATATGTCTTCAGAGAAGAGGGGGAGGAAGATGCTGAATACTTTTACCCCATGAATTCGTATAGTTTCGCGGATCAGGAGATGATAAATGCGGCGGAATCTTCGATTAAAGAGGGAGAGCCTTTCGGTTGGCACGGGAACTACCGGTACTGTATCTTTACTCTTTATGAAGGTTTTACAAGCGGGTATGAATCAAAGGTCCTCATGGATCTTCCTTACAGTTCGGAGGATGATATTTCGCTGGATCGTACGGACGGAAAGTATGATTATGAGACGTATTCGCAATACATCATTTTCGAGGATGTTTCTGCGGAACTTGCGAACTGGCGCACATGGAGACGTACCAATACCTTTGTGATGCTGGGCGGATGGGCTGTACTAACCTGTTTGATGGCAGTTGTGCTGCATCTTTTACTGAAACCGAAGAAAGACGTCAGCTGGATTGAGATCGGTGAAGACGGCCTGGCGGTCGAAGGAGAGAAGTTGCAGATGGTTTCTGAGGATTCGCGGGAAGAGGCACCTTCTATCGATCCGATCTCCGAGAAAATGGCCACAAAACTCCTGTCTTATATTTCCCAGAGTGAATCTTCCTTTGGCCCGAATGGATATCTTGAACAGTTAAAAGATGCAATCGAGAAGAGGAGGGAATCATGAAGAAAGAAGTACATCCCTCATACCTGAACATACTCATCTCCACGGCGGTGGCTCTTCTTGTGACCGGAGTCTGTACTGTTGCTTCGACAACGTATGCCGGAAAGAAAAAGGTCGAGAATGATCTTGATGAGACGTTGGCTCTTCGTATCAGAAAAAGTATCGAGATCACAGAATATAATGACTTCTACAGCGTCTTTTCCGGGGACATTTATAGTGATGAGAATCTCGATTCTCTCTATTATGAGGAGCTGAATGTCCTGGGATTCCTTTCCGGTGAGCCCGGCGAGATCAGAACAGATCCGGAGTATGAGATCGGACTTTCGTACTTGTGGACATCGGAATCATACGCTGACGATGAGGACTTGCCGCTCAGTATGACGATCATCACAGATGAGTACGGAGATCAGATCACTTTTATGAATTCGATGGCTTTCTTCACATTCAATGGCTACAGCTATAGTGCCATAGAATCTCTTGATGACAACGGTGAAATGACCTTCGAATATGGGGGATCATGCAATCTCGCAAGTCAGAGAAATCCGGAACTGGATCAAGACGCCGAGACGATTCTGCGCTCTGGTGGAAGGAAAGGCTGGTACGATGATTACCGGTACTTTGTCTTAACCTACAATATGGTGGAAATAGAAGAGGATCAACCACTTCAATTGTTCATGGATCTGCCTTATGAGGACGATAAACACGACACAGATATTCCCGATGACGCGAGAGTGATCTCCTCTTACAAGTATATCTACTTTATGGATGGTGCTGAGAAGCGTGACGCATGGCGTACGCAGACGGGCGAGAATATAAGTATGATGCTGTGCATCTGGCTCGTGCTTACGAGTGTGACGGCCGTACTCATCCGGTTCTTCCTGAAGACGCGAAAAGGTGTACGGTGGGGCATGATCGATGCGAATGGCTGTCTCGTGGAAACAGGAGCACAGAAACGACCGGATAAAGAGACTTCGGCCCGCGTTCCTTCCGGAGGGGAAATCTCCGAAGATCTGGCACGAGAGCTTCTGTCCTACATCGAACAGAGCGAATCATCTATGGGACCGAACGCCTTTCTGGATCAGATGCGCAGTCTGATCGAGGCTGAGTGCAAAAATGAACCGAAATGATCGCCTGCTTATTTACTCAAAACTAGGCATCGTTCATCGGATCAGTGTTGTTTCTTCTTCTTTCCTACCATGAACCGGCGGGAGACGTTGGCCGCGATCCGGAAGTAGAATGGCTGCAGTGCGTGACTGGCTTCCTTGAGTTTCTCGCGGATCGGGATATTCTGTGGGCAATGCGATTCACATTTTCCGCAGCCGACACAGCGCGAGGCATCTGCAGGCTCGAACCGAAGTGCGATCGTCTGGTAGTACTCCATGCGTCCGGAGGTTTTTTTCTCCGAGTACATGTGGTTATAGCAGGAGAAAATACCGGGAATGTCGACGCCTCGCGGGCAGGGGAGACAGTATCTGCATCCCGTACATCCGACCTTCGTGTTTTCATTGATGTAGTCGCGGATCTTGCCGATCATGTCCATCTCATCCGCGCCCCAGGTATTTTCTTTTACTTCGGAGGCGATCCGGGCATTCTCTTCGAGCATCTCCAGAGAATTCATTCCCGAGAGTACACATGTGATTTCCTTATGATTCCACAGCCACCGGAAGGCCCACTCTGCCGGGCTCCATCCGTGCGGGTCGGCCGCGATCATTTTCTTGGCTTTTTCCGGAAGAAGGTCGACGAGCTTTCCGCCGCGAAGCGGTTCCATGATGAATACCGGTACGCCTTTCTCATATGCGGCACAGATGCCTTCGCGTCCGGCCTGGGCATGCTCGTCCATGTAATTATATTGCACGAGGCTGAGTTCCCAATCGTAGGCCGAGAGGATCTTGAGGTACATCTCCGTATTCCCGTGGAAAGAGAAACCGACGTGCAGGACTTTGCTCTGTGCTTTTTTCTCGGAGATCCACTCACGGACACCGAGCGCTTCGAGCTTCTGCCACTGTGCGATATCCGTCATGTGATGAAAGAGATAATAGTCGAGATGATCGGTCCGCAATCTCTTTAGTTCTTCTTCGAGGTACTTGTCGAGATCTTCGCGTTTCTTGACGAGATACTGTGGAAGCTTCGTCGTAAGCGTCACTTTGTCGCGAAGGTGGTTCTTCTCAAGGATCCGTCCGATGGCATCCTCGCTTCCCGGATAGATGTAGGCCGTATCGAGATAGTTGACACCGAGCTCGATGGCACGAAGGAGCTGCGCTTCGGTCTTCTCCATGTCTATGCTTCGTCCTTTGGTGGCAAAACGCATACAGCCAAAACCGAGTATCGGCAGGTTATTTCGTCGTTGTACTGTCATAGTCTACTCCCCCAGAAATTCTCGTATGTCCGTAAGGTGCTTCTCTGTCTCGCTTCGCCCGATCTGATAGACGCGCTCGAGTTCTTCCGGATCTTTCTCTGTGCGTCCGATACCGAGATCCTGTGGTGGCCGGATCACGAATGATTCACCGCGTTCTTCGCGCTCACGGATCTCCTCCAGCTGCCTGTTATACATCTCATGACGGTGCGCCATGGCATCCGCCACCTTTGGATATTTCCGAAGTCCCACATCCATGAGAAACTGTGCACGGCTTTTATTTTTGACGTATCCCTTCGGCTGGGTCAGCACGATGACATTTCGTCGGAACCCCAGACTCTCCATGTATTCGTAAGGAACGGCATCCGTGATCCCGCCGTCGAGAAGACGGTATCCGTCGACCTCGACGACATTTGAAAGAAGCGGCATCGATGCCGAAGCCTGCATCCAGAGAAGATCCGTCTTTCCGCCGTCAGAACAGAGATGGTAGCGGGGCTTACCGGTATCTACATCGGTCGCACCGATGTAGAATTCCAGAGGATTCTCGGCGAACGTCTTTGTGTCCCAGACATCGAGCTCGAAGGGAAGGGTCTCGTAGCAGAATTTGGCACCGAAATAGTCGCCGGTCTTTAGAAGAGAACGAAAACTTGCATAGCGCGGATCTTTCCCGAAGGTCTTGTTGTAACGGATCGGACGGCCGATCTGCCGGGATTTGAAGTTACAGCCAAAGGCGGCTCCGGCAGAGATCCCGGCCGCTCCGTCAAAATCGATGTGATTTTCCATGAGCACGTCGATCACGCCGCAGGTAAACATCCCGCGCATCGCGCCACCCTCCATGATGAGGGCGGTGCGTGTGTATCCCGATTGTCCTTCTTTCTTCGCCATCTTCGCTCTCCTTATATACTCTGTGCTAATTATATTATAATTGTTCACAAAGCGCGATAAGCGCTATGGACGTGAACATGGCGGAGGAATGTATGAGGCGGAAAAAGAATGATTCGAATACGGGCGGAACATCCTTAACGATTTTGCGCAGCTCGGTATGCCATTTGATCACGTCGAGAAGGACAGCATCCTTCTGCCGAAGAAGTGGAACATCGATGGAATCAAGAAGTTCATGTTCATCTTCGGGCTTCTAAGCACCGTGCTCGACGTGCTGTGCCTCCGTCCAGCTCTCGATATCAACTCTTGCCGTCGTACTGGTCACTTTGCTGATAGGATTTACGAAAATAGCCGGAATCTTCGACCTTCCGGTCATGATTCCGGCTTTCGGGGCATGGCTTGTTGTCCTGATGGCGGCGTACACGGTCCTCGCACAGATCCTCAAGGCCGTCTACATCCGCATCAACAAGGAATGGGTGTAGGAACTATAGTTCTTTTACCACGATAGAGGCGCGGTTTTCGATGTTCTTAAGGACATCGTCGATCGACCTGTCTCCTGCGAAATACGCAGCGGCCTCCTCACATATGATATCGAAGATGGCCGGGTCGCCGCCGGTGGAGAACGAGGCGTTCTCGATGAGCGCGCGCGTGACCTTGAGGTCCTCTTCGGTCACTTCTGTGGCACCCATATACTTACCCATCTCCGGTCTGTCGATATAGGATTCGCGGAAAGCATTCCGATCCTTCATGATGGCCTGCGACTCCTGCTCGAATCCGGCGATCCGAAGAGAGTTTCCATACGGATACTGGTAGGAAGGTACATCATATTCCATGAAGGCCTTGATGAAGTCCCAGGCCAGACCTTTGCTCTTACTGGAGGCCACGATGCCCAGTGAAGTTTCCGGATGCACAGCCATTCCTTTCTTCTCCTTGCCCGGGTAGCCGAGGAGCTCTGCACCTCCGGGACACATGAAATTCCAGTAGCTGATCGTATAGAGCGAATCCATCTGGCATACCCAGACTGCCAGCATACCCTCCATGATCTTTTCCATCGTAAGATCGCCGTCTCCCGAGATGGAGCCTTCGCCGGGGATCTCTTTCTCCATGTAGTACCAGCCTTCGTCCTCCGGCTGTTTGACGACGCCGTAGCGCTTGACGGTCTCGAGGATCCGCCGCATCTCTTCGTTATCGAGATCCACGGTCTTGTTCTCATAATCGATAAACTGGGGGAGGGAAGCGCCGAGCAAGAGCTCAAGCAGATCGTTGTATAGTACGCCCTCGAGAAAACTGACCTGGTCGGGTATCTTGGTCGAAGCCTCGAAGAATTCATCGTACGTCCAGCCTCCGGTATTGCTGACCAGACTCTTGTTTACACAAAGACCGTTCAGTGAGAAACGTACCGGGATATGGTAGAGATGCCCGTCCGTTTCGCACGCGCGCATGATATTGTCGAAGTACTCACTTCTGTTGATGCCGCGCTCGCCATCGATATACTGGTTCATATCCTCCATGATGGAATCCGTACGGAAAGCAACAGAATTATACAGGTTCACGAGGATGTCCGGACCGGAGCCGGAGAGGGTATCCAGATAGATCGATCTTTCGATATTGGCCAGACTCTCGTCTTCGCCCATGCCGGCCGTATAGTCGACAATGACGACGCGGGCACTGTTCTCCGGTCTCGAAGAGTAAAGACTTGCAAATGAGACCAGATCGTCACAGTCGGAGAGATGCTCGCCGCCGATCACAATCATTTTCTTTCCGGCGTGAGGATTGGTCTCGGCTCGTGTCAGATGGATCAGGTACGGATAATCGATATCATAACTTCTGTGTCCCACAGCGAGGATCTCGTTGTCACTTACCGGTGTGCACGAGATATTCTTCATAAGCGCACGGTCTACATCCGTGTCATTCCAGTTGAAGACTTCCTCGATCGTTTCCTTGGCGATATCGTACTTGAAGAAACTACTATATGAATTGGCGAAGACACCATCTTTGGTCGATACGACGGATCCGTATGAGAGAAGACTGCTGATATCGATTCCGTCTCCAAGTTTTCCCGTTTCCAGATCGACTTCTTTCAGGATGAGAGAATTTCCTTCTTCGAGATCTCTCTTCTCGGACGCGACATAATTCTTGCCGTCGGACTGGACGACGCTTCCTATGAGAGAACGGTCTTTGTCGGAGAGTGTAAGAAGCGGATTTCCGTTTGGAGCATAGAGGTGGATGAGGCCCGAATTGGAAAAAGCATACGTGCCGTCATCAAGGATCGTAAAGGAAGATCCCCATGCCGAATAATCTTCGATTCCTTCCGGAACAGAGATGGTCCGGAGAGTGTTTCCCGACGCATCGATGACCTCGATCTGTGTCACGGCGTGATGCTCATAGATTGCTTTTTCCGCATCTTCCAAAGTAGCATCCGGATCAATCTCAAGCGGTTCATACATGTCGTAGAGCATGTGGATGTTTCCTTCTTTGTCGACCGTTACACCGTAGATGTTGCAGTTGTTCTGACCGATCTCTCTGATGAGAACCCCCTTCTTGTCGAATAGCGCAGTTGCCGAGATGAAGTATTCACTTGCGTCAAAGACTTCACCGGTTATAGATGAGGAATTGACCTGCTTTTCGACCTCACTTGGCAGCTGATAGATCTGGGTATAGGAGACGACGGCAAAATCACCCGCATAGATACATTCGTTGATCGACATATTCTGCAGTTTCTTGCCTTGGGAAACCGGGATGTTGACCTTGTCGACCTCGGCAAGAAAATACGGGTCCGTCGCTTCGATCACCCGTCCGGCTGAATACAGATCGGACTTGTCCTTGGATTTCTTCTTACATGAAGAAAGGGAAAAGAGAAGAGAGACACACAGCAGCGCCGACACAAAGCGCCTGCTTTTAAAGTGCACGTTTGCCATACCGTAACACTTCCTTTCATTGTAGAATATGCAGATACGTACACCCCATTTTCATATCTCGCAGAAACGGTAAAACCCCGTACCGGATTCCGCTAATTATGTACATCCATATCATATCCTGCAACTCGATTATAGCATGACGATTTACGCGACTTCAACCGGGAAAAACAACTTGTTTTCAGTTGCGAAAACTTGAGTTTGTCTGGGCTGAGAAGAAAAATCAGACGAGGTCTGCGATCTCGTAGATGAGCCGCTCACTCTTGTCCCAGCCGAGGCATGCATCTGTGATGGATTGACCATATACGCCTCCGCCGATCTCCTGACGGCCTTCCACGATGTAGCTCTCGACCATGAAACCCTTCACTAGCGCTTCGACCTCCGAACTATGCCGCATCGAATACATGACTTCCTTGATGATGCGCGGCTGGGCAAGAGGATTCTTGTTGGAGTTGGCATGGTTGGTGTCGATGATGGCGGCCGGGTAGGGAACTTGTCTTGTGGCATACATCTCACTTAATCTGAGCAGATCTTCGTAGTGGTAGTTCGGCTGCGATTCTCCGTGCTTGTTCGTGTATCCGCGAAGAACCGCGTGTGCGTAATCGTTTCCGTGGGAGTCGACTTCCCAGCCACGGTAGATGAATGTGTGCGGATGGGTCGCGGCCGTGATGGCGTTGAGCATCACGGCGTAGTCACCACTGGTCGGATTCTTCATGCCGGTAGGGGAGGAGATCAGGCTTGCCGTCAGGCGGTGCTGCTGGTCTTCGACGGATCTGGCACCTACGGCGACATAGGCAAGAACATCATCGAGATACTGGTAGTTTTCTGGGTAGAGCATCTCGTCGGCACAGGCAAATCCGGTCTCTTCGATGGCACGCATGTGAAGGTGGCGTGTCGCCAGGATCCCCTTCATGAGGTCGGACTTGGCGCCGGGATCCGGCTGGTGAAGCATGCCCTTATACCCGTCACCCGTTGTTCTCGGCTTATTCGTGTAGATTCTGGGTACGATGAGGATCTTGTCCTTGACTTTCTCCTGTACGGGTACGAGGCGGGAGATATAATCGATCACACTGTCCTCGTTATCGGCTGAGCAGGGACCGATGATAAGGATCAGACGCTTATCCGCACCACGAAGGATCGCCTCGATACTTCGGGTCTGTCGGGCCACCGCGTCGTGCTGCGCACCGGTCAGTGGGTACATCTCCTTGACTTCTTCGGGATTAGCCAGTTTTCGTACGATGATTCCGTTCATATTTCTTTCCTCCGTTTACCGTTTTCTTCACGGTTTTCGATTGTGGTTTCTTCTATTTCTTCGGCAGTGGAACCTGGTATCTTCGGATCCGGCTCAGATGGATACGTCAGGCTGATATGTACCGACAATCTTGATGAGTTCGCAAGCGCACCGAAGTCCCGCCAGCATCGCCTGCCCTTCAATGGTGTCGAGGCTTCCTTCGAGCTCGGTGTAGAAGTAGTACTGCCAGTTCATATCCTTGGCCGGGCGGCTTCGGATGACGCGCATATTGTAGTCGTGAAGTCCGATGATGGATACAGCCTTGGCCAGAGAACCGGCGACGTGCTTGATAGTAAAGAGCAGGATCGTGTTGCAGTCGTCCTTGTCTTCTCCTTCGGGCGCGTGAAGGTCGGATGTCATGGATTTGTCGGAAGGATCCTTCTTCGGACCGGGGTTGGTGAATACGGCGAATCGTGTCGTATTCTGTGCACTTTCGTTGATGTTTTCTGCGAGAACAGAAAGACCGTAGAGCTCTGCAGTCTCGGCGCTTGCGATCGCACCTTGGGTGATGTCTCCTTCGCGTGCGACGGAACGCGCGGCGCGGGCCGTGTTCTCGTAGGGAACTGTTTTCCAGCCGTGACGGCCGATATATTCCCCGCACTGCTCTAAAGCCTGCGGGTGAGAGATGACATGAGTGATATCTGATATGGAGCTTCCGGGAAGACCGAGGAGACACTGGGAGATCGACAGCTCGTAGACCCCGTGGACCGTAAGGTTTCCTGCGAACATCAGATCGGAGACCTGACCGACTTCGCCGGCGTAGCTGTTCTCGATCGGAAGCACGGCCGCGTCGCAGTTACCGTTGGTGACGCTGTTATAGGCCTCCTTAAAACTGTGGAAGGGGACAAGCTGTGCATCCGGAAAGATACGTGATGCGGCGATAAAGGCGAAAGATCCCTCGATGCCGCTATATGCGATTCTGGTGGCAGAAACGGGAGGATGCTCAGATCCCCTGGTGGAGTCGGATACCGTCTTTGTCTCACAGTGTCGGTCGTGGTTTGATTGTTCGGTCTCAGTTTGCATGTGATGATTCCTTTCTATTGGCCATAACAAGAAGAAGCGCTGTCCCGGTAAAGAACAGCGCTTCCTGATATACAATATTTCTTCCGCAGCTCTACTTCACAAAGGACACGACAATATGGATCAGCTCGTAAAAGCAAATCGATAAAATCGGAAGTATTCGCTGTTGTTGAAGTTTCTTTCGTTTGTCACCTTAGAGATTCCTCTTGTCCGGTTAGTTTGTGCTGACTTTACCATTTCCGGGGGAGAATGTCAATATACGAATTTTGGGGGTTTACAAGTTTTCCTTCGAGTGATAACATACACCCCATAAAGACAAACCGTTGACGCGGAGATAACGGTGATGATGCTCCTACAGAGAGCCGGCGAGGATGAGAATCCGGCGGAAAACAAGTCATCAAATGGACCGCTGAGGGTGCAGTCAAATGCGGGAGACCGCAGAGTATTCTGCAACGTGAAGGCATACGTTACTTGCCGGGGATATGATGGTATCCTGCTAAGTGCACGGCTATAGTGGCCGTGAATCAAGGTGGCACCGCGATGTAATTCGTCCTTGACAGAAAGAAGAAGTTCTGTCGGGGATTTTTTATTTCCTCCGCAGAACAAGAAGGAGGAAACAACATGAAGATTCTGCCGGAACTGTCCGAAGTGAGAAAACTCACAGAAGAGGGAAAGTATAATGTTATCCCGCTTTCTGCCGAGATCCTCTCGGATGTAAGAACCCCGATCGAGACCATGAAGGTCCTAAAGACCGTCTCGACACACTGCTACATGCTCGAGTCCGTAGCGGAGAACGAGAAGTGGGGCCGCTACACATTCCTAGGCTTTGAGCCGAAGACATCCGTAACCGTCAAGGACGGGAACATGCATATCGGGGATGTGACGATCGAGACTTCGGATCCCAACACCTATCTGCGCCAGATCCTCGGCGAATACAAAAGCCCGAGATTTCCTTACCTGCCACCGTTTACAGGCGGTCTGGTCGGCTATTTCTCATACGATTATCTGTACTACAGTGAACCGACTGCGAAGGTCGATACGGTCGATGAAGAGGGATTCCAGGATATTGACCTGATGCTCTTTGACAAAGTCATCGCCTATGATAACTACAGACAGAAGATCATCATCATCGTCAACATGTATACCAGAGACGGCGAAGCCGGATACAGAAAGGCTGTCATGGAAATCGAGAAGATCCGCGACCTGATCCTTAATGGAAAGCCCGACGGCGAGCACAAGGGAAGACTCCTCTCCGAGCCGACGCCGCTGTTCAATAAGGAAGAATTTGTAGATATGGTCGAAAAGGCGAAGAACTATATTCATGAAGGAGATATCTTCCAGATCGTACTTAGTAACCGGCTTTCTGCTCCGTTCGAAGGAAGTCTCCTCGACACCTACAGATATCTTCGTACGATCAATCCGTCGCCGTATATGTTCTACTTCTCCGGTACGGATGTCGAGGTGGCCGGTGCTTCTCCGGAAACGCTCGTGAACCTCAAGGACGGCGTGCTGCATACTTTTCCGCTTGCCGGCACCCGCCCGCGTGGCACGACCCAGGCCGAGGATCTGATGCTCGAGAACGATCTTCTCCATGATGACAAAGAATTGGCTGAGCATAATATGCTTGTTGATCTGGGGCGTAATGACCTCGGTAAGATCTCCCGCTTCGGCTCCGTTGAGGTCGAGATCCTCCACAGCATCGAGCGTTTCTCGCATGTCATGCATATCGGTTCCACGGTCAAAGGTCTGATCCGCGAGGATAAGGATGCTCTCGATGCGATCGAAGCCGTTCTTCCGGCCGGGACACTGTCCGGTGCTCCGAAGATCCGTGCATGCCAGTTGATCGGACAACTCGAGAACAACAAGCGCGGCATCTATGGCGGTGCGATCGGGTACATCGATTTTGCCGGGAACATGGACACATGCATCGCGATCCGCATCGCCTTTAAGAAAAACGGCAAGGTGT
This sequence comes from Clostridiales bacterium, assembly GCA_017617995.1. GTDB lineage: Bacteria > Bacillota > Clostridia > Saccharofermentanales > Saccharofermentanaceae > Scatonaster. Next base: position 76,182 of record JAFZVE010000028.1, read on the forward strand.
TTGTAAGATCCGGCGCGGGAATCGTCGCCGATTCGGTACCGGAGAAAGAATACGAGGAATGCATCAACAAGGCCAAGGCTGTTGTCCGTGCCCTTACAGCAGCACAGGAGGAGGAATTATGATACTTCTTGTAGATAATTATGACAGTTTTTCCTATAACCTTTTTCAGATGATCGGCTCGATCGATCAGGACATCAAGGTTATCCGTAATGATGAGATGACCGTCGAGGAGATCGAGACACTGAAGCCTTCCCGCATCGTTCTTTCGCCGGGTCCGGGAAGACCGGAGAACGCAGGCATCATGCTCGAACTGATCGACAAGCTCAAGGGTAAGTTTCCGATCCTCGGTGTCTGCCTTGGGCATCAGGCCATAAGCATGGCGTTTGGCGCGACGGTCACCTATGCACCGCGTCTCATGCACGGCAAGCAGTCGGAAATCAAGGCCGATACGTCGGATGTGCTTTTCCGAAATCTCCCGCAGAAATTCAAAGTCGCGAGATACCACTCTCTTATCGTGGATCCGAAGACTGTACCGGACAGCCTCCTTGTGACAGCGGTCACAGAAGAAGGCGAGGTCATGGCCGTGACGGCAAAGGATTATCCCGTCTACGGCGTGCAGTTCCATCCCGAGTCCATCATGACTCCGCAGGGACAGAAGATACTAAGAAACTTTATTGAGGCAAATATCTAAGGAGGAAAGAACCATGATTAAAGAAGCAATTGTTAAGATCGTAAACAAAGAGGACCTGACCTATGATGAGGCCTATACCGTCATGAACGAGATCATGAGCGGGGAGACATCGGCCACACAGAATGCGGCCTTCCTGGCAGCACTCTCCACGAAGAGCGCAAAGGCCGAGACGACCGATGAGATCGCCGGCTGTGCGAAGGCGATGCGTGACCATGCGACGCAGGTCGAGACGGGCATGGATGTACTCGAGATCGTCGGCACCGGCGGAGACGGAGCACACAGCTTTAACATCTCGACTGTATCTGCACTGGTGTGTGCCGCCGGCGGAGTGAAGGTGGCCAAGCACGGTAACCGCGCGGCGTCTTCAAAGTGCGGTACTGCAGACTGCCTCGAGGCCCTCGGTGTCAACATCAACCAGAGCCCGGAGCGCTGCGTCGAACTTCTGAACGAAGTCGGCATGTGCTTCTTCTTCGCACAGAAGTATCATGCTTCCATGAAGTATGTCGGTGCGATCCGTAAGGAACTCGGTTTCCGTACTGTATTTAATATCCTCGGGCCTCTTACGAACCCGGGCAGCCCGAAGATGCAGCTTCTCGGAGTTTATGACGAATACCTCATCGAGCCTCTTGCTCGTGTTCTCATGTCCCTCGGCGTGAAGCGCGGCATGGTCGTATATGGTAAAGATAAGCTCGATGAGATCTCCCTTTCGGCGCCGACCACGGTCTGCGAGTTTAAGGACGGCTGGTATAAGGTATACACCGTGACACCGGAGCAGTTCGGTTTCGAGCGCTGCACGAAGGAAGACCTCAAGGGCGGATCTCCGGAAGAAAATGCACAGATCGTAAGAGATCTGCTCGACGGACAGACCGGCTACAAGAGAAATACGGTTCTTATGAATGCCGGTGCGGCTCTTTATATTTCCGGTAAGGCTGAGAGCTTCGAGGACGGCGTGAAGCTCGCGGCCGAGCTCATCGATTCCGGTAAGGTCAAGGAAACTCTTGCGAAGTTTATCGAAGTCAGCAACCGTCCGGAGGCCTGATATGACGGTCCTCGACCAGTTAGCAGAATATGCTCGTGAACGCGTCGCGATCGCGAAGGAAAGCGTCTCTTTCGAGGAGATGCGGGAGAGGGCGATGACTCTTGCGGATCAGTCTTTTTCCTTTGAAAAAGCACTGTCCGCAGAAAGGGATATCGCATTTATCTGCGAGTGCAAGAAAGCCTCTCCTTCGAAGGGGCTGATCGCTCCGGAGTTTCCGTACCTCCGGATCGCGAAAGATTACGAAGCAGCCGGTGCGGATGCGATCTCGGTCCTGACCGAACCGAAGTGGTTCTTAGGTGCGGATCAGTATCTTCAGGAGATCGCTTCAAGCGTTCGAATCCCGTGCCTTCGGAAGGATTTTACGGTCGATCCTTACATGATCTATGAGGCGAAGGTCTTGGGTGCATCGGCGGTACTTCTGATCATGTCGATCCTCGATGAGAAGACCGCAGGCGAGTATCTGGATGTTGCTGATTCTCTGGGACTTTCGGCACTGGTCGAGACACATAACGAAGACGAAGTCGAAGCGGCACTTCGCATCGGTGCGAGGATCATCGGCGTCAATAACCGTAACCTCAAGGACTTCACCGTCGATACCGAGAACAGCAGGAAGCTTCGCTCGATCATCCCTTCGGATGTGATCTTCGTTTCCGAGAGTGGTGTTTCCTCTGCAGAGGATGTGAGAAAACTTCGTGAAATCGGTGCAGATGCGGTGCTCGTAGGGGAGACCCTGATGCGTGCTTCGGATAAGACACAGAAACTTGCGGAACTGCGCGGTTTGAAGTAATGATACTTGAGGTAAGAGATGACTAAAGCGAAGATCAAGATATGCGGACTGTCCCGACCGGAAGATATCGAAGCGGCAAATAAGCTTGCGCCGGAATTCATCGGATTCGTTTTCTACAAAAAGAGTAAACGATATGTGGATCCGGAGACGGCCTTCGCACTTCGCAGGATCCTCGATCCGAAAATCAGGGCGGTGGGAGTTTTCGTTGATTCTCCGGTCGAAGAGGTGTCGGAACTCCTTTCACGTGGTATAATCGACATCGCGCAACTTCACGGACACGAAGATGAAGCATATATAGCCGCACTTCGTGAAATGACGGATAAACCTCTGATCCAGGCGTTCCGTATCCCGACGGTGGAGGAAGATAGGCCGAAACAGGGAGAGGGAACAGACAGCAAAGATGCCGTGGCAGAAGTCCTGAGACGAGCGGAAAAAAGCCCGGCCGACTATGTCCTTATCGATTCGGGCATGGGATCGGGGGAGACATTTGACTGGTCGGTTCTCTCTTTAGTATCAAGAGAATACTTCCTTGCAGGAGGTCTGGGACCGGATAACGTGGAAGAGGCGATAAGAAGGACCGGTGCATGGGCCGTAGATGTCAGCTCGAATATCGAGACTGACGGAAGAAAAGACGTAGAGAAGATGAAGAAATTTGTGGACGCAGTGCGGGCCACTAAGATGAAGGGGGAGACAACATGAGTAATCCAGCAGGACGCTTCGGTATCCACGGCGGGCAGTACATCCCGGAGACGTTGATGAATGCCGTCAATGAACTCGAAGAAGCGTATAACTATTACAAAAATGATCCGGAGTTCAACCGGGAACTGACTGAACTCTTCAATGAGTATGCGAACCGTCCGTCGCTTCTATATTATGCAAAGAAGATGACGGAAGACCTCGGCGGGGCGAAGATCTATCTCAAGCGTGAAGATCTCAACCACACCGGCGCACATAAAGTCAATAATGTTCTCGGACAGGCTCTGCTTGCCAAGAAGATGGGGAAGACACGTCTCATTGCCGAGACCGGTGCCGGACAGCATGGCGTCGCAACTGCTACCGCGGCTGCGCTCTTCGGAATGGAGTGTGTCGTATTCATGGGTGAAGAGGACACCATCCGTCAGGCGCTCAATGTATACCGTATGCGTCTTCTCGGTGCGGAGGTCATCCCTGTCAAGACTGGTACAAGAACGCTGAAGGACGCCGTTTCGGAGGCGATGCGCGAGTGGACTACACGCATCTCCGATACACACTACTGCCTCGGATCCGTCATGGGCCCGCATCCGTTCCCGACGATCGTCCGTGATTTCCAGGCGGTCATAAGTAAGGAAATCAAGTCGCAGATGCTCGAGAAGGAAGGTCGTCTCCCGGATGTCGTGATGGCCTGTGTCGGCGGCGGAAGTAATGCTATCGGCTCCTTCTATCACTTCATCGAAGACAGAGAAGTACAGCTCATCGGCTGTGAGGCCGCAGGACGCGGTATCGATACATTTGAGACGGCAGCGACCGTAAACACGGGAAAACTCGGCATCTTCCACGGCATGAAGTCTTACTTCTGCCAGGACGAAGACGGACAGATCGCACCGGTGTACTCCATCTCGGCCGGCCTAGATTATCCGGGTGTCGGTCCGGAGCACGCCAACCTCCACGATATCGGACGTGCTCAGTATGTGCCGGTCACTGACGAAGAAGCTGTCGAGGCTTTCGAGTATCTCTCGAGGACGGAGGGCATCATCCCGGCGATCGAATCGGCACACGCTGTCGCATATGCCAGAAAACTCGCGCCGACCATGAGTAAAGACAAGATCATCGTCGTGACGATCTCTGGCCGCGGTGACAAGGACTGTGCGGCCATTGCCCGCTACAGAGGGGAGGATATCCATGAGTAGAATTGCCAGTGCTTTTGCAAAGGGAAAAGCATTTATCCCGTTTATTACCTGCGGAGACCCGGACATCAAGACCACGGCAGCGTGTGTGCGTGAAGCGGTGCGAAACGGTGCAGACCTGATCGAACTGGGTATCCCGTTTTCCGATCCGACCGCTGAAGGTCCGGTCATCCAGGGCGCCAATATCCGTGCGCTCTCCGGCGGCATCAAGACGAAAGATGTTTTCGAGCTGGTCAAAGATCTCAGAAAGGACGTGACGATTCCGCTGGTCTTCATGACTTATGCCAATGTCGTGTTCTCATATGGTTCCGAGAAGTTTATCCGGACCTGCAGTGAGATCGGGATCGATGGACTGATTATCCCGGATATTCCCTACGAGGAGAAGGAGGAATTCCTCCCGTTCTGTGAGAAGTATGACGTGGATCTGATCTCGATGGTGGCCCCGACTTCTGAAGAACGTGTCGCCATGATCGCCAAAGAAGCGAAAGGATTCATCTATATTGTCTCGAGCCTCGGTGTGACAGGTATGCGTTCATCGTTCTCGTCGGATCTTAGTGCGGTAGTTGCGAAGATCCGTGAGGTGACGGATGTACCGTGTGCGATCGGATTCGGTATTTCGAATCCCGAGCAGGCCGGCAAGATGGCATCGGTTGCAGATGGCGTCATCGTCGGCTCGGCTGTGGTCAAGATCCTCGAGGAAAAGGGCGTCGATGCTCCGGTATGTATCGGTGCTTTCGTCAAGGAGATGAAGGATGCCTGCATGGAAGTGAAAGGATAGATCCGGCATGCACACCCCTCCCACCTGAAGAAGAATCAGAAGCAAGAATCAGGAGCCTAATTTGTCCGTGGAATCAACATACCTGCGGGATAAAGGCTCCTTTTTCGTGTTTGGGCGGGATAGTGGACATGCTATAATGATCATGGATGTTTGAGGTTTTATGGAGACAAAAGAAGGAGGGGACGAGATGGCGGCAGAAAACAAATTCTGCACAAACTGCGGAACACCCTTAGTCATTCAGGACGGGAAGTACAAGTGCCCGAATTGCGGCACGGAGTATGCCGTTGACTGGGGACAGGAAGACGTAGCACGCGCTGAGAAGGAGACTGAGCAGGAGAGAAACCAGGCACAGCTCGACCGTGATCTGGCACTCTCACAGACACGCGCACAGATCGCGCGTCAGGAACAGTACAATCAGCAGCAGAGACAGATGAGACGCGCGATAATGCCTTTTGAGAAGATGCTCCTGCGAATGGGGATCCTCATGGGCGGTCTACTGCTGATCTTCCTCATTATTCGGGTCGGTTCGTTTCTCCTTCTCCGAAACAGCGGTAACCTGGGTATCCTAAAGACGAAAGACAAGACGCAAACGACTGAGAGTAATCAGATAGTCAGCGGCCGGATCGATAAAACAAAGATCCAAAAAGATGAAGACTTCCTGGAAAATGCGTATGCGGCGGAAGAGTATGCCGTGAAGTATCTGGTGAAACAGGAAGCGAAGAGAAGAGATCCGGAAAGGCTGCTTGCTTATAACAAAGAATACGAATACATCGAGTCTTATCTGGTATACAGGGACGGCCGGACAGAACTGATGTCGGTATTTCTGCTGACTTTTGTATCCGAGGACGAAAGTGAGACACTGAAGCTCTTTGTCCCGATCGAAATTCTCATAAGAGGGGTAGATGCGGATGGAAACGTGTACTCAGACTACGATCCGTCAGTATATTACGGATATTTAGGCCTTTATGGCGGTTTTGAGAACAAGGATGATCTGATCTCCGAGTATTTATCCTACGGCGATAGCGTCGAGAGCACACCTTTTGTGTTTCCGGAAGACGTACTGGATAAGATGTCTTCGGATTAAAGAGAGGAGGGAAACATGAAACTTACGAACTTAAATTGTCCACAGTGTAATGGCCTTCTCAACCAGGAACGCGACATGTTCTTCTGCAGCAGCTGCGGCTCGGCTTTTGCTGTCGATTATGATGAGAATGATGTAAAGTATGCCCAGCTCATCACCGAAGCGGAAAGAACAAAGATGATGATCAACAGAGATGTGAACGTCATGCAGACCGGATATGTCCTCCGCGAGCAGGTCGCGAGAAATGAACAGAAACGTGATATTTCCCGTCAGAGAAAAAAAGCAGCCAAAGAAGGTTTTGCAGGACTCGGGATGTATATTGCCGGCCTGGTCTTTTCTGTACTTCCCATGATTGCTATCGGCGGATATCTTGTCTATTCGCTTAGCGGAATGAATGACAAAATGAAGGAAAACAATGAGAAACGGAAGCAGGAACTGTATGAGACCGTTGCCGAAGATACGCATTTCCTGGAGAATGCGGTTGCCGGAGGAAAGACTTTCTTGGATATGAAGTGCCAGGCGCCGATCTCCGATGGCCGATATGACGAGGATCGTCCCGCCGTCTACAGACACGACGCGACGATCGAGAATATCTATCTTATGAAGGCCGAAGGTTACCGTACTCCGTATCTTCTTCTGGTCTACCGGTTCACATATGAGTACGAAGACACAGGAGAGATTATCGAACTTTTCGACTGTCTCGAACTTCAGAAACTGGAACTGGATGAGTACGGATATATGGTGCCACAGTATATTCCGGATTTCGGTGTAAATGGGGATATGTACTTCGGTGCCTACTTTGACAAGGATCAGCTGATCCGTGAGTGTATCACCGGAGGCCGTGAAGAATACGAGGCTGAGGAACTGGATTTCCCGGATCAATGGAAGGAGGGAAGAACATGAGACTCAAAGTCATGAACTGCCAAAACTGTAACGCCCCTCTCCATCTGGAAGGTGAGAAACTGGTCTGTGCTTTCTGCGGAGGATCATTTGATATAACGAAGGATGCTTCGGATGTCGAGTATGAAAAGACCGTAAATGCCGAGACCTATATCCGCCAGTCTCTCATGGAAACGACCTCGCAGCTTCAGGAATACTACCAGAGAAAAGAAGAAGAAAAAATACAGGAAGAAGAAAAAGCGCGCGAGGCCGAGAGAAAGAAAGTACAGGATAAAAGAAAGAAAAAGCTTCTTTCCTGGATCCGGTCGTTCATCATAATCGCACTGCTTTCTATAGGAATCATCGTGATTGTCCAGTACCTCTCGAAGCGCGCGAATGATATGAAAGCAGAAGAGAAGGCAAGGAAGGCTCGGCAGGCTGCCGAAGCTACCACCTTCCGTGTTACCGGGTCGGAGCTTATGACCGAGCCGGAGACCATGGCAGAAGTCTATGGTATGATCTGTCAATTCGAGATTGATGAATATAGCGAAACCATATATGACATGGAGGATGAATGGGCGCTTAAGACCGAACCGGAGGTCATCCGATCCTGCCTGATTACATCCGATGAAGATAACAGTCTTTACTCCATCGTAAAGATCATCTTGAGTACGGATGACGGGCGTGAGAAAGAACTGTATCAATGTGTCGTGGTTCCGAACATCAAGGTCGATCGGAAGGGAGAAGTATTTTTGCCGGATATGTCGGAACTTCAGAGCCGGACGGCCTCGGATTATGATCCGATCTGGGGTGCGGGCTTTGATCCGGAGCTTCTTGAAGAAGAGGTGATCCGCGTCAAGAAGGAAGACTCCAATAACGGATTCCCGCTTTATTACGATTTGTGATCTTCGGGCGGAAGAAAACCGTACGAGCTCTTACTGTTCTCGAGAATATTCAGGATATTGGCCGCTTCACCCTTGGTGAGGCGGTCATAGTTTACGCCTTCGATGACACGCGGATCGATCTTCTTTCTGATCATCTCGATCTGCTTTGATGAGGCGGGTTCATGTTTCCAGAGTGTCCGTTCCACATCCCAAAGGGATGCGAAGCTCTTATAAATCGGCTGCGAGTCGAGATTGTTCCTGACGACCCGGAAGGCGAGAACCGGATCGATCGGATCACTCTCCTTATGGAAACGCTTGCCTCCCACGTTCTGCTCGATGATGATCTTCGTCTTTCCGGTCAGATCGATGGCCTTGATCGTGATCTTGATCGCGGCATAGACTGTCGTTTGAGGCTGGGACTTCGCCAGAGGATTGTAAGCAGAAAGAGAGCCGTCTTTCTCCTTGACGAGCCGTCCGGACATGAAGAGAACGAAATCCCCGGAAGGCATAAGCGTATAGTTTACGCCGCGCGTCGAGATACCGGTCTCTGTCTCAAAGAGGCGAATCTCTCTGGCACTGACCTTCCACGAGAAGTGACGTGTGATCGAGGGCTCGATGTCCGTGAGCATGATGCCCTCGTCTTCTTTATCTCCGAGGATCTTCTTGAACTTCAGATCATCAAGCTCGATGCCGAAGAGGGAAGGCGCCGTGCAGATGTCGAGCTTGCCCGAGACACCTACGCAATCCAGAAGAGTCAGGTGGGGCTTACCGTCGTAGAGGCGAAGTCCGCGTCCGACCATCTGCATGTAAAGGCTCGGATTGCGTGTCGGGCGTGCGATGATGATCGTCTCGATCAGGGGCATATCCGTTCCCTCAGTAAAGACCATGCAGTTGACGATACAGGGGATCTTTCTGTCCGTGAACTCCTTGATGATCTGCTCTCTGTTCTGCGTCTCTGCCGATACGACTACGGCACCGTCAATCAGCTTCGCGATGTTCTGCGCGTGATCTACGGTCGTCGCGAAGATCAGGGTCTGCCCGACGTGGTACTTATAGTAGGCTTCTGCGACGGCTTCGTTCTGTTCTGTGATATTTACGGCCGCGTCGAGCTGGGAGAGGTTAAAGTCATCCTTCTGGCGCTTGACGGAAGAGATATCGTAGCCGATATCGATACGCAGGCAACGGATATCCGTCAGGAAATGGTTCTTGATGCCCCAGCGGATATCGCGCTCAAAAACTATATCCGAATAGATCTCGCCGAGACCCTGCTTGTCGCCACGGTTCGGTGTCGCCGTGAAGCCGAAGTGAAGACGGGGCTTGAAGTAATCGTAGATCTTCTTGTAAGTTGGCGCCACCGCGTGATGCGCCTCGTCCGTGATGATGACATCGAAATCATCCGGGGAGAAGCGGTGCAGACGCCGTACCAGAGACTGGACACTGGCACAGACGATCTCCTCGCCGTCAGAGTGGCGCTTGGCCTGCTCGAATCCGACGGGGACACTGAAATACTTGACGGGCTGGTTGACCAGTTCTTCTCTGTGGGATAGGATCAGAACGCGTCCGCGGCTGCGGATAAACGGCATGACGACCGTCTTTCCGAGTCCCGTGGCCATGGCAATAAGATGGGAGCCGGAATCGATGGCATTCAGAGTGCCTACACATTCCTGCTGGTATGGTCTTAATTTGTCATAGGGGATGAGTCCCTCGTGTGCGATCATGATGATTCCTCTTGGCGAATAATGATTGACGGAGATGGATGAATACAGAACGCTTCCTGAGCGAAAGCGCATCTTCCGGTCGAGTGTTTCTCTATAAATTATAGAACAAAAATTCGGGAATGGAAGGGGTCGGCCGTCCTTTTTCTTTTCTTTTTGAGACATAAACAGGAGCCGTATCGTCCTATTTACAGAAAGAGAAAAGAACCGGGAGGCCGATCTATGAAACACAGGATCCTTTGCATACTTTTGGCAAGTGCGATGAGCGCATCCATCCTGGCCGGATGCAGTAAAACCGAGGAAACGAAGAAGAAAACGAAAAAAGTGAAGAAAACGACCGAACAGACGGAAGAATCGGAAGAGGATCCGTCTGAAAATCCAGGGAACGGACTTCCCGAGGACCCGTCCGATCCGGGCCGGGCCGGATATGACAGTGTGTCGGATCTTCCATCAGACCGGGTGCTCTTTACATTTGAAAGAATGAATATGGCATGGGGCTACAGCTCCTATACGATCGCCGTTATGGCGGACGGTCGAATCTATATATTTGATAATCACCAGGTGGTGAATACACATGGTGAACCATATGATTTCGAATCGGCTCTGCGGTTCCGCCTCGATTGTTATAAACAGGTCGAACCGGCCGGTACGGTGGATCAGGAGTGGCTGCAGCGCATGTACGAAGTGGCATCGCAGGTAGATCCGGATGCACCGGTTACAGCGGAAAACGTGATGGATGACTATGGACAGGAGGCGCTCTATTACTGGGATGAGAATGGAGAACGCGTCCGTCTTTTTGAGACCGGAGATATGACTTATACGATCGACGATCCGTATGCCCGGCAGTCGGAAATGATGTGGGAGGAGATCGACACGCATGTCACGATCGATTCCGATTATCAGAGCCTCACTATCTATACCAATCAGGAAATGGCGATGGAGACGTATCACTGCGGGTATGTGGACCTTCCGGCCGGAAGTACCGGGAAGTACTTCTTTCTGAACTTCGAGGAGTTTAAGAAGGCGGCCGAGGTATGGCGTCTCGATATAGATGCGATCGAAGGAGATCTCGTCGCAAATGATTACATGCAGAGCGTTCCCGTATTCGTTCAGTTCGATCTGTTCTCGACGATGGGGTATACCCGTGAATACGACGCACTGGTGATCGATGGCGATATGCTCTACCTGATGCCGTCGGATACATGCACGGATCCGGGAAGCGGCGACACGGTGGGTCAGGCGATGGACGGATTTGTTACGATCTTCCTTTATACCGGCGAACTGGATGTTTCGCAGCAGAGCGTGCCGGGTATCGCCGGGTTGGACTGGGAGAAGTATCAGGGCTGAGAAAAGGGATGCCTCGGAGGATGGTGCTTATGCCTTACGAAAAGCACTGTCCTTCGGGGTTTTGTGCGTCCTGCATGAAGCAGGGCAAAAAACGATAAGGAATTTCTTTTCCACCGGCATTGACAGAGAAAACATAGATTACTATAATTCCCGTAAATGAAAAGTTTGCAGGGATTACAGAAGATACGAATATAGAGACAAAGGCGTCGCATGTGCCTCTTGAAAGGCACGTTGGGGACGTCTTTTTTCTTTTTGTGAGGCGGAGGACGTTATGAGAAAGAAAGACCGGAAAATCGTTCTGGAAGACGGGAGCTTCTTTGAGGGCTACGGCTTCGGAGCAGATGTCGAGAGAGTCTGCGAGATCGTTTTCAATACTTCGATGGTGGGTTACCAGGAGATCCTGTCGGACCCGTCATACACTGATCAGATGGTCGTCATGACCTATCCGCTTATCGGAAACTACGGCATCACGGACGATGACTTCGAGACGAAAAACCCGAGCATCGGCGGTTTCATCGTCGGGGACTATAACGATATGCCGAGTAACTTCCGCTACACGAAGACCCTCTCCGAAGAGATGGAAGAGAACAATATCCCCGGCATCTACGGAGTCGATACGAGAGAGATCACAAGATCGATCCGAGACCTCGGTTCAAGAAGAGTGATCATGACCTCGATCGATACGCCGCTTGAGGTGGCACTCGCGAAGATCACGGTGACACCGGTCCCGCACGATCAGGTATCCCGTGTCTCCTGTAAGAAGCGCTGGTACTCGAGAACCCCGAACCCGAAGTATAACGTGGTCGCCATCGACTGCGGCATCAAGCTCAATATCATCCGTAAGCTCAATTCTTACGGCTGTAACGTGACTGTCGTCCCTTATGACACGACTCCCGAGGAGATCGAGTTCATGAAGCCGGACGGCATTTTCCTTTCTAACGGGCCGGGTGATCCGGAGGATGTAACTCCCGTTATTTCCACGGTAAAAGCACTGGCCGGGAAGTTTCCGATCTTCGGTATCTGCCTGGGTCATCAGATGATCTCGCTTGCTTACGGTGCCAAGACCTATAAGCTTAAGTTCGGTCACCGTGGCGGTAACCATCCGGTAAAGAATCTCGCGACAGGGAAAATCGAGATCACTTCCCAGAACCACAGCTATGCGGTCGATCTCGAGAGCCTCAAAAACACGAAGCTGGAAGCGACACACATCAATCTTCTCGATAATACGGTCGAGGGGGTCGAGTGCGTCGAAGATAAGGTTTTCTCCGTACAGTATCACCCGGAGAGTGCGCCGGGTCCGCAGGACAGCAGCTATCTCTTCGAGAAGTTTACTTCGATTCTGCAGGCGAGCATGGATATGAAGACCGATCCGGATGCGGCCCGTCTCGGAAAAGCCGTAAAGAAGGAAAGCGAGGTGCGTGACAATGCCTAAGAGAACCGACATTCATAAAGTACTCGTGATCGGCTCAGGTCCGATCGTGATCGGACAGGCGGCGGAGTTCGACTACGCCGGCACCCAGGCCTGCCTGGCCCTGAAAGAAGAAGGTTACGAGGTCATCCTCGCGAACAGTAACCCGGCGACCATCATGACAGATACATCCATCGCTGATAAAGTCTATATGGAGCCGCTGACACTGCAGTTTCTCGCTCGTATATGCCGTCTCGAAAGACCGGACGCGATCGTTCCGGGTATCGGCGGTCAGACGGGTCTGAACCTTGCGATGCAGCTTGCCAAGAAGGGTGTTCTTGAAGAGTGCGAGATCGAACTTCTCGGAACTGATGCCAAGAGTATCGAGTGTGCCGAGGACAGAGAACTCTTTAAGGAGCTCTGCGAGAAGATCGGGGAGCCGGTCGTTCCGTCCCAGATCACATACAGCATCGAGGAAGCCTTAGAGGCAGCCGAAAAGATCGGCTATCCGGTCATCCTGCGTCCGGCTTTCACACTCGGCGGCACGGGCGGCGGCTTTGCCAACGATCCGGAAGAGATGGTCACCATGATGAAGAACGCTCTCGCTCTTTCTCCTGTGCACCAGGTCCTCGTCGAGAAGAGCATCAAGGGCTATAAGGAGATCGAGTACGAAGTTATCCGTGACGCGAACGATACGGCGATCACGGTGTGTAACATGGAGAACCTTGATCCGGTCGGTATCCACACCGGTGACTCCATCGTTGTCGCGCCATCCCAGACGTTGACGAATAAGGAGTACCACATGCTCCGTGACAGTGCCCTGAAGATTATCCGCGCACTTGGTGTAAAGGGCGGTTGTAACTGCCAGTTCGCGCTCGATCCGCATTCCTTCAAGTACTACGTGATCGAAGTTAACCCGCGTGTATCAAGATCCTCTGCTCTGGCATCGAAAGCCAGCGGTTACCCGATCGCACGTGTTTCCGCGAAAATCGCGGTCGGCATGAATCTCGATGAGATCCAGCTTGCCAATACCCCGGCCTGCTTCGAACCGGCTCTCGACTATGTCGTGACGAAGATGCCGAGATTCCCGTTCGATAAGTTCCCGGCGGCGATGAATAAGCTTTCCACCCAGATGAAGGCGACCGGTGAGGTCATGAGCGTCGGCCGTACCTTCGAAGAGAGCCTCCTGAAGGCGATCCGTTCTCTCGAAGACAGCAAGAACCACATCCATATGCCGAAATTCGACTCCGAGCATATGAGTGTCGATGATCTTCTCGATTACATCAAGGAGGGAACGGACGATCGTATCTACGCGATCTCGCAGCTCATGTGGCTCGGTGTCGACCACTCCCGTATATGCAACATCACCGGTATCGACATGTTCTTCCTCGACAAGATCAAGAAGATCGTCGATTTCGAGCGCGAGATGGAAGCGAATGTCGGCTCGCTTCCGCACCTGATCGAGGCCAAGAGGATGGGCTTCTCCGACTCCTACGTCGCCGAGCTCTGGAAGCAGACAGAAGATGACATCTACAAGATGAGAAAAGAGAACAAGATCGCGCCGATCTATAAGATGATCGATACCTGCGCGTCCGAGTTCGAGAGCTACGTTCCGTATTTCTACTCGACCTATGCCTCTGAAAATGAATCCATCGTAAGTGACAGAAAGAAGGTCATCGTACTCGGTTCCGGACCGATCCGTATCGGCCAGGGGGTCGAGTTCGACTACTCGACCGTCCATGCGGTTAGAACGATCCGCGAGATGGGCTATGAAGCGATTGTTATCAACAATAACCCGGAGACGGTTTCTACCGACTACACGACAGCCGATAAGCTCTATTTCGAACCGCTGACGACAGAAGATGTCATGAATATCATCGACCTCGAAAATCCGATGGGCGTCATTGTGACGCTCGGCGGACAGACTGCCGTTAACCTTGCCGATTCTCTTACGAAGCGAGGTGTGAAAATCATCGGCACCGATTCCGAAGCGATTGAAAAAGCAGAGGACAGAGATGCTTTTGACGCGGTGATTAAATCCCTCGAGATTCCGAACCCGAAGGGTGAAGCGGTGACAGATATTCCGACAGGCATCAAGGTTGCCGAGAAAATAGGTTATCCCGTACTGGTCCGTCCGTCCTTCGTACTCGGCGGCCGCGCCATGGAGATCGTTGCCAACGAGACGATGCTTGTGAAGTACTTGAAGAACGCCGTTGAAGTGGACGAAGATAAGCCGGTACTCATCGATAAGTACCTCGTCGGTAAAGAAGTCGAGGTCGACGCGATCTGCGACGGTAAGCAGGTCTTTATCCCGGGCATCATGGAACTTGTCGAGAGGACTGGTGTCCACAGTGGTGACAGTACGAGCGTTTATCCGCCGTTCTCGATCTCCGATAAGGTCAAGGAGACCATCTGTGATTACACCACACGCCTCGGTCTTGGTATCGGCATTGTGGGACTCTTCAATATCCAGTTCATCGTAGATAAGGACGACAGCGTCTATGTCATTGAGGTCAACCCCCGTGCGTCGAGATCTGTTCCTTTCCTTTCGAAGTCTACGGACCAGAATCTCGTTACGATCGCGACACGCGTGATGCTCGGCGAATCGCTTGAACAGCAGGGTATCACGAAGCTGACACCGCCGGAGTCGACTGACCGCTGGTATGTAAAAGCGCCGGCCTTCAGTTTCCAGAAACTCGACGGTATGGACGCGTATCTCTCTCCGGAGATGAAGTCGACAGGTGAGGCGATCGGCTACGATAAGAGCCTGAACCGTGCCTTCTTCAAGGCCCTGCAGGCATCCGGTATCAAGATGAAAGACTATGGTACCGTTATCGTCACACTGGCAGATGAGGATAAGGAAGAGGCTCTTCCGCTGATCAAACGTTTCTATGAGCTGGGCTTTAACATCGAAGCCACGATCGGTACTGCGAACTTCCTGAAGAACCATGGTATCCGCACCCGTGTCCGCGGAAAACTCAGTGAAGGCAGCACAGAGATCCTCGATTCGATCCGTGCCGGCTATGTCAGCTACATCATCAACACTCGTGCGATCCTCTCGGGTGTCCACTACGAAGACGGTGTAGCGATCCGCCGCTGCGCGATCCAGAACGGTGTCACGATCTTTACCTCGCTTGATACAGTAAAGATCCTGCTGGATGTACTCGAGGAAACCATACCGGGTATCTCTACGATCAACGCTTAATGTGTCCGTGCCTTCTTTAAGAAGGAGAGGGTTCTTCGGGAAGCAGCGGGTATTGTGCTATAATTTTCTCGTACTTGTTAAATCTTTGGAGGTTGATGAGATGAAGAAAGTTTGCCCGGCATGCGGACGTTTAGGACTTGAAGGTTCCGATTTTTGTGGTGAGTGCGGAAATAGACTTGTAGAAGCTCCGGCTTCTCCGGTTCCGGCGGCGGTTCCGCAGGTATCCGCGCAGACAGGAGTCCCGCAGACGAATACTGTATTGAATAAACGGGATGCACGAGTGATCAGCACGGAAGAAAAGTCCGGTTTTTCGTTGAAAAACGGTTATATCTCGCATATGGTCACGGCAGGCGAACTGATCAAAGACGATGCTTTGATTACGGAGAAGAGGCTCTATTACAATCAGACACAGTGGACACTCTTTTCGAAGAAGACTGTCGAGACCCGGCTTGATGTGGAGGATATCTCGGCAACGACACTCGTGCACAATAATCCTTGGAACTTTGTTGCTCTGGCCGTTCTTTCTTTGATCGTTTTTGTCATTGATATAATCTTAGCGCAGAATAAAGTGTGGGATGATCTTCCGAGCATTGCTTCGGTATCGATTATGTTTACACCACTCATCCTTATGGTAGTTTTCCTGGTTCTGTGGCTGTATTTCAGACAGAGCTATTTCAAAGTGGAATATGCAAGCGGTAACGGTAAAGGGAACGATTCGTCAGGTGTTCTGGTAATTCCTGTCCGTTTTTATGGGATTGAGCGTATCCGTGAATTTCAAAAGCAGATCTATCTCGCCAAAGACGCAGTAAGGAAATAAGATGCACCGGACACAGAGAGCAATTAGAAGAGCAGAACGAATGGGCATGTCTGACGCCCTGAACTGTATCGCAGAACTAAACGAATCGGCGCTCGAAGAAGCGAACTATCAGGCGAGAAAACCTGCGGAGGCTTCCGGTATGCCCGGTGAGCTTCTGCTTCGCGGTGTTCCGATCCTCGTCAAGGACAATATCGATGTAAAAGGCATGCATACGACGGCCGGAAGCCTTGCGCTTTCGGATAATCTTGCGCTGTCTGACGCACCGATCATTAAAAACCTGCGAAGGCATGGTGCGGTTATCCTCGGAAAAGCAAACATGACCGAGTTTGCGAATTTTGTTTCTCCGGATATGCCTGGGGGATACAGTTCCCGTGGAGGACAGGTGAAGCATGCGATCTCGGAAAAAGCGGATGTAGCCGGATCTTCGACCGGATCCGCAGTCGCGGTCAGCGCCGGAATCGTGTCGATGGCTGTGGGAACAGATACATGTTTTTCCGTTATTGCCTGTGCGAAGTTTAATGGTATCTGTGCCCTCAAACCACCGGTCGGTTCCTTATCTTCAGAAGGCATCATTCCTATAGCGAGAACTCTCGACAGTGCAGGTCCGATGGCGGACAATTTCCTTGATACTCTCCGCATGTACCGGGCGATGCGTGATGAGGATTTCCCTGATATCAAGAGAGCATCTCTCGATATACTTCATATCGCCGTAAATGACGTGAATCGTGATGTTTTAGATAGAAGTGAAAATTCATTCATAGATAAAACCATTGCGGATCTGAAGAATCATGGAACCGTGATTTCCGAAATCTCCCAGCCCGTGGAAGAGCAGCTTTATACGATCATGAAATGGGAGTTTAGACCGATGCTGGAAGAGTATCTCCGTTCCTCGACAGCATCCAGAAAAACTCTTGCCGAGATCGTGAAATACTATGAGGATAATCCGAAGAAAATGATGAAGTACGGTATCACGCATCTGCGTCGTGCGCTGGATGAAACTCCGGGTGGCCTCATGGGAGAAGAATATCTCGAGACTCTTCGATATAGAAAAAACAGAATCCCGGAAGTGCGACGTGAGATAGAAGACTTTGATGCCGTGCTCATGACCGGCCCGACGAGTGTGATGCACTTCTGCGGACTACCTTCTGTCACGATCGCGGGAGCGGAAAAAGATAAAAACGGCGTGCGCCGGGCACTGATGATGTACGGCGTCGATGAGAAGAGATTATATGCCGCGGCGCTTGCTGTGGAGAGATTGATACTTGGAGGCCTGGATACATGAGAATCGGTATCATCGGTTATGGGAGTATGGGAAGAATGATCACGGAAAAGATCGCCGCATCCGTTGTTCTTAACGCGGGTGATATCTTTGTAGCCAACCGATCAAAAGAGAAGCTACAGAATGTACCTGAAGGTGTGATCGCATGCGAGAATATCATCGATGCGGCGAAGAATTCCGACATCATTTTTCTCTGCGTGAGACCTGTTGATCTGAAGAGTGTTTTATCTGAAATCGCACCAAGTCTTTCCGCAAAATCATTCGTTGTTTCACTTAATGGAAGCATCACTTTCGACATGCTTTCGAAGGTCTTCTCAGGAAAGATCGCGAAGGTGATTCCGAGTGTAACTGCGGAGGTTGACCGCTCGCAGACACTTGTCTGCTATAACGATAGCGTGGAAGAAAAAGATAAGCAGGATCTTGAAGGTTTACTTCGTACTTTCGGTAATGTAATCGAACTTCCTGAGAATGAGATCGGCATGGGCTCTGAACTTGTCAGCTGCATGCCCGGATTTATCGCGTCGATCTTCGATGTGCTCTGTACATCTGCGAAAAAACATACATCGATTCCGGATGATCAGGTCGTGAAAATGGTGCTTCAGACGATGTGCGCAACCGGCGATCTGATGCTCAGCAAAGATATGTCTTTCGAAGATGTGGTTACCCGTGTAGCTACCAAGGGCGGCATCACGGAAGAGGGGACAAAAGTCGTATACGAAGGCTTCCCGAATACCACAGATCTTCTCTTTGAAAAGACACTTGAAAAGAGAAAACTGACCGCGGAAAAAGCGAAGGAAACTTTCGAGGAAGAATGATATGACTAACAACTTCAGAATGATCCTTACCGATCTCGATCACACGCTTCTCCGTTCTGATGGAACGATCTCGGAACACACATTGGATGTGTTAAGAACATGCCGACAAAACGGAGCAAAACTTGCGATCGCGACGGCGCGTTACTGGATCGGTGCAGAGAGGTATATCGACCTTCTCAAGCCGGATTACGAAATCACGACGGACGGTACGCTTATCCACTCGGGAGAAGAGTGTATCTACGACTGTGCTTTTACCGAGGAAGAGACGAATCATATTGTAAAAGAGATCCTGAGGAGGCATCCGGCTGCGGAAATCACAGTGGCAAGCGGGAAGACGGTCCTATGGAACAGCCTGCATATTGCCGAGTCGGAAAGACTACATAAAGCCACATACTGCGATTATTCAAAACCCGTAACATGCAGAGGAAACAAGATCGCAGCATGGATCCCGGAGAAGAGTATCGCTGAGGCCATCGCGGATAAGATGGACTGTAAACTTCAGTGTTACCGTAACGAAGACCTGTATGCATTCCTTCCGAAAACATCCGGGAAGGTGGAAGCGATCCGTGCACTATCAGAAAAAAGTGGAATTTCTGTAAGTGAATTCGTCGCATTCGGCGATGATCTGAATGATATTGAGATGCTGCGAACATGCGGCACCGGAGTCGCTGTCGGAAACGCCATTCCCGAGGTGAAAGAAGTTGCCGATCACATCACGCTGACTAATGACGAGGATGGCGTGGCCGAGTTCCTAAAATAGCAACCGCCGGAAGAGACTCTCCCGACGGCTGCTGTAGTTAGTAGGATGTAGGAAATAGATTCAAAGTTTTAAACTGTTCTTCACCAGACCGAGGAAGAGCGGATGCGGCTTATCCGGACGGCTCTTGAACTCCGGATGGAACTGCACGCCGACGAAGTACGGATGATTCTGCATCTCGACAGCTTCAACGAGGAGATTATCCGGTGAAAGACCACTTACGATGTCCTTCATCTGATCGCGGTAGATGTTGTTAAACTCGTAGCGATGACGATGTCTCTCGCTGATGCTGTCGGTACCGTAGCACTTCTCCATGAGCGTGCCGGGGAGGATCTTACAGGGGTAACTTCCGAGACGGAGTGTACCGCCTTTCTCGATCTCATCATTCTGACCGGGCATGAAGTCGATGACCAGGTGCTCGGAACCTTCGTCAAATTCACGGGAGTTTGCATCGGCATATCCGAGTACATCTCGGGCATATTCGATGACGGCGATCTGCATACCGAGGCAGATGCCGAGGTAGGGGACATTCTTCTCGCGTGCGTACTTCGCAGCGAGGACCATGCCCTCGATTCCGCGGTCGCCGAAACCGCCCGGTACGAGGATGCCGTCTGCTTCGGACAATATCGACTCATAGTTCTCTTCCGTTAAGTCTTCGGAATCCGTCCAGAGGATATTGACCTTAGCGGAGTACTTATACCCTGCATGGTGCAGAGCTTCAGCGACGGAAAGATAACAGTCATGGAAATGTGTGTATTTTCCGACGAGTGCGATGTTGCATGTCTTATCGCAACCCTTGATTCTCTCGACCATCGAGGCCCAGGAACTGATGTCACAGGGAGCTGTCTCTAATTGCAGCTCACGACAGACAACATCGGAGAAACCGCTCTTTTCGAGCATGAGCGGTGCTTCGTAAAGAATCGGGATCGTGGTGTTCTCGATAACACAGTCAGGAGCCACGTTACAGAACATCGCGATCTTCTTGAAGATGGACTCGTCTTCGATCGGCTCGTCGGTTCGAAGGATGATGATGTCCGGCGAGACACCCATGCCCTGAAGTTCTTTTACGGAATGCTGGGCAGGCTTGGATTTATGCTCTCCGGAAGCTTTGAGGTAAGGGACAAGTACGACGTGGATGTAGAGCGCATTGTGCGGACCGACTTCACGGCCGACCTGACGGATCGCCTCGATGAAGGGCTGGCCCTCGATGTCACCGATCGTACCGCCGATCTCCGTGATGACGACGTCCGCTTCGGACTCAAGGCCTACGTTATAGATGAACTCTTTGATTTCGTTCGTGATGTGCGGGATAGTCTGTACGGTAGAACCGAGGTATTCGCCTCTGCGTTCTTTCGCGAGAACAGAAGAATACACTTTACCGGTCGTCAGGTTCGAGAATTTGTTTAAGTCCTCATCGATGAAACGCTCGTAGTGACCGAGGTCGAGGTCTGTTTCCGCACCGTCTTCGGTAACAAAAACTTCACCATGCTGGTACGGGCTCATCGTGCCCGGGTCTACGTTGATGTACGGATCGAGTTTCTGAGACGCGACCTTAAGTCCACGCATCTTCAGAAGACGTCCGAGAGACGCCGCGGTAATTCCTTTACCTAATCCCGATACTACACCACCTGTTACAAAAATATACTTCGTCATAAATCCTACCTCACTTTCTTAACCAAAGATTTCCTACTAACTTTTTGCGCGTGTTTCAGAAGCGCTCGCGCCCGCTTTGTTCTCGAAAAAAAGCTATCATTTACCGCTGTCGCCATAGTTCTTAAGAACACGTGCGGATGGATCGTTTACATCACAGCCTTCCCAGGACTTGTTCGGCATCCAGAAGTCGATGACCATCTCCGCCTGACCTTCGTAATGCTTCTCGAAGATCTCACGATAGAGGAGAGATTCCTTGGTGAACGGTGTTGCAAATGTATATTTCTTTCTTCTTTCTTCGTACTCTTCATCGGAGTAATAAGAAGCGGCATATTCCTTCAGGTGGTCGACCATGGAGTGACCGACGGCATCAGAGAAAGCGGCTTTCTCACGGAAGAGAATATCGTGCGGGAGGAGATCACCTTCGAATGCTTTACGAAGGAGATACTTGCCTTTGCCGTAGGTGTTGATTTTTTTTGCCGGATCGATCGCCATGACGTACTTTACAAAATCGAGATCGCCGAAAGGTACACGGGCTTCGAGCGAGTTTGCGGAGATGCAGCGGTCGGCACGAAGGACATCGTACATATGGATCTCGTGGATACGCTTCACGGCTTCCTTCTGGAATTCTTCGGCGGAAGGCGCAAAGTCGGTGTACTTATATCCGAAGAGCTCATCGGAGATCTCACCGGTGAGAAGAACACGGACATCGGAGATCTCGTGGATCTTCTTACAGAGGAGATACATACCCATCGAAGCACGGATCGTGGTAATGTCGTATGTTCCGAGTACTTGGATGACTTCCTCAAGAGAGCTGATAACATCTTCTTTTGTGATGATCACTTCGGTATGCTCGGAGTGGATGTAGTCCGCGACCTCTTTTGCATATTTGAGGTCGATCGCATCTTCGCTCATACCGATCGCGAATGTCTTGATCGGGTGATCTTCCATACGCTGCGCGATAGCGCATACGAGAGAAGAATCGAGGCCGCCGGAAAGAAGGAAACCTACCTTCGAATCGGAGACGAGGCGCTTCCTGACGCCTTCGACGAGTTTGTCGTGGATGTTTGTAAAGATGGTCGGAAGATCGTCATCTAAGACCTGATCTACTTTTGTGATGTCGCAGTAGCAGGTGAACTTGCCGTCCTTGTAGTAATGTCCGGGTGGGAAGGGAAGGACCTTCTTGCTGTAAGGCACGATGTTCTTCGCTTCGCTTGCGAAGATGATGTGACCATCCTTATCGTATCCATAGTAAAGAGGACGGATGCCGATCGGGTCTCTGGCGGCAACCAGAGTCTTCGTATCTGTATCGTAGATAATGAGAGCGAACTCGGCATCAAGCTTACTGAACATATCTACGCCATATTTCTCATATAAGGGAAGAAGCACTTCGCAGTCTGAATCCGAGGCGAAAGTATAGCCATCGGAGAGAAGTTCCTGCCGAAATGCTTCGAAACCATAGATCTCGCCGTTGCAGACGAGGTATTTTCCTTTGTGCGTGAAAGGCTGCATGCCTTCCGGAGTTAGTCCCATGATGGACAGTCTGTGAAAGCCCATGGTGCCGTCGGAAAGCGGGACGATCCGGCTTTGGTCCGGACCTCTTGAGATGGTCTTGTCAAACCCCTCCTTAAACTGTTCCTGCGCAAGACCGGGGCACAGGTAAAACATAATAGAACACATAATTCATTCCCTCCTTGGAATATCCAAAGGAGCCCTGCCGAAAATCGGCAGGACCCCGATGGGATTTCAGATTATTGACTTACTCGACATCCTGTAAGGCGTCGAATCCTTCTTCACTTGTACGTACCTTGATGACGTTCTCGACATCATAGACGAAGATCTTGCCATCACCGATATGACCGGTGTAGAGTACGCGCTTCGCGGTATCGATAACAGCCTGTACAGGAACTCTCGCTACCACAATATCCATCTGGATCTTCGGGAGCAGTGAAGGTTCAACTTCAACGCCTCGATAGAATTCCAGCTTGCCCTTCTGGATGCCGCAGCCCATGACGTGGGTGACGGTCATACCGGTGATACCGATATCCAGAAGTGCCGACTTAAGAGGTTCGAGCATACGCTCTTTGCAGACGATCTCGATCTTGGTGAGCTTCTTGCCATCCGGGCTCTTATAAGGAATACCGGAAGCAACCTTGGAAACTTCCTTGACTTCGACTGCTTCTGCCATCGGAGTTTCGCCGATGACCTTGATGGAAGGAAGTACGGAGTCATCTACTGTCGGAGCGAAGTCTGCGTAAGCAGATACGAGACCATGTTCGGAGATATCCATACCGGCCAGTTCGTCTTCAACGGAAGCACGGAGACCGATCGTCTTCTTGATGAGTAAGAATGCCGGGATCATGCAGGCCGCTGTCCAAGCAAGGATCGCGCAGATACCGAGGCACTGTGTGCCGAATACTTTCATGCCTTCAGAGAAGTCTGTGCCGTGTACGAGAGCGTAGATCGGACCATCTACTCCTGCATCGGCAGTGGAAGTGGAGAGGAGACCTGCTGCCAGAGTACCCCAGATGCCGTTTGCCAGGTGAACACCAACAGCACCAACCGGGTCATCTACGTGACACTTGAGGTCGAGCTTCTCGATAACGACTACGACGAGGATACCACTTACGATACCGATGATCGTGGCACCGATCACATCGACGTTGTTACAACCTGCGGTTACACCGACAAGACCTGCCAGAGAGGCGTTCAAGCACATGGATACATCAGGCTTACCGTTCTTGATCCAGGTATAGATCATGGTCACACATGTAGCGACTGCCGGAGCGACGGTTGTGGTTACGAAGATTGCTGCCAGAGAAGTGATGGAGGTAGCGGCTGCACCGTTGAATCCATACCAGCCAAACCAGAGGATGAAGCATCCGAGAGCACCGAGTGTCAGGGAGTGGCCCTGGATAGCCTTGACCTTGACGATCTTACCGCTCTGATCTTTTACATACTTACCGATACGGGGCCCGAGGATGATGGCTCCGATAAGAGCGGAGATACCACCGACGGAATGGATCGCTGCAGAACCTGCAAAATCGATGAAGCCCATCTTAGCAAGCCAGCCCTCAGAGTTCCATACCCAGCCGGCTTCGATCGGATATACGACCAGGCTGATGATGGCGGAGTATACACAGTAAGCGGAGAACTTCGTTCTTTCTGCCATCGCACCGGAAACGATCGTCGCGGCTGTGGCACAGAATACGAGGTTAAATACGAAGGAGGACATCGGGAAGTTCGCAAAATCCGTGAAGATCTTCATGTTCGGGACACCGATGATTCCCATGATGTAGTCTTCGCTCATCATAAGAGCAAAACCGAGAAGACTGAAAACTACAGTACCGATGCAGAAGTCCATCAGGTTTTTCATGATGATGTTTCCTGCGTTCTTGGCTCTTGTAAAGCCGGTCTCTACCATCGCGAAGCCACACTGCATGAAGAATACCAGAGCGGCACCGATCAGAAACCATACACCGAATATCAAATCGCTGCTTGATTGTAAAATCGTTTCAAATTCTGTCACTTTAATCACCTCTTTTTTATTTCCCGCGTAAAACGTGAAAGTGGCGATGACACCGGGACTTTCATCCCACGATGCACATCGCCACATTGCGTGTGTTTCCGCGTCTTACGCGTTTTAACTTATCTTACGCCGAAGAGCAGTTCGCCGTATGTCGGGAACGGCCAAGCCTCGGAGCTACAGAGCGATTCAGCTCTGTCACAGGATGTACGCAGATCCTGCATTGCTACAAATACCTTGTCACGGTATGCATAGGACTGGGCGAGGATATCGGAGATATCGTGTACTTCGATAACGGCCTTCTCCAGAGCATCTGTCTTTTCCGTGATCTGATCGCCAAGAGCGGAAAGCTCAGAGATCAGGGACTTCTCATAAGCAGGAATGCTGCCTGTGATGTTATTTACGGAAGCGGCGGTATCAGCAAGCTGTCTTACATACTTCGTGATCGCCGGGAGGATATCCTTTCTGGCCATATCGATCATGGTCAGTGCCTCGATGTTGATGATCTTGCTGTAGTTCTCAAGCAGGATGTCGTGTCTTGACTGCATCTCTGCGAGACTGAATACGCCAAACTTCAGGAACAGATCCTTATTCTTCTGATCGAGGAATCTCTCCATCGCTTCCGGTGTGGAGCGGAGATTAAGAAGACCTCTTTCTTCCGTTGCTTCCTTGATCCAGCTCTCGTCATAACCGTTGCCGTTAAAGATGATTCTCTTATGAGCGGTGATGGTCTCCTTAATGAGAGCGGCCAGTTCTGCTTTAAAATCACTTGCCTTTTCGAGTCTGTCTGCAAATTCACACAGGCTGTCTGCTACGGCGGTGTTCAGCATGATGTTCGCACATGCGATGGAGTTTGCGGAACCGAGCATTCTGAACTCGAACTTGTTTCCTGTGAAGGCGAATGGGGAAGTTCTGTTTCTATCTGTAGAATCCTTCGGGAACTTCGGAAGAACGTCTACGCCGATCTCCATCTGGACTTTCTCGTGCTGGTCATAAGCCTTTCCTTCTACGATCGACTCGATGATGCCATTCAGTTCGTCACCCAGGAACATGGATACTACAGCCGGCGGAGCTTCGTTTGCACCGAGACGGTGATCGTTTCCAGCTGTTGCTACCGAGATACGGAGCAGATCCTGATGTACATCTACTGCACGGATGACCGCTGCCAGGAAGAGTAAGAACTGTGCGTTCTCGGAAGGTGTATCACCGGGCTCCAGGAGGTTGACACCAGTGGAAGTACTGATGGACCAGTTGTTATGCTTACCGGATCCGTTAACACCTGCGAACGGCTTTTCGTGTAGGAGGCAAACCAGACCGTGCTTCTTCGCGACCTTCTGCATGATCTCCATCATCAACTGGTTGTGATCCGTTGCAATGTTTGTGGTGGTGAAGATCGGAGCCAGCTCGTGCTGTGCCGGTGCAACTTCATTATGCTTGGTCTTAGCAAGTACACCCAGTTTCCAAAGTTCCGCGTCGAGATCCTTCATGTAAGCGGATACTCTCGGCTTGATGGAACCGAAGTAATGATCTTCGAGCTCCTGGCCTTTCGGTGCTTTGGCTCCGAAAAGTGTTCTTCCGGTATAGATCAGGTCTTTTCTCTGGTTGTAGAGTTCAACCGGGATCAGGAAGTATTCCTGCTCAGGACCGACTGTGGTCTTTACTGTAAGATGCGGATCGGTGTTACCGAAGAGTCTCAGGATTCTTACTGCCTGCTTGCTGATCACTTCCATCGAACGGAGAAGAGGTGTCTTCTTGTCGAGTGCCTCGCCGCTGTAAGAACAGAACGCGGTCGGGATGCAGAGTGTATCATCTTTAATGAAAGCATAGCTTGTCGGATCCCATGCTGTATAACCTCTTGCCTCGAAGGTAGCACGGAGACCGCCGCTCGGGAAGGAAGAAGCATCAGGTTCACCCTGAACCAGTTCCTTACCGGAGAACTCCATGATCACGCCGCCGTCCGATGTGGGGGAGATGAAACTGTCGTGCTTCTCAGCGGTGATGCCGGTCAGTGGCTGGAACCAGTGAGTGAAGTGTGTCGCACCCTTTTCGGTAGCCCAATCCTTCATAGCATTAGCAACAACATTCGCGATCTCAATATTAAGCGGTAGACCTTCATTAATGGTCTTCTTCATTGCTTTGTAAGTTTCTTTCGGGAGACGGGCCTTCATGATCTGTTCATTAAAAACCATAGTTCCGAAGATCTCAGGTACGTTTGTCATAGTGTTTTCCTCCTTATTAATGTAAAAAACGCCCGGGGAATGATTTGATTCTCCAAGCGCCTTTGCTTTATGTGCGTATCTTACCCTTCGCTAACGAATGTGTCAACAGGAAAATGCATAATTTCTTTCGTCAACTTGCATAATATTTGAAATCTGCTTGCAAAAATGAACGATTTTTCACACGTAAATGAAATTTTAACGATTTGAAGTTGCAAAATGCAATAGGTAGTAGTAAAGTATGGCTAACAGGAGGTGAGACGTATGAGTTCAACCGGTATAGATAAAGTATTACTACTATGTAAGAATCCCGGCGCGAATCTGATTCTCGAGGAGTTCATCCGCAAGAGCCTGAAGCATCCGCACCAGATCACCTGGTCGGACTTGCATACTGAAGGTCGCCGACTCGTCAAGAAAGGTGACTTCGGTCTTCTGATCGTCTCGTCTCGTATAGATGATAAAGAAGCATTTTCTGTCTGCAAACTTGCGACATCCCATCCCACAGCATGTCTTCTTTATATCGCTGATGAGACGAACCTTTCCAAGAAAGAAGAAAAAGAAGCGCAGGCAGCGATCCTCGATATCGGTGCCGCGATTTTGATCAAACCTCTGAAACAAAGTGCTTTTGCCGCGGCGATCAACTCGGCCGATATGGCTCACATCCGACTCTGTGCCCTGAAGAAACGCATGGACGATGATAAAGTCGTGAACCGGGCAAAACTGATATTGATCCAGACGCTCGGTTTTTCCGAGGAAGAGGCACATAAGCATATCGAGCGTCAGGCTATGAATAGCGGAAGAACGCGGGCAGATGTCGCGTTTGAAATCGTGAAGACATATGAGTAAAGAAGGATAAGAGACATGATGTACGAATTTGTTAAGATGCAGGGCTGTGGTAACGATTATGTATATATCGATGCCAGAAAGTATCAGATCGAAGACCCGGCTGCTCTTTCAATAAAAGTCTCGGACAGACATTTCGGAATCGGAAGTGATGGATTGATCCTCGTGGCGTCCTCGGAGGTGGCGGATGCGAAGATGATCATGTTTAACCTCGATGGTTCGGAAGGAAAGATGTGCGGAAACGGTATCCGCTGCGTCGGAAAGTTCGTCTATGATTTCTGGGGCGTAAAGAAAGAGATACTTACGATCGAGACAAAAAGCGGCATCAAGACACTGAAGATGCAGATTGGTGAAAACGGCGAAGCCGTCGGAGCGACAGTCGATATGGGACGTGCGATCCTCTCTCCCCAGCTGATCCCGGTCGATCTTCCTGGCGATACGGTCGTAGATCGTGAAGTCGAAGTAGACGGGAAGAACTACCACATTACCTGTGTATCGATGGGGAATCCGCACGCCGTACTTTTTGAAAACGGTGTGGATGATCTGGATCTTCCGTCGATCGGACCGAAGTTCGAGAATCACCCGATGTTCCCGGAAAGTGTAAATACCGAGTTCTGTGAAGTCAGAGGGAAGAATCTTCTTCGGATGCGTGTGTGGGAAAGAGGCTCGGGCGAGACCTGGGCGTGCGGTACCGGCACGTGTGCGACTGTCGTCGCGACCTGCCTAAACGGACTTGCCGATAAGGGGGAAGATGTCCGTGTGATCTTAAACGGCGGCGAGCTCGTCATAAACTATACCGATGAACGCGTGCTCATGACCGGACCTGCTGTCGTACAGTTCAGCGGCACGATCGAAGTGTGATTAAGTCAATAAATTCCAAAGGAGGAAATGGAAATGCGTATCAATAAGAACTATGGAAACATCGAAGAAACCTATCTTTTCTCAGAGGTAGCCGAGCGCGTCAGACAGTTTATGGCGAAGGATCCGGGTGCATGCCTCATCAAGATGGGCATCGGCGACGTGACACGTCCTCTCTGCCAGACAGCGGTAAAAGCAATGGTCGCGGCAGCAGAAGAGATGGGAACGGAAAAGGGTTTCCATGGTTACGGTCCGGAACAGGGATACGGTTTCCTTCGTGATGAGATCGCCGATTACTACCAGCGGACGAGCGGTGTGAAACTCTTTAGCGATGAGATCTTCGTGTCGGATGGTGCGAAGAGCGATATCGGAAACATTCTCGATATCTTCGATGTGGATAACGTCGTTGCCGTAACGGATCCGGTCTATCCGGTCTATGTCGATACGAACGTGATGGCGGGAAGAAAGGTCATCAAGCTCTCGGCAACAGCCGATAACGGTTTCCTTCCGATGCCGTATCCGGGACTTCAGGCGGACATTATCTATCTGTGTTCTCCGAATAACCCGACGGGTGCCGCATACGATAAGGAAAGACTCACAAAGTGGGTCGAATACGCAAATGCCCACGGTTCCGTGATCCTCTTCGATGCTGCATACGAAGCCTTTATCTCCGATCCGGATGTTCCGAGAACGATCTATGCGATCGAGGGTGCACGTTCCTGTGCGATCGAATTCTGCTCGCTTTCTAAGACCGCCGGATTTACCGGAACGAGATGCGGTTATACCGTGGTTCCGTCCGGACTGATCCGCGACGGCGTGCAGCTCCGTAAGATGTGGCTCCGTCGTCAGACAACAAAATTCAACGGTGTCGCGTATCCGGTTCAGCGTGCAGCTGCTGCTTGTCTCCATGAACAGGGCATCGCGGAGATCATGGAAAACATCTCTTACTACAAGGAAAACGCGAAGATCATCGCAGATACATTTACTGAACTGAAGTGGCCTTTCACGGGTGGAAAGAACTCTCCGTACATCTGGGTACAGTGTCCGCACGGCATGAAGTCCTGGCCGTTTTTCGATGATCTTCTGTCCCGTGCCAATGTGATCTGCACACCGGGTGCCGGTTTCGGTGACTGTGGTGAAGGATATGTCCGTTTCACTTCCTTCAACTCCCGTGAGAATACGGAGGAAGCCATGAAGCGGATCCGCGAGATATACGGGCAGGAGTGATACTCTATATAACAGTGCTTTTCGGGCGGTATAGTCTAACATCGTTCATCTGTGCGATGCCTGCTATACCGTCTTTTATGTTATAATCAAAAAAAGTTGCATATTATGCAAAAATATAGAGATAACTTGGAGGGTTTTATGGAAAGGTATCTTATTGGTGGCGTAGTAGCTATCGCTTTTATTGCTTTTATCGTTCTGCTGGTAATGGCAGATAAGAAGGCGAATAAGAAGTTCGCGGCGAAGATCGCAGCGGAGCATCACATGAAGGATCAATATGGTAAGTTCATCGTTACGGAAGAAGGCGAGTTCATGTTCTCACTGCCGTCCGGCTCGCTCGAGGGCTATAAGCTCTGGAAGCTCAGTGACATCGGAGCGATCGCGGTGCATAATAATCAGTTCACGATCATGGATCCTTCCCAGAAAGCATCGAAGGGTGAGTATCTCTCTCCGTCAAAGAAACCCCTCAAAGAGAAGAGCTATAAGACATTTGACGTTCAACGTGGACAGAGTGCAGAAGAAGTGGCTGACCTGATCATCAGAAATGCCGAGCATGTGAAGCTGATCCAGAAAGGAAAGGTACAGTAATCTGCACGATTCATATGTACAAAATGCATAAAATGAAAACATAAATTGCATGACGAATAAAATCACGTACGTTTTTTATCGTTTTTTGCTCTAGTTAATGCAAGATGTTGAATACAAACTTGCAAAATGATACGATGTAGCCATGAAATACTGGCAATGGCGCTAAGTGCTTCCCGGAATCCCCGCGGTGATCTGCGGTGGAGAAGACCGGAAAGGCCTGGCGCCTTTCGTTTCCTGTCTTTTTCCGGGGACGCTTTTCGGACCTTAGGAGGAAGAAAAATGATGATGCAAAAGCAAGGACTTTATTCTCCGGAATTTGAGCACGACGCGTGCGGTATCGGATTTGTGGTGAATATTCACGGCAAGCGATCCCACCAGACGGTGAAAAACGGCCTTCGTATTCTTGCGAATCTCGCCCATCGTGGTGGTGAGGGAAGCGATGAGAACACCGGCGACGGTGCGGGTATGCTTCTTCAGATCCCGGATGCATTTTTCAGAAAGGTTTGTCCCGAAGAGAGTATCACACTTCCGCAGGCAGGCGATTACGGTGTAGGCATGGTGTTCCTGCCGCGCCAGAGCGATGCCCGTGAAAAGTGCATGCGCGTGATCGACAAGGCCGTCGAAGAAGAGGGCCAGGTCGTTCTCGGCTGGCGTGATACACCGGTCAATGAAAGCACGATCGGACAGACAGCCAAGGAGAACCGCCCGTATATCGCGCAGATCTTTATCGGCAGAGGCGATAAGACCAAGGCCGGTATCGCCTTCGACCGAGCACTTTATGTTATTAGAAAGAAATTGGAGAAGCGCACGATCGAGCTCACCGAGACCGATCCGCGTTATTTCTATTTCGCAAGCCTTTCCACAAGAACGATCGTCTATAAGGGTATGCTCACTCCGGAACAGATGGATGCTTTTTATCTCGACCTGAAGGATCTGTCCTTTGATTCTGCGCTCGCACTCGTTCACTCCCGTTACAGCACGAACACCTTCCCGAGCTGGGAGCGCGCGCATCCATACCGCTACCTGATCCACAACGGTGAGATCAATACCTTAAGAGGTAACATCAACGCGATGTATGCCAGATCCGCTTCGATCAGCAATAAAGCATTCGGCGATGATATGGAGAAGGTCCTTCCGATCATCAACCCGAACGGCTCTGACTCGGCGATGTTCGATAACACTCTTGAGTTCCTGACGCTGTCCGGAAGATCTCTGGCCGAGACCGCCATGATGATGGTTCCGGAGCCGTGGATCAAGCACGAGCAGATGGATGAGGATGTAAAGGCGTTCTACGAGTACAACAGCATGCTCATGGAGCCGTGGGACGGTCCTGCTGCACTGGCATTTACCGATGGCAGAAGCATCGTGGCGACCCTCGACCGTAACGGACTTCGTCCGGCAAGATATGTCGTGACCGACGACGGATATGTAGTTCTTTCTTCCGAGGCCGGTGTTCTGCCGGTGCCGGAAGACCGTATCATCAGCAAGAACCGTCTGCGTCCGGGCCGTATGCTCCTGATCGATACCGAGGAAGGACGCATTATCACGAACGAAGAGATCAAGAAGACCGTCGCAACTGCACATCCTTATAAGCAGTGGGTCGACGAGAACATGGTCAAGCTTTCCGATCTTGTTGAGGATTATAAGGCCTCTTCCAAAGCACCGTCTAAGGCAGGAAAGACAACAAAGGCCGAGGCGGATATCGAAGTAAAGCAGAAGATGTTCGGTTATACCTATGAGGATATCCGTAAGATGGTTATCCCGATGGCGAAGGATGGAAACGAAGCTATCGGTGCGATGGGTAACGACAGTCCGATCGCGGTTCTGTCGGATAAGCCCCAGCTCCTTTATAACTATTTCAAGCAGCTGTTCGCACAGGTCACGAACCCGCCGATCGACTGCATCCGTGAAGATATCGTCATCATGGAGAGGATGTACCTCGGAAACGAAGGTAACATCATCGAGCCGAAAGCGACCGACGCACGTCATATCGCACTTCCTTGCCCGATCCTGAAGGACGAAGAACTGGCAGCCGTGAAGAACATCAAGAGAAAGGGCTTTAAGTCCGTCGTTCTCCCGATCCTCTACGAAGCAAACGGTGACGGCCATACTCTCGAAAAGGCGATGGATACGCTCTGCAAGGCCGCTTCGGATGCGGTAGAAAAAGGCACGAACATCTTAGTCCTTTCCGATCGCGAAGCTGATGCGGATAAGAGCCCGATCCCGGCGCTGCTGGCTGTTTCGGGTTTGCATCAGCACCTCGTAAGAAAGGGACAGCGTCACATGACCTCGATCGTACTGGAGTCCGGTGAACCGAGAGAAGTTCATCACTTCGCACTGCTCGTCGGTTACGGTGCTTCCGCGATCAACCCATATATGGCGTACGCGACGATCGCCGATGAGATCGCTCACCAGCGTCTCGATAAAGAAGTCGATGTCGCGATCGATAATTACATCAACGCGGCCCGCCATGGCATCGTCAAGATCCTGTCGAAGATGGGTATCTCGGCCGTAAAGAGCTATCAGGGTGCGCAGATCTTCGAGGCACTCGGTATCGGTGAAGAAGTCATCGAGAAGTACTTCACTTCGACCGCTTCCCGTATCGGCGGTATCGGCCTCGACGAGATCGCGAAGGAAGTTGGAAGCCGTATGGAAGCCGCGTATAAGACTGCGGATACGCAGCCGGGTCTGGCAACCGGTGGTGTGTACCAGTGGCGTAAAGACGGCGAATACCATATGTTTAACCCGAAGTCCATTTATCAGCTTCAGAATGCAGTCAGAAAGGGCGATTACAACCTCTTTAAGGAATATAGTAAGGGCCTGAACGAAGAGAATACCAGACTCTGCACGATCAGAGGTCTTCTGGAGTTCGTTCCGTCTAAGCAGCCGATCTCTATCTATGAAGTCGAGCCTGTAGAGAGCATCGTCAAGAGATTTAAGACCGGAGCGATGTCCTACGGTTCCATCAGTAAGGAAGCTCACGAGACTCTGGCGATCGCCATGAACCGTCTTGGCGGTAAGTCTAACACCGGTGAAGGTGGTGAGGATCCGGAAAGATACGAGAGAATGGCGAACGGCGATTCGAAGATGAGTGCGATCAAGCAGGTCGCTTCCGGACGTTTCGGTGTAACCTCCGATTATCTCGTACATGCAAAAGAGATCCAGATCAAGATGGCACAGGGCGCAAAGCCAGGTGAAGGCGGTCAGCTCCCGGCAGGTAAGGTTTATCCTTGGATCGCAAAGACACGTCACTCCACTCCGGGTGTCGGTCTGATCTCTCCGCCGCCGCATCACGATATCTACTCGATCGAGGACCTCGCGGAACTGATCCATGACTTAAAGAATGCGAACCGCTTCGCAAGAATCAACGTTAAGCTCGTTTCCGAAGTCGGTGTCGGTACGATTGCCGCAGGTGTGGCTAAGGCTCGAGCAGACGTCGTCCTGATCTCCGGTTATGACGGAGGTACAGGTGCCGCACCGAGAACATCGATCCGCCATGCGGGTCTTCCGTGGGAGCTCGGTGTTGCCGAAGCACACCAGACTCTGCTTCTGAACGACCTTCGTTCCCGTATCACGGTCGAAGCAGACGGTAAGCTCCTGACCGGTCGTGACGTCGCGATCGCATGTCTCTTGGGTGCTGAAGAATTCGGATTTGCGACCGGACCGCTGGTCGCGCTCGGATGCGCCATGATGCGTGTATGTAACCTCGATACCTGTCCGTTCGGTGTCGCGACACAGAACCCGAAGCTTCGTGCCAAGTTCGAAGGTAAGCCGGAATATGTGGTAAACTTCATGCGCTTCATCGCTGAGGAACTTCGTGAGATCATGGCACAGCTCGGCTTTAGAACCATCGATGAGATGGTCGGAAGATCCGATATGCTCCGTGTCAATAAGGCCATCAAGTTCTGGAAGGCAACCGGCATCGATCTGTCTGCGATCCTGTATCGTCCGCAGCTCGACTCGACCGTCATCACACATCACACGGTCGCGCAGGATCACAAGCTCGAGAATACTCTCGACTATAAAGTTCTGATCCCACTTTCCGAACCGGCGATCCACGACGGCAGAAAAGTCAGCCTGTCTCTCGAGATTCATAATACCGACCGTGCAGCCGGTACCCAGCTGGGCTCCGCGATTACTCGTGTTCACGGTGAGCAGGGACTTCCGGAAGATTCCATCGATGTTCACTTCAGAGGATCGGCCGGACAGAGCTTCGGTGCATTTATCCCGCATGGCCTGACACTCCGTCTTGAAGGTGACGCGAACGACTATCTCGGAAAAGGACTTTCCGGTGGTAAGATCGTCGTCAGAAAGGACAGAGACGCGAGCTTCAGATCGGAAGAGAATACGATCATCGGTAACGTGGCGCTCTATGGAGCGACATCCGGTACAGCTTACATCAGCGGTATCGCAGGTGAACGTTTCTGCGTAAGAAACAGTGGTGCGATCGCTGTCGTAGAAGGTGTGGGTGACCACGGCTGTGAATATATGACAGGCGGACGTGCGATCGTTCTCGGTCCTACGGGCAGAAACTTCGCAGCCGGTATGTCCGGTGGTATCGCTTATGTCTACGACGCAAACGGTGATTTCGCCGCAAGATGCAATAAGGAAATGGTCGAGCTTCTGCCGCTTTCCGATTCGGAAGAAATCGAATTCGTAAGATCCCAGATCAGTGAGCATGTGAAGAACACGCAGAGCACCTATGCCGAGCATATCCTCACGAACTTCGACGATCTGATCGGCCGTTTCGTAAAGGTACTGCCTCATGATTACGCGAAGTTTAATGAGAAACTCGCTGAGGTGAAGGCTGACGGTTACGAAGGAGATGAAGCCGTCCTGATGGCTTTCGAACTGGCAACAGGAAAGAGCGAAGCGCCAATCAAAGTTGTAGAAGAAAAGCCTGGCGAGAAGAAGCCGGTCAAGAAGGCTCCTGCTAAGAAGACCACATCTTCCGCAAAAACAACGAAGAAAACAGTAAGTACGAAGAAGGCACCTGCGAAGAAGCCTGCTTCCTCAACAACGAGAAAGGGAGGGAAGAGCAATGGGTAAGAATACCGGATTCCTGGAGTACGAAAGAGCCATCGGCCCGGATCGGGATATAGAAGAACGTATCCACGATTACCGCGAAGTACATCAGATGTATCAGAGTGAAGATCAGGCCAGGACTCAGGGCGCGCGCTGCATGGACTGCGGTGTTCCGTTCTGCCAGACCGGTATGTTCCTCGGACGAGGGGCCACAGGCTGCCCGCTGTCGAATCTCATCCCGGAGTTTAACGATCTTCTGTATCAAGGTCATTTCGAAGATGCCTACAGAAGACTTCGTAAGACAAATGGGTTCCCGGAGTTTACCGGACGTGTCTGTCCGGCACTCTGCGAAGGTGCCTGCACGTGCGGTCACAACTTTGCTTCCACTTCAGTAAGAAATAACGAGTGGTTCCTTTCGGAGACGGCGTGGAAGAACGGCACCATGAAGCCGAATCCGCCGAAGAACCGTACCGGTAAAAAAGTCGCGGTCGTCGGTTCCGGCCCGTCAGGTCTTTCCTGTGCCGATCAGCTGAATCACGCTGGTCATAGTGTTACCGTGTTTGAGAGAGCGGACCGTCCGGGTGGACTTCTGATGTACGGTATCCCGAACATGAAACTCGATAAGCAGGTCATCCTCCGTCGTATCAAACTGATGGAAGAAGAGGGCGTTAGGTTCCGCTGCGGCGTGGAAGTCGGACACGATATCACCGTCGAAGAGATCCGAAGTTCCTTTGATGCTGTTGTTCTCTGCTGCGGTGCGACCAAGCCGAGAAATCTTGTCGTCGAAGGAAGAGAACTGAAGGGGATCTACTTTGCCGTAGATTATTTAAGAAAGAACACTCAGGCGCTCTTTGCGAAGAATCACTTTGATAAAGAAGGTCCGGCTCCGGATGTCGCCATTTCTGCGAAGGGCAAGCATGTCGTCATTATCGGCGGTGGTGATACCGGTACAGACTGTTCCGCGACAGCTGTACGTCAGGGCGCGAAGAGCGTGACCCAGCTTGAGATCATGGGGCCGCTTCCGGAGACCCGCGCGGCCAATAACCCGTGGCCGGAGTATCCCTTCGTGAAGAAAGTTGACTACGGCCAGGAAGAAGTCGCATATGTATATGGTGATGATCCGAGACAGTACTTCATGTCTACCGAGAAGTTTATCGGCGACTCGAAAGGAAACGTCAAGAAACTCCAGGTAGTAAAAGTATCCTGGGAGAAAGACGAGAAGAGCGGAAGAATGATTCCGGTTCCGGTCGACTCGACAAGAAAGACTATCGACGCAGATCTCGTCATTCTCGCGATGGGATTCCTCGGACCGGAAGACACAGTTCCGACCGCACTGGGACTTCAGCGTGACGGCCGTTCTAATGTCGCTGCCGAATTCGGTAAGTTCCAGACCTCAGTCGAGGGTGTATTTGCCGCAGGTGATATGAGAAGAGGACAGTCACTCGTTGTATGGGCCCTGACCGAAGGCCGAGGTGCCGCAAGAGAATGCGACAAGTATCTCATGAATGGTCACGGCGTACTCTCTTAATTCAGACCACTATCGCTTAGTAGGATTTTATTGCGTAAAATCAGGCACTTGATTTCTGAAGAAATCAAGTGTCTGGTTTTTGTTTGACAACCTATTGACATAGTAGGCGAATATGTATATAATCGCAACATATCAGAAGCGTCCGGGCGGTCCGCTCCCCCTTAATTCCACCATGTTGACGGACATTCTCGGACGACTGTTATCAAATATATCGAGAGGAGTATGAAAATGAGATTCATGTGTTGTCGAATGCTGAATAGTCGGGTTTTCACGGCTGAGGAGTGTCGATGTATGCGCATGCACCTCATAAGTATTCGATGTTGTTGATAACAGAAATACATATGCCGAAAGAGCCCGAGCGAGAAGAAAACGCCCGGGCTTTTTTTCGGCCGGATAAAGAAATAAACAAAACAGATTTAACCAATACAAACGAAAGAAGGACAGAAAAAATGAGCTATAAGATCGATTCACTTTTGATTCATGGAGGAATAGATGGAGATGAGGTAACAGGTGCGGTGAATGTGCCGATCTACCAGACCTCGACATATAAGCAGGATGGACTCGGCAAAAACCGCGGCTGGGAGTACTCGAGAACCGGAAACCCGACTCGTGCGGCGCTCGAGAAATTGATCGCGGATCTGGAAAACGGGGAGTATGGTCTCGCTTTTGCATCCGGGCTGGCTGCGATCCATACAGTCCTTTCACTCTTTAAAGGCGGGGACAAGCTGGTCGTATCGGATAACATCTATGGCGGTACGTTCCGTATCCTGGATAATGTTTTCAAGAATCTGGATATTACCTATAAGATCGTGAACACTTCGGATCTTGCTTCTGTGGAAGCCGCGCTGGATCCGGATGTCAAAGCCATCTATGTCGAAAGTCCGGCCAATCCGCTTCTGACGATTACGGATATCGAGGCGGTTTCGAAGATCGCGAAGAAGCACGGTAAGCTTCTTATCGTGGACAATACATTCCTGACTCCGTACCTTCAGCGTCCGCTGGATCTCGGTGCGGATATCGTCATTCATAGTGGCACCAAGTATCTCGGCGGGCATAGCGATACGATCTCCGGTCTCGTAGCACTGAAAGATAAGGCTCTGGCCGACCGTCTCTACTATCTACAGAACGCGATCGGAGGTGTGCTGGCTCCGTGGGACAGTTTTCTCATGATCCGGGGTATCAAGACTCTCGGTGTACGTATGGACAGACATGTAAGTAACGCCGGAAAGATCGCGAAGTGGCTCTCTGAGAGCGGATATGTCAGCAAGGTCTATTACCCGGGGCTTCCTTCCGATCCTGGATATGAGATCCAGAAGAAGCAGGCTTCCGGAGCAGGCGCTATGTTCTCCTTTGTTTTAGATGAGAAATACGATTACAAGGTATTCTTCGAATCATTAAAACTGATCTCGCTGGCCGAGAGCCTAGGTGGTGTGGAATCGCTTGTCTGCCATCCGGCCAGCATGACACATGCAGCCATTCCGGCCGAGATCCGTAAGAGTGTAGGTATCGTCGATGAACTGATCCGCTTTTCCGTCGGTATCGAAGATGTAGACGACCTGATCGAAGATCTTATTCAGGCCGTCGAAAAA
Organism: Clostridiales bacterium; assembly: GCA_017617995.1. Classification (GTDB taxonomy): domain Bacteria; phylum Bacillota; class Clostridia; order Saccharofermentanales; family Saccharofermentanaceae; genus Scatonaster. The sequence goes on from JAFZVE010000028.1 coordinate 114,594, forward strand.
TCGAAGAAAGCATAAAGGGAGAAAAGAATATGAAACACGTATATTCGGATATTAGAGAGATGATCGGTAATACGCCGATCCTGAAGATCAGCCATATGGGCGTTAAGCCCGGAGTAAATATTTATGCCAAGTTAGAACTGATGAATCCGGCCGGAAGTGTTAAGGACCGTGTGGGTCTGTACATGATCCAGGATGCGAAAGAACGTGGGATCCTAAAAGAAGGCGGTACGATCGTTGATGCGACGGCAGGAAATACAGGGATCGGGATCGCCATCGCGGCACTGAATCAAGGATACAGAGTGATCTTTACCGTCCCGGAAAAGTTCTCCATCGAGAAACAGAAGGTCATGAAGGCACTGGGGGCGGTAATCGTACATACCTCGAGGGAAGAAGGCATGCTGGGTGCCGAGCGGGAGGCGGAAAGGATCTTAAGTCAGACCGAGGGAGCAGTTTCGCTTCGGCAGTTCCGGAACCCTTCGAATCCGAGAGCGCACTATGAGACGACAGGACCGGAGATCTATAGCCAGCTTCAAGGAAATGTCGATTACTTTGTGGCCGGTGCCGGTTCGGGCGGTACTTTCACGGGTGTCGTGAAATATCTGAAAGAAAAAGATCCGCAGATCCGAGGCATACTTGCAGATCCATATGGTTCCATTATCGGTGGAGGAGAGCATCACGACTACGATATCGAGGGGATCGGCAACGATTTTATAGCAGATACGATGGATATCACCCTCGTAGACGATGTCATCAAGATCACGGATAGCGAAGCCTTTGAGGCATCGAGAGAACTGGCCAGAAAAGAAGGTGTACTTGCCGGATCTTCTTCGGGCGCTGCGCTTGCCGCGTCACTGAAACTGGCGGAAAAACTGGATCACGGAAACATCGTCACGATCTTCCCGGACCGTGGTGATAGGTACATAAGCAAGGGATTATTTGATTGAGAGCAGGAAAAATGCTATGGGGAATATCTACGAACTGGAACATGTATATAAGACATACAGAAATGACGGGAAAGAATTCACTGCGCTGAAAGATGTGAGTCTTTCCGTAGAAGAAGGGGAGATCTTTGGTATCATCGGCATGAGCGGCGCCGGAAAATCTACACTGGTCAGAACGCTGAACCGACTCGAGGAAGTAAGTGATGGCAAAGTACTTTATTACGGAAAGGATCTTGCGGAACTGAAGGCCTCAGAACTTCGGAAAGTTCGGCATTCGATCTCCATGATCTTCCAGGGTTTTAATCTTCTTTTGCAGAGAACGGTCATCGAAAACGTCGAAGAGCCCTTACGGATCGCAGGTGTTCCGAGAAAAAAGAGAAAAGAAAAGGCACGGGAGATGTTAAAGATCGTCGGACTTGAAGAAAAGGAAACAGTCTATCCAGCGCGGCTTTCCGGCGGACAGAAACAGCGTGTGGCGATCGCAAGAGCACTCGCGGCCGATCCGAAGGTGCTTCTCTGCGATGAGGCAACATCGGCACTTGATCCGAAGATCACAGGAGAGATCCTGGAGCTTCTTAAGAGGATCAATGAGGAAAGAAAGATCACGATCATCATCATTACGCATGAGATGTCCGTAGTAGAGAAGATATGCGATCGTGTGGCGATTATCGAAAACGGAGTTCTGGCCGAGGTAGGAAATGTGCGAGAGGTCTTCAGTTCCCCTAAGTCCGACGCTGCGAAGAAACTGGTGTTTCCGAGTAATCCCTTTGAACCGACGAACACGGAAAGCAGACTGATACGCATCGTATTTGACGGAACCAGAGCCAGTGAACCTTTTATCGCGAATCTGGTGGAAAAGACAGGGAAGAAAGTCAGCATTATCAGCGCCAATACGAGAAGTGTCGGCGGGATCGGATACGGTCAGATGGTACTGGAACTTCCGGATAACGAAGGGGATCAGGAGAGCATAATAGAATTCTTCAGTAAAAGCGGACTTGTCGTGTCGGAGGTGACAAAGTATGAGTGAATATATTATTGAAACGATTAAAACGGGCGTATGGGAGACGCTGCAGATGACATTCTTTGCGGCACTGTTTGCCTATCTGATCGGCTTACCACTGGGGGTTCTACTTTATACCACATCGAAAGGACATCTTCTCGAGAATCATGGAGTTAATGTGGTCGTGGGAACAATCGTCAATGTCTTACGTTCGCTTCCGTTTCTGATCCTGTTGGTACTCCTGATCCCGTTTACGAGATTCGTGGTGGGGACTTCGATCGGAACGACTGCATCGATCGTACCGCTCACAGTGGGCGCGATCCCGATCGTAGCACGAATGGTCGAGTCTTCACTTAGTGAAGTGGATCCCGGAATCATCGAGGCGGCCGTATCGATGGGCGCGTCTCCATTATATATCATCATTCACTTTATCCTTCCGGAAGCGACACCGTCACTACTTCTTGGTGGCGCCATCAATATCGCGACCGTACTCGGATACTCGGCGATGGCCGGTGTGATCGGTGGTGGCGGGCTTGGTGCGATTGCGCTTCAGTACGGCTACTATCGTTATCAGAAAGATGTACTTTGGGTGACAGTAGGCCTTCTGGTACTCATGGTCATGGTGATCCAGGAGATCGGAATATTACTTTCGAAAAAAATGCGAAAAACCTATTGACATAGTAGGTTGGTAGTGTTAAAGTACATACATCGCTTGAGAAAAGGAGGCGTGAGAAATGAAAACATTAGCAACAGAAAAACTCGCTATGATGTACATGTGTTGTCGAATGCTGAACTCCCGGACATGTTATGTGGTCGGTTCGTCAGGGAATCATTCCTTGCGCCGTGAGACGGAGCGATGTTGAAATCGCAACGCATAAGATTGCCACTTGTCCGGGAGCTTAATCTGATAAGTTCCCGGATTTTTTATGGCCGGGAGAAAAGAAAAACACATACAAAAACACATTAAATTTCGTAAACACAAGGAGAAATAAAACCATGAAAAACACATTTAAGAAATTTATTACCGTAGCTCTTACACTGACACTTCTTTCTTCTGCCGCTGCATGCGGCAAGAAAGCTTCCGCAAATGAGAACAAGACCATCAAGGTCGGTGCGAACATTACACCTCATTCGGAGATCCTCGAAGTGGCGAAGCCGCTTCTTGAGAAGAAGGGATACAACCTCGAGATCGTGAAACTGGAAGATTCCGTAACACCGAATACCGGCGTGATCGAAGGAAGTCTTGACGCGAACTATTTCCAGCATGTTCCTTACCTCGAGCAGTTCAATAAGGAAAACGGTTCGAATCTTGTTTCCATCGGTGCGATCCACTATGAACCATTCGGTATCTACGCAGGAAGAACGACGAATCTTGCTGATCTTCCTGACGGAGCGATCGTAGCGGTTCCGAATAACGTTACGAATGAGGCAAGAGCACTTCTTCTTCTGCAGCAGGAAGGTCTTCTTACACTGAAGGAAGACGCCGGCATCAATGCAACCGTAGAGGATATCGTAGCAAACCCGAAGAATATCTCTTTTAAGGAACTGGCGCCGGAACAGCTCGTCGCAGCACTTCCTGATGTTGACATCGCAGTCATTAACGGGAACTACGCGATCGAGGGTGGACTTCATGTAAAAGATGCATTGGCCGTAGAAGCAAACGATGGTCTTGCTGCACAGACATATGGAAACATCATCGCAACGAAGGCCGGAAATGAGAACAACGAAGCACTGAAGGCACTCGTAGAAGTTCTGCAGGGACCGGAAATCAAGGAGTATATCGAGAAGACGTACGGTGGCGCAGTCGTTCCGCTTCACTAATAGTATCTGATGATCGGCGATATCGATTGCGGGTTCTTAATCCGTAGTGCTTTTAGAGAGAATGAACGATAATTCATAACAAGAAATGGAGATGATAACATGATCGGTTTCGAATACTATAACCCCGCGAAGATCGTTTTCGGTGAGGGCAGTGAAAACAAATTGCAGAACCTGCTTTCCGATTATCAGGTTAAGTCACTGCTTCTGGTCTATAGTGGAGATTTCATCAAGACACTCGGCATCTACGATGTCATCAAAAGTGCAGTAGAGAATCTCAATATCCGGTTCAGTGAGAGCGGGGAAGTGGTTCCGAATCCGAGTATCGAACTGGTAAGAAAACTGGTAGCACAAGGCAAGAAAGATGACGTGGACTTTGTCCTGGCCGTCGGTGGCGGAAGCGCCATCGACACCGCCAAGGCGGTCGCTCTGGGGATTCCCTATGACGGTGATGTATGGGATTTCTTCTCGAAAGGAACCAATCCGGAAAGAGTACTGAACATCGGTGTGATCGCCACAACAGCATCAAGCGGATCGGAAACATCCAACTGTGCCATTCTCTCATACGGAGAATGGAAGAAGGGTTTTGAAGATGACAGAATCATCCCGAAGTTTGCCATCATGAATCCGAGATACACGATCAACCTCCCCGTGTATCAGACGAATGTAGGCATCGCAGATGTGCTGTCGCACCTCCTGGAAAGATACTTTTCCGATGAGAAACACTCCGACACGACAGACTATCTGATCGAAGGCGCGATCCGTGCGCTGACGGTCAATGCGAGAAGACTTCTCGAGGATCCGAAAGATGTAAATGCAAGAGGAGAGATCCAGTGGCTGGCAAGTGTCGCCCACAACAACTTCCTGGACGCCGGTAGACGTGCCGATTGGGCATCCCACAGGATCGAGCACGAACTTTCCGCTCAGTATAACATCACACACGGTGAAGGCATGGCTGTCGTATTCGTCGCTTGGACGAAGTATATCGCAGATATCAAGCCGTGGAGACTCGCTCTTCTGGCGAGCCGCGTATACGAGATCGACTCGTATGACTTCGACGAGAAGCAAAGAGCCCTGCTGCTGTCGGATAAATTGAAGAGTTTCTTTCAGGAACTGGGTCTCGCCACATCTCTTACGGAACTTAGGATCGATGAAAAAGACTTTGAGACGATGGCGAAGAGAGCAACAGCCGGTGGTAGTGTAGGCCACTATGTTCCGCTGGATGCTGAAAAGATAGTAGAAGTACTGAAACTTGCACTTTGATATAGTGCGGGAGAATCACAACACAAACAGATTTCAACGAAAATTCAGATGAATTAGAAAAGGAGTATGAACATGGCAAGAATCAAATTAGTAGAACAGAATGAAGCAACCGGCGCAGAGAAGGAGCGCTATGACGAACTGGCAGGCAGAAATGCAGTAACCAACATGAAGAAGGGCCTTCTGAATGACGCAGCTACCTACGATGCCTATATGGCCTGGTACACGTCCTGGAACCGTCTCGTTGAGGTGATCGGACAGAAGGATGCGATCCTTTATGCACATGCGATCTCGACCACAAATTCGTGCCAGCTGTGCTCGCTGTTTTTCATCTCTGACGTAAAGGGACTTGGTCTTGATCCGCATAACCTCGTATACGATGAGAAAGAGCAGCTTCTTGCGACGCTCGCACAGTCCATCGTAAAGGATCCGACATCCGTGGAAGATGAACTCTTCGATCAGCTTCGAAAGTATTTCAATGATCAGGAACTGGTCGTAATCGTAGGATTCGCAGGTCAGATGATCGCGACCAATAACTTTAATTCTGTATTTAAGATCGATGTGGACAAGCGCCTCCTGCCGCTCGTTGGTGAATTTAAGCCTGCGACCTGGAGAGAGGGAATCAAGAAATAACAGGCTGTATATAAGATCGCCTGTAAGAAAGAGGACATATGAAAACCATACTTGCATTTGGCGATTCCAATACATGGGGACTCATTCCCGGATCCAGACCTCCCGCGAGATTCTCGTGGGAGGTTCGCTGGACCGGGAATCTTCAGTTACGGGCAAAGGAAACGAGGTTGATCGAAGAAGGTCTATGCGGTAGAACGACCGTGTTCGAAGATGCCCTTCGTCCTGGCCGAAGGGGCCTCGACACTCTTCCGGTGATCCTGCAGAGCCAGTCTCCACTCGATGGGGTGATCCTCATGCTCGGAACGAATGATTGTAAGACGATTTATGGTGCATCGGAATACACGATCGGAAAGGGGATCGAGCTCTGCCTGGATGAGATCGTGAAGTACATAAGCCCATCCCGTATCCTTCTGGTCTCACCGCTTTATCTCGGTGAGGAGGTATGGAGACCGGAAAAGGATCCGGAGTTTAACTCCCGTTCTGTAGAAGTAAGCCGCGGATTAAGAGAAGTATATAGAAATATCGCTTCCCGACGAGGGATACATTTTCTTGCTGCTTCTGACTACGCTACGGCCAGTCACATTGATGAAGAACATCTAGATGAAACCGGACATGCAGCTCTTGCAGATGCAATCTACAGAAAACTTCTTGAGATGGATTTATTTGTCTGAAACATTAGTGATCAGCATATTAAGCTAATAGAAAATTCGGAGATTCCATTTTTATGGCAAGAAAAAGGGGGCTTCTTTCGAAGCTCCCTTTTCCAAACAGATTTCACCAATTAAGGAAGTATGCGGATTACTACTTGACGTCTGTATCGGACGTTGCGGCCTCTACTGCGACCTGTGCCGGCTCGTTTCTCTTTCTCTCTACGAGATTTAAGAAAAGTTTTCTGATCCCGAATCTCCAGCAGAGGATCATGCCGAGAACTGCACCAAGAGCGCCCTGTGCGATCTCGTATGGCAGCTTCATCATCGCGTACTCGAAGGTGCTGTAGACGAAGATCTTACCGAGTGTATATCCGACGACCATGATCACAGCTCCGATGGAAACGCCGATTCCGGATGCGATCTTCGGGTGATCCTTTAGGGTGTTATGTGAGATCAGAGAGATCACGACAGCCTGAAGGCCATGTACTACGAGCGATACGAACATCGGAAGCGGATAGAAGATCATGTCTCCGAAGAAGGATCCGAGTCCGCCGACGAGAAATGCCTCGAAAGGATTTAAGAGGATCGCGGCCAGACAAATGATCACATCACAGAGATATAGGTGTCCACCCGGAACCGGGATGCCGAACGATGCCATCGCTATCGTCAGTGCCATAAATACGGCTGTGGTGGTTATTCTTATTGTGGATGTGTAAACTTGCTTTTTCATTTTTGTATTTCTCCTTTACTTCCTACGCTGAAAAGATTATCATTATTCTGACCTTATAAAAATGACCAAAACGGGAGAGAAATATATAACCAGATGAATATACAGATTGATAAAGAGCAAACCGAGCCGGCGTATATCCAGCTCTACCATTATTTCGTCAGAGATATCGTTTCCGGCATTTATCCTTATGGCACAAAGCTTCCTTCGAAGCGTGTGATTGCGGATGAGACCGGAGTCAGTGTGATTACGGTTGAGCATATGCTCACACTTCTGGCGGAGGAGGGCTATGTGCAGAGTCGCCAGCGAAGCGGGGTCTTCGTGATATATAAAGGTGAAGATTTCCTCGGCCAGGATATCTTAAGAACCGAGTCAATCGTATTAGAAAAGGATGAACAGCCGATCGATTACGGCGAATTTCCTTTCTCCGTACTGGCCAGAACGATGCGTAAAGTGATTCTGGATCACGCTGAGAATATCCTTGTCAAGTCACCGAACCACGGGTGCGCTGAGCTTCGTAATGAGATCTGTCTGTATCTCGGAAGAAGCAGGGGAATCACGGTCGAACCATCGCAGATTATCGTCGGTTCAGGTTCGGAATACTTATACGGACTGATCGCACAGCTTCTCGCCGTTGGCAAAGATCCGGGCTACATATATGATGACAGCGTGTGTGATTCCGATAGAGAAGAGAAAGAACTGCTCTTTGCAATAGAGGACCCGTCATATAAGAAGATACGCCTGGTGTATGAGACAATGGGTATCGTTTGCGATCCGCTTCCGATGACGCCTGACGGGATCTCATCGGAATCTTTGAAGAAGACGAAAGCCAGGGTACTGCATGTGACGCCTTTCCATAGTTTTCCATCCGGTGTCACGGTCGGTATCTCTAAGAAGATGGAGTATTTAAGATGGGCCAAGAAAAGAAGAGGGATCCTGATCGAGGATAACTATGATTCGGAACTGACGGTCTCGAAGAAGGCCGAAGAACCCATCTTCTCGATGGATCCGGATGTGGATGTCATTTATCTTAATACCTTCTCCAGGACTCTGGCTCCATCGATGCGTATCGGATACATGATTCTTCCGCTCCGTCTGGTAAAACCATTTGAGGAAAAACTCGGATTTTACTCCTGTACTGTACCGATCTTCGAGCAGTATGTCCTGGCCGAACTTCTGAGAAGCGGGGACTTTGAGAGACATGTCAATCGTGTCAGAAGAAAAAGAAGAAAATAAGAGGAACTGCCTTGCGACAGTTCCTCTTGTGATCCGTGAAATACTTGATTCAGATACCCAGAACCTTGCAGGCGTCTTTGGCAGCATCAGAATTGGTCGTCAGCGCGGTAACCATGATGACCATATCTTCTGCGTAGGCAACAACTATGTAGCCGTCTTCGCCGCCATCTGCAGTGATCTTGCTGCTGCTTGTGCTCAGTTTTTCGATCGTGCCTTCCTTCTTTGCCGCTTCCGCCGTCTCCTTGAAATAATCGAAGTTCTTCTTCGCTGCTTCTGTGGATGCAAAGAGGCTGTATGTCAACATGACAGACATATCACTGTTGTAGGCGACAATGGAGGTCTTCACGTCTTCGGAACCTTTTGTTTCCTTAACGGTGAAATTCTCCTTCTCGAGCTTGGAAGTAAATTCCTCGGCAGTCATCTTCTTGACTTTGCTTCCGCAGGCAGCAAGAGACAGAACCATTGCCGTAATTAGGACGGCGGCCATAAGTTTCTTAACAGTTTTCATAGTATATCTCCTTTGGACTTTCTTTATGTTCTTTCCGCTTAGTAAAAGTAAGAGTTTTCTTTTGAAGGTAATAATATCTATGAAGAAAACAGATGTCAAATTATCACGAGATGTTTGATATAATCGTAAGAAAGGATACATGCTAACTCTTTGCTTCTGTGCGTGGTATCGAACTGGCGAAAGAAAAGCACGGACTACCGGAGAAGAATCCTGGCAGCCGACTCATTTTATCAGATAAGACAAGGGGAATAAGATGGCACGGGGAAAAGTAATAAAACGATTAGTGTTGCCGTGATCGGCAGCATCGTCTTTGTACTGGTGCTGACACTTGGTACGATCCTTACGGGCCTTCTGGCAACGAAGGATACGATGGAGGCTGTCGAGTCGGTGAGTATGCTCTATCTCGACGAACTTGCCGGACGACGCGAACAGGTCGTGGAGGCCAATCTCCAGAAGAAGATCGAAGATGTGAATGTCGCTTTGGAACTGATGACGGACGAAGATATCTCCGACATCGGACATTTGCAGGCCTATCAGGCGAAGATGAAGCGTATCTATAAACTTGAGAAGTTCGCATTTGTAGATAAAGATGGATTGATCTATACCTCACTCGGCACGCATACCAATATCGATGACTATCATTTCGACTATAAATCGATCACCTCGCCGGAGATCTCGATCCTGAATCTTGAAAGTGAAGAAAAGAAATGCGAACTCGAAACCCTTTGTAAAAGATGAGTTTCCAGAGCGGAAAACCATCTATTCGCTTTCGGAAAAAGAAGTGAATATTCAGTTTGAAACCTGGCCATTTCGGAAGATGGAAACCGTGCAGCATTGGATGCGGGAAACGGGAATCTTTTTGTGTACCGATTGGAATGGGAATATCTCTTTTTGTGACGTTGCGATGGAAGGAATATCTTCCTTTTGATTTAGTGATTGACGGATTTTCAACATATGTTTATTATGAAATTAACATCACGAACTGCTTTTTGCTAAATGAATTGGAGGATTTGTTATATGGCAGATGAGAAAAAAGTAGAAGCAAAAGTTGAAGCACCAAAGGCTGCTGCAAAAGCACCGGCAAAAAAAGCTGCTGCAAAGAAAGCTCCGGCTAAGAAGGTAGCTGCGAAGAAGGCACCGGCTAAGAAAGCTGCCGCTCCGAAGGCTGCTGCAAAAGTAGAAGCTCCGAAGGCAGAAGCAAAGAAGGCGGCTCCGAAGGCTGCTGCGAAGAAGGCTCCGGCTAAGAAGGCTGCTGCTAAGAAAGTTGCTGCGAAGAAGGCTCCTGCCAAGAAGGCTGCAGCGAAAAAAGCTCCGGCTAAGAAAGCTGTTAAGAAACTTGGTAAGATCTTCCTCGAGATTGACGGCCAGCAGATCGAGCTTAAGGCTATCGAGAAGAAGGCTGCAAAACTCAGCGGTGACGTCTATGTCGTAGCCGGTGAGAAGAAGATCTTCGATGCAGATGGTAAGTCGGTAGAACTCTTCTGATAACAGGTAAAAATCTTTAGCACATCCGCGGCCGCAGAAGTTTACTTCTGTGGCCGTTTTTTCGTCTGTTGAGATAAGGGAGAGTGTCTGGTTCTCACGTAAAAAATGATATACTGAATGAGGATAGTTCTCAGGGGGATTGTATGGGTAAGTGGAAGAAGTTTCATATCGATATGGAGTTCTTGCCGGACGGAGAATCGAAGATATGACGGAAGAAATAAGATACGACGCATTTATAAGCTATAAACACTGTGATCCGGATCAGAAAATCGCAGAACGTCTCCAGAAGAAACTGGAGAGTTATCGTCTTCCTAAAGAAGTACAAAAGAAAACAGGAAAGAGCCGACTGCAACGCGTATTCCGCGATGAGTCGGAACTGGCTGTTGCAGAGAATCTGTCAGAGGAGATCGAGCGTGCGATCCGTCAGTCCGAGTATCTCATCTGCATTTGTTCGCCTCAGTATCTGACGTCTCCGTGGTGTATGCAGGAACTGGAGACTTTTCTCAAGATACGGGGTAAGAAAAACGTATTACTTGTTCTTGCCGGTGGCGAGCCGGAGAGTGCTTTCCCCGATGTGATGATGTATGAGGAAGTGCAAAGGGAATACATGGCCGGAACGAACGCGACCGTGAAAGTAAAAGTGGAACCGCTTGCGGCAGATTGCCGCGCAAACGGCGATAAGGAACGCAATAACCTTGTTGATAAGGCTGTGTTACGTATCGTTGCTGCGATCTTCGGAATAGGATATGATGATCTCGTCCAGAGGCAGAGGAAAGAGGAGAGCACCAAGAAGAGAAACCGTACATTGATCGTTTTTGGTATTCTTCTTACGGTACTGATGATAAGTGTGTTTTTTCTGGTGAAAATCGCAAAGCAGGGACAAGAACTCCTCAAGCAAAATGAAGAGATCCTGAAGCAAAACGAAGAGATCGACAGTCAAAATGAGATCATCTCTCAGAAGTATGCGGATTCACTTGCGGCGACATCCGATAACCTCCTTCGTGACAAACAGAGGAAGGCTGCAGTATATGCGGCCAGGCAGGCACTTCCTGATAACAAAAGCGACAATCTCAGTGAAAATGCACTTCTGGCGCTGATCAAGGCACTCGGTATCTATGACTTCCCGGGATATGATTGTGATGAAGACATCCTGCTTCCTTTCTCTGCCAGTTATGATCTTCAGATTTCTCCCTATAGCGGATACGCATCTCTTAAAGGGCTGGATATGCGGTATTACATTCTGGATCTTAAGACAGGAGAGACAGTCCTTTCTTTCGAACCTGAAGAATATTCTACAGTTCGTTTTGATGGGGATAACGGATGTCTGTTCCAGCGAAAAGACGAGAATTGGAAATACTTCAATCTTTCTTCGAGAGATGAAAAGGATATGCAATTTGATTTTGTCAACGAACTGGTGTCAGATCAGCTTGGAGATGGTGGGTATGCCTTCGTGCAGGAGGATAGTGTATATTTCTTTCGGGGAACGGATCAGGTGTGTTCTTTTGATGGTGCGTCCATGATCTCCGCTTCCGGAAACCGCCATCAGATACATGTCGAGTACTCTTGTGACAGCAGTAACGCGATAATCCTCTGGACGGATTTTGACCAAGACGTTACGTATATCTTTTCCGTTGCTCTTTCAGGCAGAATATGTGAGCGTGTGGTCGACATCCCGTGTGCATTGAACTATGGAAACGATGTGGCGACGGATGGAGAAACGATCGTGTGGATGGAGAAAGTAGATAAATATTCATATTATCTCTGTGCCATGGACATCACTTCGGGAGTTGTATCCAAGAAAACGGATATACCTTTTGTCACATATGACAAGCTGGCTATATCGGGTGACACGATCATTGTGGTACAGGGTAGTTCAATCAATATCTATAACAAAAGTCTCGAGTGGAAAGAATATACCTCCGTTTCGGAATACGTTATCCGGGTCAATGTCATTAAGAATGGTATCGCGATCGTTGATTATGCAGGAACGGTGAAGGTCATAACCGACGAAGACATCTCTGTCGTAACACCGGTGGATACTTCGTACGAGGCGCTTTCGGAGAAGGTGTTCCGAAATGATACTCTCTATTGTATCGTGACCGGTGAGAATAAGATATCTACCTACAGATTTAGAAATTCGGAATATTTGGTCGCATTTGAAGGAGAAGAGACTCCATTTGAAGAACGCAATAATTCTTTTGCGGATGATCCGGAAACGGATGCATTTCTTGAATCCGTTCTGAAGAAGGAGAGAAGCTACGATCGTAGCCGAATCTACCAGGTCGTACTGTGTCAGAATGCGGATCTCGGTGCGGTACAGCTCTGGGACGGTCAGGTGTGTATCTATGATGGTGAATCGTTTGAACGGATCAAGACGATCTATTCTACGAGCGGGTATGTCCATTACTTCTATTACGATAAAAATGCGGGACAGTACTATCTGAGTGCCGACGAAGTGCGGATCTTTGACGAGGACCTGCGATGCATCGGCGTGATCAGTGACGCGTCCCTATCAGGAGTAGACCCGGATACAGGAAGTCCGGTCATAGTTGAATCAGGAAAATACGAAACATATAAGTATCTTCTCCGGCCGATAACGTATGAGGAACTGATCGAAATGACGGATGCGTATCTGGGCGATTATGAACCGGATGAGCGCGTCAGGGAGAAGTATTCACTGGGCTAAGTAATCAAGGAGGGTTCAGATGATCCGCATAGATGAATGTAAGGATAAGATTCTTTCCAGCGAAATGGAGAAGAGATTTCTGGAACTATACATGGATCCGTCTCTTCTTTCCTATGAGAAAGAAAGATATATCCGGGCGATCGATCGCTTCCGGGAACTCTATGGTGAAGAGCAGATCGTGATCTTCTCGGCTCCGGGAAGAACGGAAGTTATGGGAAATCATACCGATCACCAGCATGGAGAGGTGATCGCCGCAAGTATCAACCGCGACGCGATTGCTGTGGTGCATCCGACGGGAGATAACACCATCCGGATCACATCCGGAGATTTCCCGCAGATCGAAGTGGATCTTCAGGATCTTTCCCCGTGCCCGGGCAAAGAGAACGGAACGAAGTCCATCATCAAGGGCGTCGTCAGGGGATTTGTCGACAGAGGGTATCGTGTCGGAGGATTCTGCGCCTATGCGACCAGTGATGTGCTCATCGGGGCGGGACTTTCTTCGTCGGCCTCCTTTGAGACACTGATCGGGACGATACTCTCGGGACTTTTTAATGAAGCATGCGTCTCTTCGGAAGAAATCGCTGTGATCGGCCAGTATGCGGAGAATGTGTACTTCGGAAAACCCTGCGGCCTTATGGATCAGATGGCGTGCTCGGTTGGAGGACTGATTCATGTCGATTTCCAAAATCCGGAGAAAGCCGGCGTGGAGAGAATCGATTTCGATCTTTGCTCGGTCGGATACAGTCTCTGTATTACGGATACGAAGAGCTCACACCATGATCTGACATCCGAGTATGCGGCGATTCCGCGCGAGATGAAAGAAATCGCAGGGTTTTTCAATAGAGAATATCTTCTTGGTACATCAATTCAAGAACTGATCGTTCATTCTTCCGAACTTCGCGAACGTTTCGGAGATCGTGCCTTCCTTCGTGCGATCCATTTTGTAAAGGAAAACGATCGTGTGAGATGTGGAGTCGAAGCTTTGAAAAGAGAAGATGTAGGTGCTTTCCTGGAACAGGTCCGTCTCTCGGGAAAGTCTTCTGCGGAAGTTCTTCAGAATGTGTATGTCTCTTCGGATGTTACGCATCAGAATGTATCCGTAGCACTGGCGGTAAGTGATGCCGTCCTCGATCCGAAAACCTCTGCGCATCGGGTGCACGGAGGCGGTTTTGCGGGGACAATACAGGCGTTCCTTCGAAATGAGGATGTGTCTTCGTATAAGGAAGTGATGGATTCTGTCTTCGGACACGATGCCTGTCAGGTCCTCAAGATCCGCCTTATTGGCGGGACCCGGGTCGTCGGGTGATGGGGGAAATGTGAAGAGAAGCGGAATCCGGGTCAGCTGACTTGTATAAACCCGCTGCAGAGCCAGTCGCGGAAACTCTTCGTATCATTCAGTAGAGCATCGACCGTGTTAAAGGTGAGGTCCTGCTCGGCGTTGATAAACGTAATCGCCGGATTGCTTTCGATGATCTCTTTGGCCGTGCGTCCCGAGGCGCTACCGCCATTTGTGATCGAAAGCTTGATTTCAGTCTCAGCGTCAGCTGGATTTCCTGCGGAGTCGTACTTGTAGATCTGGGGAAGGTGATTAAATACATTCTGTACCCTTGAGATCGTTTCTTCATCTTCGATGCTGAAGAAGTATGGATTGATGCCGGCTTCCATCACTTCGTTGATACGAAGCATGTTGTAGGGGAGCATACTCTGGCAAGAAACCAGAGTCTCGGCCATCTCCAGAAGATAAGGGGTGTTCTCGTAGTAATCCGTCACCTGTGAGACCGTAAGCCCACCGTAAGATACCGGGACCGTGTACTCTGCTTCGCTCTTGAAATATGCGTATGCCGTGAGTGTCTTGTCCGGATTGGCTTTGTAGTAGAAGCCGGATGCTTCTTTATCCTTAAATGTCACGTAATATGTGGTACTTGCATATGAGTCGGGGAGGAGAAACCGCTGCTGCCCGTTTCCTTCACCCACTGCGTAGACGTATTTTCCGAGCTTGACCTGCTTTACCGAGCTTTTAAAAGCGCTGTCACCGATGACTTCGACGCGTGCGCCCCAGATCGTGTCCGGAACAGTCACCTCGGAGCCGGACTTCGTGCACGAGTCGATCACGATGTGTGCGGGATTGAAGTCCTTCTTGAGGTAATAGGTGTAAGCATAGCCATGAATCGGGTCAAACTTGACATGCCAGGCCTTGGCCGAGAAACTGTACCCGGCGATGCAGGTGAAAAAGAGGAGGAGAAGAAGTGCAATTGCGCCGACTACGATGGATGCGATCTTGATACGATGCTCGATCATACGGCGGTATGCGGTCTTTTTCTTCTTGCTAGCGGGATGGGTCTTCTTGGCTTCTGACATAGTGTCTGTCCTTCTTTATTCTTTACTTTATGCCGTGGAATGTAAGCTTTCTTAAGAAGAGCCTGCGTGACGACATGGACAATTATATCACAGTTGTTCTCACTCCCCCAAGGAGGCTTATACATCTGCATCCCTATTTATAGCGATGTGCGTCTGGTGCTCCGACAGAAGACATCCAATCCGGATATCTGCACGGAGGAACTGTGTGATCTGGTGACGGCTATTTACGAATATGCAGAGATATTTAAATGAGGAGAATCCGAAAATGAGAGAATCGTATGAAGTCCTGGATATAAAGATTATTCTGTTTGACTGCTCGGACGTGATCTTAACAAGTGATGATCCGACTCTTCCTAAGATTCAGGATATGGACGAAGACTGAGGAGTGGTCCGGGACATCTACCGGCCGGAAGAAGCGACGGTGCGGATCAGTTTGTCCGTGCCGCGCTTCCAGATCCCGGAGAGGAAGAATGTCCAGGTGATAAGAAAGCCCATGCCGAAGCCGAAGATACCGTTCCACCAGATCACGGTGTGACCGAGGAAGGAACTGTAACGGAGAAGATACACGATGACTACGCGTGTGCCGAGCGCCGCACAGGCGACCACCATGGGAAAAGCACTGTGGCCTGCGCCCTGGAATACTCCGAAAAGAGGGATATAGATAGACAGCACGATGTTGATCATGGCGACGGCGCGAAGATGGGCAAGACAGTATACCGCGGCCTGATCACTTAGTCCAAACAGTGTGATGATCTGTCCCGCGAAAATCCATACCAGCGCGGAGATGACGAGCGTCATGGCGAGAGAAATCACGATCGTCTGGATGACACCGTCCCGTACACGGTGAATCTTACCGGCTCCGATATTTTGTCCGGTATAGGTCGCCATCGTTGTCTGGAAGGCGTTACAGGGAAGATTCAGGTACATCTCGATCCTCTGGCCGACAGTGAAGGATGCGGTCATCGTCGGGCCGAATTCATTTACGGCTCTCTGGATGAAGCTTAGACCGAATGAGACGACGATCAGCTGGAGGGAGATCGGAAGACCGACCTTTACGGTCTTGGCTACTTCCTTTCCGTTCCATCTGTATTCATTCATGTTGAATCGGAACAGAGGATATTTCCATCTCATATAGAGATAGGCGGCGAAGAAAGATGCCATCTGGGAGATGTCCGTCGCGATGGCGGCTCCGGCGACACCCCAGTGAAACACTGCCACGAAGAGAAGATCGAGACCTATATTCATGACCGAGGAAATCAAAAGAAAATAGAGCGTTGCGGCACTGTCTCCGACAGCACGAAGGATCGCCGAGAAGATGTTGTATCCGTACTGGAAGATCAGACCGATCGCATAGATACGAAAATATAGAAGCGTCATATCCAGAAGTTCGTCGGAGACGCTGAGCATATATTTGTAGGCGGGGAAAGCAACGATGATGCCGAGGATGGCAGCGATCACACCGAGTATCATGAGAAAAAGGATGCCTGTTGCTGCGTTGCTACGGACTTTCTTCTTATCGCCTGCGCCGAAATACTGGGCGACGACTACGCCGTTCCCTGCGGAGAAACCGATAGCGATCGCGAGGAAGAGAAAGGCGAAACTTCCCGTGGTGCCGACAGCCGAGAGTGCATCTTCTCCGGCGAAGTTGCCGACTACGACAGCATCTACAGTGTTATAGAGCTGCTGAAGTAGAGAACCGGCCAGTACCGGCATGGAGAAGCGCAGGATATGCTTCCACGGCGTTCCTTCTGTCATCGTTCCTTGTCTCATGTATCCTACTCCTTTGAAATGACCGCATCATTATATCATGCTTTTTGACCGTTTCTATAGGAGATGGTATAGTCAGATTATCAATCGCTTGAAGCGGTCATTGTTTCTTGAGTAGGAGTGTAGCAAATGAAATCCGTGGAAGAAGAAAAATCAGCCGTAATCGAATGGCTTTTACATCCGCACGAACTGGGGAGAGAGCCTTATGCTGTTGAGTACGTCAAGACCGTAACCGACGAGGAAGAATCGGAGTGCATGATTTTCAAGTATAAGAAGGCGGAGACGGAACCGTGGCTGCTGGCCATATCCAGCGAATCAGGGATCTTCAGCCATATGGAGGAGTATGATCCGGATACGGATGAGAAGGATGCAATCGAACTTCTGACGGCGCTGAAACAGTTCTGGAAGAACAAGGCTGCCGAGGCCGAAGAACGGGAAGATCGTGCCAAGAAGGCCGGCGCTTTTCTGGCATTTGTCCTTCTCAAAGCGCCGGAATGGGATCACGAGAGATTCGAGAAAGATTTCGAAGCGGACTGGGGCGTGAATCTTGATCCTCCCGAATTGAAAGACGGGGAGAACAATTCGACTATTGTTTATTCGACACAGGGAAGCGACGTGGGGGCTATATTCGCGGTGAGCCTGATCGATCGCTGTGTCCCGAATGAGGAAGCAGAGTATCACGCGCAATTTAACTATATGTGGAAAGAGGCCGTCTCAGTAACAAAGACGCACAAAGCTCATATGATCGTGACTGTATTGAGTAAAACCGATCCTGTTACTTCCGGTACTCTCTTTGCCCAAGTGCTGTCTACGCTATGTAAATGGGAAAATACACTTGGAGTCTACTATAATGATGTTGTGGCTGAGCCGAGGTTCCTGGTTGCGGTTTCTGACCTGATCCGACAGGATCAGTTCCCGCTTCCGAGTCTCGTGTGGTTTGGCCTGGGAAGGTCCTGGAAGGGCGTCAATGCATATACCTGCGGCCTGACCAAGTTTGGTAAAGATGAACTGGAGATCCTTGAGTCAGATAAGGATCCCGGTGAGCTTCGCGGATTCCTCATGAATATCGCGGCCTATGTGATTGGACAGGACGTGATTCTCCATGACGGAGAGACGATCGGTGTATCCAACGAGCAGCGGATCAAGATCGTGAGGAGCGAAGGCGTCAATGTCCAGGGTGACAGCCTGAAGATCATGTACTGAGGTACGAAGCAGAGGTCATTCCTTTGATAGATGGGGGAGAATATTCATGTTCAATCAGCACGACATAAACCGGGATGCTTTTATGCTGCATGGTCCTCTTGCCCGGCTGGGCTATGACTGGTGGTGGCACTCTTTCACGGCACAAGATGAGAAAACTGGAGAAGACAAACCGTTCTTTATCGAGTTCTTCATCTGTAATCCGAGACTTGCGGAGGACGAACCGGTGTTCGGACAGCTTCCTGCGAATCAGAAGTCCGGTAAACGTCCGTCTTATCTGATGGTGAAGGTCGGCTGCTGGGGCGAGAATCACATTCAGCTCCACCGTTTTTTCTCCCTTAAGAATACCCGTATTCATGGAAAGGCTCCGTATGAAGTAGAAGCGGAAGACTGTTATGCGTCGGAGACCGAACTTCGCGGAAGTGTGAGTATCTCTTCTGAAGAAGCGGCGGCACATCCGGAATGGATGTGTGATTCCGGAAGCATCTCCTGGGATCTGAAAGTCAATAAGAAGATTGCTTTTAACGTAGGATATGGGGCCAGTAAACTTTTTCGTGATGCAGAAGCTTTTGCCATGTACTGGCATGCGGAAGGGATGAAGACCGAGTTCTCGGGTACGATAATCTGTAACGGCCGTAAATACATCGTTACACCGAAGCACTGCTATGGCTACGCAGATAAGAACTGGGGCAGGGACTTTACCAGCCCCTGGGTATGGCTCTCGTCGAATTGTCTGGTCAGTAAGTCAACCGGAAAGAAACTCGAAAACAGTGTTTTTGACATCGGGGGAGGGCGCCCGAAGATCTACTTCGTACCACTGGACCGTCGTCTTCTTGGTGTCTTCTATTACGAAGGGAAAGAGTATGACTTCAATTTCTCCATGCTGCATCTCAAGGTGAAAACGGAGTTCTCTTTCGAGGAACGGGACGATTTGGTCGTCTGGCATGTCCGACAGGAGAATACTCATGCTGTCATGGAGACCGAGGTACAGTGCCGAAAATGCGATATGCTCCTGGTAAACTACGAAGCCCCGGATGGAAGTAAGCATCACAACCGTCTGTGGAACGGAGGAAACGGGTGGGGGACGATCAAGCTCTACGAAAAAGAGAACGATCATCTCCGTCTTATCGATGAGATCGAGGCCGCGCATATCGGATGTGAATATGGGGAGTACGACTGAAATACTCTGCTAAAGCCTTCAAAATGGCATTTTAGGCATCTGTTCTGTAAATCCGCAGATTATTTTGCTCGTCAAATAGTTTGAAAATCAAAATAATTTCCAGTTTGTTAACAATTGGAACATGTTGTTGTGTATTTCGCTATGTTACTATCAGGGCAGAAAGGCGGATCGATCACTGAATCGATCCGATGGGTTCGGCCTTATTAGGGTTGAAGTCGTAAGGAGAAAGAATATGAACTACAGAATATATAATAACAATTCGACAGAATGGGTCCTTCTGATCCATGGCCTCGGCGGAAGCATCAATACCTGGAAATACCAGATCAAGGATCTGAAGGACTATAACATACTCGCTGTGGATCTCGAGGGACATGGCGGATCTTCCATCAAGAGAGCCAGACATCTGCTGGTAAGATCAGCCATCGATATCAACGACATCCTGGTCAAGGAGAATATCGAGAAAGTGAACATCATCTCGCTTTCTCTCGGAACACTGGTAGCGATGGAGTTCGTTTATCTCTATAAGGAAAAAGTGAATTCTATCGTACTGGCAGGATTTGTCCTCAACATGGGTATCGGTTACAAATCACTTCTTGCCTTCGTAGAAGGGTGTAAGTATATTATTCCAAAGAAAGTCTTCTATCCTATGTTCGCCAGGATCATGATGCCACGTAAGAATCATAAGAAGTCCAGAGATGTTTTTATCAGAGAGTCCCTAAAGATGAAATCACTTGCTTTCCGTATGTGGCTTACAGAGCTCTTCAAGACGCAGTTCAGACTCAAGGAATACATCGCGACGATCAAAGAGAATCATCTGCCCGTGTTTCTGATCTCGGGAAAACAGGATTACTTCTTTGTTAACAGCGTCAGAAGAACACAGGATAAGATCCGTGAATCCTCTATGTGTTTTATTGACAAGTGCGGTCATGTATGCAGCATCGAGAAAGCCGAGATCTTCAATACTCTTGTTATCGATTTCCTGAATGGACTTCGTCAGAAGGAAAAAGCAATACCGGCTTCTGTTTGATTCTCTTTCGTCGAAATCTTTTTTTGAGGACTTGTCATTCCATCAAGCCGATATAGATAAAAAGATGAGTGAAAAACGGGATGAATGTGTAAATTTTGTAGAAATTTCTCGCTTTTATTTGACATAAACGCTTCAGAAGGGTACTATTTGCTCGAAGGCGAAAAACATGAGCCACAAAAAAAGACTAAGAATAAGAGGAGAAAGATTATGAAAACTACACTCAAGAAAATTGCTGCTATCGTTCTGGTAAGTGCTTCTGTACTTGCTCTTGCTGCATGCTCCAAGTCTTACAAGAAGATTTCTTCTGATGACTTCAAGACTAAGCTCGAGAAGGAAGGCTACACAACGATGGCATCCGAGGGCGAAGATGGTGCTAAGGAGACAGTCCTTGCTTACAGTGAGGAAGCTATGGTAACTTACAACCTCTACGATTCTAAGGATGCCGCTAAGGAGATGTTTGACAATCTTAAGGAGACAGCTAAGAAGGCTAAGGATGAGGGCGAAATCGAGAAGCTTTCTACCAGCTCCAACAAGATCACTGCTAAGGATGATTCCCAGTACATGGTTTGCGTTTATGTTGAAGATACAGTAATCGTAGGTATGGCTGCAGCTGATGATTCCAGCAAGCTTGATTCCGCTTTCAAGGCTCTGGGTTACTAATTCTATGTAACAACGGGTTTAAAATGACATTTTAATAGGGGTTGTCTTCGACCTGATGTGAAATCACGGAGAAGACAGCCCCTATTGTTTTCTTGCGATTCATGAGTTTTCTGCAGGCATGATGAGATTGACTATATGATGCACTAATGGGTGATCGTCAGTTCCGGTATGCCTGGGATCGTGTATTCGTCTACTACTTCGAATGAAATCTGCACACCACGATTCTCCTCCCGATTCCACCAGGTCACTTCGATGAAGTACACATCATCCGGGAAGGAATCCAGAGTAAACGAAGCCATGCCGTCCTCGCCTATCAGCTGTGAGCCGGAACTTACATCCTTGTTATACCCGTAGACGGATAAACTATACGTGCATGTGGAATTGGTAGAGGCCGTGATACTGATCGTGTCGCCTCGTTTGATCTGAGAATAACACCAGAGATATCCGTTCGCGCCGTTATAGGAATCGCCGGTGAATTTCAGACCGTCAAATCGTCCGCCCGAGATGTTGAAGGTACTGCTTTCTGCTCCGTAATTGTAGGTAAGAATAGCCGAGTCATAGAACTCGCCTTTGATCTCATACGTATATTCATCCGACGGAATGGCAAGAAGGATCTCATCCTTGCTGCCTTTCACATATTCGCATAACGTCGCTGTGAGGGTGACATCCTCGCTGATCTTTTCGTCCGGACGAAGCTGAGATACATCTATAAACTGCTCATTATCCAGATCGGCTACGGGATAGTACACTTCGATCTGCTCGCCGAGAGACGACTTGACTGTGAGAACATATCCGTCGATTACACCTGATTTACAGGATTCGCTCTTTTCCGGGAAGATGACCTTGACTTGATTGGTGTCCTTTACATATTCGAAGGACGGCTCACTGATCTTTCCAAGTGCATATACCGTATAGCCCTTCTGAAGATTGGTGGTGTCAGATACATCTCCGTAGATCTCCATGATACACATAAATTTCTCGTTTTCTGCTTCTTTATCTTTCTTGAAGGTCACCATCGGAATATAAAGCCCCTTCGGCGTCTCCACATAATCGGAGCAGGGAACGATGTCTACGTTACCGCGATCCAGTGTCGTTCCTTCGTCGGGAACGATCAGATAGGGTGTCTGATAGTAAGCGTACCAGTTCTGCACGATCGGCCGCATCGTCATAGTTAAACTTCCGTCACAGATAAGGTCCAGATGCTCGCTCATATACTCGTTTATGTATTTTGCCGCGGGGAGCCGGTAAGGTGAATTGCCGTTGATCTCAAAGACGAGAAGACCGACATCAGACTTTCTTGAAACCATATAATCATGGAAATGCTTACACAGGTCACTCTTCGAAATGCCGAATACGGTCATGATCGTGGAAACGATTTCCGGAGTGGTGAAGTAACCTCTCGCGTCCATGATCGTTTTTGCAGTAACATCTGATTTGACATTCTTTCGGAGATAGGAGACAAAACCGCCCCAATTGTAACCGTGCTGGATGATGACCATATCCTCTGCTTTCTTTTTCACGGACGAGGAATCCGGATCACCGTCAGGCGGAATACGGAATATTCCGTATGCATATGTGTCGGTCAGTTCAACATCGGTGTCGATCTTTCCGTTGCTTTTGTAATATGCAAGTGCATCTTCTTCCAGGATAATGGCGACCATCTCGTCAAATCGGACGGAGTCGACGAAATAGGTGCGATAACGGTTCTGGCAGAGATGAAAGAGCTCGTGGGTGACGGAGATCCGAAAATTGTCCTTCTTTTTCTTCTCTCCTGCCTGGAGCTCATTGATGTCCAGCTCCAGATAGGTTCTTGCGTACCAGGGACTCTGCGCCATGCCGAGTCCGCCGTTATCCAGACCTTTCTTTAATTGAAACTCTACTGTGTATTTCGGCATCTTGTAGCCGGCCCCGCCAAGATAATTGTAGGCATCGGTGATGGCTTCGATGGCGAATGTGACGATCTCCGGAAACGGCCATTTTGTCTCGGTGATTTCCTTGCGAAGAGTCTGATATTCCGAATCTTCCTCGAGAAGCGCCTTGTATTGAGCGGCTTCGATCGCGTTCTGTTTCGTTATGGGAAGGGAGGAAAACTGCTTTTTATACTCTTTGGCTTCTTCCTGGTGCTTTTTCTGCAGATTCGAAGCGCTTACGACTTTGTCGTGAAGTTCGGGGAGTGCGTCCTCCATGAGCCATTTTACGAGGAAAGATCCGTAATCTGTTGACCTTTCGGCGATATATCGCTCGCTTTTGGAGTCGTAGTAATATCCGTTTCTTAGCTGATCCGCTATGTAGAAGCCGGCGATCAGACCCAGTCCGACTGATCCGACGATGATGAGACTGTTCTGGCATGTGCTGTAATGGATGATCGAACCATCTACATACGAGTTTAAGATGAAAAAGTTTCCGTCATCGTCAACACGATAGATCCTTGTGTACTCGTATAGTTCCGGATCCAGTTCCAGATACTCAAGATCGATCGATACATTATACTGGCCGGGGAGAGCTTCCTGCGGATCGAGTCCTGCATCCACATCCCAGATCGCGAATGCCAGGATCTCGTTTTCTTCCAGTATGCCAAGAGCCTGCTGCACCTTCGGATCGCTTTCATCTTCCATGAGGGTAAAGGTGATCTCCGTGTCGCTATAGAGCTGATTCTCTTTCGCATTGACATGTACGCCATCACATGGTGAGAAAGAGAGTGCAGGGCTGTCGCCCAGAGCCTCGGAATCTGAGGTGTCCTCCAGATCCCAGTAATCTTCCATCTCATCCACATAGGGCTGCGTCGTATCCTCGGTTTCCACATCGTTTGTAGTCTTTTTCGTAGATTTCTTCTTCGATGAGGATTCCCCCGTGCCTTTGCAGGATGAGGTAATGAGCGCACAAGTAAGTATAAGGGAAAGGATCCTGATGATAGAATTCTTCTGTCTGTTAATCACGGCGATCTCCTTTCTGTCCATTTGACAAAGGCGTCTCGGGCGGTGACATATCTGACTTCATGATAGCACAGAAACTGGGAGATATGGGCGGAGCATAGATAAATACATTTGTCTGAACTGTAAACTTTTTCCTTTATTTCAATATCTAAAAAATGTAAAAACTGTCATTCTTCCCAAAATGAAAATTGATACGATTGATTCTGGAAAATGGTTGAAGAGGATATGAAGTTCCTTGAAATGATGTGGTAATGACGGATGAGTGTATGTTATTATCAAGTTGCGTGTGGAGGTTCGATCATGTTGTATTTTTTATTGCTGCTGTTTGTGTTTCTTCCATTCCCGAAACTTCAAAGGAGAGGATTTCACGAGGATTATCTTGAAAAGAATTCCGTCCTTCCGATAAAAGGTCTATTCGTATTGTTTGTCTTTTTTCGGCATTCCAGGGAATATTTTGTTTATGATGGACCGTTGGATTCTGTTTTTTTGTACATTGACAGTCACATGATTCAATTGATAGTTTCCATGTTTCTTTTTTATTCAGGTTTCGGTATATATGAGTCGATTAAAATAAAAGGGGAAGATACATATCCGGTTTTCCTAAGAACAGACTTTTGCGTATATGGTCAAGGTATTCGATCTGTATTCTGCTCTATTATCTTTTTAACACTGTAAGAGGTAATCATCTTACGATAATACAGGTTTTACTGGCTCTGTCAGGATGGGAAAGCATAGGTGCTTCCAACTGGTTTATGTTTGTGACATTTTCACTATATATTGGGATCGCTGTTGTTTTCCGCTTTGCTGCCAAAATACATTCAATCAAGCCATTAATCCTGTTCTCGCTTTATACATTATTCCTTATAGTTGCCTTGAATATATTGGGGAAAGGTGAATGGTGGTACAATAACATCCAAAGTTTTGTTGCCGGTTTGTGGTATAGCAGATACAAAGAAAAGATTAATGACTTTGTTCAAAAATCCATGACAAACTACTACGGGGTAGTTTTTACATTACTCCTTGCTTTTTATTTGTCATATGCAGGTTGTGCGAAAGTACATGCGGATATCTTTATACTTACTGCTCCTCTTTTCACACTTATTGTCGCAGTAATATCAATGAGGATACAGTTGAGAAGCAGTATGATGAGTTTTCTCGGGAAGCATGTTTTCAGTATTTATATGCTTCAGCGTCTGTCATTTATGGCCCTGTGTAATGCCACAGAAATCACATCTTTAAACATTATAATATGTGCGTTAACTACTATTTGTATTTCCGTTTTGTTCGATTATTGCGTCGATTGGATCGAAAAGAGACTATATGCCCCTGCGAATGTCATTAAGAAGACGACATAAGAAGATGATATCGGGATGATGTTGGTGTTTGTGTAAGGCATATTATGTTCCGATGAACAAAAGATCCATGACAGATCGCATAATTGAACAGAGTTGTGATAAAATGCTTTCGGGGTGGCAAACTGAATAGCTGAGGTATTGTAACTATGAGAAAGATAGCTTCTATTCTTGCGGCCATTTTGCTGCTTCCTGCGCTGGTATCCTGCAGAAAGAAAGAAGAACAAGTTGCAAGGAAGATCACAGAAGACACTTTCTGGTGGAACGAGACGGTGACCACTATCACTCCCGATGAGATCAAAGCTTCTCAACAAGGTGATTTCCTGAACGTTTCTACCGGTTTTTCTTTGCCGGATGAGCGTTCTGTAATTGTTAAGTTTTCTCTGGATTCGGAAGATTCTGAAGACGTGCAGATCCTTAGACGATATTCATACGACGGAGAGCAGATCGGTCAGATCGTACTGAATGATTATTTCGGTTCGGAAGAGTTTATCTTTGAAGGGGATATGTTTACCCGCGGAGAGAAGTACTATGCCCGGATCAAGACCTTCGATGAACAAATGGAGTATTATGTTGAGCAGGCGTACGAGATCGATTTTCAAAACGGTGCACTGAAGGATCCGGTTGCTTTAAATACACCGGTAATAGATGGCGATTATTCTTCTGGTGTTTTAGGAATAGTAGGTGTTGGCGACAGCGTCGTATATCTTATCGCCAAAGTAGTAGATGGCAGAGTTTCTTTTCAGATCTGTGTCGAGGATGAGAGTGGTTTACATAACTATACTCCGGATTTCGGACGGGATTCATCGATCAATTTCATCAGTGGTTTCCGTAGCTTCGATGGAAAAATCACATTTATCGCCGAAGTCCTCGAGAACAGTGTCGTGAAGTCCTGGTACTGCACACTGGATGTGCACACTTTTGAATTACAGAAGATTGAACTGAAGAATATCGATGATGCCTCGCATGTATTTTTCCTGCCGGACGGTTCGCCACTTACCTGTGATGAGCACAGTGTGAGAAAGTATGATCCGACAACAGGTGAAGCGAGTGAGTTCCTTCGTTTTAGTGATACTTATGTTTTCGATGACTATTCCGATGCGGATATACTCTTCGCATCTGTCGATGAAGTCGTGCTGTACCAATCGAAGCAGGACCCCTTCGGGATGAATGCGACGACAAAGATCATCAGACTTAAGAAGACGGACAAGAATCCGAATATCGGCCGCGAGGCACTGACACTTGCTTATTTTGTCCATCTGGATTCCACAGAATACCTTGCCATCAATGACTTTAATATGCGTTCCAGCGAGTATTTCGTCGAGGCAACGGACAGATACTATCTGATCGCAGAGGCAGGCTATGATGAAACCAATGGAGAATCCTTTATGGCGCAGACACTTACAGGACAGGTCAATGCGATGGATCTTCTGATCTCAGATATCCGGTCCGGAACCGGTCCTGATCTGGTCATCTACAATACGGAATATGAGAAACTGAATAACACAGATTATCTCATCGATCTGACGAAGCGCATCGATGAAGAGGAGAGCCTCCATAACGGCGACTATATGGACTTTGTACTTTTACCGAATGGCAGGGACGGCAAGCACTACCGACTTGACTATAAGTATTTGTTTGGCGGCTTCTGCGTGAACAAGACATTCCTTGAAGAGGGTGCGAAGGGACTGACGTATGAACAGTATGATCGGATCATATCGGAGAAGAATCTCGGTAAAAGTGTCCTTAATGAGGATGATCTGTCGCTTATGACTGAATTGCTTAAGACTTCACAGTGTTTCTCTTATGATGAAACCGGGAAGTTTACTCTGGACAACGAGACGTTTCGGAAGATGGCAGAATATATCGCGTCAATTCCTGACAATATCGCGTACGATGACGGTATGCTTGGCCTTACCAATGTGCTGATGTTTCCCTATATGAGTGCACGAGAATTTACGGATGTATACGGATATCTTTATGAGACGCATACCATCATCGGAATGCCTTCTTCGGACAGCCATGCGGAAGCGATCTTCGGAACGGGCATCGGTATTACTTCAGGCTCTCCCTCAAAGGAGGGGGCGTGGGAGTTTGCGATGACACTTCTTTCTTCAGATACACAGCGTTCGCTGATAGCTGAAGATCCGGTTATGAAGAGCATCTTGGAAGAGAAACTCATCGAATATGTCCATAGTCATAATATCTCGGAAAAATGGATGTATGGTTCGACATTTCTTCCTGATGAGGTTGCAGAATGGTATGTCGGCCAGCTTTCTGACGCGGTCGTCGTTCCTGACTCCAATCCGAAGATCTTTGCCATTATCTGTGAGGAAATGCCTGCATACTTCGCTGGGGATAAAACACTTGATGAAGTGATCGGAATCATCGAGAATCGAGTGAACCTCATGATCCGGGAACAGGGCTAATGACATTTGAGCTAAAATTTTTGAATAAACTCAGCTATTACTGTCGCTTTCGTCTATCGTTCCGAAATTGGGTGTGACTTCTCCGGGATTGGGATGAACCTCTCCAGGATTTGGAGAAATTTCACCGGGATTCGGGATGACCTCTCCCGGGTTGGGCGTGACATCTCCGAAATTGGGAGTGACTTCTCCAAAGTTAGGATAAACTTCGTCTTTCGTTTCTTCGCTTTGGGAAGAATTACTTGGCTCACTTGATGAACTGCTGTCCGTCGGTGCAGAGGTTGGATCTGTATTGTCGGATGCGGTATTTTTCGTAGTCGTTGTGCCGGATGGATTCTTGTTCGTATCGTTTTTGCCAGAATTTGAATTATTGGCATTATTGCCGTTGTTACTGCTGGTATCCGGTTTCTTTCCATTATCCTGCTTTTTGTCCTCGGAAGGAAGTGTAGGATCATTATCAACGGTGGAAGTATCCGATGAATCGCTATTGGCAGCGGTCGTGGTATCGTCGGTTACTGAGACCGGATTCTCTGTGATGTCGGTATTTTCCTGATCGGTGGTTACGATGACCTTGTCGGATTCTTTTTCTTTATCGGAATTACTATTGTCGCGTGTGAACATAAATATGGCCAGCACTCCAACTGCAAGAAGGCAACAGCCCGCTGACACAGCTATTATCATTTTCTGTTTCTTATCCATTGATCAGGGTCAGCTTGCTACCTATTACACTGAGCTTTATCATGACTTTAACTTAGGCTGGTGAAAAGTAATAGGCGGTGCGGTAGATTTCGATTACACCGGACTGTATAATTCCGAAAGCTGCGGCTGGTGGCTTGTCGGAGCCGGAGAAGTAGCCTTATACTACGAGGGAACGTGGAATGATACTAAATACGGAGACTGGGAGGTTTCCGGAGGGTCCGTGGTTTTCTAGGTTTAAGTGCCACTTTAATGAGGAGCGTCCAGGTCTATCCACAAAGCGGGACGAACTGCGCAATTGATGGTCTCGACCATGTCAGGCCCTCGAAAGCGGTTGGCGGAGGTGCTGACAGCGAGCCCCGTGTAGTCGACGGAGCCGCCGTCCTGGACAGCTGCAGCGAGGCGGGAATCGGCGCCTGGAGATCTTAGCCACCACCAGCAAAGTCCTTTTTCGGTAGTATAAGCACCCTGCTCATAGCAATAAGCTGTTGCCTGACAAGCTCGGGAACCACTGCTAAAGTGCTTGTTTGCTTGCGTAATACTTAGCAGAAACACTTGATCCGACGTGCTGTTGCCGGGGTCGGTGTTGTATTCCGGGTTTTCAGCTGCATCGACAGGTGCATTCATAATCATGGCCCGCTCGGCTTCGGAAAACGCATTGTCCAGAAATGTTCCGTTCAGCCATTGGCGCAGGGAAGAGGTTTCCCATGTGACAGGCTCTTGTGATGTGTTGTAGGGCTTACATTCTAAAGCGTATCTGCTTACGACGAGAATTTTGTTATCTTCTTTTGCAAGCACCAGCCATTCGATCTCTTCAGCTCCGTTTTTCATATTGTTGTCCTGCTCATATGTACCAAAAACAACATATGAACCGACAGAAGCCTTGGATAAGAGTGCTTTTTCATACTGGGTCTTGATGGATTTTCGCAGGTCCTCACTATCCTTATAATTCAGGTTGGATAGAATATTATATGCTTCTTCATAATCCCCGGAATCGATCAGCTTTTTTGCCTTGTTCAATTTTTGACTCGGGAGGATCACCATTGTCAGCAGAATCGTAAATGTAATACAGACAACAATGAATAACGAAGCCACGATTACAATGGTTTTCTTATGTTTCATAACGAACATCTCCTTGCATCATTGATATGAGTTGAACGATGCATCGAATAGCATTCGATTCGTTTCCTATACACCAATAGTATATCATCACGGAACCATCGATTCCTAGTAAAGAAGTACAGACATCAAATTCAAAATAGCGTGATAAAGCTTTTTTTCTATTTCAAGGAAGGAGCGTTAACGCTATTAGCTGTGATAATATGTATTCAAGGTCAAGATCTTTGGCTGAGGAGATGGATAAGCCGTGGGAAAGAATAGTCATCTGGAACTGCGAAGTGCAGATGCTCTTGAGCATGATGAAATATTGAAGTTTCGTAAGAAACTGATCTGGGAAAAGGTGGTATCGATCCTTTGTATCCTTCTTCTCGATATAGGATTAATAGTGGCGACTGTAGTATGCCTTTCCTATAAGATGTGGGGGAGAAGTATTCCCTTGATCCTTAGTACGCTGTTTTTATTCTTCCTGACAGTGATACTGTATAAAGATCAATAAATGACGAAAGGTAAATTGAAATTATGATAAATGTGTTATTTGTATGTCATGGCAATATCGAGGCGAAACCCTGAAGTAACTGGGAAAACGGTGTTCAGTTTTTTTGCACTCGCTGTTTACACCTATCTTACACCTTTAAAAACGGCAAATGTCAAAAAAGGTCAAAAACCGAACAAAGTCTAGCTCGTTCTGCATAGAAAACCGAACAAACTAGATGCACTTACAATTCAATAGTTCAGTACGGATAAGGCCATTGGAGAACCCAGTGGCCCTTTTTATATACATATTTATTTTATACGCTCGGTTTATGTTCCGGGCGTTTTTAATTTCCGAGAAAGGAGCGTCAGATGGCGGTATTTAGAGTGAAGAAGAATGCCAACTACACAGCAATGGGGAATTTCCACCTGAGAGATAAGAATCTGTCACTTAAGACGATCGGACTTTTGTCGATTATTCTATCGCTTCC
>JAFZVE010000029.1 GCA_017617995.1 Clostridiales bacterium
CCACTGATGTCTGACGCATCCACTGCGGTATCGGTTGTCTCTTCCTCTACCGCTTCTTTTGCCGTACCGAGCAGCAGGCTCACCTGACCGCCCTCATAGGCACGGAAGTTACGGATGTTGATGTTTCGGATATTGATGTTGCCCTTGCCGAGGATGGCCGTGATGCGGGCCAGCTCACCGGGTTTATCGTCGACATAGACGGTCAGCATGGAAGATGCTTCCAGCGCGCCACGCAGGTTTGAATCGAGGTGGTCGCGGTAGCAGGCGCCCTGCATGAAGAGTTTCTCCAAGCCGGCCTGATCGTCTTTTTCAAGTGTCTCTTTCCATGTGGAAAGGAGGTCGATGTACTTTTCCAGAACCGGCAGAAGCGCCTCTCTGGAATTTTCCGTGATGCCTGCCCAGAGTTTCGCATCCGAAGAAGCGATACGGGTGATATCGCGGAAACCGCCGGCCGCCATACGTGAGATGGCGCCGTCGTCGATGTTGGCCATGAGAAGCGAAAGGCTGCTGGCCACGATATGCGGAAGATGTGATACCGCTGCCACACGTTCGTCATGTTCTTTAGCCGACATACGCATCGGTATCGCGCCGATTCCACGGATCAGTTTTTCAAAGTCATCCAGCATCGTCACCGATACCGCACACTGGTCCGGAATACAGATCACGTAAAGTGCATTTTCGAAGAGGGATTCACTGCTGCATGCATAACCATGGCGCTCGGAACCGGCCATCGGATGACCGCCCACGAAATTCGGAAGTGTGATGGCTTCCATGACCGGACGCTTGACCGATCCTACATCGGAGATCAAGCCGATGTCCAACGTTTTGAGTGTCGGCTCCATCTTCTTGATCGCGTCGATCGGCGCACAAAGGACGACCAGATCGCATCCACCCAGGATAGATAAGTCGTCCTTGGAAAACGAGGAGATCACTCCTTCTTTGACTGCCAGTTCACCGGAAGTCTGATCCGGCTCTACTGCAACGATTTCATCCACATCAGTACGGCGCTTCAGTGCTTTTGCCAAAGAACCACCGATCAGGCCGAGACCCACGATACCGACCTTCTTGATCTCCGTGGATTTTCTATCCTCTTGCATGCGAAAATACCTCTCTTTTTCAAGTAGGTCCATTATAGCATGAAGGCGCGTGATTCTGACAGTTTTACACTGCCGGGCTACGAAATTCAGCAGGTTTCGATAACGTTATGCATCGTTACTTACTTTCTGTCCGGTCAACCTCTCTCCTTCACGACTGTCGCCGCACGATTCTGGATGTTCTTGACCACATCTTCGATCGAGCGCTGGCCGTGGAGATATCCCGGAACTTCTTCCTTGATGATCACCAGTATCGACATATCCAGATTACTGCAGGTATGGATCCTGTCAAGCACCGAGAGAAGTTCGGAAACCTTCCCGTTATCCAGTTTCGGCAGAGAATGAATGTATTCGGCATCATAGGAAACATGCTTCAAGGAATCCTCATATCTGCCCACTTCTTCCTTTAATTTCTCTTCACAGGATGCGCGGCATACCGGAAGCATGTTCGTCTCGACCGCAAGTCTCGTCATGACCTCTTTTTCGAAGAGATACTTCACAAAGTCCCACGCTTCTTCCTGATATCGGGAAGCCTTTGAGATGCCGATGCACATACCATAGGAAAAACTCATGCCGCCATCTTCCGTACTTGGATTGCCGACAAACACGATTTCCCCATCATCCGAATCGGTCACGTAAGCATAGTGCATCAGCTGGCTGACATCGGCCTGTGCGGTTGCCGTCAGACCTATCGCGGCCATCTCGCGGTCAAGGATAAGTCTGTCTTCGTATCCCTCGATATTATCGCGGCTCTCAAAGATCTGGTCGGCCGTCCGCATGGAGCCATGCGCCTTCACGACATCGAGGATCTTGGCAAACTCTGGATCATCGAAGTGCACTTCTTTCTTATCGTAGTCCACGAATCTCCGCATCGAACTCTGCAGAAGCTGATCCAGAAGATCGCTCCACGTGGTCTCCGGAATCATGGTCATGTTCTCCGGGAGATTTTCCGAAGCAGCGGAAAAATCGTCAAACGTCCACTTCTCCGTATTTCCGATATATTTCGAGTTTCCGACCATGCCCGTCATTCGGAAAGTGATCGGCATCTGAAACAGTTTTCCGTTCATCTCAGCGGCACGGAAAACATTATCGAAATACTCGCTTCTATTCAGTCCCTCTTTTCCATCGATAAACGTATTCAGATCCAGAAGGGCCGTCTCGTTGTTAAACTGGCTGTATTCTCCGAAATTCATCAGAATATCCGGACCCGTTCCCGAGAGCAGATCCAGGAAAATCTTGTCCGTAATTTCGGAAATCTTCTTATCCCTTTCCTCTGATGTGTCAAAGATGACCGAGTTGTCAAAATACTCCTGGAAAACGATCCTGGCTTTTCTGTTTTCGTCGCGGTTATATTCGTTTACATATTTGAGAAAAGAACTCGCTCCGAGCGCGTCCGGCACCGCGATTTTTATGA
>JAFZVE010000030.1 GCA_017617995.1 Clostridiales bacterium
TACGACACGGTCTCCAAACGACAGGTTCCGATATGCAGTTATCACGTCCTTCAGCTCTGACATAACCCAGCCTCACTTAATATGTTACTTGTATTATACAGAACAAACGTTCGACCGTCAACTACAGAATTGAAATAAGCCAAGTGTAATTATCTAAAGTAAACCAAAAAAGTATCTCTTCTGCGACTCAGACAGTTTGCTTCGCAAAACTCGTCGCCTAAGAGATACTTTTTTTGTTTCAGTTAATGATCGCTTCTATCAGCCGATCTTCTTTACTGGTACCAGTTCGATGTATCCTCGCTCACCTCTCGGCTCCAGCTGGATCCGCGGGTTGGTCTTATCCCACTCATATCCGATAAATGCGGGATCGTACTTCTTCTCGGCTTCCCAAATCTCGCCGATTGCCTGCTCGTAGTTTTCCTCGGCAAAAGGCTCACCGCGGAAAAGAAGATACGTCGCTTCCGGAAGATCGATCACCTCGAAGCCCTCCGGGATCTTGCCGTCA
Organism: Clostridiales bacterium; assembly: GCA_017617995.1. Lineage (GTDB taxonomy): Bacteria > Bacillota > Clostridia > Saccharofermentanales > Saccharofermentanaceae > Scatonaster. The sequence continues at coordinate 506 of JAFZVE010000030.1, forward strand.
TAGTCAGGCTCGACCTCCACACCCTGTACATACTCATTCGTTACAGGTTTACGAAGGGCCTCCGGCAGCCACAGGCAGACCGGTTCTCCGCTTATCGACTTGATGCTCGTCAGGAGTCCCCATACATCACATCCGACTTCGTTACAGTAGCTCCAGTACTCCGTAGCCTTGATGCCTCTCTTGATGATGACCTTTCTTCTGGGCTTCTCGATTACCTGGATAAATACATTTCTGATCTCACTCATATCACTCACGTTCCTTTCTTTCTCTACGATCAACGAAGGAGTGAAGAGCCAGATGGGAACCGGACTGGTGGAGTACTCTTTCGGGTTACAGCCGAACTCACGTCTGAATGCGCGCTGATAGCCGTCAACACTTCCGAATCCCATTTCCGTGGCGACATCGAGTACGGACACATCCTCATCCCGGAGACGCAGGGCTGACTTCGACAATTTCAGGCGCCGGATATATACAGCCGGTGTCATACCCAGATGCTCGAGAAAGAGCCTCCTTGCGTACCAGGGAGAAAAGGAAGATGCTTTTGCAAGATCTGCGGGCGTGATCTCTTCACTTATGTGCTCACGTATGTAATCCTGCATGGCTCTGACCGCTTCTTTGTGTTCGTCCACTTGGCTTACCTCCTTTGTGAGCTTATCTTAACCCAGGTCCCGATTTTCTTTCTCGACTTTTTTTGCTCAAAGTGTGCCGTGCAGGAACTGAGACTCGGTGGTAAAGAGGATCTCTCCGCTCTCCTCGATCTTACTCTGGAAATACGCCTTGATCTTATCCTGGTTCTTCGCGAAGAACTTCTCCTGTCCCTCGTAAGTATCCTTCATCTTAAGAAGCATATCCTCGGCTTCTGCAAAGCGGAAAGCACATGACAGGGTAATGATGTCGACCTTGGAAAAGTACTTCTTCACCATCTCGACAAATGCATCTCTTTCGGCACTCTTTGCCTCGATCGTCTCATCGATGAACGGTGCGTCGATGCCGGCCTTTTCCATCGCTTCCTTAAAGAAGAAATGCCAGGAAGAAACACCCGGGCCGTTCACGGAGAAGAAACCGTCCTTATCGAGTACCTTACTTGCCTTCTCGATCAAGGCCTCCGGATCTTGCAGTTCGCCGAGAACATAGTGTGCGACAATGCGGCTGTAGGTCTTCTCTTTCTCGATTTTTTCCCATGCGGCCTCTTTCTCGAGGTCTTCAAAAGTCAGATCGATCGAGACATCCTTCGGGAGCTTTTCCGTATTCTCAGTTACGAAATTTGCAAAGTCATCCGCCCATCCGCCGTGGATATCGTAGGCAAATACTTGGGTGCCCTCCGGGATCTCTTCCCAGTTATTTCTCCAGAGCTTCGAGAAACCGCATCCGAGGTCGAGGACTTTCTCGTCTTTACCGAAATTCATGGAACGGAATATCTTCACATACCAGTCTTCACCCGGGACGGTGTGCTGCAGGGCGAGCCAGTGCCTCCGGTCCGCTTCCTGGTCAAGAGTGACACTCTGCACGATGCCGGCCACGTCATCCCAGTCCAGATCCTCTCCGCGAGAAAGAGTACGCTTGATCGCATCGATCACCATCTCGATTCTGTAGCGCTTCTCTTCCATCGCCCTAAGCTGCATGCGGAGCGCTTCTCCGATATCTTTCGCATCCCCGGCGACGAGGTTATCACGGATCTCCTCGAGAGAAAATCCGATCTGCTTGAGTGCGACGATCTTCTCAAGGATCGCGAGCGCTTCCTTGTCATAGAGACGATAGTTGCCTTCGGAATAATCAGTGGGCTTCAGTAATCCTTTTTCATCGTAGAGACGGACCGCTTTCTGAGACACGCCGGCCTTCTTCGCGATCTCACCTGATGTCATTTTCTTGTCCATTTTCCGGACCTCCTTCATCTTTGATGATTCCACCTTAATGGGTGCCCTAAGGGAAGAGTCAAGGGGGATTTGGGGAAAATTTTCGAAACTTCCGGAATTACTTCAGATCGTTAATATAGTCGCACGCACGGATCGCCGCATACGCACCGTCGGAGCATGCCGTCGTGACCTGACGGAGCGTCTTCTGACAGCAGTCTCCCGCGACGAAAAGTCCGGGTGTCTTTGTATTGCAGATATTCTCGGGTACGAAGTATCCTCTGTTATCGAGCTCCGCGTATTCGGCAAAAGCACTGTTATCCGGTACCAGTCCGACAGCCAGGAATACACCGTCACAAGTGGCGGTCTTCTTCTCGCCCGCTTCCTCATAGGTGACGCCCGTGAGCTTGCCGTCTTCGGAAACTTCGTAGGCCAGTACTTTTGTAGAGGTATGTGTCTCGACATTCGGGCTCTTTAAGACCTGATCCTGGAGCTTCTGGTCTGCCGTGAACACAGGCATGTCCTGGAGGAGGATGAGCTTCTTCACGATGCCCACGAGGAGCGCCGACTCGACGAATGCGGAGTTTCCGCCGCCGACCATGACGACGGTCTTATCTCTGTAGAAATCACCGTCACAGACCGCACAGAAGCTGATGCTCGTGCCGATCAGATCTTCCTCACCCGGAAGACCCAGTGTGCGGTGTGTCGTACCGGTTGCGAGGATGACAGTCTTACTTGTGTAGATCGAGCCGTCTTCCGTCGTTACCGTAAAACCGGACTCGGTCTTACCGATGCTCGTGACGTTCTCGATCGCCGCTTCCGCGCCCTGGCCCATGGCCTGTTCGAGAAGCTTATCGCCGAATTCGTCTCCGCTGATGGAATCAAAACCGGGGATATTCTCGACCTTCGGGGAATTGACGATCTGTCCGCCGAATACGGACTTCTCGATCACCATAACTGTCTTGGCATTACGCCGCCCATAGATAGCGGCGGTGAGACCCGCAGGTCCCCCGCCGACTACAATAATATCGTACATCTCTTATACTCCTGTCGCTACACCTGCATCCGCGTGTGCCTTCAGCCACTCCGCTGCGGCGGTGTCGCCTACATATCTCGTGCCATCCGGATCGATGATGGTAGGTGTCTGCTGGATATTCAGTTCTCTTGCAATATCCATGTTCTCGGAGCAGTTCACGACTTCAAATTCTACCTTCGCGAGCTTGAACTTCTGCTCGGCTCCCTTGCACTTCGGGCAGTGATCCTTGACGTACATGATCGGAACACCGATCACTACGGAATCATCCACGTCTTCCTGCTTAACGAGTACGGCGTCATCGACACCCTGCTCACATACGCAGGAGCTGACCGTTACCATCGGGCCCGCATGGCAGAGCTTGCTGTGGCCGATGTCATATTCTTTTCTGTCCTGATACTCCTGAGCCTTACCATCGTTCCAGTTCTGGATCGGACGATAGTAACCGGTGATACGGCTGTATACTTCTGTCTTCTGGCCGCACTCCGGGCACTCAAAGACTTCACCTGTGATGTAGCCGTGGTTCTTACATACGGAGTATGTCGGAGACATCGTGTAGTACGGGAGTCTGTAGTTCTCTGCGATCTTACGTACGAGGTTCGCTGCGGCCTTCCAGTCCGGGAGCTTCTCGCCGAGGAAAGCGTGGAATACTGTACCGGAGGTGTAGAGTGTCTGCAGGTTATCCTGAACATCCAGAGCTGAGAAGATATCCTCGGTGTAGCCTACCGGCAGGTGCGAAGAGTTCGTGTAGTAAGGAGTGCCGTTCTCGTTCGCTGTGATGATGTCCGGGAACTGCTCCTTATCGTGCTTCGCGAATCTGTATGTCGTGGACTCCGCCGGTGTCGCCTCGAGGTTATAAAGGTCACCGTACTTCTCCTGGTAGTCAGAGAGCTTCTCTCTCATGTGATTGAGAACCTTCGCGGCAAACTCCTGTGTCTCCTTGTTCGTAAGATCCTTCTTCAGCCACTTTGCATTGAGACCGACTTCGTTCATACCGATCAGACCGATGGTGCTGAAGTGGTTATCGAAGGTACCGAGGTATCTCTTCGTGTACGGATACAGTCCGGAATCGAGAAGCTTCGTGATAACGGTTCTCTTTGTCTTCAGAGATCTTGCAGAGATGTCCATCAGTCTGTCGAGTCTCTTGAAGAAATCAGCCTCATCCTCTGCCTGGTAAGCGATACGCGGGAGGTTGATGGTAACCACACCTACGGAACCTGTGGACTCACCGGAACCGAAGAAACCACCGGACTTCTTACGAAGTTCACGCAGGTCGAGACGCAGACGGCAGCACATGGATCTTACATCGCTCGGCTCCATGTCGGAGTTGATGTAGTTGGAGAAATAAGGTGTGCCGTACTTCGCGGTCATCTCGAAGAGGAGACGGTTGTTCTCTGTATCTTCCCAGTTAAAATCTCTGGTGATGGAATAGGTCGGGATCGGATACTGGAAACCACGTCCGTTGGCGTCACCCTCGATCATGATCTCGATGAAGGCCTTATTGACCATATCCATTTCCTTCTGGCACTCGCCATAGGTGAAA
>JAFZVE010000031.1 GCA_017617995.1 Clostridiales bacterium
CAGTAGTGGGGGCTGCTGCGGATCTTCACCGCATTCCCTATTCTCCTCTGTTACGAGGCACCGGTGGCCACATGTTCATTATACAAAAATCGCCTGCCATTACAATGAAAGCAGGCGATTTTCGGTGTTTTGCACAATCTTAGATACTAGGATCAATCAGCAAATCGTTCACTGATCTTCTTGATTTCTTCCGATGCCGCTTCAAAAGCACTAACGACCTTCGGATCGAAGTGTTTTCCGGCACCTTCCTTGATGATCGACATGGCTTTTTCAAAGGAGAAAGGCTCCTTGTAGCTGCGTCTGGAAAGAAGCGCGTCGAATACATCGGCGACGGCCATGACACGTGCCGAAAGCGGGATGTCTCCTTCTTTCAGATGATCCGGGTAACCGGAACCGTCCCACTTCTCATGGTGGTAATGCGCCATCTGCTTGGCCTGTTCGAGATAGCCGCTCTCCGTGAGATTCGCGATCGCTTTTTCAATGATCTCATAACCGGCATTCGCGTGCCCCTTCATGATCTCGTATTCTTCATCGGTGAGGCGCGAGTCCTTATTCAAGATCGCGTCCGGAATATTGATCTTTCCGATATCGTGAAGTGGTGCCGCGCGCACGACGTTATTGATGTACTCATCTGTCAGGATATCCGGGAACTCGCCCTGTTCCTTCAGTTTTTCCAGGATGACTCTGGAGTATTCCGCCGTCTTTCGGATATGGTCGCCCGTGCATTTATCACGGCTCTCGATTATATCCGCGAGCACCATGAGGAGGCCGCCCTGAAGCTTGTTGATCTGCTGGGTCTTTCTTCGACTCTCCGTCAGGTAGCGCATGCTTTCTTCCGTCGTATGCGCGTACGCCGAATAAAGATTTTCGATCTCATCACCGGTCCTGATCTGCAGTGATTTGATCCTTTCGACACTTTCATCTCTTTCTTCCGTCGATGTGAACGCAAAAGAACTTGCGCCGTGCGACATGGAATTAAGAGGGAAGATAATGTGGTAATCCGCAAGCCATACAGCCAGGCAAAGTACCATGATGACAATACCGAGGAACAGCGAGATCTGCTTGGCGAGATACGCGCGCATCAAATTTTGCATCTCGCTCATCGAAATATCTACGCACGAGTAGCAGACGCATTTGCCGTTACTGTCATACATCGGTTCATAGATCGACAGCACCCATCCGAAACGAGTGTCATTACTTACCGTCGGTTCGACCTCACGTCCGGCAAGAAAATCGTCCAGGTGCTTTTCGATATCGTCCGGATAGGAAATAACGACACCCGGCTCATTGGCCTTGACCTCTTCCGTATCCATATCGAAAACGACATGGCAGCCGTCTTCCTTGATCTGATAAACGTACATGAACTGGATATTCTCCGAACTGATAAAGGTCAGCCGGAGCTGTTCTTCGACTTCTTTATATCCGGGAGCTGCGCGCTTCAGAAGAAGATAGGTATCGACCATATCCGGATCGATACAGTCTTTCTGGTATTTGACGATACCCTTGGCGAACTCGGAGTGATCCTGGATCGTCGTCTCTCTGTAAAGAGAATAACCGATCGCGATCGATACCGCGGCAATCATCGTGACCGCTACGGATATCAGAAGCACAAGTTTAGACCGAAGCGAGATCTGTCGTACCTTCGTCCGGTTGATATCGTTGAGTTCCTTTTTATCCAGAGGCTTCTGGCGCCAGCCATGGATCAGGAGGTTCTGGATCACGGAATCCGGAACGACCCAAAGCGCCAGACCTGCGGCAATAACAGTGATCGTCTTATCTCCGATATCGATGATGAAATCCGCGGAGATCTGTGAAAGAAAACGACTGGAGAACACATGCGAATGGAACCAGATGGCTAAGTCCGCGGTGACGCCTTCTCCGGCAAATCCGAAAAGGAACCACGTCATGATCGAGCCCAGACCGCCTCCGATCGCGGCAAGCACCAGGATCAGCGGAATGACATTTCGTTTCTTTAAGCCGTCACGCGTAAACATCGTTGTCGCCACGGCCATCATGACATTCAGCGTGCCGTAATAGATGGAATTCCAATCGCTCAGTGATTTAAAAACATTGGTAAAAAGCCCGACGATGATGCCCGGCAAAGACCCGCCGACAGCAGCCGCAAGAACGGTGCCGACCGCGTCCAGATAGAACGGCCAGCCGTTTTTC
>JAFZVE010000032.1 GCA_017617995.1 Clostridiales bacterium
CAGTAGTGGGGGCTGCTGCGGATCTTCACCGCATTCCCTATTCTCCTCTGTTACGAGGCACCGGTGGCCACATGTTCATTATACAAAAATCGCCTGCCATTACAATGAAAGCAGGCGATTTTCGGTGTTTTGCACAATCTTGGATACCATGATCAATCAGCAAATCGTTCACTGATCTTCTTGATTTCTTCCGATGCCGCTTCAAAAGCACTGACGACCTTCGGATCGAAGTGTTTTCCGGAACCTTCCTTGATGATCGACATCGCTTTTTCAAAGGAGAAGGGCTCCTTATAGCTGCGTCTTGAAAGAAGCGCGTCGAATACATCGGCGACAGCCATGACTCGTGCCGACAGCGGGATGTCTCCTTCTTTCAGATGCTCCGGATACCCGGAACCATCCCACTTCTCATGATGATAATGCGCCATCTGCTTGGCCTGTTCGAGATAGCCGCTCTCCGTGAGATTGGCGATGGCTTTTTCAATGATCTCATAACCGGCATTCGCGTGCCCCTTCATGATCTCATATTCTTCATCGGTGAGGCGCGAGTCCTTATTCAAGATCGCGTCCGGAATGTTGATCTTTCCGATATCGTGAAGCGGTGCCGCGCTCACGACGTTATTGATGTACTCATCTGTCAGGATATCCGGGAATTCACCCTGCTCCTTCAGTTTTTCAAGGATGACTCTGGAGTATTCCGCGGTCTTTCGGATATGGTCGCCCGTGCATTTATCACGGCTCTCGATAACATCCGCGAGCACCATGAGGAGGCCGCCCTGAAGCTTGTTGATCTGCTGGGTCTTTCTTCTGCTCTCCGTCAGATAACGCATGCTTTCTTCCGTTGTGTGCGCGTACGCCGAATAGAGATTTTCGATCTCGTCACCGGTCCTGATCTGCAGCGACTTGATCCTTTCAACGCTTTCATCTCTTTCTTCCGTCGATGTGAACGCAAAAGAACTTGCGCCGTGAGACATGGAATTAAGCGGGAAGATAATGTGGTAATCCGCAAGCCATACCGCCAGGCAGAGTACCATGATAACGATTCCGAGGAACAGTGAGATCTGCTTGGCGAGATACGCGCGCATCAGGTCCTGCATCTCAGTCATCGAAATATCTACGCACGAGTAGCAGACGCATTTGCCGTTACTGTCATACATCGGCTCATAGATCGACAGTACCCAGCCGAAACGAGTGTCATTACTTACCGTCGGTTCTACTTCACGACCCGCAAGGAAATCATCCAGGTGCTTTTCGATATCATCAGGATAGGAAATAACGACACCGACCTCATTGGCCTTGACCTCTTCCGTATCCATATCGAAAACAACATGACAGCCGTCTTCTTTGATCTGATAGACGTACATGAACTGGATGTTCTCAGAGCTGATAAAGGTCAGGCGGAGCTGCTCTTCGACCTCGTTATAGCCGGGCGCTCCGCGCTTTTGCAGAAGGTAGGTCTCGACCATATCCGGATCGATACAGTCTTTCTGGTATTTGACGATACCTTTGGCAAACTCGGTATGGTCCTGGATCGTCGTCTCCCTGTACAGAGAATAACCGATCGCGATCGATACCGTGGCGATGACCGTGACCGCAGCAAATACCAGAAGCATCAGCTTGGAGCGAAGAGAGATCTGTCTTACCTTCGTCCGGTTGATGTCGTTGAGTTCTTTTTTATCCAGAGGCTTCTGGCGCCAGCCGTGGATCAAAAGATTCTGGATCACGGAATCCGGTACGATCCAAAGCGCCAGTCCCGCGGCGATGACAGTGATCGTCTTATCTCCGATATCGATAATAAAATCCGCGGAGATCTGTGAAAGGAAACGACTGGAGAACACATGTGAATGGAACCAGATGGCTAAGTCCGCGGTGACACCTTCTCCGGCAAAGCCGAAAAGGAACCACGTCATGATCGAGCCCAGACCGCCTCCGATCGCGGCAAGTACCAGGATCAGCGGAATGACGTTTCGTTTCTTTAAGCCGTCACGCGTAAACATCGTGGTCGCCACGGCCATCATGACATTGAGCGTTCCGTAATAGATGGAATTCCAATCGCTCAGTGATTTAAAAACATTGGTAAAAAGCCCGACGATGATGCCCGGCAAAGACCCGCCGACAGCAGCCGCAAGAACGGTGCCGACCGCGTCCAGATAGAACGGCCAGCCGTTTTTC
>JAFZVE010000033.1 GCA_017617995.1 Clostridiales bacterium
AAGGAAGGAGAACAGATCTCCAAACTACAAGTAGCCTGAATTAGATCAGGTAGAGGCATCAGGCTAATGCCATTAAAGCTCCGATAGGTCCTATGCTTATCGGTGATTTATAAATCTCAACTACCAAGTTGAAAATAGCCATTACACTTCTTCTCCGAATACGAACTTTTCGTTTTCGATGGGTACTACGATCAGTACTTTCATGGTCACTACGGCGGAGAAGATAGCGTCAAGTGCGAGGGATAAAAGCCCGGCATAGAGAAGCGGATGGAAGAAGATGCTTCCGAGAAGAAGCACGATCGCCACTATCAGCAGATAGCGGAAATAAGCGAAAAACGATACTAAAAACCAAGCAAGAGCACTTCTCAATCTGTTCTTCATAACACCCTCCAAAACCATTACTTAACAGTGCGAGAAACATGAGAAAATCAACCTCTGTAACAATGTTAACATTCTTTTTTCTGATTTATGCAAGGGTTTTTTATGTTTTTTTCGATTTTTTGTGCAAATTTGCTAGAAATTTAATGTATGATAAAATCACGGGGGATATCCGACATTTTACGAAAAAACGGCAAAATGGCCGGACAGACCTGTTTTTGGGGAAGTAGAGGACATTTGAGTAATGAAAAAAGATGTGGTGATCATCATCATTTTATCGATCGTGGCCGTGATCCTGGTGGTCTCGGTCGCGGTAATCGTGCTCCGTGGGAAAGGCGGGGACGAAAAAGAAACCACCAAACCCGTTAAAGAGACAAAAGTAACCGAGCCGAAGGAGAAAACGGAAGTTCAGGACTTCGAGGAGATCCATCTTCGGGTTACGCATAGTCCTCGTGGCGGAAGCTATACATATGAGATCCTCTGTGAAGGTGACAAGAGTGTGATCAATAAGAAAGATAACTACAAGGACGATGAATTGGTAGCGACCGTAACGATCGATACAGATCTGGTCATCAACATTCTGAACGAGTGCGACATCCTGAGCTGGGATGGATTTAACGGAAAGAGACCGAAGGATGTGCAGGATGGTACAGACTTTTACTTCGACGCGAAAATCAACGGAAAGGACATCGAAGCAGAAGGCCATACCGTGTTCCCGGAGAGCTATAATCCATTCGTGAAGTGGATAGACAGCGCGCTCGAAGCGTAGATCTACACTTCTTCCTGTCTGACGCTTGTAAGTTTTGTGACTGTTCCGGCGGCGCCGTCTACGATGACGGTGTCGCCGCTTTTTAGTACGGTCGTGGCATTTCCGCAACCGACAACCGCAGGTATGCCGAATTCTCTTGCGACGATCGCAGCATGCGACAGCGGCGCGCCGATGTCCGTTACGATGGCGGATACTCTCGGGAAGACGAGCGTCCAGCCGATGTTCGTGGCGACGGTCACGAGGATGTCACCCTCTTTGATCTCATCGATCTTGTCGATGGAGGTGACGACACGTACGGTGCCTGTTACTTTTCCGGCGGCACCCGGGAAGCCCTTTACATCTGAGGATACGCTTGTATCGGAGGCGGACTCTTCGCAGAAAAAATCACTTCTTCTTTGTGGATCCTGCATCCATTTTTCCGGGTCGAAAGGTCCGACGATCAGCATCGGGAAGGCGGGGTATGTGCAGTATCTGGCATACGTTTCTTTTCGCTTTTCTATTTTCTCTCTCACGGGTGTAGAGGGATCATCCGTCAGCGCGAAGGCCTCGTCGATCGTGAGCATAAAGACATCGTCGCCGAGTCCGTTGATTTGTCCGATGCGGAGGAGATACTCACGGAAAACACTAAAGATCCATACGCCTTTGCTTCGGAGATCTTCGCGGAAGGTATTGGCCTGGGCGAACTTTCCGATCTCCTTATCGATCCATTTCTTCTTATTCGGATACTTCTCTTTAAACTCGGAGAGCGCCTCTTCAAAAGCTCTTTCCTGGGTTTTTCTCATCGCGTGAAGATCCATACCGCTCTTCTTATGCTGCTCGAGGCGTTCGTCGAGGAAGGACGGATCCTCGTACGGACGGGGAGAAGCGAGCTCCATCTCATCGGTCGATCTGTGACCGCAGATCCGGATATATTCTTCTTTACTGAGCTTCCCGGACAGGACATCCTCGAGAAGGAGGACGGGCTTCATGCAGTCGAGCGTGCCGACGCAGCCGCCGCAGAGGCGGTTCGCCATCTCTTCTCCTGCGATCTTCGCGATCTTCTTTCTCGTGCCGAAGAGCGGCACCATGGACGATCCGCTCGCGCCCATGACTGCGGAAAGCCCGTCATTCAGTTTCGGAAGAAGGATACTGTCCCAGTAGCTCTTAAGAGCAGGATTACTGTCGAGTTTCCGGATATCGGCCATGAGATCACGGCAGATCTCGGGGAGTTTCTCGACCATTTCCTTCTTCTCTTTCTTACTGAGTTTCGATTTATTCTTCGGGAAGATGATCTTCTTTATGGTCTTCAGAAAATCCATCTTGCTGAATGGAAAGATCGGGACGGTCACGCCCGGTGGAATGGTGCCGACCAGATCCTTGATCGCGTCAAATGCCGCTTCTTCGGATTTACCGAAGGATACGAGCAGAGAACAGAGGACGGAGATATTCATATAGGGCTGGCCGTCGACATTATCGAGCCAATCCGGAACGCCGAGAAGGGCATTGATCTTCTCGAGCGCGCTGAAAGTCATCGGTGTGACGGGCTTCTGGAAGATCTCGCCGACATTGGTCCTCGTGAGCATCTTATAGCCCGACTTTGTGCCGTTTACTTCGTAGGTCTCCATATCGAGGCGCTTCAGAGTCGTGATCGGACGGGCCTGCAGGATATAGACCTTCTTCTTCGAGACGGCCCACTCGATGTCCATCGGGACACCATAGTACTTCCGGATCTGCTTACAGTATTTGGCAAGTGATTTTGCGTAGGATCTAAACTCGTCAGGGCCTTCGTACGAGTAATGGATGGTGCCGATACGGAATTCCTTGGCATTCTCCGCGCCGGATACGAGCTTCTCGCCCTCGCCGTGTACATAGTTTCCGACGAAGTGATCGTTTTTCCCGTTAATGATGTCGGACGTGAAGAGCACGCCGGCAAATTCTGGCTTTACGAACTTCTGGATGACGATGGCGATCTTTCCGGCGTCCGATGCCTCGAAATGATCAGTATACTCGGTTACACGTGCACTGGAAGCCGAGTCGGCCACATCCATCACGGCACTGCAGATATTCTCGACGCGGACATCGGTGAGGGTCTCGTACTGTCCGGCAAAAGATGCCTCGGATCCGTCTTCGCTCAAAGCGGAAGAACGGACGGCATAGGTGTTTCCGGGACTCAGACGAGTGGTCAGGTCCGCCAGCTCGGCCAAGGCTTCTTCGCGTACTTCTCCGTTTACTACGGCATCGGAGATCAGGACGTATCCAGACGGGACCGGAAGGGAAAGATCTGAGATCATGTGGGCCAGCGAAGCGCCCTTGCCGCCAACCACATCGTACTTATCCTTCGGGACAGATTTAAGTGGGTAGATGTATTTGTAATTATTCATGGACATATCGCGTCAAGCGCCTCCCAGCAGAAGGTCGACACGCATGTCGATGTACTTCTGAAGCACTTTCTTATCGGAAAGATCGATGCCGAAATCACGCTTGAGATCGTCGCTTCGGTAGATCATGAGCTGGAGCATCGTCGACAGTTCATAGGCGATCAGGCGGCATTCCTCGTCGGTCTTCTTCCCGGCATAGTGCTTCTTGACATATGCGAAACTGAAGGATTCCTGCCCGAGATCCCGCTTGAAAAGCACATGCGCCGTGATGGCCTTCGTAAACTTGGGGTTTTCGATCAGACACGACGCTACGGCGAAGTGCAGTTTCTTGATAAGGTCCTTCGGCGCAAGATCTGCGTTGAGGATCTGGCCGACTTCTTTGACTTTGAGAAAGTCCAGGTAGTGTTTCTGGAAGGTGCAGTAGATGAGGTTCTCCCGAGAACCATAGCAGTAGTTGATCATGGAAGGCTTGACCCCGGCGCGGGCTGCGATCTCACGGGATGTGACCTGGAAAGGATCGTCCATTTCTTCCATGAGCGAGAGTGTCGCGGAAAGAAGCTGATTCTTGGTATTCTGCAGTTTTTCGTCTTTGTTCATGTATCGGACCTCTTCTAGGATTTCTCATTTCGAATGTTATTGAACGTGTTCAATAAACAGAGTATAGCACAGGATAATAGCGAGCGCAAGAGAGGCCCCGGTTCCGGGAAGGCAAAAGAAAAAGGAGAATTCACGAACCTGGAATTCTCCTTTTAGTAGTGGCTCTTAATCGGGAAGAATTACTCTTCCGCAGTGACCGTCTTGATGTGAAGTTCTTCGAGCTGCTTGTCGGTGACGTAGCCCGGAGCGTCCATCATGATATCCTGCGCGTTCTTGGTCATCGGGAACGGGATGATCTCACGAATGGTGTCTTCACCGGCGAGGAGCATGACCATGCGGTCGACGCCCGGAGCGATTCCGGCATGCGGCGGAGCGCCGTAGCAGAAGGCATTGTACATTGCCGGGAACTTGGCCTTTACGTCTTCTTCACCGAGACGTACCATCTCGAAGGCTTTGATCATGATCTCCGGATCGTGGTTTCTGACCGCGCCGGAGGAGAGCTCTACACCATTTACGACGAGGTCGTACTGATCTGCCGTGATGGACAGCGGATCGATCTCACCGCGCTCGGCCTTGAGAAGGACATCCAGGCCACCGCTCGGCATGGAGAAAGGATTGTGGCAGAACTCGAGCTCACCGGACTCTTCACCGATCTCGTACATCGGGAAGTCAACGATCCAGCAGAATGCGTACTGCTCTTTGTCCATGTGTCCCGGAACTGTAGCACCGAAGGTCTTGACGATTACACCGGCTGTCTTCTGTGCGACGAGAAGCTTGCCGCAGGAAAGGACGACGAGATCACCCGGTTTTACGCCGAGAGCAGAAACGACAGCGTCCTTGATCGGAGCGACGAACTTGGCGATGCCGCCGACGATCTCACCATTCTCGTCCATTCTGAACCAGCAGGATTTATTGCCGGACTGGACTTCGATATCGGCGATGTTCTTGTCGATGAATTTTCTGGATTCCTTGAAATCGGAGATGACGACCGCCTTGATGCGGACCTTGGTATCTTCGCCTTCTTCAGTTTTGGTGGCGAACGGCGGGAAACCGCAGTCTGCGAGGACTTCTGTCGCGTCCTGAACGGTCAGGTCGATACGCAGGTCCGGCTTGTCGGTGCCATACTTCTCCATCGCCTCGAGATAGGGAATGCGGGCAAACGGAGAACCGGAAGCACGGTTATATGTGCCGTACTCGGCAAAGATCGGCGGGAGGACATCTTCGATTACGGAGAAGACGTCTTCCTGTGTGGCAAAAGCCATCTCCATATCAAGCTGATAGAACTCGCCAGGAGATCTGTCGCCACGGGCATCCTCATCACGGAAGCAAGGGGCGATCTGGAAGTATCTGTCGAAACCGGAGGTCATCAGGAGCTGCTTGAACTGCTGCGGTGCCTGCGGGAGGGCATAGAACTTGCCCGGGTGCTTTCTCGAAGGAACGAGATAGTCACGTGCGCCTTCCGGAGAAGAAGCGGTCAGGATCGGAGTCGTAATCTCGAGGAAGTCATGTTCCATCATGGCCTTACGAAGTGCAGCGACGACGTTGCAACGGAGGATGATGTTCTTCTTCACTTCCGGATTACGAAGGTCGAGATAACGGTACTTGAGACGAGCGTTCTCATCTGCTTCACGGGAGTGGTTGATCTCGAAAGGAAGCTCGTTATAGCGGCAGCGTCCGAGTACTTTTACCTCGGAAGGAACGACCTCGATGCTTCCGGTATCCAGAGAAGGATTCTTCGAAGAACGCTCTCTGACGACGCCGGTCACCTGGATCGTGGACTCCTTGGTGATGGCCTTAAATTCCTTTACCTGCTCTTCTGTCTCGAGTACGATCTGTGTCGTGCCGTAGAAGTCACGGAGGACGACGAAGCCGAGATTGGCGCCGACCTCACGCATATTTTCGAGCCAGCCGACGAGTGTGACGGTCTTTCCGGCATCGGGAAGACGGAGCTGGCCACAGTTATGTGTCCTGGATTGGATCATGTTATATACCCCATTTCATAGTCAATTCACGCAATATTCTATACCTTAAAGCCATACTTGTCGATATATGGTACAATGGGCAGGAATAGTCTTTCGTCGGGCGTGTTTTTCCCGGCGAAACAAAGCGTATGCATTGAAGAAGAAAAGAGGGAAAGAAATATGAAGAGATCTAAACTTGCAGCTATCCTGGCCGTACTACTCGCAGCATCTATGTTCGGAGCAGCGTGCTCGAAGGAAGAGACCACGAAGAAGAAGTCGAAGAAGACCAAGGCCGAAGATGTCGACGACGACGATGATGATGACGA
>JAFZVE010000005.1 GCA_017617995.1 Clostridiales bacterium
ACCGGGTGCCGAAGCAATCTCGGCCGACGAGGAATTGTCGCGTCTGATCCCGGCGTTGAAACTGATCTCCCAGCATGTTTCGGTTCCAATCTCGGTAGATACATATAAGAGTAAGACAGCCAGAGAAGCGCTTGCTTTCGGTGCGTCGATCGTAAATGATGTTTGGGGCCTGATGTACGATCCGGATATGGCGAAGGTCGTTTCCGAGAACAATGCCGGTCTGGTCCTGATGGCAAATTATACTGATCCGAAGATCTTCAAAAAAGAAGGACCGATCGTGGAAAACTGCCGTGCATTCTTTGAAATGGGAATGAAGAAAGCGCAGGAAGCAGGGATCCCGATGTCGAATATCCTTTTTGATCCGGGCATCGGATTTGGGACCGAAACAGATGAATCGATCGAACTGATCCGGAATACTTCGTATTTTCAAAAACATGGATATCCGATCCTGGTCGGGGCTTCGCGGAAGCGCTTTGTCGGTGCGACACTTGGTGGTGTGCCGGTGGAAGACAGGGATGCAGGTACGCTTTCCGTATCCTGCTATTGCGCCAAGGAACACGCTGCTGCTGTCCGCGTACATGATGTGCACGGGACGGTGCAGGGCATGAAGATGTGGCAGGCGTTGGAGGGCTGATCCATGGATAAGATTCTTCTGAACAATATGCGATTCATCAGCCACAGCGGAGTCCTGGAAGAAGAGAAGAAGAACGGGCAGACGTTTGTGGTCTCTATGGAACTGGATCTTCCGGAAGTGAAGGCCTGGAAAACAGATGCGCTTGAAGATACGATCGACTACAGCAAGGTGTTTGAGATCGTCAGAAAAACGGTCGAAGAGATCCAGTGTGATTTGATCGAATATATGGCAGGTAGAATCATCAGAAACGTGATGAGTGCTTTTGGCGAAGTAGAGAAAATCAAAGTAAAGATTGAAAAACCACTTGCACCGATCGAGGGCGACTTTGAGTCTATGGGTGTCGAGATCGCGCGCAGCCGAAAAGACCTGGAGGGGCTTGCATGAGTGTCGCGTACCTTTCTTTGGGGAGCAATATGGGAGACCGTCTCGAAAATCTTATGGAGGCGGTGCGGCTCCTGAAGGCAGATCCGAAGATCACGGAGATTTCCTGTTCCCCGGTTTTTGAGACCGAACCGGTCGGCTATACGGAGCAGGACCTTTTCCTGAATATATGTGTGAAGATCGAGACAAAGTATTCCCCGGTCGCACTTCTGGATAAGTGCCAGGAGATCGAGCAGGCTTTGCATAGAGTGCGGAAGATCCACTGGGGACCGAGAACGATCGACCTGGATATACTGACCTTTGACGACAGGAAAATCGATACGAAGAGATTGACGATCCCGCATCCGAGAATGGAGGAGAGAGGCTTTGTCCAGGTGCCGTTGCTTTTTCTTTCCGGGGAGACGGAGATCCCGGAAAAATGGAAGACGGATGTCCGCTACTTCGGACCTATGCCTGACATTGACAGTTGATAGAAGTACGAAAACCGATATAATAAAGATGTTCAGTTCGTGATTATGATGGGAGGAAAAGAATGGGCGAGCAAGAGAATAACAAGCCGAATCATCCGAATCAACCGAATCAGCCGGTAGCGGCCAACGGAAACCAGACACCGAGAAGTGGAAACGGTAACCATGGCCGTAGAAGAAAATCAGGAAATCATGGCGGTAACCAGAACCGTAATGGCGGCTATCGCGGCGGTAATAACCGTTCCGGAAACGAAGGCGGCGTTTCGAAGGAAAGAGACGAGAGACGTTCTGACAATCGTGAGCGCAATAACGATAAGAATCAGGAGAAGAACCCTGAGAGAAATAACGAAAAGAGAAACGAGCGTAATCAGGAAAGACGCGAATACCGTTCCAACAAGAGAGATTACGATCGGAATCAGGAGCCACGGGAGAACCGTGATGGTGAAGGCCGTTCCCGCAAGAACTGGAACCGCGCACCAAGACGCCCTGCAGAGGAGACGCTCGAGGATATCAAGAAAGATAATGAGCGGATCGAAAAAGATATCTGGCTTGAAATCGCCAGCATCCATTCTGTGAAATTGGATTGATTATGTTATATAATAAAAAGGTAAGGACGAAGGAGGTCAGAAGAAGCGCATGAAGGGTCTGTTTGTAACCTTTGAGGGAATCGATGGTTCCGGAAAATCCACGCAGATCTCGATGCTTTCGGAAGACTTAAAGAAGAAAGGGATTCCTTTTATCCTGATCCGTGAACCTGGAGCGACACCGATCGGTGAGAAGATCCGGACGATCCTTCTGGATAAGGCGAACAGCAAGATGCATGCCCGCACCGAGCTTCTTCTTTATGAAGCAGCACGTGCGCAGATTGTAGAAGAGAGGATCCGGCCGGAACTTGAAAAGGGAACAGTAGTGATCTGTGACCGTTTCTACGATTCGACCGTTGCCTATCAGGGATATGCGAGAGGCCTTGATCTTGATGCGATCGGGTATCTGAACCGTTGGAGCACGGATGAACTAAAACCGGATATTACGTTTCTTTTCGATCTGCCGGAAGAAGTGGCATATCAGAGAAGAAATGGCCGTGAAGGCGCAGAGGACCGTCTGGA
>JAFZVE010000006.1 GCA_017617995.1 Clostridiales bacterium
GGAATTCCTTTGTCGGAATAATCATCTTCACTTCTGAATAGTCCGCCGAAACCCAATCCTGCAGGAGGAAGAAATCACAATACCCACGGAAATCCACAAACAGATCAAAGAACGCCTTGTCCCGGAGAAGTGCTTTTGCCAGAGGATTCTCCTTCTCATCCGTGATACCGATATAGTACCGGCGGATGCACTCGAGCGTCAGATCCCAGCGATCAACAATATACGGATTCTTTCCGCGCAGTTGATTAATGCTGTTCGCATGCCGCGGGAAAAGCACCTCTCCCCCGATGGTATACGTCGAACGGAGCCATTTCTCCGTATTTGGCTGATAAAGCTCCTCTCCGTATACCTCGATGCAGTTATCGATCATGTACCAGTAGTTCCGGAAATTGCGGAAAGTGTTCATGATAGAATCACTGCTGAGTCGGATATCCTTGTAGGCAAGGTATGTACCATCGAAGAAAATATCGAAGAAATCCCCGTTTGGAAGAGGCTTTGACCAAAGCGCCTGTTGGTACTGCCGAAGCATAGGGCTCTCTTTGTCCGGATCCACCGCACCACGACCACGTCCCTCGTTTCCCTTCCAGAAATCTTTCCAGAAGTCGCAGTCCGAGGTGAAATCGAAGTTTACATCAATATCCGCATGTTTCATCTTCTCAGGCTTCACAGACATCTACCTCCCTCCCCACACTTTCACGAGCTGGCCGCATTCCGGACATCTGTCCGACTTGGCAAAAGAAGCTTCACAGCGACCGCAGGTGTAGCGGAACACTCCATCTGACTTCCTGATTCTTTTCTTCGGCTGCATAGGCTCGTCCAGTTCCGCACTTCTCACGTTCTCGAGTTTCTTGTCTTTGACAGCCTTAATTCTCCTACCGAGGTCTGCACCGCGCGCTTTCTTCTCGATCATCGCAGGTTCAGCGGTCTTTCCGCCCTTCAGGAAGAGACGAACCTGGCTGCCTTCACCATACTTATACAGTGAATCGACACGTCTTCCAATGTAGTAATCCCGAAGATCTCTTCTGGCAACCTTACCAACGAAAGCGATCTTCCCGTCGTGTCTTTCCTTCACATAGGAGTGCAGATAGTTATCCACCTCCCTGGCCGGGATCCACTCCCGGATCCTATAGACCTCGGCGACTTTTCCGTTGATGATCGAGAGCGCATATTGCGCAGGCCGGACATATTCGACACTTCGGCTCCAGAACCCACGAGTCCATTCATACATGGCTCTTTCGGATAATCGAAGATAATACTCCTTATTGATCTGCACCAGCAGAATGTTGTGACGGATCTCACTCGGAAGAATCGGGTGTTCACCCGATGCTGCGTCGATACACTTATACCACTCCTCTTCCAGCACCGGAACATTCTTCTCTCTGATCTCCATTCCCGACTCAGGAAGATCCCATTTCTGACGTTTGCAGCGCTTCGCCAGCACATCCAGACTCAGAGCCTCACCCTTTCGAAAGTCCACGGCTCTATCAAAGCGTACGACAATATGAAGGGCTTTTCCCAGTTTCTTGGCCTTGACCGGATCTTTTACTTTATATGATGAAGCTCTGCACTCGGAAATGCCACTCGCTACGATGCCACGTCCGGGCTCACTCAGTTTCAGCAAATATACGATATCGTTCTTCTTAATCGCTGGATTGCTTACGATCCATTCCGTCTCATGCGCCTGCCCAGCATAGATATCCTGAATGAAGGCCGCAAATCCGCCCGAATATCTCAGATCAGCAGTATCCCAAGTTATAACGAACGATCGTGCCATCTACCGCTTACCTCTAATCACACACTCGAGCGATCTCGTGTCCGCACTTATCGCAATACCCTTCAATCACGAGGCCATACTTCTCTTTTCGAATCGCATATCCGGGAGCAAACGATGTCACGAAGCAATTCACACAAAAAGCATTGGCCAGGAGCATCTTCCGCACATTTTCCGGAAGTTTCATCCATTCGGCATACGCAGCTACATCTGTGATCCCGAAGTCCTTTTCTCTACTCATAGTTGTTCCTCATAATTGACGGTCGCGTCAGGTTTCACTCTCTTCCGGAAGCTTCTCACCCATCTTCTCCGTCAGATCATGAAGACTCTTCTCATACTGCTCCCTCGAGATCGCATTTCTCTCCACAAAAGTATCCAGAAGCGCCTTCTGTTTCAGATATAGTTTGTGTCTCTGCTCATTAGTAGACATATGATCACCCCTCCTCTCTATTATAGCCTTCCTTTACCATCGTAGAGCCATCTCTTCAAAAGTTTACAGAAGATTGCCATTTCCTTGCTTACCACTTAATTTCTCGCTGATATGCTAGTGTATTGAAGGTACTGTGAAGCCTTCACCGCA
>JAFZVE010000034.1 GCA_017617995.1 Clostridiales bacterium
AGTCGTATAGGCGCATTCGATCAGGAAAATGATCAGAAGCGGTACAATGCTCGGATAACTCGAACGGATCAGAAGAAGGAGCTCGAAGTACATCAGAAGGTTGACGACAAAAAGCATCGCGATATGCGAGAAGAACATGTCCACCGTTCTGGCTACAGCCATCCGGAAGATCCCGAAGATCTTCCCGATGAGCAGCATCAGGATCGGATAGATGGCGATCATGGCCCAGTTACCACGACGGAAGAACGGAAGCTCGATCGACTCTTTGTACAGTTTGTTCCAGAGGAGCGCAAACAGGACTGTATGCACAGCCAGCAGTATGATCACCTCGGTAAATACAATTAGTCGCTTATAAGGCTCTCTGCCTTGTTGATTCGCCATCGGTCTGTTTATTCTCCGTAACCGTCCGGATTCTGGCTCTGCCATCTCCATGTATCTGCGCACATCTTGCTCAGATCGTATTCTGCAGACCAGCCAAGTTCTTCCTTCGCAAGGGACGGATCCGCATAGACGGTATCCACGTCTCCTTCTCTGCGGCCGGCGATCACATACGGGATCTCTTTTCCGCAGGCTTTTCCGAAGGCTTCTATGATATCAAGGACGCTGTAGCCGGTACCTGTTCCCAGGTTGTAGATCTTGCATCCCACATGTTTCTCTTTTTCGATCTTTTCGATCGCTTTGATGTGGCCTTTTGCCAGGTCGACCACATGGATGTAATCCCGGACGCCCGTCCCGTCCGGTGTATCATAATCATTTCCGAATACGCTGACTTTCTCCAGCTTGCCGACTGCCACCTTTGCAATATACGGGAGCAGGTTGTTCGGAATGCCGGATGGGTCTTCTCCGATCCGTCCGCTCTCATGCGCGCCGATCGGATTGAAATACCGGAGCAGGATCACATTCCAGGAAGGATCGGATTTATATAAATCTTTCAGGATGTCTTCGATCACCAGCTTTGTCCTGCCATACGGATTGGTCACGCTGGTCGGAAAATCCTCGCGGATCGGAACCGTCTCCGGTTTTCCGTATACGGTTGCAGAGGAAGAAAATACCATGTTCTTACATCCGGCCTTCTTCATGACATGCAGAAGGGTCAGGGTTCCTCCGATGTTATTATCAAAATATTTCATCGGGATCTCGACGGATTCGCCAACCGCTTTCAGCCCGGCAAAATGGATCACCGCTTCCGGCTGCTCGTTCTTGAACACTTCGTCCAACGTCACATCATCGCGGATATCCACTTCATAAAAATGCACTTTCTTTCCGGTGATCTCTTCCACGCGGTCCAATGATCTTACCGAAGCATTCGACAGATTGTCGACGACGGCCACTTCATGTCCCGCATTCAAAAGTTCCACAACAGTATGACTTCCAATATATCCGGCTCCGCCGGTCACAAGAATCTTCATGATTGTTCCTTTCTAGTTCTCATCATCCTTCTGGCGCGTGATCGACGCGGTGATGGTGATGCTGCTGGTATCGCCGTAGATCGATACACCATACGGCAGGTAGTCTGCAAGATTGACCGTGATCTTAACGTCTTCTTTCGCGCCTTCAATATTCAGCAATTCGCCCGGGAGTTCCAGTGTATCGATCCCCTGGATCACATCGGAGGATCCTTTGAGGGTAACTCCGGTCTTGGAATAGCTGATCCCGTTCAGTACGGATTTTTCATCCGGTGTTCCGATCGGAGTGATTGAGATCGGAACGAGCTTTGTCGTTTCCGTGATCACGTTCACCGTGATCTGCTCATGGTTCAGATAGGTTTCCGTATTCTGCTGGATGATCCGGCCGTTGAAATCATAGAGGATCGGATCCAGCTGAAGCTGCATATCACCGGTGATCTCCGCCGCATCCACTTCCACGACGATCCGGTCGACCCGGTTGACGATCGACTCCGGTGCGGTCAGCGTGACCATCGCCGGCGTCGTTGACGCATCTTCCACGATCAGATTCTCCGGCGTATCGCCTTTGAGCACGACCTGTACATCAAAGACTCTTTCCGTCACATCCTCCAGATTGATGACCATGCTCATGGTCTTCTGATTGACCGTGATGGCATTTGCATATCTTGCCTTGTCACCGGTCAGTTCCACTTTGATCGGGACCGCATTGGTGATCGACAGTTCTTCAAAGTTTGCAACCGCCGTAAAGTCGGATGGATTCAGGGTGTTGACCACACTGCGTTTTCCCGAAACAACAACAGTCGCTGTCTCGCCGGATTCGATGGTATACACATGCGTGCCATCCATGATCGCTTCTTCGTTTTCGATCGTGACCGGAATATTGGATATGGTCCTGGTCGTTTGGGTATCTGTCGTATTCATGATCACCAGCCAAAGCACAAAAGCAAAGACGACGGCCAGGATCTTGAACCCGATGTTATTGATGATCCACTTCTTCAGGAACGCTTTGATCTTGGTCATGGTTCGTCTCTCCTTTCTTCAATTTTGCCAGCAGGCTTTTTTCTTCCACGGTGCCCATCTGTACATTCAGAAGGTGTTGCTTCAGTTCACCCAGATCCAGGTCTTCATACAGCTTTCCGCGCTGCGTCAGGGAGATCCCGCCGGTCTCCTCCGAAACAACGATCGTAACCGCATCCGACACTTCGCTCAGTCCCAGTGCCGCACGATGACGGGTCCCGTATTTTTTATTCAGATCCCGGCTGTTGGACATCGGGAGATAACAGGTCGCCGCAATGATCCGCTCATCTCTTATGATCGCCGCACCATCGTGCAGCGGAGTTTTATCTTCAAAAATATTTTCCAGCAGCTGGCTCGAGACCACGCTGTCCAGTTCGATGCCGGTATGCACATATTCGTCCAGTCCGACATCCATTTCCAGACTGATCAGTGCGCCAGTCTTGTCACGGGACAGATCGCTGACCGCTTTCAGGATCTCTTCCAGCATCTTATCTGAGAAGCGCAGCTTCTTATTGCCGGAGGAATAGAAGAGTCCGTGGAAAATGCTTCGCCGCCCCAACTGTTCCAGTGCACGCCGGAGTTCCGGCTGGAAAATGACGATCAGGGCGATCACGCCCACGCTCAATGTCTTCGATGCGATCCAAAGGATCGTATTGAAATTAAAGATCGCGGCGAGAAGGACGATGACCAGAATGACAATGATTCCTTTAAACAGTGTCCATGCCCTGGTTTTCTTAAACCAGATCATCAGATAGTAAAAAAGGATCGCAATGATAATGATCTCGATCACATCGATCACCGTGATCGACGTAATGGAAAAATACTTATGAAAATAGGAAATGATGTTTTGTAAAAAGCTCAAAGGATCTTCCTCTTATTAATTCTCTTGACCTGTACTTTTTCTTTTTCAAAAGTTGCTTTCGGAACTGCTTTTACGTAGTAGTTATATTCATCGTCTTCAAATTCGACGGTTTCAG
>JAFZVE010000035.1 GCA_017617995.1 Clostridiales bacterium
GAACCACGCCGGCGGCCTGCGTTACCACGGCATGAGCTCCATCCTGTCTCAGCTCTATGATGACGGTCTCATGGAAGCTACATCCGTGAAGCAGACAGAAGTATTCGAAGCAGCCGAGATGTTCGCTCGTGTTGAGGGTATCCTCCCGGCACCGGAAAGCTCCCACGCGATCCGTGTCGCGATCGACGAAGCACTCAAGTGCAAGGAAACAGGCGAAGAGAAGACTATCGTATTCGGGCTTACCGGTACAGGTTACTTCGATCTCGTTGCTTACGAGAAGTTCCATAACGGTGAGATGGATGACTATATCCCGACCGATGAGGAACTGGCTAAGTTCGCTGCGAACCTGCCGAAGGTTGACTGATTCGATTTAGATAATACGTAAAGGATCCATCCTGAAACCACGATTCCGCAGACACGAAGTGTCGGGGAGGATTGGAGGAGGGGTGGATCTTTTTTGCCATCATCGTTTCTTCTAAGCGATTCCGTCTCTTTTTCACATTTTTGAAAAATGAGACGGAAGTGCCGGAGAAAAGATTTCTACCCACTGCACCTCAGTAAGCTTTCATTGCTTACGGTAATGCTCGAGGATGTATAGTGCGTCTTCGCGGGCGCGTTCGTCGGAGAAGCGGGATGCCTCGACCAGTTTGACCTCAAATTCGGAAAGTACGATCTGATCGACACTGGTATGCCCGAGCAGATAATCGACAGATACCTGATAGAAATCAGCGATCCGGACGAGCATCTCCCAGGGGATGACCCGTGTTCCGATCTCATAACGGGAATACACGGAAGAGGAGCAGCCGATGTGTTTCGACAGTTCTCTCTGGGTAAGGTGGTGGCTTTCTCTGATAGCGCGAAGATTAGTCATGTGTCTTTTGTTCCTCTCTGTTTTCGAATTACTATCCTGCTTCCTGCAGGCAGTATTTACTTAGAAAACCGGTCGATTTCCATGATGAATCGAAGAAGTTTCTCCTGCTCGCTTTCCGGCTTCGTGCAGATGATCTCGTAGCAACGCAGAGGGATACTCTTCTCCCGGCTCTCTTCGTCGCCGGTGAAGTCCTCGATTTTCTCGAGAAGCTCTGACATGGGATAATGGAGGGCGCGGCAGATCCGTTCAAGGGTAGGCAGCGTCGGGCTTTTCTCACCGCGCTCGAGCTGTCCGATATAGGTGGGATGGCAGTTGGAAAGATGCGCAAGCTTCTCCTGAGTCAGCTTCTGACTCCGGCGCCTGCTTCTTATTCTCTGACCAACTATAGTAGATATTTCGCTCATAAAAACACCTTTCGTATTGATTGTAGTAATGCGGTGAGCGAAATTCCACAGACGAAAGTATCCCTTCGATGCGCAATCTATACTATAGTATTCTTTTTGAAAGATATTCCGGCTTCAGTCAGCCGGAGATTCATGAATCGATCTGGATTATCAGAGATTTCAAAAAAGGTGCAAAGAAGCGTAGGACAGGGTCATTGGAGACGCTGGGATACGCAGATATATCGTCCCTCGTTGTCCTCGAAAACGAATTCACGGTTAGTGTGCATATCCTGATCGGATTCCTCGAGAGACTTTCGGACTTTCACGCCATTTCTCACAAGTTCCATCTGGAGCAGCATCGGCTCCGAGGCAAAGATGTAGAGGTCATACATACCGAGCCCGTGACGGATGTCGCGCACACGGGCCTCCGAGGAAGCGAGCTCCTCGTTGTCGGCGGATATGATGATAATCTCGATGTTGTCGCGCGTAATTCGGATATGAGGCATCGACTCGTCGTCAAGATGTGTGGACTTAAAGCCCAGTTTCTCCTCATAGAAAAGCGCTGTTCTCACGGCATCTCTGCAGAGCCATACCGGAGCGAGGCTGTTCATGAGATGAAGAGCGGAACCTTGCTGTTCGTCGGCAGGATCTGCCGCATCGGAGTCCGACTTTAGATCTGCTTTCGGAAGTGTATCCGGATCGATCGTAGCTTCGGGAAGATCCTTGTTGAAGCGGAAGCCGAGGAGCGGCTGGCAGAAGGACTTCTCGAGCTCGTCGAGCGTCTGGTTCATACGGATGCGCATCTGGAGTTCCTCGGGCGTAGGTGCGGATGGGATCTCCTTCATCTTCTCGACGATCTCGCAGTACTCGACGAGGTTGACGAAACGGATATAAAGAGGGAGGATCTCTTCGCACGATGCCGGGAGATCTCTTCTTCCGTGGAGAAACTGCATCCCATACTCGACCGCCTCGACCGGAAGCGCCGCGAAGAGACGGTTCAGGAAGGACATCTCATCCATCGCGTTATCGGCGACACCGCCACCCGTAATAACGGCCTGGATCGAATCGAAGACCTGATTGATATCGTGTTTTGGATAGGATTTCGAAGGCATTGCGTGTCCTCCCTATGACAGTTGCTGAAAACAAGTATAGCAGACTTTTCATGTTTTTCGAAAACGTTGTACTCTTCCTGCTTTCCGTGATACACTCAAATATAAGATGAAATGCAGTTTCCTTAAATCTTGGGGGAGGTAACTCATGGATTATAACGATTTTGTCAACAAGTTCGATCCGATGACATGTGTCATTTCGGTCGAGTCAAAGGGAGATGGCACATATGGCGAGATCCGCATCGTGACGGGAAATGCCCCGTATATCGCGTCGATCGAAAGTCCGAATGAAGATGTGCCCTCGATGCTTACGAATAAGTTCGTACCGAACCGTCTCTATCAGAAATACTTTCCGAAGGACCTCAATTTCGAGAACTTCTGCTACCGCTGTGCGGTCGGAAAAGAACCGCTCCACGCCTATGTGCATCCCGAGCGGTATGACTTCTGGTTCAACCTTTACATGATCCCTCTCGGATCGGAAGGAGACCTTCACTACTGTACCTATACCCAGATCGTCTCACAGCAGGCGGACACCGAGCAGATGAGCAATATCTCGAATGCCACGGCGACGGATGTCCTCAATACCTGCATCAAGCTTCGCGGCACGAAGGACTTCCGCAACACGATGGAAGAAGTCATCTCGGACATACGGAAGATGTGCGATGCCGAGCTCTGCGTCGTGCTTCTCACCGACACCGTCGAGAGAACGTGCGAAGTGCTCTGCGAATCGAGAAGTGAGGATACGCGCCTCGAGAGCGTGCGGAACCTGATCGACGATTCCTTCATCGATCTGACGGATACCTGGATGGACACGATCGGCGGCAGCAACTGCCTCATCGTCAAGAACCGCTCCGATATGGATTACGTACGAGAGAACAATCCCCAGTGGTACCGATCCCTTCTTGAGAAGCAGGTAGAGAGTATCGTGCTTTTTCCGCTGAAATCAGGAAATGAGATCCTCGGGTACATCTGGGCAACGAACTTTAAAAACGAGAACACCGTGAAGATCAAGGAAACGCTCGAACTGACGACGTTCTTCATCGCATCGGAGATCAGTAACCACATGCTCCTCGAGCGCTTAAAGATCCTGTCGTCGATCGATATGCTGACCGGTGTTTATAACCGTAACGAGATGAATAACCGTATCGATGCATTGCGCGAGCCCGACACGAATGTCATCTATAAGTTCGGCATTGTATTTGCCGATCTAAACGGACTTAAGCGTGTCAACGACACTGAGGGGCATAACGCCGGCGACCTGCTCCTCAAAAACGGAGCACTCGTCCTGGAAAATGCTTTTGTCGGGCACGATGTCTACCGCGCCGGCGGCGACGAATTCATGGTTTTCGTTACGGATACATCGGAGGAGGAACTGGCGAGACTGTGCGAGAGCGCGAAGGAAAATGCCGGTAAGTTCTCGAACGTTTCGTTCGCGATCGGATACTGCTATGCCGAGGATTCGACAAACATCGTCGATGTCCTGAAGACGGCCGACGAGCGCATGTACAAGGATAAAGACGAGTACTATAAGAATCATCCGGAGTTGAAAAGATAAAGCTCGCCGTGCTCAGCCGTTCAGTTCGACCATCGGCGGCATGAAGAGCTCGTAGGAAGAAGCGACCCTGGTTTCGAAATCATAGTCGATGACAAGCGCCTCGTGCGGAGCGCCGGGGTCGTCGTTCGTATCGTCATCATCACCGTCATAGCGCGAGACCTCGGCAGCGAGATACAGCTTACCATCGAGATAGAGACAGCAGATCTGTGTCGCATAGAACTGAAGCGGCGGCAGATCGTCGAGCTGCTGAAGGATCGGGTAGAAGAAAGCCTGGTTATCCTCGTAGGAAAGAAGATTTGACTTCAGGAATTCCTCGTTCGGAGAAGGGAAGACATCGAAGCCGAAATCCTCCTTATAGATCGAGGAGAGAATGTAGCAGAACGTCGGATCTGCGCGAAAATCACTGCCGCGCAGCTTCTCATAAAGCCGGATCAGAACATCTTCCGGACGAAGGACCGTGCCGGTCGGTGTCTTCCAGTAACACATCGCGTACATGGTGGTGTAGAAATAGATGAGTTCTTCCGGAGAAAATCCTTGCGAGATCAGATACTCGGAAAGGACGTACGCGGAGTCGTGGGCAAAGAATACTTCGTCGAGAAGTTCACTTCCGCAGAGGTATTCGAGGCCGGTCAGGAACTGCACCGCAGGGGTGTAGTGACGAGTGTAGTGTGTGAAATACTTGGCGATGTACAGCTCCGCTCCGCCCTCGACGAGAAACTCGACATCACTTGAGCCGATCAGGCTGCCCTGCTGATCCTTCGGCACGTCATTGATGGGATAGGCATGGTCGGTGGTGAAGGTGACTTTCTCGACCGGCCCGTCGATATTCGTGTCGACGAAATGCGTCAGCTCATGCATGACGGTGGCCATGTAGGACATATCGTCTGATTCGAGATACAGAGAATTGATCGTGACCGTGTTATCGGACTGCTCATACTCGCCGGCGTGATTCCTCTGGATCTTCCAGCTCTGGATCTTCAGTGAACCAACCTTCGCGAGGAAGTAGTCTTCGCTTTCTGCCTTGATATGGTCTGCGATCATGGGGAAGAGAAGGTAGACATAATCGGCAAACTCACCGAGCCGTCCGTTATTCTCGACGTTCCTGCAGAAACGAACGAAGAGATCGTAGCGCCCGCGGAGGTCATCTTCGGAGAGGCTGTGCTTGGCAGCGAGCTCCAGTGCCTCCTGCATCGCGGCATGGTCAGGATCCGGATCGGGTGTCGGCGTGGCGGCAGGCTCTTCAGTAGTTGTCGCCTCTGTCGTTGCGGAATGGGGCGGACCGAGTGTGGTGGACGCGGAAGGTTCGATCCTTCTCGGGCGGAAATCGTCACAGCCACAAAGAACGGATGTGCCTGCAATCAGGGAGCACGCGAGAAGAAGGCTTAGGATCTTCCGTGATGGGGTATGCATGCCGAACCTCCGTAATCGTAATAGCGAAAAAACACATCTCCGTATTGATCGGGCCGTTGCCGATCCTGCGATGACCGTAACACGAAAATTATACCATATCCGGAAGGAGAACCTCGCGGGATGGCGTCGGCGGAAAAATGCAAAAGATTGCAAAGGAACTGTGAATTATTCTCATAAATAATTGCGATATTGGCGCGCGAGATTTAATATATGAGTATGTCTGAGTCATGCCGCAAAAGAATCGCTGTCCTTCTCGGACAGCCCGAAGAATACACGCACGATCAGTTCCTCCTCGGCTTCCTCAAAGAGGCCATGAGCAGGGACTACGACGTGTGTATGTTTGCGATGTACATCAAGTATCAGCAGTCTCCGGCGCGCTGTATCGGTGAGACATCGATCTTCCGCCTTCCTTCCTATGACAAGTTTGACGCGGTGGTCGTCATGGCCGATACGATCCAGACGGAAGGGGAGATCTCCAAGATCGAGGAGGAACTGCGCCAGAATTACAAGGGCCCGGTGCTCTTTATCGACAAAGACAGTCAGTATTTCCCGGCGATCCATATCGATAATGTGACTCCCGAGCGGACGGTCATCGACCATCTGATCGAGAAGCACGGCTTCCGCGACATTGCTTTCCTTACGGGGAAATCCTGGCATCCGCATTCGAAGATCCGTCTTCAGGCGTACAAGGATTCCCTTACGGCCCACGGCATCGATGTGGATGAGGACCGGATATTCTTCGGGGATTTCTGGTATACGAGCGGAGCCAGTCTGGTCGACAATCTATTAAGTGAAGAAGGAAAACTTCCGCAGGCGATCGCCTGTGCGAACGACTATATGGCACTCGGCGTAGCCAAGAGACTCACCGAGCGCGGTTTTAAGATCCCGGACGATATCGCTGTCGTCGGATGCGATGGCAATGACGAAGGCCGTCATGCACCGATCCCGATCACTTCTGCGAGTCTTTCCGCGTATAACCTCGGACAGAACGCCGCACTTCTTACGCATTCCTATATAACGGGCGAAGAGGCCGGACATATCGAGAGCAGAAACGATCTTTTCATCGGAGAGAGCTGCGGATGCGCATGTGAGAGCGCAAGACCGGTCTACTACCGAAGAGAAGGCTGGGATACCGATATGTCTTCGAGCTCGATGTTCTCGCCGGTCAACCATATGGACGAGGACCTGCTGGGTCAGACCTCATTTACGGGCCTCATCAGCACGATATTCGTATCCCTCCAGCATATAAGCGGATTTGAGAGCTTCAATCTGTGCCTCAATCCTGCGCTCGGTGAAGCAGGCCCGGCATTTGAACAGAATATCAAGCACGTGATCCGTTGCGGTTCCGAGCGCGGAAGAAATGACCGCATCCTGACGGCAAGTTATTTTGACCGGTCCGAGATGCTCCCGGAGCTCTATGAGAAGAGAGAAAAGCCCGCGGCCTTCCTGTTCATGCCCCTCTACTATGAGGAGAGCGTCTTCGGATACGCGGTACTGAGCTATGGCGACAGAATGAAAGTGATCACGCCGGAATACCGTGCTTGGCTTAGAAGTGTCAGCCGCGGCATCGAGTGCTACAAGCGGGCCGACGCCCTGATCGGAAGCAGCCAGATCGCCAAGAAAGGTATCACGACGGATCAGTTGACGGGACTTGTGAACTATCTCGGATTCCTCGAGCAGACAGAGACACTCATGAACCTGATGAAGAATAACGGAGGGTACATGGGCGCGTTGGCGATCGATATCAAGGACCTCAGCCGGATCAACGATACATACGGAAGAAAAGCGGGTGACAACGCGATCATCACGACGGCGAGTGCACTCGAGAAAGTGTTCTCGTCGAGAAACTGTCTGTGCATGCGTGTCGGAAACGATGAGATGGTGGCGCTTCGGATCACGAGCAGTTCTGACGATATGGAGATGCTCGCGGAGAAGGATACACTCATGGAGATGATCTCGGAGTGTACCGGAGCTTCAAACGAGCCGTATACGATCGAACTGTACTATGGTGTACAGAGTGGAAGTCCCTCGGATTCCGAGGAGCTGGAGCGTCTGATCAATGTCGCGATCAGTAAGAAGAATGCGGACAAGGCCAATGCCATGAAACTCCGCGAGAAGAAAGAACTTACGGAAGAGGAACTCCGCGAGGCGCGTACCGTGAGCCGGATACTCGATGACAATAAGATCTACTATCACTTCCAGCCGATCGTCGATGTCAATACATGCCGGATCTATGGCTACGAGGCCCTTATGCGTGCCGATGTGACGCCGTATCTGTCGCCGCTTACGATCCTTCGCTATGCCGAGTACTACGACCGCCTCTACGATGTGGAGAAGGCGACGTTTCATAACGTGCTCGCGATCATGAAGAAGAACGAAGCGAAGTTCCGCGACGGCAAGAAGATCTTCATCAACTCGATCCCGGGCTGCCTGCTTCGGGAAGACGACCTCAAGGGTGTCGAGGAATACGTGAGCGCGCATCCGGATTCCATCATCGTCGAGTTGACGGAGCATTCGGAGGCGTCCGATGAGACGCTTCACCACATGAAGCAGACCTACGATCGGATCGGCATCAAGACTGCCGTCGACGATTACGGTACAGGATACTCGAATGTCTCGAATCTTCTGAGGTACAAACCGAACTATGTGAAGATCGACCGTGCACTCGTGTCGATGATCGAGGAAAGCCCGCAGAAACGGCACTTCGTAAAGGAGATCATCGAGTTCTCGCATGAGAACGGGATCCTCGCACTGGCCGAAGGTGTCGAGACGGAGCAGGAACTCAAGACAGTCATCATGCTCGGGGTCGATCTGATCCAGGGTTACTATACCGCACGCCCCGAAAAGGATATGGTCCAGTCGATCCGTCAGGCCGTCGCAGATACGATCCGTACCTACGCTGCGCAGAGATATCAGAGCGAGAGCCTCTGATACGCGATTCTTTGCTTCTCGGACAGGAAACAGCACACAAAAGCAAATAGAATTTCCCCAATGTGAAAGAATTTGTTTGACATTCTTTGACTATAGTGTTATTGTTACTTTAGCACTCAGAGACCAAGAGTGCTAAACCGTACTTTGAAATAGACGAAGGAGGTGCGGAGATGGGCTTAGATGATCGGAAAAAGATAGTTCTGCAGGCGATCGTAGACGATTATGTCGCGACCTGTGAGCCTGTCGGTTCTAAGTCCCTCATTGACCGTCACGATTTCACGGTCAGCTCCGCGACACTTCGTAACGATATGGCAGAGCTCGAGCAGCTCGGGTATCTTGAGAAGCCGCATACATCGGCAGGCCGTATCCCTTCGGATAAGGGTTACCGCGAATATGTGGACTCGCTTATGAAGGTCGACCACCTTTCCGATGAGGAAGGACGGGAGATCCGAAGCAAGCTCGGCGAGAGTTTCGACGAGATCGCGACACTTCTGAAGGCCGCGTCCTCGGCCCTTGCGGATCAGACCGGATATATCTCGCTGGCCGTGACACCGAAGCTCACGAGCAGTTACCTGACGCAGCTGAAGATGCTCATGATCGAGCCCGGTAAGGTCCTGGTCGTTGTCGTTCTTTCGGCTGGTGTAGTCAAGAACCGTATGGTCCGTATCCCGGACTTTCTGACGCAGGAGCAGATCGCACAGATCAGCAATGCTGTGGAGCAGGGTCTCTCGGGTATGCCGCTGTCGGAGATCTCTCTGATCACGGTGGCTACTGCCGCGAAGGATAACCAGAAGGTGGAACTTCCGGACGCACTTCTCAATCAGGTGCTCTATGAAGCGTATACGGCGATCAAGCAGGCGGATAACCTCGATGTCTACATGGACGGTAAGCACCGGATGCTCGCACTCCCGGAGTTCTCCGATACGAGACGGGCACAGGGACTTTTCGATACGCTTTCGCATGACGGACTCATCGCGGGCTATGTCGATGAGGTCACGAAGGAAGACGAGAAGAAGGAGTACATGATCCGGATCGGTCAGGAGATCACACTCGAGGGACTCGACGGCTGCAGCTTCATCACGACGACATATACGGTCGGAGGCAAGGTAGCCGGTAACATCGGCGTGATTGGTCCGAAGAGAATGGAATACAGCAAGGTCATCTCGCAGATCAATTTCGTGCGGATGATGCTCGATGAGAAACTGAAATAAAAGAAAAGAGGAATAGAAATGAAGAAGAAACACGATAAGAAGGATGCTTCCGAAGAGGAGTTTGTAGTAATGGACGATGTCCAGGCAGAAGAGCCGCTGCAGTTCCCGGAAGACGAGGAAGAAACCGAAGAGTCCGAAGAAGAGACCGGTGCATCGGATGAGAATACCGAAGAGGGTGCAGAGGATGCATCTGCTGAAGAAGATGCCTCGGCAAAAGAACTCGCCGAGATGAAGGACCGCTATATGAGACTTCTTGCGGAGTACGACAACTTCAGAAGACGTACGCAGAAGGAGAAGGAAGGCATCTACGCCGACGCGATCGCCGAGGTCGTGAAAGAATGGCTCCCGCTGGTAGATGATATCGAGCGTGCGGTCGCCTCTTCCGAGAGTATGGACGAGAATTCCGTCGAGAAGGTCGCCGAGGGCATCAAGCTCATCGGCAAGCAGGCCGGGAATGTCTTAAGTAAGCTTGGCGTGGAAGAGATCAGCAGCGGCGAAGGAGAGACATTCGATCCGAATCTTCACGAAGCCGTGATGCATGTCGAGGACGATTCCCTCCCGGAGCAGTCCATCGCGCAGGTCTTCCAGAAAGGTTATTCCTGCAAGGGAAGAGTCATCCGGCATTCGGTCGTAAAGGTAGCAAACTGAAAAAGGTAAATACGAATACATATATAAAGGAGAACACTTATGGAAAACTTTGAAAGAATGAGTCTGGTCCCAACCGTAATCGAGTCGACAAACCGCGGTGAGCGTGCGTACGATATCTTCTCCCGTCTTCTGAAGGAAAGAATCGTCATCCTCTCGGAAGAAGTCAACCACGTGACAGCAAGCCTGATCACAGCACAGCTTCTCTTCCTCGAGGCCGAGGATCCGGATAAGGATATCCAGTTCTACATCAACAGCCCGGGAGGATCCGTAACAGACGGAATGATGATCTATGACACCATGCAGCACATCAAGCCGGACGTGCAGACGATCTGCATGGGTATGGCGGCTTCCATGGGCGCTGTGCTTCTGACCGCAG
The DNA here is from genome assembly GCA_017617995.1 of Clostridiales bacterium. Lineage (GTDB taxonomy): Bacteria > Bacillota > Clostridia > Saccharofermentanales > Saccharofermentanaceae > Scatonaster. The sequence continues at coordinate 10,495 of JAFZVE010000035.1, forward strand.
GTGCAAAGGGCAAGAGATTCGTTCTTCCGAATGCGGAAGTCATGATCCACCAGCCTCTCGGCGGTGCACAGGGTCAGGCGACCGATATCCTGATCGCAGCCGATCACATCAAGAGAACGAAGAATAAGCTCAATAAGATCCTCGCCGATGCGACCGGTCAATCCCTCGAGACCATCGAGAAGGATGTCGAGCGTGACAACTGGATGACGGCTGAGGAAGCGCTGAAGTACGGTCTTGTCGACCACATCATGGAAAAGAGAGCGTAATAGAGTTTATCCCGGCACCGAAGCTTCAAAAGCCCGGACCGAATAAATAGAAACGAAACGGAAAAGCCGGCAAGTGCTTTTCCGAAAAAGGAGGAAATAGATATGGCAAAAGTAATTGGTATTGATCTTGGTACTACGAATTCATGCGTAGCGGTTATGGAAGGTAACGAACCGGTCGTTATCCCGAATCCGGAAGGAAACAGAACGACTCCGTCGGTCGTCGCATTCAGTAAGAACGGCGAGCGTCTCATCGGTCAGGTCGCGAAGCGTCAGGCGGTCACGAACCCGGAGAGAACCGTACAGTCCATCAAGCGTGAGATGGGTTCGAACTATAAGGTAAACATCGACGATAAGCAGTACACCCCGCAGGCGATCTCCGCCATGATCCTCTCTAAGCTCAAGAGCGACGCAGAGGCTTATCTCGGACAGACCGTCACACAGGCCGTTATCACGGTTCCGGCTTACTTCTCCGACGCACAGCGTCAGGCTACAAAGGATGCCGGTAAGATCGCGGGCCTCGAAGTACTTCGTATCATCAACGAGCCGACAGCGGCATCTCTTGCTTACGGCCTCGATAAGGAATCCGATCAGAAGATCCTCGTATTCGACCTCGGCGGCGGTACCTTCGATGTATCCATCCTCGAGATCGGTGACGGTGTCTTCGAAGTTCTGGCGACAGCCGGTAACAACCGTCTCGGCGGCGATGACTTCGATAAGAAGATCGTGGATTACCTCGTAGATACATTTAAGAAGGAACAGGGCGTCGACCTGACTGCCGATAAGATGGCGATGCAGAGACTGAAGGAAGCCGCGGAGAAGGCGAAGATCGAGCTGTCCGGCGTAACGACTTCCAACATCAACCTGCCGTACATCACAGCAGATGCTACAGGTCCGAAGCACATGGATATCACACTGACACGTGCGAAGTTCGATGAACTTACCGCGGATCTCGTCGAGTCCACCATGGAGCCGGTCCGTCGTGCGATGTCCGATGCGAACATGACGCCTTCCGATATCCAGAAGATCCTCCTCGTCGGTGGTTCCACACGTATCCCGGCGGTACAGGATGCCGTTAAGAACTTCTTCGGCAAGGAGCCGTTCAAGGGCATCAACCCGGATGAGTGTGTCGCGATCGGTGCAGCTATTCAGGCGGCCGTTCTGACCGGTGATGTGAAGGGACTTCTCCTCCTCGATGTTACACCTCTTTCTCTCGGTATCGAGACAGAGGGCGGTGTATTCACGAAGATGATCGAGAGAAACACCACTATCCCGACCAAGAAGAGCCAGGTATACTCCACTGCGGCTGACAACCAGTCCCAGGTTGACGTACACGTCTTCCAGGGCGAGCGTGAGATCGCAAGATATAACAAGGAACTCGGTAACTTCATCCTCGACGGTATCGCTCCGGCACCGCGTGGTGTTCCGAAGATCGAGGTTACCTTCGATATCGATGCCAACGGTATCGTTAACGTAAGCGCGAAGGACCTTGGCACGAACCGTGAGCAGCACATCACGATCACCGCTTCCTCCAACATGAGTGAAGAGGATATCAACAAGGCTATCAAGGAAGCCGAGCTCCACGCGGCAGAAGATAAGGCCCGTAAGGAAGAGGTCGAGATCAAGAACAAGGCGGAGTCCTGCGTATACCAGACCGAGAAGACCATGAAGGATCTCGATGACAAGATGGATGCTGCGGACAAGGCTTCCATCCAGGAGCCGCTTGACAGACTCAAGAAGGCCATCGAAGCGAATAACACCGAGGACATGAAGAATGAGACCGAGAACGTGACCAATGCTTTCAGCAAGGTTGCCGAGAAGATCTACGCACAGGTCCAGCCGCAGGGCGGACAGCCGAATCCTCAGGATTTCACAGGCTTTAACGGTGCTGCCGGCGGTGCTCCGGAAGCAGGAGCCGGTGATGGCGAAGGCTTCAAGAACGCGGGCGGAGATTTCTGATCCACGTATATCTGAGACATAAGTTGCGGCAGGGCTGTACACGGTTTTCGTGCACAGCCTTCTGCCGATAAAGGAGGAACAAAGCTTTGGCTGAGCAAAAGCGCGATTATTATGAGGTCCTTGGCGTAAGCAAGGGCGTCTCCGAAGAGGAACTCAAGAAGGCATACCGTAAGATGGCCAAGCAGTATCACCCGGACCTGCATCCGGGCGATAAGGAAGCGGAGGCGAAGTTCAAGGAGTGTAACGAAGCCTATGCTGTCCTTTCCGATGCGGAGAAGAGAAGAGCCTATGACCAGTTCGGTCATGCCGGCGTAGACGGCCAGGGATTCTCCGGGTTCAACGGCACCGCTGTCGACCTCGGCGACATCTTCGGATCGTTCTTCGGCGGTGCTTTTGGCGGAGGAGGAAGACGAAACAACGGTCCTCAGCGTGGTGCCGACCTCAAGTACAATATGTCGCTGGAATTCATGGAAGCGGCGTTCGGTGTCGACAAGACCATCACGATCAACAAAGAGGATATCTGTGGAGTATGTAAGGGCAGTGGTGCTGCTTCAGGATCGTCTCCTGAGACATGTCCGACCTGCCGCGGAAGCGGACGCATCCAGCAGCAGACGCAGACGCTCTTCGGTATGACGATGGTGACACGTGACTGTCCGGCATGTAATGGTAGAGGAACCGTCATCAAGAACCCGTGTCCGACCTGCCGCGGCCGTGGCCGTGCGGTCGTGAAGAAGGAACTGAAGGTCCATATCCCGGCCGGTGTCGATACGGGCGATATGCTACCGATCGCAGGCGAAGGTGAGCCGGGCCTGCGCGGCGGACCATACGGGACGCTCTACATCCAGTTCCGCGTCAAGCCGCACCCGATGATCCAGCGTCAGGGAAACAACACCTTCTGCGAAGTACCGATCACATTCTCGCAGGCCGCGCTCGGTGCTGACGTCAAGGTCGTGACGATCGACGGTGAGCAGGTCGTACATGTCAAGGAAGGCACACAGCCCGGAGATACGCTGACACTGCGTGGCAAGGGCATCCCGTACAAGAACAGATCCGGTGTCAGAGGTGACCACACCGTGCGTTTCTCGGTGGAAGTGCCGACCAAGTTATCTGAGGATCAGAAAGCAAGACTTAGAAACTTCGATTCTTCTCTTACCGAGAAGAACTACCAGAAGCGCGGATCTTTCTTCGAAAGAATGAAGAACGTCTTCGGGATCTGAATCAGGAGTGATAGCGGTCCCAGGCAGACTCGGGATGCCGCTTATAGTACTCCTGCTTAATATCGTACATTCTCTCATCCGCAAGGTGCATCGCCTTGCGGATGTCTTTTGTTTCGGAGCTGTAGCAGGAACCGGCGGCGTAGTGGGCGCGGCCCGGCCGTTCGCTATTTGCAAGAAGCGTTTTCTCGAGTTCCCTGTATTCTTCTTCGGAGCCGCCGCTGACGATGACCATGAATTCATCGCCACCCACACGGTAGACTTCGTGATCCTTGTAGATCTCGGAGAGCGTGGAGGCCACATCTTTAAGAAGCGTGTCGCCGGCGATATGTCCCTGCGAATCGTTCGTGGTCTTAAGACCATTCACATCGACGAAAAGGATCGAAAATGGCATCTTGATCGGGCGCACGCCGCTGTCGATATCGAGGATGCGGTTGTTCATGGCATTACGGTTCAGAACACCAGTGAGAAGATCGGTCGAGCTTAATATCTGCATCTGACGGAACATCTGGTGGTTCGCGATCTCGGCCGACAGCAGGAACGTCGTGACCTCGAGGATCTCCTTGATCATGAGGGTCCGCTCCGTATCGAAGTTATTCGCCCAGATGTAGCCGATGGTCTCGCCGTTTGAACGCAGAGGATAGATAACGAGCTTATATACACCTGCACCGCGCAGGGACTCGACCCAGATCGGGGAAACGGCATTTGCCGCTTCCATATCCGCTTCGTTACTGATGATGAAGCAGTTACTTCCTGCGATCAGGTTCGGCCAGGTCTCCACGATATCGAAGAAATGCTCATCGGCATATGCGGTCATCGGAAGTTCGTTTACATGGTCGACATAGTCCTCACAGAGAACGGAACAGGTTCTCTTCGTAAAATCGGTGAGAAGGATGCAGCAGCGGCTCGCGTCGCAGATCTCACGGATGTCTGCGATGACGGACTCCATCGCCGCCTGAAAATCATCGGTCTCACGAAGCTTGATGCAGGTCTTAAGAACATGCATCGCGGTAGCGGCGGAGATATCGGACATCTTCTCGGCGTCGGCCTTCGGGGAAAGATCGTAGGAGAAGAGACAGTAGCCCTTCGTCGGATCGTCGCTCCGGAGCGGCAGCATGTAGATGTCCATCCAGGCGTTATAGAACTCTGCATCCACGTAGGCGTGGACGGGATGGGCAGATGCGACACACTGCAGGCACATGCCCTCGAAATTCTTATCGCGGGTGATGTACCTGGTGTAGGGTACATGCGGGGTAAAATCAGCGGGATCCTCGACGACGGAACGCTTATACTTCTCGTTCGCGCTCTCGATCACGAACCGCTCGGCACCATGCTCTTTCGTAAGATCTACGGAGAGTACGCAAGCAAGCTGTTCGAAACTATCGGCGATCAGATCGTAATTCATATCCGTTCCATCTCAGATTCAATCGTTATCTATGCGATACGCTCTCTCTTTAAAAACGCTGTTAAAGAAGTTCTCCACATAGCGCGGAGTGACGTCCGGGTTTCTGTGTCCCCAGGAAAGCTCGTCAGTATAGTCCTCGAGCATATACACGGTGTAGTGCTTGCCTTCCGGATCGTAGTAGTTGACCATCGGGACAGCCTCGGCGTAATCGATCGAGATCTTATCGCCGTCCTTCTTGATGCGGACCTTCGCCATCGCCTCGACACACTTCTCGGCACCCGGCATATTCGAGATGAAGTTACCGAGGGAATAGAAGCACGGGACTTCACGACCGTCTTCGGAGGTGATGATCTCGAGAGGCTGTACGACATGCGGATGGCATCCGATGATGAGGTCGGCACCGGCATCGGCCATCTGCTGCGCCATCTGACGCTGGCCGCCGTTCGGAGTCGTGACGTACTCATCGCCCCAATGCGGGAAGACCACGACGATGTCAGCGAGTTCTCTTGCTCTTTCGATATCGGCAACGACTACATCCATACGAAGGAGCTTCACCATATACTGGCTGTCACTCGGGAGGCTGAATCCGTTGAGATTCGCGGTGTAGTTTAAGAAGGCGACCTTCACGCCGTCATACTCGCCGATGTCGATATTATCATAATCTTCCTGGCAGTCATACATGCCGGAGAGAATCACTCCCGGCTGGTCGTGCCAGAACGCGATATCCTCAAGCGCGACTTCCTGACCCTTATCCCAGCTGTGGTTCGTCGCGTGCATGATGACGTTAAAGCCGGCATTCACCACCGCTTCGCCACAGGCGAGCGGGGCACCGAAGATCGGGAAGCCGGACCACTTCGAAGAATCGGCGGTCAGGACCACTTCCTGGTTGATGATCTTGATCTCCGCATCGGAGATATAGTCCTTGACGTTCTCGTAGATCGAATCGTAGTTATAGGTGCCGTCTTCCTGACGGCCGGAATCGGTGATTCTCGTGTGGTAGAGATTGTCGCCGACCGCGATGAGGTCGATGTACTCGATCTGCTTCTGGATATCATACTTCTCGCAGAGCTCTTCGTAGCCGGGCTCATAAGCGAAGAAAGAAAGAAGACGCTTTCTTCCGGCGGCCGCATTCATCTGGCGCAGCCAGAATTCCATGTTCTCCGCATCGGATTCACGACCGAAGCAGATAAGGTCATATGGATCGATATCGATGTGTTCGACGATCTCGTCTACTTCCTGGGGAAGACTCATGTCCTCGATCTCGACAAGTTCTTTCGCCTCGGCGAGCTCCTCCATCGAGATGGAAGCAGCGACCGGATCGGCCACCGATGCATTACCGGAAACGAGAAGCGTAGCGGTATCGGAAAGAGAAACGGCCTCCTTGGCCATGGCGGTTTCGTGGGTGGCAGCGGGGATACCGGCCGGGCGGGGGGCAAGCAAACTGGCATTCGTCTGAATCAGATAGAATACCGCACCCGCCAGAAGCACTAATAGAGCGACCAGAACGCCCGCTCCTGCTTTGATATCGCCTTGTTTTCGCCTCGTATTCACTACCCCGGAAACCTCTCTTCTAATAACAGTTTAGAAAACATTTTTTATATTTGCAACACCTTTTAGAAGGATGTAGAATGAATTTCGGAAAATAATTTTATAGTGAGTGTAACAATGTTATGAAATGGGTAGAAATCGAGATTATTACGACTGAAGACGCCTCCGATGCGATCTGTGAGATGCTGTCCCAGTTAGGGGCGGATGGCATCGCGGTTTGCGATCCTCTGGAGATCAAGAGGATCATTGAAGATCCGGATTCGCTGGCCTATGCGGACGACGGATTTGTGGACTCTCTGGGATCCGACGTGAAGATCCACGCGTACTTCGCGGAGTTCGATGACGGCATCCGTCTCGGCGCGAAGGAAGAAGAGTACGATAACCCCGAGGGCGTCGGTACGATCTACGGAAATATCGCGACGGGAAGTAAATCCCTCGAAGAGACGATCGCGCTTCTCGAAGAGCGTCTCGCTGCTATCGGCGAATTCCTCCCGGTCGGCGACGGGAAGGTCTCCTATAAATATGTAAAAGATGAGGACTGGGAGAACGAGTGGAAGAAAGATTACCATGCTTTCTCCGTGTCGCCCCGTGTGACCATCGCCCCGACCTGGGAACGTGAATCCGTCTCCGAGACCGAGGAGCAGAAAGTGGTCTATCTCGATCCGGGTTCGGCCTTCGGAACAGGAACACATGAGACTACATCTATGTGTGCAGAATTCATCGACGAATATCTATCTACGGAAGATACCGTCCTTGACGTGGGTTGCGGATCCGGTATTTTGTCCATCATCGCAAGTAAGCTCGGCGCGAAAGAGGTCGAGGCATGTGACATCGACCGGCTCGCGGTAGACGTAGCCATCGAGAACTGCAAGGAGAACAACGTCGAGGTCGACTGCTATACCGGCGAACTGAAGGATGCGAAGAAGGAGGGCTACAGCCTCATCATCGCCAACATCGTTGCAGAGATCATCGCATCGATCGCACCGACGGTCGAAAGCAAGCTTCTCCCGGGCGGACGCTTCATCACGAGCGGCATCATCGACCACAAGAAAGAGATCGCGCTCGAGGCATGTAAGGCCGCGGGGCTTACCCTGATCGAAGAAAAGCAGAAAGGTGACTGGCACGCCTACTATTTTACAAAAGCACTGTGAGGCAAGACGTACTTTATGGACTACAGTATTCTAATCATCGACGATGACAGAGATCTTCATATGGTGATCGCGGACATGCTCACCGGATATGGATATAAGGTGAGCAGTGCTTTTGACACGGAAGAAGCATTCGATCTGTTGTCGAAGAATACTTACCATCTGCTATTGCTGGATATCAATCTCCCGGATAGCGACGGATTCGCACTCTGTAAAGAACTTCGGAAGGTGTCCACGGTGCCGGTCATTTTCGCGAGCGCCAGAACGTCGGAGGACGACCGCATCTCGGGCTACGAGATCGGCGGCGACGACTATCTCCCGAAGCCCTACTCCATGAAGGAACTCCTTGCGCATGTGCAGGCGCTGCTTCGAAGAACATACGGGTTCTCCGAAGAAGAAAAGATCGTAACTTTCGGCGACGTCACGGTCAACATGACCGCAAGAACCGTCACGAGAAAAGGCGAGACGGTCTCGCTATCCCTTCGTGAGTTCGATCTGCTGGCATTTCTCTGCGAGCATAAGAACCAGGCCATGCCGAAGGACAAGATCCTGACGTCCGTGTGGGGCGCATTTATGACTTCTGAGGCATCGACGCTGACGGTGCACATCCGCTGGCTCCGTGAGAAACTCGAGGATGACCCGGCTGATCCGAAGTACATCAAGACCGTCTATAAGGTCGGGTATATGCTGGAGGTGCCTGGGGATGCATAAGCGAGTGCTCGTAGTCCTGTCGGTTCTCATGGTCCTGGTAATCGCGTTGACACTGGGACTCTATTTCACGTCGTCGAAGAATAGTGATTCGGAAAAACAGGAACAGCTCATCGAATTTAACGAGATCGGGAAACTTCTGGAAGAAGGAAACACGGAAAAGGCATCCGGGAAACTGGAAAAACTCTCCGATGAAGTTAGAGGGCAGACCTCTGAATCGGAGCGCGATGTGCGGATCCTGATCGTAGGCGGATGCGCGGCGGTATGTATCCTGATCGCCGGGATCTTTATTTACGTTAGCATATTACGACCGCTTCGGAAGATCTCGAAGTACACCACGGAGATCGCAAGAGGCAACACCGATATCCCGCTTACCTATGACCGCGGATCGGAGGTCGGAGAATTCTCCTGGGCCTTCGACAGCATGCGCCGCGAACTGAATAAAGCACGTGCTTCGGAAAAGGAAGCCATCGAGAACAATAAAACCGTCATCGCGACCCTGTCTCATGACATCAAGACCCCGATCACATCGATCCGCGCGTATGCGGAAGGGCTCGAAGCGAACCTCGACAGCTCGCCAGAGAAACGTGCGCAGTATCTGCAGATCCTCATGAAGAAGTGCGACGAAGTCAGTAAAGTCACGGATGATCTGCTTCTGCACTCGCTATCGGATATGCACCGGCTCCAGGTCGAGAAGAAAGAAATCGAGATCAGTGCTTTTGCCGAAGGAGCGATCAAAGACCTCGACCCGGACGGTAAGGAAATCGATTTTCAGAAACCCGAATTTACAGCCATGGTCGGCGCCGATCCCGACCGACTTCTCCAGTGCATCGAGAACCTCATCACCAACGCGAGGAAATATGCGGGTGGGAAAGTCGACGTGTATCTCACAAGAGACGCCGAAACGGTCAGCATCTGTATCCGAGACCACGGCAAGGGCATCCCGGACGAGGATATGCCGTTCATCTTCGACAAGTTTTATCGCGGCCATAACCACGGCTCACAGCCCGGCTCCGGTCTCGGCCTTTATATCGTGAAGTATCTGATGACGCAGATGGACGGAGACATCGAACTGCGGAACACGGGAGAAGGGCTGCTGGCAAAGCTTGTACTGAAGGTTGCACATTCGAAAAAGTAACAAAGTGCAAAAAATGCACTATCCGCTATTGACAAGGTGCAAATGTTGCACCATAATGTAATTGGAGGTGCAATATGACAGCATTAAAAGAGTTGAGAATTGAGAAGGAACTTACCCAGCAGCAGGCCGCTGACCTGGTTGGCATCTCTCTTCGTTCATATAAGTCTTATGAGAACGATCGAGAAAAAGAGGGAAGTTTCAAGTATAAATACATCATCGATCGCCTTGCGATGCTCAAACCACTTGATGAAGAGCATGGTTTGGTTACTGTCGACTATATCCGTCGTAAGTGTCTCCCGATACTCGAGAAATATGAAGTTGATTACTGTTACCTTTTCGGATCTTATGCGAAGGGACGTGCGACAGAAAAAAGTGATATCGATCTACTGTTGTCAACTAAAATCAGAGGTATCCGCTTCTTCGGACTTGTTGAAGAATTGAGAGAAGCGCTACATAAGAAGGTGGATGTTCTTGATGTTAACCAGCTTGAAGGAAATCTGGCACTGACAAAGGAAGTGTTAAAGGACGGGATTAAGATCTATGGATAATCTGAAAGATGATAACTATTTTGTTCAGAAAATCGTAGCAGATCTTGAGTACATTGTCGCACATACTGCAGATGTAGAGAAAGCGCAATTCTGCCAAGATGAACTTTTGCGAGATGCTACGCTCTTTCATATGATTCAAATGTCCGAAAGTGTAAGGAAACTATCCGAAGAGTTTAGAAAGGTTCATGCAGAGTTTCCTTGGAATGAAATATACGGGATGAGAAACCGTATCGTTCATGACTATGGAAGTGTGGATCTGAATATTGTTTTTGATACAGTCAAGAATGATATTCCGGAACTGCTCACTAGACTTACTCAACTGTAAAAACAGGACATTGGGGTGGCAAAATCAGGACATTGAAAGTGAAAAACAGGACATTGGCGGAAAAGCGGGCGGATCTTTATTGCGGTAGAATTGTTAAGGACTTCTTAATATGTTTTCGCGGATAATGTGGACAATGAAACACATGAGCGATTCAGATTAAGAAGAAAAAGGAGTTAGAAAAAGAAATGAGCCAGAACATTCTTACTGCACATGACCTCTGCAAGAGCTTCGCACATAACGGCGGACAGGTCCACGTTCTTTCCCACGTCGATCTCGAGATCAGAGAGAAAGATTTTACTGTGGTTATGGGCGCATCGGGATCCGGTAAGTCCACGCTTCTATATGCTCTGTCGGGGATGGACAAGGCTACCTCGGGACAGGTGCTCTTTGACGGGAAAGATCTCGTAAAGATGAAGGAGAAGGAACTTGCGCAGCTTCGTAGCCACGACTTCGGCTTTATCTTCCAGCAGATGCATCTGATCTCGAACCTCACGCTCCTCGAGAACGTGACGGTGCCGGGTTATCTCAATAACGGAAAGAGTGCGGCCGAGGTGAAGGCGCGCGCCGAGAATCTTCTCGAGCAGATGGGCATCGCCGATGTGAAGTCACATCTTCCGTCGCAGGTCAGTGGCGGTGAGCAGCAGAGATGCGCGATCGCAAGAGCGATCATCCACGAGCCGAAGCTTCTCTTCGCGGATGAGCCGACAGGCGCACTGAATAGAAAGAATACGAAGGAAGTTCTCGACCTGATGACAGATCTTAACCGAAACGGGCAGAGCATCCTCATGGTCACACACGATCTTCGTGCCGCACTTCGTGCGAGCCGGCTCCTCTATCTCGAGGACGGAAACGTGATCGGCGAGATGACACTTCCACCGTACGATAAGGAAGAAGAGAAGAGCCGCGAGATCCAGGTCAATGCATGGCTTTCTTCCATGAAGTGGTAAGGAGGAACGAACATGGATATCCTTACTTTACTTCGTGCCAACATTAAAAGAAAGAAGGGCACGTTCCTTGGTATCGTGCTCCTGATGATCCTCGTATCGATGTTCCTGACGACGGTCTTCAGTGTGAAGAAGAACGTCACGAAAAGTATCGATGATGCGTATGAGGAGGCGAAGGCCGCGAACCTCATGATGAACATCACGAACGAGCGCCTGACGGATGAGCTTCTGCAGTCGGTGAAGGACCACCCGCTGGTCGATCACGTCTCGACATCCGATGCCGTCCTGATGAGAAGACATTTCGTAAAGAACAAAGAAGACAACCAGAGCTGGCTGATCGTACCGCTGAACGAAGTCGTCACCAGACAATTCACCGATGACTTTTCCGATTATCTCGATGAAGTCCGCCCGATCTCTCCAGAGGGTATTTACCTCGTTCAGGGTATCGCCACCAACGACGGCTGCAAGGTCGGAGACGATCTGCGCTTCGAGACGAGATCCGGACAGTACACGCTCAAGATCGAGGGCTTCGTAGTCGAGCCGGTCGACGGCAGCGCGATGGTCGGATGGAAGACCGTATATGTCGCACCGGAGACCTTCGAGAAACTGGCGGCGGATGTAGACGTCGTCGATAACCCGGATCTGGCCGGACGTGTCACTATCGTATACATCTATAAGAGTGCCGACTGTGATCTGAGCGACGGCGATTTCGCAAGAGCCATCAACCGCGATACCGGCATCCAGGACTTCGCGTATGCGTCGGCGACGATGACGCAGATGAAGCGCTACACGAACCTCTTTTCGGACATTATCTGCTCGATGATGATCGGATTTGCCATCGTCCTTGCTGTGGTCGTACTGATCATCATGGCGCACAACATCACCGTAACGATCGAGATGAGCTACACGGAGCTGGGCATCCTGAAGGCTGAAGGCTTTACAAAAGGTAGGATACGCCTCCTCTTTGTGCTGCAGTACCTCCTCGCGGAGATCGTCGGTGCAGTGATCGGAACCATTCTCTCGATCCCCATGATCTCCATGTTTGGCGGGATCTTCCAGCCGATCACGGCGATCATCGCGAAGAAAGATGTCGACCTCGGAACGAGTATCCTGCTTCTTCTCGTGATCCTTGTCCTTTCGGTCCTGGTCATCCTTCTTGCGACAAGAAAAGTAGGAAAGGTTTCTCCGGTAAAAGCACTGACCGGCGAGAGCAGGGATGTTTATTTCGAGAGCTTCCTGACCGCGCCTGTTTCCGGAAAGAACCTGTCGATGAGCCTTTCTTATCGTCAGTTCAGTTCGAATAAGCGCCGCTACTTCGTGGCGATCCTGATCACGGCCCTTCTTATGTTCTTCATGCTTTCCGTCAACCTCATGGGAAGCTGCATGAAGTCGAAGTCCGCACTCGAGGCGATGGGCTCGATCCTCTGTGAAGTCCAGGTGCGCCCGCAGGATCGAAACTTTACCGAAGAAGAGATGGATGAGATCGAGGCCATCGTGAAAGAAGAAGGAAAAGTCGATAAGTCGATCTTCTTTCGAAACGAATATATCACGCTCAACGGAGATACGATCTACTGTCAGTTCTACAGAGATCCGGAAACGATCAATATGGTATCCGGACACGCTCCTGCCTATGACAACGAGCTCGTCATCACGGACATCCTGGCGGAGGATATGGGACTGAAGGTCGGCGATAAGGTCGAACTGTCGAGAAGAGATGTAAAAGCGGAGTTTATCATCTCGGGTCTCTTCTGCAGCATGAACGATACCGGTATGACAATGGCCACGGGCGATGCCGGTGCGAAGAAGCTCGGTGTAGCCGGATATGTCTGGTACGGTGCGAGCCTTTCGGATCCGAAGGATGCCGAGAAGATAGGAAAAGCACTGGAAGAGAGACTCAGTGATGAGTTTAAGATCGTGGTCGATTCGGATTTTTCATCGATCTCGGACATCAAGTCCATCTCGACCGCCGTCGATGCCATGCGCTACACGATCTATGCCTTCTCGATCATCTTCGTACTGGTCGTCGTCTCCATGATCTGCAGCAAGGCTTTCACGCAGGAAAGAAGAGACCTCGGCATCTATAAAGCGATCGGATTTACCTCGAAGAAGCTTCGTATCCTGTTCGCGCTCCGTTTCCTGATCATCGCGGTGATCGGATCGGCGATCGGCACGGTCCTGAGCCTTCTGTTCTCGAGTCGCGGCTTAAGCATCCTCCTTAGAAGTGTCGGTATCTGTAACTTCATCTCGAAGTATCAGCCGGACACGGTCCTGATCCCGGTTATCATCCTTCTCGGCTGCTTCTTCCTCTTTGCCTACATCTCCGCAAGGAAGATCAAGAAGGTCGAGATCAGAGAACTCGTCATCGAGTAACCAAGACAGAAGGAAATCTTCCGAAGATAGTCGGAAGGATATGGAAAACACACATGAAAAAGACCCTCGGGTTCCGCGTCTTGAACCCGAGGGCCTTCTGATTTCTATAAGATTAAATCACTACGAATAGCGATCGTGAAACCGCTAAGCTTTTTGACGATCAATCTTCCTGCTGTCTTCTCTTCAGAACAGTGACCGTAACAAAAACTGCTGCAGCGATGAAGCATACTGTCGCGATGGTGTCATTCATCGTGGCAAGATCACCTGTCTTCGGCTTGCCATTTGCGGCCTTGGTCGGTGTAGCTGTCGGAGTCTCTTCCGGAGTCGTTTCCGCAGGGGCAGCTTCCGTGGGCGTCGTGGTCTCGGAAGGAGCAGCTGTCTCGGAAGGAGCAGAGGTCTCAGAAGTTTCTGTTGCTTCCGTTTCGGACTCTGTGACAGGAGCGGCTTCCTTCGTGAATGTGAAGTCGATCGATCCGTCGTCAAAGATGACCGAGATCTTGTGCTCGCCTTCGCTTAGTTTCTCGAGCGTTTCCGGCTTGATGTTGATAATGACACTTCCGGCTTCGGCAGTATAATCATCTCCATAGACCAGGATCGTATCGTCGATCGAGACATCCTTCAGATGATCAAGTGCGGTATCCTTATTTCCGGAACGGCCGATATGTAATGAATACGGAGTCGTGCTTCCGGAGGACCAGGAATCTTCCGGCGTATCGATCGGAGCATACTCGGGAGCGGTGTTCAAGGTAGCAAATCGGAAGGTGACATCCTGCGCCGGCATGACGAACTCAAACCAGTAACGGATGTTCGCTTCATCGTATGTGGCGGTGATGGTATCCAGTACTTCGCCGGAAAGGGAGAGGATCTCCACTTTTGCGTCTTTGAGGACATAGCCTTCGAGCAGATACATATCAATAAATACATTATCTCCGACGACAGCATAATTATCGGCATCCTTCTCCCGGATCCCTCTTCCGACGTCATTGACACCATTTTGAGGATCGAGTCCGCCTTCTCCGATGTCTTCGTAACCTACGATCCAGTAATCGTAGCGTGCGACCAGTTTTGCATCACTGGTAAAACGGTGCTTCATATTGTCCGGATCACCACCGCCAACGTACAGACATTCATTTGTCACTCCTGCGTCCGTAAGATACCAGTGACCGAAGTGACGTCCGTCTTCCGGTTCCTTCCATTCTTCGGGGAAATGGCCGATCACCAGATTCGTGCCGCATTCGATCGTCTTCGTGATCGTAGATCCCGTTCCATCGCCGGGTTCATAAGTGATGGTGATCTGTCCGGGTTCGATCTTGATTTTACTTGCCGTGGTCGAGTCGGATAATCTGATGATATAGGATCCGCTTTGTGCCGCTTCTGCCCAGGATCCGCTGTCGTCGGCATAAACAGAAAGGTAAGAAGAGATGCCCAGTCCGTCATAACCGTTAAGAACCGGCTCCGTGTCCGGGCACGAAACTTCGAGGTGACTGCATCCGTCTACCCATACCTGACGGCCGTAAATGAAACTGGATGTGCCGGATGTGCCTGTGATATCCGCGTCGATCAATGTGACTCTTCCGATGTCTTCCGGGTCGCTATCGATCAGGATACCGTAATTGGAACCATTCATGGTAGCGGATCCGGATACCGTCAGATCGATACCGTAGGAATAGACGCATGCACCTTTCTCATGCGAACCGTCCGTCAGATCCGCCTGATCAAAGGTGAGGGTTTTTATCTCGGGATTATAACTGACTGTTCCATCTCCGAGAACGTCATCCTTGTTGGCGTCTGTCACCTGCACGTTCTCGACCCACAGGGTGTACGTCTCATCTGCACGCAGTGTCCGGAACGCCGGAACGGATGCGAGTAGAAGCGTGGCCGAAATGATAATACTGAATAAGCTGCGTTTCTTTTTCATTGGTAATACCTCATCTCCCTCTCTTCGGAAACCGGACCCGTCGGATCTTACGAATTACGTAGACCGCATAAGCGATTCCCGGATAAATACTAATTTCAAAATAATTTTAGCAATCCTGAGGGGAATTGTCATGCTTTTTTTAGAGTAGAATCGGTCACTATTCCTGTTTTTTTGTCGGAACGGATCTAAGTTGACTTCTTTCTGAAAACAGTAAATAATGAAGGCTTATTTCAATTCTGTAGTTGACGGTCGAACGTTTGTTCTGTATAATACAAGTAACATATTAAGTGAGGCTGGGTTATGTCAGAGCTGAAGGACGTGATAACTGCATATCGGAACCTGTCGTTTGGAGACCGTGTCGTA
>JAFZVE010000036.1 GCA_017617995.1 Clostridiales bacterium
ATGGATGTCACAAGTGCGAAACATCCCAAACTGCGGATAATATTCCTAACTTTTTTCTTCATTGCTGCATATTCTCCTTCTTCAGCACGAGGGGTCACCGAAAAAAATGAAAACCGTCTCTATTTTTCTTTCCATATGCAATTAAATCACAAAGACATGTCCTTGTCATGACTCGCACGTCACAATTAAACAAATCTTTAACAGTTCCAGTGCTTTTGGAGCAGAAGGAAAGAAAATGCGGGTCACTCCATGACCTTTTCGCTCTTATAACACGACAGGGTCACACACATCAAAAGCACAGACATAACAAAGAGCGAGACCGCTACCATCGCCATTTTACTAAGGTCGACGCGGTCGTTGAGCACATCCTGGAACACGATGCAGATGTTATAGACCGGGATCAGGTAATGCCGGATCGGCGACAGGCCGAAACGGAACATCGCAAGCATCGCGGCCATCGTGCATCCAAGCGTGACCGGAAGCTGGGCGATCTGCGCCTGGTTGGCGTTTTTACAGAAAAGCGAGATCAGGACGCCCAGATTGGAGAAGAGATAGCAGAGCAGGACTGCGTAAAGGAGGATCAGGAGAAACTCTGCCGTAGTGACGTGGATGCCGGCGAACCCGAAGACATCGTCCCAGCCGTTCGCCGTACAGATTTTACTTCCTAGCACATCAAGCCCGATGTAGATGCCGCTGCTGAAAAGGCTGATCAAAGAGACTGACCAGATCTTGCCGAGGATCAGCGATAAAGACGATACCGGCGAAAGCAAAGCCTGATAGAAGGTGCCGCGTTCCTTTTCCCCCGCAATCGTATCAGCCGCAAAATTCGAGATGTTGGCCGTCAGCGGCAGGATCAGCATGTAAGGCAGAAGCATAGCGATCAGGCGGTTATCGGTCGTCTTCTCATTCAGATCGACCGGCTTCACGGTTCGGAAACTCACATCCGGATGACGGCCGCGGAACAGCTCAGAATAGATCTCGCGGACCATGGAATCGGCTGTGGACTTCAGATAGGAAGAGATCGTATTCTCCTCGTGATAATAGATCTTGACGTGATGCAGGTCCGAAAAGTCGGTCAGTACATCGTACTTATGGAAGGACGAGGAGGACATAAATGTTTCCGGATCTTCCGAGATAGAAGTCACGATGATCTCGGTATCATCGAGTTTACCGATGTCATACTCCTGCAGATCGATGCCGTAAAAATACAGCGTGTAGGCTTCCGCCTCTTCCTTTGTCGGTCGGACCATCGAGATGCCGACGGTGATCATCAACGAAAGAATAGGCAGCACGAAAAAGCCGAAGATCATACTCTTGTCTTTGAAGATCTTCGCGATTTCATGTTGAAAAATCAATCTGAGCCCGTGCATCGTTTCCGCCTTTCCTTCTTTTCTTACTTCGTGACGATCGCCTGTTCAACGTGGTTTTCTTCGTAGAGTTTTACGAAAGCTTCATCGAGCGTATCCACATTCTGGGACCTGGCCATCTCGGAAACATCGCCGCAATATACGCTTTTTCCGTCGACAATGACCCCGACCCGGTCAGCCAGGCGGCTTACCAGATCCAGGATATGGGTCGAGAGGATGATGCATTTGCCCTCTTTTTTTAACCTGAGGACATACTTCTCGATCAGACGCTGGGTCAGGATGTCCAGTCCATTGGTCGGCTCATCGAAAATAATCGTGTCCGGATCATGCAGAAGGCAGATTGCAAGAGATGTCTTCTGTTTCATACCGGTCGAGAAAGTCTCGTATCTTCTTTTCGAAAACTCGGTGATGCCGAAATAATCGAAAAGCTCTTTCTTATTCTTCTCGATCTGCTCAGGCGTCATCTCATAAAGACGTCCGTAATAGTTCGCCAGCTCGTCCGGTGTAAACTGTCCATCCAGACGGATCTCGTTCGTCAAGAAAGCAATACGGCGACGGACCGACTGCATATCTTCAGTGATATCCTTGCCATCGTAGGTGATCTTTCCGGATGTCGGTGTCAGAAGCGTCGACAGCATTCTCATCGTGGTCGTCTTCCCTGCCCCGTTCGGTCCAAGAAGTGCGAAGATCTCGCCGTCACGAACCTCAAGAGAGACGTCTTTTACCGCCTCGACCTTGTTCTTCTTAAATG
This sequence comes from Clostridiales bacterium, assembly GCA_017617995.1. Taxonomy (GTDB): domain Bacteria; phylum Bacillota; class Clostridia; order Saccharofermentanales; family Saccharofermentanaceae; genus Scatonaster. Next base: position 2,119 of record JAFZVE010000036.1, read on the forward strand.
TCTTTTTCAGATGCTCGATCGTAATCATTCGTTCGTCCTTTCCCATAACGCGGAAGATATGATGATGCCCAGTGCAAAAATCAGAACACTGATCAGAAAACCCGTCCCCACTGCCGAAAGATCGTGCGATCCTTTGCAGATCGACTTGATAGCAAGAGACCAGTTCGCAACCGGAAAATATTTCACTGTCTCATTCTTGGTAAATGTCGGGACCATGGAACTGATGGAGATCACGATCATGCCGGCCGAGGAAAAGAGAGAAGCTTTCTTTGTCTGCGAAAATGCAGAAGCGATCGTAGTAAATACTGCGGCGGTCACGAGCGTTGCCGAAAGAAGCAGCAGGAGCAGTAGGACCACCCAGAAGCAGCTGCCTTGATTGAGTTCCCGAATTGTCCGGAACTGTTCCGGATTCCAGATCCGCATCGCCAGGATCGCTGTCAGGATGCCCACCAGTCCGGACATGAAGATCTCCGTCATCAGGACCAGGGTCTTCCCGAGAAGCACTTTCCGAAGCGACGCGGGACAAAGTACAAGGGTATCAAATGTGTGCCGTTCTTTCTCGCCGGTAACGGAGCTGGCCGACAGTGAAAGCGCATTGCTTGCCATCGTCAAGAAGATCAGCATGCCGATCAGCCCGGTCATCTTGTCGAGAAAAGAATCGAGAACGTCTTCTTTCGTTGAAAGATCGACCATCTCCCTCTCTGGAAGAAAATCCAGCATTGCTTCGTAGATCTCGTCTCCCTCAAAAGCAAATGCCAGGGCATCGGCGCAATCTGC
>JAFZVE010000037.1 GCA_017617995.1 Clostridiales bacterium
GTGCGGAGTGATACAGCATTGAAGATCTTTATCTGACCAGAGGTGGTCGAGAAGTACTCCCTTGTTGTTCGCGATGCGGATCAGTTCCTGTTCTGATGTGACGATGGTCGCACCGGTACTTTCTTTTATCTCATCGGCGATGGATGCCATATACTCGAGACTTTTCGTCACGACAGGAAAAACGAGATCCACCTTTTCCCTCAGGATCACTTCTTCCAGAAATGCACGGTATCCGGGATTGTCCCACTCCGGTGCGATGTAGGAGGCGTCCAGCATGGTGCTGTGGGCGGCATACTCTGAGAATACGAAGCCTACGACCCGCACATTCCCGTGATCGCGGAGTGCGCGTATCATGCCTGTAAATTCGCCGTCTGTAAGTAATACCGTGTACATGTGTCTAACCTCGTTTCCTTAATGATTTTATCACTTGGAATCGGGTATGAATATCAAGTCGATGTGGTATAATTTTACTATCTTGCGGAAAGTCGGGGAACACTATGTTTTTGGCAGATAGATGGACAGATTTTGAATTACTTTACTGTGGAGAAGGCGAGAAGTACGAGCGCTGGGGCGATATTCTTCTGCAGCGTCCGGATCCGCAGGCCATCTGGCCGAAGACCGGCTATGCCGGCATGAAAGAGCAGTTCTGGCCGAAACCGCATGCGATCTATCACAGAAGCGAGAGCGGTGGAGGACACTGGAGCAAGGAAAAACCCATGCCCCAGAAATGGCAGATCCACTATGATGCCATCGGACGTCCGCTTACATTTATCATCGAACCGACAAGCTTTAAGCATACCGGACTTTTCCCGGAGCAGGCGGCGAACTGGGATTTCTGCGGGAAGAGAATCGCAAAAGCCGTAAAAGAAGGAAGAAAACCCCGTATCCTCAATCTCTTTGCTTATACCGGAGGCGCTACGATGGCATTTGCCGCAGCCGGTGCCGGAGAAGTCGTCCATGTCGATGCAAGTAAAGGCATGGTACAGCGAGCAAAAGAGAATATGGTGGCTTCGAAACTCGAGGACTGCTATATCCGTTTCATCGTCGAGGACTGCGGACGATTCGTAGACAGAGAGATCAGGAGAGGCAGAACCTACGACGGGATCATCATGGACCCGCCGGCATATGGACGCGGTCCATCGGGTGAGATGTGGAAACTCGAGGATGCGCTTTTCCCGCTTGTTGAAAAGTGCGAGAAACTGATCTCCGATGATCCGCTGTTTTTCCTGATCAATTCATATACGACCGGCCTTTCATCTCTCGTGATCGAAGATATCCTTCGACTGGCCGTAAAGACGAAGCACGGTGGTAAGGTCGTGTCCGAGGAGCTCGGACTTCCGTGCACGAAGATGGATCTTGTGCTCCCGTGTGGCAGTACCGGAAGATGGACGCCGGAGGACTGATATGCAGCAGACACCGAAGATCCTCTACGAAGATAACCATCTTCTCGTGGCCGTAAAACCGGCCGGTGTGCTCTCACAGAGCGATGCGACAGGGGATCCGGATATGCTTACGCTTCTGAAGGCGTATCTGGTGGAAAAGTATAAGAAGCCGGGAGAGGCCTATTTAGGGCTTCTTCACAGACTGGACCGCCCGGTAAGAGGCGTGATGGTATTTGCCAAGACGAGTAAATGTGCGGGCAGGATCAGTGAACAGATACGCAGCCGGAAAGTCGAGAAAAGATACCGTGCGATCGTGTATGGTACTCCTGGTGAAAAAAACGGACACATCAAGTCGTATCTTGTAAAAAACAGTAAGACGAATCTGGTCGAGGTATTCCAGACCAGGGAAGCAGCACCGAAAGATGCCAAGGAGTGCTCCCTTGATTACGAAGTGTTTGGGGAAGGCCGTATCGCCGGCGTTCCGGTTTCCCTGCTGGTGGTCGATCTTCACACGGGGCGGTCACATCAGATCCGTTCGCAGCTGGCGTCGATCGGGCATCCCATCGTGGGCGACCGTAAGTACGGAAAGGGACCGAACCGCTTCGCAGGAGATATCCTCCTCGAGTCTTTCCATCTGGCACTGGATCATCCGGTCACGAAGGAAAGAATGGTGTTTGAGATTCCGCTCGATCAGGAAGAACCATGGAAACAGTTTGCAAAGCAGGAATAAAGAAGAACGGACCGCTTTAGAAAAGCGTTTCCGATGAAAATATGCAAGGTGAGAGGAGAATAATATGGCAGACGGATACTCTATTTCAGCAGAACAGCGTGAGGCAAATAAGAAGAAGATCATTGAGCTTCTTCTGTCGACGAAGCGTCCGGGCATGGATCGTCTGGTCGACTGGATCACCAATAAGACGGACTTCTTCACGGCGCCGGCCTCGACGAAGTATCACCTCTGTTGCGACGGCGGGCTTGCCCAGCACAGCCTGCATGTCTATCAGCGCCTGTCTGAGAAAGTCGCACAGGGCCTGATCAATATCGAGCCGGACACGGTGATTATCACGTCGATCCTTCACGACCTTTGCAAGGTCAACTTTTATGTCAAGGAGACAAAGAATGTGAAGGAAGGTACGAAGATTAACCAGTACGGTAAGGAGGTGGCCAACTGGGTCGAGAAGGAAGTCTGGGGGATCAAGGACAGTTTTCCGGTCGGGCATGGGGAGAAGTCCTGCTGGTATATCCAGAACTTCATCCGTCTGAAAGCGGAAGAGTATGCCATGATCCGTCTTCATATGGGCCCGGACAAGAATACCTATCCGGATCCGTTCTCTGAGACCGCGAAGATCTACCCGTCCGTGGTCGCGATCTTCACATCCGATATCGAATCAGCATATATTTTGGAGGAAAGACAATGATCTACTATGTTGACCAGAACACGAAAGCCCAGGGCTCCGGAACTAAGGAGCATCCGTTTTTGACGATCACCGCGGCGGCCAAGGTAGCCAAGCCGGGAGATGAAGTTCTCGTTTTGCCGGGTGTGTACCGCGAGTATGTCGACCCGCAGAATGCTGGAACGGAAGAGGCCCGTATCACATATCGTTCCGTAGAACCGCTCAAGGCAGTAATTACGGGCGCAGAAATCGTTAAGGGCTGGGAAAAATATAAGGGTAAGACCTGGAAGATCGAGATCGACAACGGCATTTTCGGGTCCTATAACCCATATGACACAAGGATCGGCGGCGACTGGTATTTCTGGCACCGTCATCCGCATACAGGATGCGTTTACATCAACGATGTCACACTCTATGAGACAGATACACTTGAGGACTGTCTGAAGGGCGAAAAGGACATTGCTTCCTGGGAACCGGAGAACTCTACACGTAAGTGGTACTGTGAGCAGAAAGACGGGAAGACAGTGATCTACGCGAACTTCCAGGGCAAAGATCCGAATAAGGCGAAAGTCGAGATCAACGTGAGAAGAAACTGCTTCTTCCCGAGTAAGACCGGAGTCGGATATATCACTCTTTCCGGATTTACAGTCAATAAGGCTGCGACGACATGGGCGCCGCCGGCTGCTTTCCAGGATGGTATGATCGGACCTCACTGGAGCCGCGGCTGGATCATCGAGGACTGCGAAGTCAGCCACAGCCGTTGCTGCGGTATCTCTCTCGGTAAGTACCTCGATCCCGAGAACGATCACTATTTCACGAAGTATCGCGTGAAGAGCCCGACACAGATGGAGCGTGACGCCGTATGCCGAGGTCAGTATCACGGATGGCTGAAGGAAAACATTGGCTCTCATATCGTACGCCGCTGCCATATCCATCACTGTGAGCAGACCGGTATCGTAGGCCGTATGGGCTGCGTATTCTCGATCATCGAGGATAACCACATCCATAACATCAACAACATGATGGAAGTCGGCGGTGCCGAGATTGCCGGTATCAAGCTCCACGCAGCGATCGATGTCATCATGAGAAGAAATCACGTGCACCACTGCACGATGGGCCTTTGGTGTGACTGGCAGGCACAGGGCACGATTCTTTCGCAGAACCTCCTGCACGATAACCATACTCCGGACTTCGCCAAGAGGATTCCGGGTACCATCATGAGCCAGGATATCTTCATCGAAGTCGGCCATGGTCCGACACTTGTTGATAACAACATCATGCTCAGTAAGGCATCCCTCCGTCTCGCGACTGAGGGTGTCGCGATGGTCAACAACCTGATCTGTGGAACATTCCAGGCGATCGGCGAAGGTACGGATGATGTCATCTCCGGCAAGAACCAGCCTCGTTATACCCCGTATCACTTCCCGCACAGAACGGAAGTCATGGGTTTCATGAGTATCCTTCATGGTGATGACAGGATCTACAATAACGTTTTTGTCCAGAAGTGGCCGATCGAGGAATGTCCGAAGGATGTGGAGCCGAGATTCTTCGATAAACAGGAGGCGGGAACCTTTATCTTTGACGAATACCCGACCTATCAGGAATGGATCGACTCGTTCCACCTCGATGAGCCGATGTCCTACGAGTTCAAGATCATGGAGAAACACTTCCAGCACCTGCCGGTATGGATCAACAGCAACGTTTACTTTAACGGTGCAAAGCCGTGGGCGAAGGAAGAGAAGAATCTCGTAGTCAAGAGATTCAAAGCGACCGCGGATATCGTAGAGAGAAACGGCAAGTATGTACTCGTCACCAATATCTTCAAGAAGATCGCGGATTTCTCCTGTGGTATCATCAATACCGACATCCTCGGAAAAGCATTCCAGCCGGATCAGCGTTTCGAGAATACGGACGGATCCGATATCGTATTCAACTACGACTATTATGGAAACGACAGAGGAGTGGCGACTATTGCCGGTCCTTTTGCCGAGGTAAAGGACGAATACGAGGTATAAACTTCGAGAAACAACGCGAAACAGAGAGACGTTCCCGTCGGAAGAATCCTTCGGGAACGTTTCTTTGTCATTTTTGACGAAATTGTCTCTATAATATAAAAAATATACTCACAAATGGCATCGTATGTTATAATGACGGGAGCTTTTGGAAAAGAAGAGGTTTTACTATGTATAAAAAAGTATCGCCGGATATGAAGTTTATCGATCGCGAGAAGGAAGTACTGGCCTTCTGGAAAGAAAATGACATCCAGAAAAAGTCTATCCGCCCCGAGAAGGACGGAACTCCTAACTTTACGCTGTATGACGGCCCGCCGACAGCAAACGGCAAGCCGCACATCGGACATATTAAGACCCGTGTCATTAAGGACGTAGTTCCGAGATACCATTCCATGAAGGGTGAGCACGTACAGTTTAAGGCGGGCTGGGATACACACGGCCTCCCGGTTGAACTGGAAGTCGAGAAGATGCTCGGTATCAACGGTAAGCCTCAGATCGAGGAGTACGGTGTGGAGCCTTTCATTAAGAAGTGTAAGGAATCCGTCTGGAAGTACAAGGAAGAGTGGGAGCAGATGTCTGACCGCGTAGGTTTCTGGGCAGACATGGAGCACCCGTACGTAACCTACGACAATACATACATCGAGTCCGAGTGGTGGGCGCTTAAGACCCTCTGGGATAAGGGGATGCTCTATAAGGGCCACAAGATCGTTCCGTACTGCCCGCGTTGCGGTACCGCGCTTTCGAGCCACGAAGTGGCCCAGGGCTATAAGGCCGTAAAGGAGAACTCCGTATTCGTACGCTTCAAGGTGGTCGGTGAAGACGATACATACTTTGCCGCATGGACAACCACGCCGTGGACACTTCCGTCGAACGTCGCTCTTTGCGTCAGCCCGACAGATGAGTATGTAAAGATCGCGGTGCCTCAGGACCTCGACGGAACCGAGAAGAAGGTCATGTACTACATGGCAGGCTGCCTCGTTCCTCAGCTCTTCGATGAGTATGAGATTCTCGAGAGATATCAGGGCACGGAGCTCGTCGGTAAGAAGTACGAGTCGCTGTTCCCGTATTCTGCTGATGCGGTTGCCAAGAGCAGAAAAGAAGCATTCAAGGTTTGCGCAGACAGCTATGTAACCATGAGCGACGGTACTGGTATCGTTCATATCGCGCCGGCATTCGGTGAAGACGACGCAAGAGTCGGACGTGACAATGATCTTCCGTTCGTACAGCTCGTCAAGGAAGACGGTACACTTCCGGAAGACTGTGATGAGTTCGCCGGTCTTTTCGTGAAGGATGCTGACCCGCTTATCATCAAGAAACTCAACATGGAAGGCAAGCTTCTCAAGAAGATGCCGTATGAGCATGACTATCCGTTCTGCTGGAGATGTGATACTCCGCTTATCTACTACGCAAGATCTTCCTGGTTCATCGCTATGACGAAGGTCAAGGATCAGCTCGTTGCTTCTAACCGTATGGCCAACTGGTATCCGGAGACGATCCGTGACGGCCGTATGGGCAACTTCCTCGAGAACGTGGTTGACTGGGGTATCTCCCGTGAGCGTTACTGGGGTACACCGCTTCCGGTATGGGAGTGTGAATGCGGACATCGTGAGTGCATCGGTTCTATCGAAGAACTGAAGGCGAAGTCTACAGACTGCCCGGACGAGATCGAACTGCATAAGCCTTATGTAGATAATGTACATGTTACCTGTGAGAAGTGCGGTAAGCCGATGACTCGTGTTTCCGAGGTTATTGACTGCTGGTTTGACAGTGGTGCGATGCCGTTTGCCCAGTTCCACTATCCTTTCGAGAATAAGGAGTTCTTCGAGTCTCACTATCCGTGCCAGTTCATCTCGGAGGCACTCGACCAGACTCGTGGATGGTTCTACTCGCTCCTGGCGATCAGCACACAGCTGTTCCAGAGATCTCCTTTCGAGAACGTCATCGTTATGGGTCTCGTTCAGGATAAGGACGGCATCAAGATGAGTAAGCATAAGGGTAACGTCGTTGACCCGTGGGATATCCTCAACCGTCAGGGTGCCGATGCGGCAAGATGGTACTTCTACAGTGCCAATGCACCGTGGCTGCCGTCCCGCTTCGACCATAGTAATGTAGATAAGATCCTCGGTAAGTTCATGGGCACGCTCTGGAATACCTATGCGTTCTATATCCTGTACGCCGAGATCGACCAGTTCGATCCGACCAAGTACAGCCTCGAGTACGATAAGCTCTCCGTCATGGATAAGTGGATCCTGTCGAGACTGGCTTCTCTCGAGAAGATCGTGGACAGCAAGATGCAGGGCTACGACATCACAGGCGCATCCCGTCTGATGGAGACCTTCGTCGACGATCTGTCCAACTGGTATGTACGCCGCGGCCGTGAGAGATACTGGGGCGGCGATATGACACAGGATAAGATCAATGCGTTCATGACGCTGTATACCGCTCTCGAGCAGTTCACACGTCTGGCCGCTCCGTTCATCCCGTTCATGACAGAAGCGATCTACCAGAACCTCGTCCGTTCCGTAGATGAGAATGCTCCGATGTCGATCCACATGTGCGACTATCCGGTAGCCAACGAATCCTGGATCGATGAGGACCTCGAGCGCAACATGGATGATGTCCAGCAGATCAGAACACTGGCTCTGGCTTGCCGTCAGCAGGCAAACCTCAAGATCCGCCAGCCGATCTCTAAGCTCTATGCCGTCTGTGAAGACGAACTCCCGGCCGAGTACCAGGAGATCATCAAGGACGAACTGAATGTACACGAAGTCGTATTCCTGAAGGATGCTTCGTCGCTTGTCGACTACAAGTTCAAGCCGCAGCTCCGTACTCTCGGCAGAAAGCTCGGTGCGAAGCTCAACGCAGCGAAGGAAGTCATCGCGGCTCTCCCGGGTAAGGAGACCATGGCGGCTCTTGATAAAGATGGTAAGATCAACATCGAAGTAGACGGGGAGACCTTTGAGCTTCTGACCGAAGACCTCCTGGTCGAGAACGTCCAGCCGGAAGGCCTGTCCACACAGGCAGATAAGGGCTTCACGGTTTCGATCGACACGAAGCTCGATGATGCTCTGATCGAAGAGGGCTATGTTCGTGAGATCGTATCGAAGATCCAAAATCAGAGAAAGAGCTCCGGCTTCGAGATCACCGACCGTATCGTCGTTACCTACTCCTGCGAGGAGAAGATGAAGGCGATCTTCGAAAAGTATGGTAAAGACATCGCTTCTGACGTTCTGGCGACAGAATTCCGTGAGGGCGAAGACGAGAATTCGAAAGAATGGGATATCAATGGCGAGAAGGTCAAGATCTCGCTGATGAAGAAGTGAGGATAAAGAGAAGATATGCTGATTGAGATCATCCGATCAGGAGCATCCATTCCAGAGATCATCATCGAAGTGACCATGCTCGTCATGGTGCTGAGTTTCACGTTCTCTATCCATGAGTTCTCGCATGCCTTTGTTGCCGAGAAGATGGGCGACGATACCCCGAGAAGACAGGGCCGTATCACGCTCAATCCTCTGGCGCACATCGATCCGCTCGGTACGATCATGCTGTTCCTGGCCGGATTCGGCTGGGCGAAGCCGGTACAGTACAATCCGAATAATCTCAAGAGATTCAAGAGATGGAACTGTGAACGTCTGATCGCACTGGCAGGCGTTACGGCGAACTATATCACGGCGATCGTCGGTTCGGTCCTCATCGTGCTCGTGAGTTACGCTTTCTACAAAAATCCTCCGACGAGTTCGAGAGCAGCGCTTTTCCAGACGTTGGTGCTGACATTTTTCTATTATCTGACGGAGTACGGATTCCTGTTCATGGCCTTTAACCTGATCCCGATCCCGCCTCTTGACGGATACCGGTTCCTGTCGACGTTCATCCCGTATAAATGGAGAAATAAGTTCGAGGAATTGTCTCAGTACAGCTACTATGTCTTCTTCGCGCTCCTTATGATGGGACGTTTCACTAATATCAATATCCTGAGTAAACTCGTGAGACTGATCGAGACGCCGTTCCGATGGCCGGTGGACAAGCTCGTGGATTTTCTTTACAGTGTGCTATAACTATATAACAAGATAAAAGAGGTAAAAATGGAAAACAAAATCGTACTTTCAGGAACACGCCCGACGGGCAATATCCATCTGGGCAATTATTTCGGTGCAATCGAGAACTGGGTGAGACTGCAGGACCAGTATGAATGCTATTTCTTCATCGCAGACTGGCATGCTCTGACTACAGGTTATGCGGATACAGACGTACTCCGTAAGAATACTCTCGGTCTTCTGGCCGACATCCTCGCCAGCGGCGTTGATCCGGAAAAGGCGACGATCTTCCTGCAGTCCGATGTCAAACAGCACGCGGAACTGTATCTGCTCCTTGGTATGAATACGCCTCTTTCGTGGCTCGAGAGATGCCCGACATATAAGGACATGATCGCGAATATGTCTTCTGAGAAGGATATCATGACATACGGATTCCTCGGATATCCGGTCCTGATGGCTGCGGATATTCTGATGTACCGTGCCAACTATGTACCGGTAGGTGAGGATCAGTCCGCACACCTCGAGATCACTCGTGAACTGGCCCGTCGTTTCAATTACCTTTATAAGTCCGAGGTGCTCCCGGAGCCGCAGCCTCTCTTTACGAAGGCGAAGGTTCTCCCGGGTACGGATGGAAGAAAGATGAGTAAGAGCTATGGTAATACCATCGCGCTTGCAGATACACCGGATGAGGTCAAGAAGAAGGTCATGAGCATGATCACTGACCCGGCCCGTATCCGAAAGGATGACCCGGGTCATCCGGACATCTGCACGGTCTATGCTTTCCATAAGGTATTTAACGAAGAGAAGGTCCCGGAGATCACCGAGCAGTGCAAGGGCGGATGCATCGGATGTGTAGCATGTAAGAGGATGCTCCAGGAGAAGATCGCCGAGTTCCATACTCCGATCTATGAGAAGAGAACCGCACTTCTTCAGGATGAACCGAAGCTTCTCGATATCCTCCGTCAGGGAAGAGAGAAAGCAAGCAAGAAAGCGGAAGAGACGATCCGCGAAGTGCGCAAGGCGGTCATGATCGGTTTTGATGACGTCAAGTAAAACAGGTGACATGAGGTAAGAGCGTGGTATCGGTCAAGGAAAATCCACAGGTCAAACTTCGGAAATTTGAAGGTCCGCTGGACCTTCTGTTTCATTTGATCGAAAAAAACGATATCGATATCTACGATATCCCGATCGCCGAGATCACGGATCAGTATATGGACTACCTCGAGAAGATGAGTTCACTTGATATGGAGGTCGCCTCGGAGTTTCTCCTGATGGCTGCGACGCTCGTGCATATCAAGTCCAGGATGCTGCTTCCGGATCACCGTGCCGGAGAGATTTCCAATGAACCGGATCCGCGTGAAGAACTGGTCGTGAAACTTCTCGAATACCGCCGCTGCAAGATGCTTGCTTCAGATCTTAAGGACCGTTTCCGTGACTACTCGAAGTGTACGTACCGCCTCCCGATGACACCGGCTGCGCTTGATATCGAGATTAAGGAAGCGCCGGCACCTGTCGACAGCGAGATGCTGGATAAGGGTGTGGAAGAGGTCTGTAACAGAAACAAGATCCGTTTCGCGGATATTGCCTCCCGTATCACACATATTCTAAAGAGAGACAAATTCTCCATTCGTGATAAAATAAAGTTTGTCTGGGACCACATCAGAGGTAAGGGAAAGGTGTTCTTTCATGAGCTTTTCCCGGTACATCAGGTGGAGAAAATGGACCGTATCGTCGGATTTCTGGCGGTGCTGGAACTTCTCCGCGGAGACCAGATCAAGGCCGAGCAGGAGAAGCCTTTCGATGTTATCCTGATCGAGCCGAAGAAGGATGAACTGGACGAGGAGAGATTCGGTCTGGATTCTTCGACCGATTCCAAGGAGATGGCCGCGTATGACTGAAGGTATGGAGCGTGAAAACAAAATAACGGTTCAGGAACTCCCGGCAGCCCTGGAGGCGATCCTCTTCGCTCACGGCGATCCGATCCCGGTCGATCGGCTCTGTGAGATCACGGATATGCCGAAAGAAGCTGTAGAGGAGACGCTTCAGCGTATGATGAAGGACTATGAGACCAACCCGTGGGGAGGTCTGCTGATCCGCAAGGCAGATGATGCCTATGTAATGTGTACCAAGCCCTCCATGAAACCTGTCCTCGAGCGTCTCTATGCTCCGAGGACGCGTCCACCGATGTCACAGGCGACCTACGAGACACTCGCGGTCATCGCATATAACCAGCCCGTGACACGTGCCCAGATCGAAGCGGTGAGAGGTGTCAGTTCCGACTCGATCGTGAGCAGGCTGATCGAAAGAGGTCTGGTCGAAGAGTGCGGTACGCTCGATGCTCCTGGAAGACCGGCGCTCTTTAGAACGACACAGCAGTTCCTCCTGGAGTTCGGTATCTCTTCTGTATCTGAGATGCCGGCAATGGAACTCATGATGTATAAGACGATCCGCGATCTTCAGGATTCGCTTGAAGAAGCGGCGGGAAGTAAAGATAATCGACAGATCACCATCGAGAACTGGATGGAAGATCAAAAAGGAGATGAGACGACATGAATCCGGATGTAAAGAATGAGCCGCTTTCCAGCGTGGTGGAGCGTATCACCGATTCACTGGAATCGATGAGTAAAGGCCAGAAGGCGATCGCACATTATATCCTCGATAATTACGAGACGGCAGCGTATATGACGGCGGCCAAGCTAGGTGAGGCAACGGGCGTAAGTGAATCGACCGTAGTGCGTTTCTCCATGGAACTGGGATATGAAGGTTATCCCCATTTCCAGAAGGTCCTTCAAGAAGAACTGAAGGTGAAGCTGACATCGGTCCAGAGACTGAATGCCGCGAGCCGCTATACCGACGATGCATCGGTCTTAAAGTCGATCCTACAGGCGGATATGGACAGCCTCAAGCACACATATGAGAACATCGACGAAGTGGCTTTTACCAAGGCGGTCAACATGATCCTTCAGGCCAAGAAGATCTACATCATGGGCCTTAGAAGTTCGTCACCTCTTTCTTCGTTCATGCACTTCTACATGACGCCTCTTTTCGACGAGGTCAGACATATTCACAGTAACAGTGCAAACGAGGTTTTCGAGCAGATCCTGCCGATCGGACCCGGTGATGTCATGATCGGTATCAGTTTCCCGCGTTACTCGACCAGAACGATCCAGTCGATGCAGTATGCCCGTTCCCGCGGCGCTTCGGTCATCGTTATTACGGATAAGGGAGACACCCCTATGACGGAGAATGCGGATGTCGCGCTCTTTGCAAGGTCGGATATGGCGTCGTTTGTTGATTCTCTGACGGCACCGCTGTCACTGATCAACGCCCTTCTGGTGGCGCTCGGCATGCACAGGAAGAGTCATATCGAAGAGTCTTTCGAGGCTCTCGAGAAACTCTGGAAGGAATATAAGGTATATGATACCGGTAAGGACAGAGCCCTTGCCGATGAAGAGAATCAGGAGGAGAACGCATGAAAGAAGTGATTGCCAGCAGTAAACTTACTGCATCGGCCTCGATCCGTATCGCGCTTACCAATACGAGAGAAGAAGAAGCGGAACTGAAGGAACAGCTCAAGGAAGAAAAGATCCATGCGACAGCAGCGGATTTCGGCGGAGAATTCATCTCCTCGGTAAGTAAAATCATCGAAAGATGTGTCGTCGCCGCCCAGCGTGAAGGAATCATCAGCACGAGCCATAACGAGGAGGGAGCGCTTGCAGGTGCGGCCAGAGAGGCGATCTCCCAGATCACTTCAAAGGCGATCGGACTGAATGTCGGCGGCAAGATCGGCATCGCGAGATTTAACGATCACATCAGTGTATGTGTGTACTTCGGAATCGGCCTTCTGCACTTAAATGAGATCGCCATCGGTCTCGGACACCGCGCGATATAAGGAAACAGTGCATTTCGCGTAGAATAAGCATGGTAAAGAAGAAAAAGACGAGAAAAGTCTCGGGAGGAAAGAATATGGAATATTATCAGATTGCAATCGACGGTCCTTCGGGTTCGGGTAAGTCCACACTGGCGAAGGGCGTAGCGAAGAAACTTCAGATCCTGTATCTCGATACGGGCGCGATGTACCGTGCCTGCGGCCTCAAGGCTATCAAGACCGGTATCGATACGAAGGATACCGACGCAGTCGAGAAGATGATGAAGGATATCAAGATCGATATTACCCATGAGAACGGTGAGCAGCACGTTTGGCTCGATGGCGAGGATGTCTCGAAAGAGATCCGTATGCCGGGCGTTTCCGTTGCTGCGTCCGATGTATCGGCGATACCGTGTGTGCGTGAGGCGATGGTCGATCTACAGAGAAAGATCTCTGAAGGAAAGAATGTCGTACTCGATGGCCGTGATATCGGATCGAAGGTATTCCCGGGTGCGAAGTATAAGTTCTTCCTCGTTGCGGCGGCCGAAGAACGCGCCAGAAGAAGACTTCTCGAGCTTCAGGAGAAGGGCGTAACGGACACGACATACGAAGATGTGCTTCGTGATATCCAGTACAGAGACCAGCAGGACACGACACGTGCGGCCTCTCCGCTGGTAAAAGTAGAGGATGCGATCGAGATCGATACCACCAAGATCGGTATCGAAGAGACTCTGGATCTGCTTCTTTCCTATATTAAGTAAGAAGAGAACGGGCAGGAAAAGGATTTGAACAGCTGGAAAATCGAACTTGCGAAGTCATCGGGATTCTGTTTCGGTGTGGAGAATGCGGTCAAAACGGCATACTCTGTCATTAAAGAACACCCGGACCGTAAGATATATATGCTGGGGGAGATCACTCACAACGAAGTCGTAGTGGGCGATCTTCTTGCGTCCGGGATGCTGCTCGTGCATGACCCGAAGGAGGCCGAGGAGGGAAGCCTGGTCCTGATCCGTGCGCATGGCGTGACACCTGCGGTCATGAAGGAGCTTGCGGACAGACACTGTGAGGTCATCGACTGCACCTGTCCGTTCGTCAAGAAAATACATGACATCGTCCGTAAGGCAGATGAGGAAGGACACCCGGTTTATATCACGGGGACGAAGGGCCATCCGGAGGTCGTCGGGATCTGTGGAGAATGCAGCCGGAAAGTGGCTGTAATCTCGTCATACGAGGAGTGTCAGGCACTTCCCGAAATCGAAAAAGACTCGGTTTGGGTGTCCCAAACGACCTTCTCCAGCAAAGAATTCCAAAAAATATGTGAATTTGTGCAGAAAAAAATTGCAAAAAGTCAAATATTTGGTACAATATGTTATACGACTGAAAATAGGCAGAGAGAAACTGCGGATTTGGCAGGCGTTTCCGATGTTATGATCGTCATAGGATCGAAGACCAGTTCGAATACAAAGAAGCTCTATGACATATGTTCAGATCGTTGTGCGCTGACATATCTTGTCGGTGGCGCCGAAGATGTGAAACCTTTGCTTCCTGTGTGGAGGGAACGCGAGGTGAAGCGGATCGGAGTTACGGCAGGAGCATCAACGCCGGTGAGTATTATCAGGGAGGTTATCCAAACCATGAGTGAAGAGAACGGGGTAAACACAAATCCAGAGTCGAACGGCGACATCAATTTCGGCGATTACGTTGAGAGCATTCCACAGCTTCGAAAGAACGCCACAGTGAAGGGAGCTATTACGTCCTATGATGGCGATTTCGTATACGTAGATGTCCATGATAAGTCGGAAGGCAGGATCCCTAAGAGTGAATTCGAACCTGATTTTGACTTCGAGGCGGCAGCGAGCGAGAAGCAGGAAATTGAAGTTTTCGTAAAGAGCATCCGTAATACGGATATGGGCAAAGAGATCATTCTCAGCAAGTCCCACGTAGATTTTTCGAAGAATAAGGCTGAGATCGAAGCGGCTTACGAGAATAAGACACCGGTAACGGTTAAGATCACAGGCGTCGTGAAGGATGGCGTGATCGCAAATTACGGCGGCGTGGACATCTACATCCACAGAACACAGCTTGAGCTGGGAACCGTGAACGATCTGGAAAGCTATAAGGGCAAGACGATCGAGATCCTTATCACACAGTTTGATCCGGACAAGAGAAGACTCAGAGTATCCGGCTCGAGAAGATCGCTCCTCAATGCTGAGCGTAAGGCAAAGGCTGAGGAAGTCTGGAGCACGATCGAGAAGGATAAGGAATATGACGGCGTCGTCAGAAGCCTGACTGATTTCGGTGCATTTGTTGACATCGGCGGCGTAGACGGTCTGATCCACGTTTCCGAGCTGTCCTGGAACCGCATCAAGCATCCGTCCGATGTTCTGTCGGTAGGTGACGAGGTTCACGTATATGTTAAGGATTTCGATCCGGAGAAGAAGAGAATCTCTCTGGGTTACAAGAAGGCAGAAGATGATCCGTTCTACAACATCGAAGAGCGCATCCCGACCGGCTCGATCGTTCGCGGTAAGGTCGTCCGTATGTTCCAGTTTGGTGCTTTTGTAGAGCTTGAGCCGAATCTTGATGCTCTGTGCCACATCTCCGAGATCTCCAACGTACGTCTCAACAAGCCGCAGGAAGTTCTCACCGAGGGCATGGAAGTCGAGGCTCGTGTACTCGAAGTCAATGCTGCTTCCAGAAGAATCAGCATCTCCATCAAGCAGGTTAACCCGATCGACCCGCAGCCGAAGGATGAGGCTGCTGAGGAAGAGGCCGCTCCTGTAGAGGAGAAGGTAGAAGATGCTGTTGCTGAGGCACCGGTCGAAGCTCCGGCAGAGGTTGAAGCTCCTGTAGAAGAAGCGGCTCCGGTCGAGGAAACAAGCGAAGAGAAGCCTGCTGAAGAGTAAGCTCATTATCTGAAATCAAAAGTTCAAGAAGCCTCGGGTGATCCTGAGGCTTCTTTTTTGTTTGAAAAATCTCTCCGTCGCTTGTGCGCTTATTCGAAATCTGTGCTATAATGAAACAAGAACACATGTTCGACATTTAAAAATGTTGTATGGAGAGCGGATATGAACGGCAGCTCGGCAGAGAAAAGATCGGGAAATAATGAGGCGAGAGTCTACTTGGCGATCGACCTCAAGTCTTTCTATGCGTCTGTCGAGTGTGCGGAACGAGGTCTCGATCCTCTGAACACGAATCTGGTCGTTGCAGATAAGAGCCGCACGGAGAAGACGATCTGTCTTGCCGTCTCTCCGAGCCTGAAGAGTTATGGGATACCGGGCCGTGCCAGATTATTCGAAGTCGTAGAACGTGTCAAAGAGGTCAACCAGGAACGGAAGTGGAGGAATAACGGATGTGCTTTCTCGAGGAAGAGTTATCTTGATTCTGAACTGAAGAAAGATCCGTCTCTGGAACTCGATTATGTGATCGCCACTCCACAGATGTCGCACTATATGGAAGTGAGTGCGAAGATCTACGGGATCTATCTTAAGTATGTCGCTCCGGAAGATATCTTCGCATATTCGATCGATGAAGTCTTTATCGATGCGACACAGTATCTCCCTCTATATAATGCCGATGCACATCAGTTCGCGAGGATGCTCATCAAGGATGTTCTTAAAGAGACGGGGATCACGGCTACTGCGGGTATCGGTACGAATATGTATCTTTGTAAAGTCGCGATGGATATCGTCGCTAAGCATATACCTGCGGATGAAGACGGTGTGCGGATCGCTTCGATAAATGAAGAAGAGTACAAGCGTGATCTGTGGGATCATCGTCCGCTAACGGATTTCTGGAGAGTGGGCAGGGGTACAGCCAAAAAACTCGAGAAGTTCGGCGTCTATACGATGGGCGATATTGCTCTTATGTCCGCGGACAGGCAGAGTGTCGGTATCCTCTATAAGCTTTTCGGTAAGAATACCGAGCTTCTGATCGACCATGCGTGGGGGATCGAGCCGACGTCGATGAAAGATGTCAAAGCATATAAGCCGGAAAACAACAGTATCAGTACAGGGCAGGTCCTTCAGCATGCGACGAGCTATGAGCATACGCGCCTGATTGTGTGGGAGATGGCGGATACGCTGGCGATGGATCTCGTGGCGAAAGGTCTTCTTACGAATCAATTGGTACTGACGGTCGGTTACGATAGAGAAAGCCTCTCGGATGGTGCGTATCAGGGAGAAGTCGTGATTGACTATTATGGCCGTGCCGTTCCGAAGCATGCACACGGTTCGATCCGTCTGGGTGAACATACCTCTTCGGGTAAGAAAATAACAGAAGCATGTATGGAACTGTTTGACAGGATATATGATCCGATGCTTCTTTCGAGAAGGATCGGAATAGCGGCCTGCGATGTGATCCGGAAAGAAGATCTCTCCGGTCGTTCGACCTATCAGCAGATGAGCCTTTTTGAATTGCTTGAGGATAAGGAAAAAGAGGAGAAGGAGAGCGAAAAGCTGGAAAGAGAGAAGGTCCTGGCCGAGACGATGGTCGGATTGAAGAACAAGTTCGGAAAGAATGCAGTCATTAAGGCGAAGAACTTAAGCGAAGGAGGAACGGCGATCCAGCGTAACGAGCAGATCGGCGGACACAAGGCATGAGAGATAAATACGAGACGATAAGAGGTATGGATCGTCCGCAGTATCCGGATCTTCCGCCTATGCCTCTAAAGGACCGCGCGGCACAGTTCTCTCCCTTTGCGGCTGTAGTCGGATATGGCGATGCGGTTTTAGAAACGGCGCGACTCACGGACGACCGTGTCGAGCTTCATGGAGATGCGGCACAGGAACTTGATCGTGCTCTCGGGAAACTTCGTGAGAGAATAAACGATCATCCGGAAGTGTCCGTCTCCTACTTTGTTCCAGATGGTAAGAAAGCCGGTGGGCGGTATATTGAGAAAACAGGTGCGGTCAGACGGATCGATGAGGTCGCAGGAACGCTTGTCTTCAAAGATGGACTAATAATTCCTGTTTCCGAGTTACGAAACATCCGTTTCATAAACTAAAGAAAGACTCTGCTTAACTACGTTAGATGATTGCTTGAGTTTTACTGAAGCCGTATAATGAAAATGTATTCTGCATCTGATTGCAGATTGGGGTTGTTTTGGGATGGATGGGGATGCGTCCCACGTATGTGGAAAGGACGTGTTTTTATGTTTGTTTCTCGAGGTAAAAGAAAAGTTGTTTCCTTGGCTGTTGCGATGGCACTTGTATCCGGTACATGGATACCGATACTGGCGGATGGAGAAGATGGTGATCAAAATGTCGTAAAGCGGGCAACGTATGGCGGAAATCCTGTTGTGTTTGGCGATATTGATACTTCAAATAGTGGTAAAACAGGTCTGGAAATAGTCGCAGAACATGACGACAATTTTATAGTTTCCGTGGGCAGTATCAACGCGGGCGATGAGGCAGGAATAGTCATGTCTAACAGCGGAGGAACTGTTGATCTTACTGTGACGGGTAATATCACAGCTTACGATGGCTTATGGTTTGCAGAAGGCATGAATCTCGAGGGACGATGCTATAATGGCGTTTGTGATGCAAACATCAAGGCAAGTATTACCGGAAATATCGTGGCTTCAGGGGGGGCTTTGCTGCTGGATTCGTATGGAGAATCTGTTACGGATGTCTCGGTAACAGGTAATCTCTCTGCTATGGATATAGCCGTCAATACGGCTGTACATGAGAACAGTGATGGCAAGGTCACGATAAACGGTTCTGTTACTTCTGAGACAGATGCTTTATATGTAGGGGCAAACGGAAATAGTTCTAACTTTGTTTCCGTAGTTGGAGATGTGTCAGGTGGGGACTGTGGTGTGAATTCCTGGTCAAGAGTTTCAGGCAAAACGGATGTTTCTGTAACAGGTACAGTTTCCGGTGACAATAAGGGAATTCATGCAGAGGCAAGCAAAGGAACAACAAGCGTAAATGTCAATGGTGAAGAGGCGAGTGTAACCGGAGTTGAAGCGGGACTGGATATTTTAGTTAAGAATTCCGGAAAGGTGGAAGCGGATATTTTTGGAGATGTGAATGGCCTTGGAGAGGGTGACGGAGTGGGAATGGGTATCCATGCCGAGACATACACATATGGACAGTCATCCATCAAGGTTACAGGTGATGTGACCGCAAACGAGGCCGGCATTGTGGTGCAATCGTATGGGAAAGCCGGATCGGATGGAATTCCTGTCGAGCAGCACTTGGAGGATAATTCTGAAGATGCGTCTTCAGTTTCCGATATCACGATCGATGTTAACGGTGATGTCGATGGCGGCTATGTGGGTATTGATGCGTGTGCCGGTTATAGTGGAAGCGTGGAAGTACTTGTCAATGGTGATCTTTTTGGTGATGATTATGGTCTGCTTGCCGAAATACTAGATGGAGAATCCGCGTTAGATATTCTGGTTGCCGGGACCATGACAGCCGGTCGTCCGGTTCAGATATCATCGGATGATCTTGCAGACGAGTGTGATGTTCTTCTTACGGCCTGGAAAATCGTTCCGACGAATGATGATGGAATCATCGCAGAACGGGCTTCGGCGGAAGCATTTCTGGATCAGGACGAAGATTTTGAAAAGGCGATCGGTTACATCATTCGGTATGAACAGCCGGAAGAACATGGTACATTCACAGCTGTGGATGAAGATGGGAATAGTCTTGGAACGAGTCATGGCTTTGATGTAGCCAACGAAGGAGATACGATCCTGATCCATCCGGATCTGGAAGACGGATATGAAATCGTTGCCGCGTATAACGGCGTGGATGAGAAGACGCCTCTTCCAGTCGATGAAGACGGAAACTTCTATCTTATTGTTCCGAGAGGCGGTGGCGTGTATCTGTCGGTAGATGTTGATCTGATTACCTGTAAGGTTCAGTTTGTGGATGGGGATGAGAACGTTCTTGAAGAAGCAGTACTTAAGTACGGTGAGACCCCGGACTATACAGGTCCTGAACCGACGAAGAAAGAGACCGAAGGATATACATATGAATTTGATGGTTGGGATTCGGAATTTAAACCTGTAACCGGTGATGTGACCTATACGGCGCAGTTTATCGAGATTGCAAAAACGTTTACATTATCCTTCGACCTGAATGGAGGATCGCTTGACGGTAAGACCGGAAAGATCGAGATCAAGGCCGACTATGCGTCCTCGATCAAGCTGCCGGCCGCGCCGACGCGTGAAGGATATACGTTCCTCTATTGGAAAGGCTCTCAATATGATGCTTCTGCGGACTATGTCGTGCAGGGTGACCATACATTCACGGCAGAGTGGGAAGAAGTGAAGCCGGAAGAGAAACCGGAAACGGAAGTAAAAACACCAGTTCCTGCAGAAACTCCGGTAAACGATACAAAAGATACTCCGAGCCCGAACCCGGAAGAAACGCCAACGACTGTTCCGACGGCAACGACAATTCCTACAGCAACGCCTTCTCCGACGGCAACACCTGTAAATGCGAAGCCTAAGACCGGTGATTCCGGAAGCGGTTTTGAATGGCTGGGAAAAAGTGTTGTAGTCATTGGGTTGGCGATGACCGCATTTGTTGCAGTCAGAAATATTCGGAGAAAAGAAGAGAATTGCTGATTCTGATTGCAATCTATTCGAAATAATCAGAGAAGCCTCGGGTGACCGGGGCTTCTTTGCATGTTTATATGTGTTAGGTGATCAGTCTTGCGGTAATGCCTTGATCGTTTCGACGATCTCGTCCATGATCTTCGCATCTAGCTTCGGCATGATGCGGTACTGATACTCCTGGAGATTCTCCTTGAAGTAGTCATTGATCTCGCAGTCTTCGATCCACAGAGGGAGGATCGGCTTGCCGAGTTTTTTTGCTGTTTCGAACTCGTATAGAACTTCCGAACTGATCTGCGAAGCGGAAGAAAGAAGGATCAGGAACGCATCGGACTCTTCGATGGCCGCTGTTTCTTTGTCCTTGTAGAAGGTGCCGATCGGGATATCGTCGGTCGCATGCCAGACGAATACGCCCTTACTCTCGATATCTTCCGTGATTTCCTTGGCATATACCGCGTTGAGGCTGCTGTGACTCAGGAAGAGCATCGGCGGACGGCTCGGACGATCCGGTTCCTTCATTCCGGTTTCCCAGTAATGGAAGATGTTATGGGCCATCTGATCGGTCAGGTCACAGAACAGACGCGGATCGATCGTGGATGGCTCGTCTTTGTCCAGAAGCCTTTTCTCTCGGATGCGGCATTCGTGCATCTTCTGAAGGAAGGTAAAAGAATCCTTGAGGTGATCGGCGAAGAGGAATGTCTCGCCGGGATAAAGTGCCGTGAGCTGACGGTTCAGTTCAGGATCACTGTTGATGCGGGGGAAACACTGGATGTCATATATCTGTGGCAGGATGCCGAACTTCACTCTCAGATGGCGCAGGACGGCGAACTTCATGGCGTCGAGCTTCTCCGGACGGTACGGTCTGGTCTTGTCTTCCATATCGTGGATCAGAATCTGGTCATCCTGCACGGAGATCTTTCTGGCTCCCTTGATCTCGAATACATATACGCCCATATGAGGAATGAAGAGTATGGCATCACAGTCCTTCGGTCCGTTGATCGTCTCGATACTGGTGGAGAAGAGGGCATAGATATAGTCCGGGAGCTGTTCCATGACGAACTTGTATATTGCCCGTTCGCTGCTTGTCCTTGGTTTCGATCCGATCAGTCTGGCCATACTTATTCCTCCCTCTGCTTTTGTTGAGGTACTTACTTCTTTATTCTATCATGGAAAAGCACTTATCTTTATTTGAAAATGTGAATCTGACCGGAAACGGGAATTATAAAGATTTGTTAAAACAAATGCTTCGTTTCTTGACGTGGACATGTACCCTTTAATACTATGTTCTTCGGAAAATGATACATACCCGAAGAGAGGATACCAAGATGCTTCAGATTAAGAGTATATCCAAAGAATATATCACAGGCGATCTTCATCAGACCGCACTTGATCAGGTCAGCCTGAACCTTCGTGATAATGAATTTGTCGCGATCTTAGGACCCAGTGGTTCGGGTAAAACGACACTTCTGAATATCATCGGCGGACTGGATCGCTATGACAGTGGTGACCTTATCATCAACGGAATCTCCACGAAGAAATATAAGGACAGAGACTGGGATTCGTACCGCAACCACACGATCGGTTTTGTCTTCCAGAGCTATAACCTGATCCCGCATCAGTCGATCCTTTCTAATGTTGAGCTCGCGCTGACGATCTCAGGCGTATCCCGTGGTGAAAGAAAGAGAAGAGCGAAGGAAGCCCTTACGAAGGTAGGCCTCGGTGATCAGCTTCATAAGCGTCCGAACCAGATGTCCGGCGGACAGATGCAGCGTGTCGCGATTGCACGTGCACTCGTTAACGATCCTAAGATCCTGCTGGCCGATGAGCCGACAGGTGCGCTGGATACTGAGACGAGTCTTCAGGTCATGGAACTTCTGAAGGAGGTCGCGAAAGACAGACTGGTCGTCATGGTCACACATAACCCCGAACTTGCGGAGACCTATGCGACGCGTATCGTGAAACTTCGTGACGGACGCATCAAGTCGGACTCTGATCCTTTTGAGATAAACGAAGAATCGATGGAAGCGCCGCAGCATAAGAACATGGGAAAAGCGTCAATGTCATTCCTGACTGCGCTGTCTCTTAGCTTCAATAACCTTCGTACGAAGAAAGGAAGAACGATCCTGACCGCTTTTGCCGGATCGATCGGTATCATCGGTATTGCGCTGATCCTCTCGCTCAGTAATGGAGTCAACAAATACATTGAGAAGGTGCAGAAAGATACGATGACTTCGTATCCGATCCAGATCGAGGCACAGGCGATGGATCTGGCTTCACTTATGGAGATGGACAGCAACGACGGAAGACGAGATGACCTGGCACATGGCCTTGACGGTGTCTACGTAGATAATTCGACATTCGAGATGGCTTCGACCATGACTCTGAATATTAAACACAATAATCTCACGGAGTTTAAGAAGTATCTGGATGATCCGAACAGTGAGATCCATAAGTATGTGGGCGAGAACGGTATCAGCTATTCCTACTATGTGCCGTTTACCGTGTTTTCCTACGATCCGGACGGAGAACTGATCAACCTTGACGGAAGTAATCTTCGTGAAGAGAAGAACCGTCGTTCAGGTGGAGGCGGAATGATGTCCAGCCTGATGAATACTCCTTCGATCGAAAACATGGTGGAGATCATGACCGGGTCAGACGGATCTCTCGTCAGCCAGACGGTAAAAGAAAACTACGAACTGATCTATGGCGAGTGGCCGGATGCCTATGATGAGATCATCCTGGTCATCGATCCGAATAACGAAGTCGATGCGACGATCCTCTGTGAACTGGGTCTTCTTCCGCGAGAAGATTACAGGGAGATCGTAAGAAAACTGCAGAATTCCGAACAGATCACTTTTGACGAGCAGAAACTGGATTATGAATCTATCCTCTCGCATGTCTACTATCTTATCCCGGCCCCTGATTCATACGTGAAGCAGGAAAGCGGTTTCTACACCGAAGTACTGGAAGGAGACAGGGAGTTTTCTGCTGTCTTTGAGAAAGCCATTCAACTGAAGGTGACCGGTATTGTCCGTTTAAACGATGGTGCGGACTTCGAGCCGCTCAGCGAAGTGATCGGTTATACCCGTGATCTGACGGAGTATCTGATCGATTATGCGGGAAAGAGCGAACTGATCGCGGATCAGCTGGCCTCCCCGGAAAACAGTGTTCTGAATGGTGCGAAGTTTTCACCTGACGACGATGCGGAAAAAATCGCGGATGCGAGAAACTGGCTGACGAAACTTTCAACAAAAGAGAAGGCCGATTTCTTCCGTGAGATCATGGCGGCTTATGCGTCCGGTAATCCGGATTCGGAAGCCCAGATGATGGATATGTCGGATAACGAACTGGCCGAGATGCTTGACGGGTTCCTCCTGAATTCCGATGAAGATGTCGATGAGCAGCTACTCATGATCTACGAGAATTATATATCGGTCGGAACATTTGAAGAGAACATGACCAGCTTCGGCTACGTGGATCGTGAGACACCGACCTCTATCAATATCTATGCGGACAGCTTCGAAGATAAAGAGGGAATCACAGGCTGCATCGACAAGTATAACGAAACGGCTTCGGAAGAGGATGCCATCGTCTACACGGACTATATCGGACTCCTGCTTTCTTCCGTTACTAAGATCGTCGACGTGATCTCCTATGTCCTCATCGCTTTTGTCGCGGTATCTCTGGTCGTATCTTCGATCATGATCGGAATCATCACGTACATTTCTGTACTCGAGAGAACAAAAGAGATCGGTATTCTTCGTGCGATCGGCGCCTCAAAGAGAAATATCTCGCAGGTATTTAATGCGGAGACCTTCATCATCGGACTTCTTGCCGGACTTATCGGTATCGGAGTTACGCTGCTGCTCCTTATACCCGGAAATATGATCATCCACTCGGTGGCCGATTCCACAGATGTAAATGCACAGCTTCCGATCATCGGAGCGATCGTGCTTGTAGCGTTAAGTGTGATACTGACCTTGATCGGTGGTTTTATTCCTTCGAAGAAAGCGGCGAAGAAAGATCCGGTTGCGGCTCTTCGTACCGAGTAATCGTACTTCGGCAAAATTGGCATGACTTCTACGTCACAAAAAGGTAACAAGAAGGGGAGAAAATATCATTATTTTGCTGTAAGGGTCTGCGCATCCAAGAAGTTTGAAAGTCAAAAGGTTCGAAAATCGGTCTAAAACGGATTTGAGAATATATTTCAAATGGCTTACCTATATTACAATTGTGTCACAAATGTTCCCAGGACTGTTTTGTTGCGATATAATTACAATGAAACAGCGTGTGGGTGGAATACTGAGCGCATAGGAGGCTATTTTGGAGAATAAAACAGTCAAATTCGATAGGAACGAAGAACTCAGAAGACTTCGTACCGAGCGCAGATTACGTCGTGGATTAAAGATGACGTCGATCGTGCTTGTCATGTCTCTGGTCATTCTTCTTTTCCCGATCGTTCCGCTGGGACATGCTTCGGATATCTGCCTGCAGGTTCCGTCCGAACAGACCCTTCCTTCCATCGAGAGCGCAGCTTCATTTGCGAATCTTCGTGTATCGACAAAAGGAAACGATAATACGGATCGAATCGAAGAAGCACTGAAAGAGAATACCTTCGTTATTTCGGAGAGCACAGACCGTGACGGTCGTGCAGTGGAACTTCTCGATGCTTCGGCTTTCCGTGATTGTTCACAGGTCGTCTATATCGGAGCTTCCCGTGCTACAGTCTATATGCTCCCCGATACGGGTTCTGAGATCGTTACGTCTCTTCCGTATGCAGAGAGAGCCGTTCGTACGGGAATCGGTTCTGCATGGTCCCGTATCGAGTTTATCGTTTCCGTTGACGGTGCAGAAGGGGAAGAGCCTGTCGAGAAGACGTTCTATGGTTATGTTCTCTCCGACAATCTGACTCTTGATGCGGTGGCTACACCGACACCGACTCCGACAGAGACACCTACGCCGACTCCTACGCCGGAGCCGAAGCAGAATACGCCTACACCTACTCCTGCAAAGGAAGTAGAGAACGATGAACCGAAGGCTACCGCGACACCGGAGCCGACAGCTACACCTGAACCGGAGTACACCGAACCTACCGCGACACCGGAGCCGTCTATCGAAGAGACCGAGATGAGCGGGACATATTATTCGCTTGGCGGTGTGAATGTCAGAACCGGCCCGAGCACGGACTATTCTGTGATGGATCAACTTTCCCGAAATGATGCGGTCACGGTGGTTGCCCTGACAAGTAACGGCTGGTACAAGCTCGATAACGGCGGCTATGTGCGTTCTGACCTTGTCGATTCCCAGCCGATCGTGGAAGAAACAACAGAAACGACGACCGAGACACAGACAGAAGAACCGAGTGAAAACACAACAACCTCTTCTTCGGAGGATAACTCCTCTTCGGAACCGAGTGAGTCTTATGAGCCGGAAAAAGTGGCCATCAATTCGAACCCCGACATTCCGGATCCGAGCTCCTGCGATCTCCTGACCTATGCACGTGCATTCATCGGTATTCCTTACGTGTGGTGCGGTGCCGATCTTAGTGGTCTTGACTGCTCAGGATTTGTTTCCTACGTATATGCACACTACTATCACTACTCACTGCCACACCAGTCTGCCATGATTGCGGAATTGGGAACAGAAGTCACAGATGGCGAACTGCTCCCGGGTGACGTGATCTGTCATGATTACAACGGTGATGGTCGAGTTGACCACGTCAGCCTTTACTGCGGGGATGGCGTCGTGATGCATGCATCGACCAGCAAGGGCGGCATCGTCGAAGACTGGTATCCGATGAGTGCGATGGTTACGATCAGACGTTTCGTATAAAGAGAAAACTCAGATAATAATATTGCCTAGTTTTTCCAGTGCCTCTTCGTACATCGGTACGAGGAGGTACAGATTTTCTTTAAGGATCTTTTCGTTCGCCTGGTGGCACTGATCCTGAGCCCAGGGAAGCTGCGGACCGAAGGCCACGATATTCGGCATGGTTCTTGCATAGGTTCCACCACCGATCGCGATCGGTGCGGCCGGTTCGGAGAGGACCTCTTCGCGTGCTTTCTGCTCATCGGGAAGATAGACGAATGCTTCACGATAGTCCGCGTAGATATCGGTAAGAACAGAGATCTGCTTCGAATCCTTATCCTTAAAGAGAGGTGGCTGTACAGAGTCATCTACAACAGTCACACCGAATTCGGATGCGACCTCCTGAAGCTTTCTTCTAACTTCTTCTTCGGGAACGGTAACAGGGAAGCGGATATCCACGTGAAGATCCGCCTGTTCTTTGTTGATGTGTACGATTCCCACATTGGTCGTCATTTTTCCGGAGACGTCTTCAGTAAAGAAGGAAGCAAATGGCGTCTCGGAGTCGCTTGCGAAGTATTTCTTCATGAGCTGAAGAAGCGGAGAAACGGAAAGGATGGATTTCGGGAGTTTCCCGAGAATCTTCTCGATGGCATTGACGCCGAGGTTCGGGTGAGAGGCGTGTGCCTGGATCCCATCTGCACAGATTCCTTTATCTGCGATGAGGTCGACACACTCACAGTAGGCAGGTACCATATTCGCAGCATTTCCGCCGTGAAGCGTGTAGTCTTCCGTGACCGGGCCGGCAAAATGCATCTGGTAGATACCTTTCTCCGCGAAGATACAGGGGAATTCCGCATCCGGGGTAAATCCGATATCCGGAAGTTCTTCCGTCTCACAGTAGCGGGCCATACAGGAAGAGCCGTGTTCTTCGTCCGTGCCGACGACGAGGCGTACACGGAAATCCGGATCGGGATAGTTCGCCTTGAAACGGCGCATCGCCATATAAGCAGCCACGACCGGGCCCTTGTCATCGACGACACCGCGTCCGACGAAGTATTCGTCATTGCAGGTGAGGGCGAATGCTGTGGTTTTCCAGCCGCTGCCTTTCGGTACGACATCGAGATGACCGAGTACGGCGAGAAGAGGACCGTGTGTGCCCCACTGGACATAGCCGGCCTTGTTTCCGACATTTTCCGTGATGAATCCGTCTGCCTTCGCGCGATCCAGAAAAAAGGTCAGGGCTTCCTTCGGATACGGACCATATGGAGCGTCCGGTTCGGGCTCGCCCTTGACGCTCGGGATGCCGACGAGATCAGATAAAATGGTCGTAAAATCACGGATTTCCTGTTCAGATAACTTATTCATGAGAGTTTTTCCTCGAATTTCTTCAAAAATTGCCGATTTTCCTCGATTTTCTTTCGAAAAGCACTTGCCAATGCGGCTTCTTCATTGTATCATTTGAAAGGCTAAAAATCACACAAGGGTATAGCTTTTGTTCTCCGGAATACCGGAGTGAACCTTGTGGAAGAAAAAAACAGGAGGATTTTTTATGTCAACTATTTCTATGAAGCAGCTTCTTGAAGCAGGTGTACACTTTGGTCACCAGACACGCCGTTGGAACCCGAAGATGGCGGAGTATATCTTCACGGAGCGTAACAACATCCACATCA
>JAFZVE010000038.1 GCA_017617995.1 Clostridiales bacterium
CCGCCGGCGTGGTTCGGGGCCGGAATGAAATCGGATCCCAGTGTATACATCTTTGCCAGGGGGCAAACCATACCGGTATCGCAGAAGTCGTAGGCATACTTACCGCGTGTGAAGCTCGGGCAGGATGCCGGCTCAACCGCGATGATTCTGTAGTCTGCTTCACCTCTGAGCTTCTCTCCCATAAACGGAGAGATGAGACCGCCGAGGTTGGATCCGCCGCCTGCGCAGCCGATGATGATGTCAGCCTTCTCACCAAGCTTATCAAGAGCAGCCTTTGTCTCCAGACCGATCACAGACTGGTGGAGGAGTACCTGGTTCAGAACGGAACCGAGAACGTAACGGTAACCTTCGGATCCGACTGCTACTTCAACTGCCTCGGAGATCGCGCAGCCGAGAGAACCTGTGGTACCCGGATGCTTCTCGAGGATGGCCTTACCAATATTTGTTGTTGTGGACGGAGAAGGTGTAACGGAAGCGCCGTATGTTCTCATGACTTCACGACGGAATGGCTTCTGCTCGTAGGAAACCTTAACCATGAATACCTTACAGTCGAGATCGAAGTAAGAGCAAGCCATCGAGAGCGCTGTACCCCACTGGCCGGCACCGGTCTCGGTGGTAACGCCCTTGAGGCCCTGCTTCTTCGCGTAGTAAGCCTGCGCGATCGCGGAGTTCAGCTTATGGGATCCGCTGGTGTTGTTACCCTCGAACTTGTAGTAGATCTTCGCCGGTGTGCCGAGCTTCTTCTCGAGGAAGTAAGCACGAACGAGCGGGGACGGACGGTACATCTTGTAGAAGTTCTGGATTTCTTCCGGGATCGGGAAGTAAGCTGTGTCGTTATCGAGCTCCTGCTTTACGAGCTCGTCGCAGAATACGACGCTCAGCTCTTCCGCTGTCATTGGCTGATGTGTGCCCGGGTTCAGAAGCGGAGCCGGCTTGTTCTTCATGTCCGCGCGGACGTTATACCATGCGGTTGGGATCTCCTTCTCGTCAAGGTAGGTTTTGTAAGGGATTTTCTCAGACATAATTTGTCTCCTTTCGTATAGGGCCTTTAGCCCGAATTTAAAAGTGAATCTCATTCCCTATGCAAAAGCACTTGTTGCCTCGGGCCTTCGATTCTTGGGACCTGATCTCGTTTTCTGCCGGAAAAACAAAAATCCTGCCCCAGCTTCTCTTCTTCTGCTGGGACAGGAACACTATTCTTTCCTGCGGTGCCACCCGGCTTGATCTCCTTTTCTTTCGATCCGGAAGATCCTCTCACGCATACCGACATATGCTGGATTTTGTTGACGGGGATCCTTTCCCCGGCGCAGATACTCGCTAAACGCTTTCCCCTTGCCCTCGGAAGTCCATTCGTCCTTGCTCTCCCCTGCTGCACTCTCACCCGCGGCAACTCTCTGGATGGTTCAAATCAAGGCTTACTCACTCTTCCTCGACGGTTTGTCTGAATAATACCACTTGAGCGGAATACACGTCAAGTAGTTATATCGGAATCCATTTCCCGCATGACTCCACTACTTCCGGCCCGCGGCCGGTCAATAGCTGCTGTTCATGTAGGACATGTATTTTTCCATTTTCTTCTTTTCTTTGACCTTGCCAACGATACCCGCGATAAGGATCAGGGCCGCACCGGCGACAAGCAGATAGAAGCCGACCTCGTTATCGATATGCCCGCCTTTCTTTACCTGCGTTACGTCATAGTAGATGAAGAAGTTCTCGACCCAGCTGGCAAGCACAGCCAGTGTACCGACTGTGATCACACCTATATTTCTTCCGAAAGCAGAGAGCACCAGGGCCAGTGCAGCCAGCGCGAGAAATGCATATCCGTCGATCTTGCTGATCAGGGCAAACTCCACTTGGCTTCCGTTCAGTTTATATGTGATGAAATTTACGAATACAGATGCGCCCATCGCGACCGAGGCCAGCATACCGACAATGTTTACGTTCTTCTCAGCTAGTACGGACATAGCTCCGGACTTCGGGAACTGATAGCCGCAGTTCTTGCAGTTCTTATCTGAACTGAAGGCCCGCGTTCTGCAACACGGACAGATCTTGGTCGATGCTGCAAGTTCGCCCGAAGTGGACGTGATATATGTCGATTTTACAGAGGAAGCCCTCTTATCATCCTTGTCATCATCGGTAACTCTCGGCGTATTCTTGGCCGGAGCGAACGGAGATGGACGCGCGGCTTCTTCTGCCGTTACGAACGGCGGGATGATCGGCGAATAACGATCATCTGCACTCTCTTTACTCTGTGAAGAGATTCCCTCGTAATTATCTACGACTGTTCCATCTGCGGATCTGGCAGCCGTCGAGCGGTTCACGGACGGCGGACGATGTCCGACCGCTCTTCCTGCTCCACCACCCATGCCATTGGCAGACGCCGGTCTGTTGACAGACGGCGGTCTATGTCCTGCAGGTGTTCTTCTTGATGCCGGACCACTTTCCGGAGCACCCTCTCCATCCTGTGTGCGATGGATCGACGGCGGACGATGTCCGACCGGTCTTCTTCTCTCGCCGGGCTCAGTATTTCCGGAATCCTCTCCGTCTTCGCCCTGAAGCGAACGGATCGACGGCGGACGGTGTCCCTCCGGTCTTCTTCTTTCGACCGGAGCCGGAGTTGATCCGGACACATCCCGAGGTCCCATGGATGCTCTCGCACCGGGGGTATTTCTTCTCTGAAGCGTCTCGCGCTCAGGCTGTTCTTCCTCTCTTACCGGAAGCGGCGGCTCTTGTCTTAACGGAAGCACGTCTTCACGCCGCGTCTCTTCTTCCGGTCCGTCTCCAAACATCGGGAGGTGCTCCTGCTCATCCGCAGATTCGTTCACGGATTCGATTTCCGGCTCCTGTATTTCTTCCGGTTCTTCGTCATCCTCCACGCGCTGCAGGTTCTGCTCGGCGACGAGCTTATCCATCGCCTCATTCAATTCCTGAAGTGACATTTCATCCGCAGCTTTCCCCGCCGACTCCCACGCCGCCGAGTCTTCTGCCGAAAGATAATCTAGACCTGAACCACAACGTCCGCAGAATTCGAAGGAATCTTCCATAATCTGCTGGCACTTTGGACATATTTTCATAGCTAACCCCCCGGGGTATTTCATCCCTAACTAGTATTATCGCCTACTTGTGACGCAATTTCAAGGCACAAATATCGTGGTCACACATAATCCATGAAAACCTGATTGGCAAGGTCCACGCCTTTCTTGGTCAGGCGGTATCCGCCTTCTACCGCAGTCACCAGCCCTGCTTCGATTTCTCTTTGTATTTCCGCGCCAAAAACACTGTCCATCGTAGTACCGAATCTTTCTTTAAAGATTGCTTCTCTCACTCCGTCCGAAGTCCGGAAACCGAGCATCATGAACTCTTTCCTCTTCTCATCCCGGCCAAGAATCTCTTCGGCCTGCCAGACCGCTTCTTTTTCAACATCTTTCTTTCTCATCGACTCGATATACTCTGGAACCGTCTCCACATGCCGCCCTCGTTCGTCACCGAGATAGTAGTGTGCCCCGACACCCAGACCGTAGTAATTCTCTGCACGCCAGTACATCAGGTTATGCCGGCTCTCGAAACCGGGGCGCGCCATGTTACTGATCTCATAGTGCACAAAGCCCGAGGACGTGAGCGTTTCCGTCACCAGATGGTACATCTCCCGGTCCTGTTCCTGCGTCACGTATTTCTCGATGTCTCCTCCATAGCGGACATACATCGGCGTCCCCTCCTCAAGGATTAGGGAATAAAGAGAGATGTGCGGGATCTCCTCAGAAAGAAGAAAATCGATCGAATCCTTCACGCTCTTTAGTGTCTGTCCCGGGATCCCGAGCATCAGATCACAAGAGAGATTTCTAAATCCTGCGCGCTTCGCATCGCGGATCGCGCGTCTTCCTGTATCGGCATCGTGGATCCTCCCGAGCGTGCGAAGGACCGAATCATCGAGGCTTTGTATCCCGAGCGAGAGGCGGTTGACACCGGATTCGATCAAGGCCTGCATCTTCTTCTCGTCTATGGTTCCGGGATTGGCTTCAAGTGTGATCTCACAGTTCTCCGTGATCCCGAATGCATCCCGAAGCGCGCCAAGGATCGTCATTAACTGCGAAGGAGCCATAAGCGATGGCGTCCCCCCTCCGAAATAGATCGTCTGAAGCGGAGACTTCAGAAGTGTATCCGGATCCATCTCCTCCCTACGCGAAAGAAGATCCGCCCCCCACTTCGGAGCCATCCGGATCTCGGAAAGAAGCGCCTCGACATATGCGGTCTCCTCTTCCTCACAAAACGGGAAAGAAAGGAAATCACAATATGCGCATTTTCGGACACAGTAAGGAAAATGAATATAGACCGAGGAGGGCGGGCACTTATGCATCCAGCACCTGCCTGACCGCACCGCTCAGGGCCAGTTCGAATTTCTTGAAACTGGGAGACACGTTGTTTCCGGGGAGCATATACTTCGAGATCTTCTCGGCCCAGGTCGCCTTGTACTGGCCAACAGCCGGATATCCGATCCTTCTGACCCGCGGCGATTGTTCCCGGAGAAGCACGTCACACAAGACCTCCCACGTCCCACAGATACTGTCCTGCTCATACTCGGCAAGCTTGTCCATATCGGCATCCGGATAGGCAAGGAGGATCGCATTTTTGTCCGCAAGGATCCAGCTCTCCATCTCCTCGACCGAGATGGCGATCACGGTCGCGAGGTTCTGTGCGTATTTCCTGCAGGTCTCCTTCAGTCGCTTCATCAGCTCCTCCGGATCCTTGTCATCGGAATCGATGCAGACGATCACGATGGTATCGGTCCCGGCGTAGACCTTCTCATAGGCGCGAAGCTTCGCAGGAAGAAGTTCGAGAAGTCCCGCCGCAAAAGGTGCCGGCTTCTCATCCGGGTGATCCGGCCAGTATCCGCAGCCGCGATGTGGCCGCAGAAAACACGTATATTCCTTCGTGAACTCCCGAAGGATACAATTCGTCAGACGTTCGAGGACCACGCCACCGGATCTGTCTTCACTTAATATCTCAACCCGCATCAATTCTGTCGTTCCTTTCAGTTGTCAAAATGCCCCGCATACCAGATGGCGCCCATTCCGACGCCCTGATCATAGAGTTCTCCTACGATCGGGATCGAGCCGGCACAGCGGACATCGATCGAACCGGCTGTTTTCTCATCCCTGCTGAACACCCAGATCTCATCAGGCGAGAGGTTCTCCAGAATATACGGATTGTGCGTCGTAAAGAAGATCTGGCATCCCGGGGCTTCGATCGAATAATTCCGCATCTCGGTCGCCAGCGCATCCATCACGTCGTGATAAAGCCCTTCGTCCGGAGACTCCATGAGGATCAGCGGTCTCGGATCCGGATCCGAGAAAAGGAGGATGAAGAGTGCAAGCATATCCGGTTTATTGAAATGCTTGAGCACCGCCGCTTCGTCTTTTTCCCGCAGGGCCGGAATCGCCTCGATGATCCGGGAGAGGATCTTCTTATATTCTCCCGGACGCTCCTGTTTCAGATACATCAGTACATTTCTCGCATTGGATCCTGCATTATTGAGATGCTTGTGCCCGCCCGGAGCCATATCGACCGGGATCTGCGCAGTCTGGTCCTTGCGGAAACATACGAAGAACCACCTAAGGATCTCCCTGTAGGTCCGGTTCGTAAAGTAGAATTGCTTCATGGCGCCATAGGCATGAAGTGCGGACGTCTGGGAATCGTTCATCTCCCCGTCCATCTTCTCTCCCTGAAGGAGCACAAATCCGACTCCCTGCTTGAAGTGCAGGATATCCTTCGGCTCGTCCATCCCTTTCCGCCACAAGCGCAGCCGTTCTTCCTCAAAGTGCGGCTTGCCGTGAACATTGGAGTCGATGACGAGCTTATACTCGCAGTAAGTCGTATCTTTCTTCTCAGGATCGTAGAACTTGAAGCAGAGTGTCGCGATCACCGGCTGTTCCTTATCTCCTACGAGATTGGAGTACCCTGTCCGCCCGGACTCCGTGGCTGCGGCGGCCGGTCCTTTTACGACCGCACCCTGCACGAAAGACAGAAACGAGAAGAACATCGTCTTTCCCGAATGGTTGCGGCCGATCATGGCCTCGATACCATTGAGCGGGTGCGCGACATCGATTCCCGCCTGTATAGCAAGAGATGACTGTTCCGGCGTCATCCGGATGTCGTCCAGAAGCGCACCGACACAGTCATCTTTGAATAATCCATAATTCTGTATACGAATACCCAGTAACATGATCTCACCGCCTGTTCTGCAATAAGGCATCTCCCGTCACCGATCCGCATGATCTGCTTTTCCGGGTACGGGTCTCTTGTTACTGTTATTTTAACTCTTTCTTGTCCTTTTGGATACGGACGAGCATCTCCGTCATCACATTCTCAAGCTCAGACAGTCTTTTTCTCGCGTAATCGATGGAGCGGGTGTAGATATCCTCGGCCTGGCGGTTCGCCTCGGTCAGGATCTGCTGGCTCTGTTCCTTCGCCATGAGCGTCACCTGATGTTCATCGACCATGATAGCCTGACGCTGTTCTGCTTCACGCTGGATACTCTCTGCCTTCTGTCTGGCTGAAGCCACGACCTGGCGCTGCTGATCCACGATCCACTTCGCCTGCTGTACTTCCGACGGGAAGCTAGCACGGATCTGCTTGATCCAGTAGAGTGCATCTGCACGGTCTACGAGGCAGTTATCCGAGAACGGCACACCCTTTGCCTGTTCGATCGTCGCCTGGAGCTGATCCAGAAGCTCATATAAATCTTTATCCGATGTTCTCATATTTCCGTCAGCCATATGAAAACCCCTCCTTATTTATTCTCCTGCTTATTGGCAAGCAGTTTTTGGTGAACCATATCTTCTACGGCCGGGACGCACATCCTGGAGATGTCGCCGCCGTAATAAGCCACTTCTTTGATGATCGACGAACTGGTGAAAGCCAGATCTGCCCGGCACGGCAGGAAGATCACCTGATACTTCGGGAACATCAGGGTATTCGCCGCATTCATCTCCGCCTCATAGCGGAAGTCCGACTCGGAACGAAGGCCTCTCACGACCGCCGAAGCACCGAGTTCCCTGTAAAGGTCGACGAGCAGGGACTCTCGGGAGATGACCTCCACATTCGGGATATCCGAAAGACAGATTTTCGCCATCTCGACTCTCTCCTCGACAGTGAACATCGACTTCTTGGCGCGGTTCTCCATAACCGCCACGACGAGCTTGTCGCAGAGATTACTGGCGCGTTTGGCGATGTCCTGGTGTCCGAGTGAGAACGGATCGAAGCTTCCCGGGAAAATAAAAGTTTTCACCCTGTGTCTCCTTTACTTTTGCATAGTTTCCGATTCTACAAAGAATGTTACCAAAGTTGACCCGTACTTACAACTCTTAATACATGTCATATTGGTTACATTCTCTTGGATCTTGGCACTCACGTCCGATTCCACGATGAAGATCCCACCGTCACTTAGAAGACGGTACTTCTCGATCGCTTCCGCTACGGCCTTACTATACTTCTCCGCCATGGCATACGGCGGGTCC
This sequence comes from Clostridiales bacterium, assembly GCA_017617995.1. Classification (GTDB taxonomy): domain Bacteria; phylum Bacillota; class Clostridia; order Saccharofermentanales; family Saccharofermentanaceae; genus Scatonaster. Next base: position 7,515 of record JAFZVE010000038.1, read on the forward strand.
ATGAAGACGATGTCGAACTTCTCTTCTTCCTTACCGAGAAGTTGAAGTGCCTGCGTAAAGGGCATCTTCAGAAGTCTGGCCGACTCCTCGAGGTGTGTCTTTTTGAGGTTATTCCCGATCGCACGAAGGCTCGGGCCTGCCTGATCGATGAGGACGGCCTGTTCTGCGCCCCGGCTTAAGGCCTCGATCGCCATCTGTCCGGTTCCCGAGAATACATCTAGAAAAGCACTGTCCGGCACGCGCATCTGGATGCTCGAGAAGATCGCTTCCTTGACCTTGTCCGTGGTCGGCCGTGTCGCGTCCCCTTTGGGCGCTTCGAGAACCGTTCCCTTACATTTTCCGGCTACCACTCTCGGCATACGGTGCTTCCGTCCTTTCCCGTTTGACTTCTATCCGGTATCTCCGTCATCGCAGCGCTATTATACCACTTCTTAAAGACTCGGCTTATTCCATGCATCACCGAAGTGATTATGGAATGCCTGCAGCATGATCTTCGCCTCCGCACCGGAGAACGAAGGATCTTCCGCGATCATCTTCGTGACCGCCTTTTCGATCGGCTTCAGACATGAGGCATCTCTATAGAGGTTCGCCATCTTGAGCTGCGGGATACCGTGCTGTTTCGTCCCGAAGAAATCGCCCGTTCCTCTAAGGAGCATATCCTGTTCGGCGAGCTGGAATCCGTCCGTAGTCTGGCACATCATGTCGATCCTTTCCTGCGCGACACCCTCGTACTTATCCGTCTCGAGGATACACGCCGACGGGAGATTACCACGACCGATGCGGCCGCGGAGCTGGTGGAGCGTCGAAAGGCCGAATCTTTCGGAATTCCGGATGATCATGAGCGTCGCATTCGGGTTGTCGACCCCGACCTCGATGACCGTCGTCGAGACGAGCACATCGATTCTCCCTTCGCTGAATTCCTTCATGACGGCGTCCTTCTCTGCGGGCTTCATCTTACCGTGCAGAAGGCCGATCCGCATCTCCGGGAGAGCCTCGTTCTTGAGATATTCACTGTACTTGACCGCCGACTCGAGGTCTTCCTTCATCTTCTTCGCGAGTGTGCCCTCTTCGTCCTCATATGCATCTTCCTGGAGTTCATCGATCATCGGGCAGACGATATACGCCTGATGTCCTTTTCCAACCTCCTGACGGATCGTCGCGATGACGCGTCCGTCTTCAGAAGAAGAAGTACGGAAGGTCTTAATCGGGATACGCCCTTTCGGCATGCTCTTGATGACCGACACATCCATATCACCGAAAAGCACCAGTCCCAAGGTTCTCGGGATCGGGGTCGCGGACATGACGAGCGTATGTAGTCCGTGACTGCTTCTCTCATCGGTCGCCGCTCGCTGCTTGACGCCGAAACGGTGTTGTTCGTCTGTGACCATCAGCGCGAGGTTCGGGAGGATATTCTTCTCCGACAGGACCGCGTGGGTACCGACGAGGATCTTACACTCTCCGCTTTGGAGTTTCTTTCTTATCTCGGTTTTCTGCTTCGCAGGTGTGCTTCCGAGGAGAAGCTCCACACCGATATCCTGGTCCTTCATGAACTTGCGGAAGGTCTCATAATGCTGGGACGCGAGCACCGCCGTCGGCGCCATGAAGACCGACTGGTATCCCGCGATCGCGCAGGCCGCCATCGACAGGAACGCTACCACCGTTTTTCCCGAACCGACGTCGCCCTGGACGAGACGGTTCATCGGGTAGTTCTCGGAGATATCCTTGAGGATATCTTTCGTGACCGCCATCTGATCCTCGGTAAGCTCGAACGGCAGCGCTTTTACAATCTCGTTGAAACGCTCCATCGCGCTCATATTCCCGCGGATCGGAAACGACGCCCTCAGCGACTTCTGCTCGTTCTTATAGACGCACAGCGCTCCGCGAAGCAGGAACAGCTCTTCGAATACGAGGTATTTCCTCGCGATCTCGACTTCCTCCATCGTCTGCGGACGGTGGATCTTCTCGTAGGCATAGGAGATCGCGCAGAGCTTCTGTTCTTTTCGGAAAGAAAGCGGCAGGACTTCAGAAAGAAGCGGCAGAGCCCGGTCGAGCGCGACGTTTACGATCGCGCGGATATTCCCCTGCTTGAGCCCCGCAGTTAAGGGATAGATCGGCTGGATCAGGGACCGCTGTTCGGTATCGTTCTGTCTCTGGTCGAAAACGGGATTGACGACCTGGAACTGGAATCCGTCGCGAGTGATACGGCCGTGGAAGAAGAACTCCTCCCCGCTTACGAGTTTATCTGCGACATAGGGCTGGTTGAACCACACGGCCTTGATGCTGCACGAACCGTCCGAAAGGACTGCGAACACCGTGGCTTTCCCGCGGTTACGGGATACGCGTGGCTGTCCCACCACCGTCGCGATGAAGGACTGTTCTTCGTTATCTTTGAGCTGGAAAAGAGGGACACATTCCGACCAGTCTTCGTAACGTCTCGGGAAAAACGTCAGAAGATCGTATACGCGGAAGATCCCCAGTTTCTCGAGCTGTTTCGCCCGTTTCTCTCCGACCTTCGGCAGGAACTGTACAGGTGTGTCGAGCGTGATATTGGCCATGACTACGCCTTCTTTCCCTTCGAACCTTTACCGTACTTCTTCGTCCCGGACTTCTTTCCATCCGTTTTCTTCGCATCGGCGCCCTCTGCCGACGGACACAGATCCGAAAGTCCGCATTCGCTGCACTTCGGACCTCGGGCCATACATACGGCACGACCGTGATCGACCATCCGGTGTCCGAACGGCGCCCATTCCTCTTCAGGAAGGATCTTCATGAGTTCCTTTTCAATCACGGCCGGGTTCTTCCCGGAGCTTAAGCCCAGTCTTCCGGATACACGCATACAGTGCGTATCGACTACGACTGCCGGAATGCCGAAGAGTTCCGATACGATGAGATTGGCGACCTTTCTGCCTACTCCCGGGAACTTCTGAAGCTCGTCCTGCGTCTTCGGGATCTCCCCGTTAAAGTCATCCCGGATCATGCGGGCCATCTCATAGAGATAGTGTGCCTTTACTTTCCAGAATCCGCAGGGCTTGATGATCTCTCCGATCTTCGCTTCCCCCGCCTTAAGGAAGTCCTCATAATCCGGGAATTTTTTGAAGAGCACCGCCGTCACCTGATTGACGCGCACATCCGTGCACTGAGCGGACAGCACGGCCCGCACCAGCAGGTGGAATACATTTTCATCAATATCCAGCGTACACGCCGTCTCCGGATAGAGCTCGTGGAGTTTCCGGAGGATCGCATCCGCACGTTCCTGTTTTCTCATTTATTTCTCCTTGTGGCGATAATCCTTAAGTGTATAGATGAAGCGCGCCCCGCCCAGTTCATCACTGTTCTCGGCCCAGATCTTCTCCCCGTGCGCCGTGATGATCTCGCGGCAGATATAAAGTCCGAGGCCGAAACCACTCTCCGTACGGGACGGGTCTACCTTATAGAAGCTCTCGAAAACACGGTCGAGCTTATCTTCCGGGATGCCGCAGCCGGAATCCTCGACCGAGACATAGACTTTCCCTTCTTCGTTCCGGCAGACTGTAGAGATCCCGATGATCCCGTCCTTCGGGGTGAACTTCACCGCATTGGTCAGAAGATTATAGAAGACACGGTAGAGAAGCTGAGACTCACCGTACACCAGCATCAACTTGTCATGGTTCGTCCCGAGGTCCACCGTGACACTGATATTCTTATCCGTAAGGAGATTCTCCACGTTCGTGATCGCGTCGCGGATCATCTCGTTGATATCAAATTCCTCCATCTTATCCGGGTCGACCTGACTCAGCGACGACGCCTCAGTCATCGATGTGATAAGCTTCTGGATCCGCTCGACCTGGGTCTGGATGATCTCCATATACTTCGGATACATCTCCGGCGGGATCGTACCATCGGAGATCGCACTGAGGAAACCCTTGATGGAAGTAAGCGGAGTACGAAGATCGTGCGCGATACTCGAGATGAAGAGCTTCCTGTCCGACTCCTGCCTCTCGAGTCGCTCGATCATGTTATTCACCGTCGATACCATATTCGTGATCTCATCGGTCAGCATATACTTAAGCGCCGACTCTTTCCGAAGTTCCGGAATATCGATACGTGTCGACAGGTCGCCCTTTGTCACCTGCACAGCGGCGTCCGACAGCGCACGAAGCGGACGGATCAGGGACCTGGCCATCAGCGAGAAGAACAGAAGCGCCATCGAGAACGACACCAGGATCGGGAGCATCAGACCGTTGGACAGACGCCAGAATGCCTCCTCCTCCACATTTACCGTATCGAAAAGCACTATATGCAGGTCTTTCTGCGATGTGGATACTGCGACAGCGACCGACACGGTCTGCGAATTGGCGAAGATACCATTCGTGACATCCGTTGTCGACGCCTTTCCTTTCTGATTAAAGAGCTCACGGATGCGTTCCGTATTCAGATAGACGCTTTCTCCTACAGGGAAAATATCGCTTCGGAGATACTCGGGAACCGATGTCGTATATTCGAGTTTTCCATCCGTACGGACGAACCACACCGAGCACTCCTCCGTACGAGCGAAAGAATTCAGGAATGCCTGTATGGACGTATCAGAAACAGACGGATCCTCCGCCAGCGAATCATACGCCAGAGCCAGAGCATCCGCCTGTCTTTCAATCTTTTCTTTACTTTCTGAGATCAGAGAAACCGCGCTCTGACGATAGAAGACCATCATCAGCACGACGAACACGAGGATCGTTCCGACCGCGAGAGACAGAGTCGTCCGGAAAAGTACGGTCTGTGATTTCTTCGCACGGTCCTTCATAGCTCAAATCACCAACAAAGAAGCATCAAGCTTTCTCGGTCGTCTCGAACTTATACCCTACTCCCCAGACAGTCTTGATCTGCCAGTTCGTCTTCACGTCCGGCTTCTCAAGTTTCTCACGGATACGCTTCACGTGTACGTCTACCGTACGGGACTCTCCGTAGAAATCATATCCCCATACATTCTCCAGGAGCTGTTCTCTGGTGAATACACGGTTCGGATGAGAAGCGAGGAAGAACAGAAGCTCGAGTTCCTTCGGCGGGATATCGATCTCTTTGCCGTCCACCTTCACTACATAGCGGGCCATATCAACAGTGAATCCTTCGTAGGAGATCACTTCATTGTTTTCTTTCGCATCTTTGTCATCAGAGGAAGCCGAATCACGCTTCTCTGTTCTTCTGAGTACGGCCTTCACACGAGCCAGAAGTTCCTTAGGCTCGAAAGGCTTCTGCACATAGTCATCAGCGCCGAGCTCAAGTCCGACAACCTTGTCAAGGGTATCCGAGCGGGCCGTCAGCATGATGATCGGCACATCCGATGTCTTTCTGATCTCACGACAGATATCGTACCCGTCTTTACCGGGAAGCATCAGATCGAGAACGACCAGATCCGGCTGGGAAGACTGGAAAGTCTCTATCGCACGGTCACCGGTAAGGCAGCTCGTCACGGCAAAGCCGTCTTTATCGAAGTAGAGCCTGAGCACTTCAACGATATTCGGATCATCATCTACAACTAAAACCTTCTTCATCTTTACTCCCTCTCTCCCTACTGTTATTTCCTGTTTACACCCAAGCACCGGGCTTTTATTTCTTCAGCATATCCTGCAGTTCTTCCATAAAAGAATTCACATCTTTAAACTGTCTATACACCGATGCGAAGCGCACATAGGCGACCTCATCGATATCTTTCAGCTGCTGCATCACCATCTCACCGATCTCGATGGTCGAGATCTCCCTCTTCGCCGTATTCTGGATCTGATTCTCCACATACGTGACGATCGAGGTCAGCTGTTCCGAGGAGACGGGTCTCTTCTCACAGGCCTTCATGAGACCTCCGAGAAGTTTCTCCTGATTATACGCTTCCCGCGTCCCATCCTTCTTGATGACAAGGAGCGGAAGGACCTCTACCTTCTCATAGGTAGTAAAACGGGATGTGCAGGATAAACATTCACGCCTGCGGCGGATGGAAGACCCATCCTCCGCAGGCCGCGAATCAATTACTTTATCTTCTAGATGTCCGCAAAAAGGGCACTTCATGATCGATCACTCATCCAGATTGTCGTTATCACTCAGGAACCACGGAAGGATTCTCTTCTTATCGCCCTTGCTCGGAGCCGGAGCCTCGACTGTCTTCGGGATCTGTACCGGAGCCTGTGCTCTCGGAGCGGCCGAAGGAACAACGTTCGGCTGCGGTCTACCGCCCTGCTGCGGAGCCGGAGCAACCGGAGCCTGCGGTACCTGCTGTACCGGAGCGGGCTGCGGAGCCACATATGCGGTCTGCGGACGGGCTACCGGAGCAACCGGCGCTACCGGAGCAACCGGTGCGGCCTTACTCGGAGAGTAGACCTTGGCATCGTCCGGCTTGGTGGCCGGTTCCGGATCACCAAAGAGGAACTGCGGCACTTCCGGCTTCGGAGCCGGTGCCGGTACCGGAGTGGTCGGAACCGCTGTCTCTACCGGCTTCTCATAGGAAGTAGACGGAACCGGAGAGATCGGACGGGATGTCGAAGTACTCGGTGTACTACTTCCGATGATGGTCGGATTCTGCTTGGAGATGATCGAAGTTGCCGGACGGAATGCAGCGGAAGCATTCTCTGTGTTATCAAATCCGGAAGCGATAACAGTGATCATGATCTCATCTTCGAGTGTCGGGTCAGTAACCGCACCGACGATGATATCCGCATCACCGGCAACCGCATCACGTACGACAGAAGCGGCAACATCGATCTCGTGGAGTTTCATGTTGCGTGAACCTGTGAAGTTGATGATTACGCCGCGGGCGCCCTCGATCGTGGTGTCGAGGAGCGGGCTGTTGATGGCCTGCTTAACAGCGGCAGACGCTCTGCCCTCACCGGAAGCACGACCGATACCCATATGGCAGATACCGGCGTTTGTCATGATACGGCGTACGTCAGCAAGGTCGAGGTTGATGAGACCAGGGATAGCAACGAGATCGGAGATACCGGCTACACCGAACTTAAGAACCTGATCGGCCATGTTAAATGCATCATCAATGGATGTGTCTTCATCTGTAATATCGAGGAGCTTATCGTTTGCAACTACGATAAGGGAGTCTACATATTTCTCGATCTCTCGGATACCGCGCTCCGCGTTCATCGCACGACGCGGACCTTCGAAACGGAACGGACGGGTAACGACTGCGACTGTCAGGATCCCGAGTTCTCTTGCGATCTGGGCTACGACCGGAGCCGCACCTGTTCCCGTACCACCGCCCATACCGGCTGTGATGAAGAGCATGTCGGTTCCTCTGATCGCCTGTGCGATCTCGTCTTTACTTTCTTCCGCGGCCTTCTCACCGACCGTCGGATCTGCACCGCAACCGAGACCTCTGGTGATCTTCTCACCGATCTGGATGACGTTCTGCGCCTTGGAACGGGCTAATGCCTGATGGTCTGTGTTGACCGAAATAAAATCGATGCCCTGTACGGAGCTCTCGATCATACGATCGACCGCATTACATCCGCCACCTCCGACACCAATTACTTTTATCGCAGCAAATGGTTCATCGTCCATTGAGTATCCGAGCTTAAAATCTGACATAGCCAACTATCCTCCGTATTGCCTTAATTATATAATTATTCATTATCAGCACCTTAGCTTTCTTTTACAATTCTACACTAAATGTTGTGGTCAAGCAATACGGGAAATCAGGCGCCAAAAATGTGGTTACAGTTCGATTACCGACACTTTGCAACCAGGTTTCGAAAAAGTGGTCGCCCCAAAATATTGTGTCAACTTATCGGAGGATATATTCCTTCCCGGTCATATCCAGTACCGAACCGGGTTTATTCGCGAAATAGCCCGAAACTATGGCATATCGGAGCCAGTTCATATCGTCGGAGATCGTCTGAAGTGAGCCGATCTTGACCGAGATCGTATGAAGCACGCCCGGGATATCCAGATCGACGAATGTCGTCATGTTATCGCAGTATCGGATACAGATCACGTGAGAAAGGAAATCGAAGGTGTCATTTTCCGCATCAGTCGTGGCTTCCGCGCCGAGAATCGCACCGAGGATCGTGATACAGATGTCATAACCCTCAGACGACGTCAGATCAAGGGGTTTGCCGATCTGCGCAGACCGGATCGGCAGTCCGCAGATCTCCGGGATTCCGCTTGGCACAGCTCCCTCAAGGATCTCGAGCACCACCGAATCCTCCGAAATAATGGCATATCCGTCCGGAATCGCGACGTAAGCAACTTTTTTTCTTTCTGTAATCTCTATGTAAACTTGTCCGGGATACTTCGGGTAGACCTTGGCATCGGCGATATACGGGTCCGAATCGATGATCGCCTGACGTACAGCTCCGTACTTGAAGCGGATCTTCTCCTCGAACGTTCCGCCTACGTGTGACAGCAGATGGTCATTGATCGAGATCCCTGAAGCAGACAGGATCTGCTCCGTACTGAAGCGTTTGTTCCCGCTCACATAGATCTGCTGTACACGGAAATTCTTATCGAAAGCCAGATATATACCGACGATGGCCAGAAGGAGAACGAGCACGATCAAAAGCCAGGCCCGAAGCGGGACCTTCCTGATGACATCGGTCCAGGAACTTCCGCCAGTCGCCTCTTCAGATTCTTCCGTCTCCGTGTCCTTCCGCGCATCCGGTACTTTGCCCGGGAGGTCCTTCTTCGGTGGCACAGCAGATGGCGCCTCTCCTTCCGGAGAGTCAGGTCTCATCTCATCACCGACTCTTCTGATCTTATCGTTATCGGGCAAGTGCTCTCACCTCATCACAGATCCGGGAAGACGCATCATAGATGGCAAGCTTGAGCGTATTTTCACGCATCTTCCCTAGTTTTTCCTTATCGGACAGCAGGTCCTTCACGATGCCCGGCAGTTTTTCTACGGCCTGGTCATCCGGAAGCAGGACGCCCGCATCCGCCTCTTCAAAAGCTCTGGCGTTATACGTCTGATGATCCTGAGCCGCATACGGATACGGGACCAGTACGGACGGTACGCCGACAGCCTGTACTTCTGCACAGGTGATAGCGCCGGCTCTTCCGATGAAGAGATCCGCCGCCGCGAGGTAGACCTCCGGATTGGAGATATATTCGAATACCTCGATCGACTTCGGCCAGTTCTTCGCTTCTTCACAAACTTCGGCATAGCGCTGTTTACCGACACTCAGGATAATCCTTACCTTCGGATCCGTGATCTCTCCGGCCAGGGCGACGATCGCCTGGTTGACTGTCCTCGCCCCGAGGCTTCCGCCCATCGCCAGGATCAGGATCTCGTCGGAAGCAAGGCCAAGCTGCTCGCGGCAGGCGTTCCTGTCCACCTGGGAGAAGACGCCGCGGATCGGATTTCCGGTATAGACGATCTTGGCTTTCTTATGGAAGTAGTGGTCGAGTTTCGGAAAACTCGTGCACACCGTACCCGCGTAACGGGACATCATACGGTTGGATCTTCCCGGGAAGGCATTCTGTTCATGAAGAAGGATCGGTACCTTCTCCTTGTGCGCCGCCGCGATTAGAGGACTACAGACAAATCCTCCTGTTCCGACGACGACATCGGGCTTTTGCTCCCGGATGAGCTTCCTGCACATCTTTCTTCCCGCAAGGAATTCCCTTACCGCATGGATCGTCTTCTTCGACGGCTTCATCGGAAGCTGGGCAGCACGGATCACCTCGAAAGGATATCCCATCGACGGGATGATCTGTGCTTCGAGGCCCTTGGCTGTACCACAGAAGAGCACTTCCGTATCTGCATCCTGCTTTTTTAATTCATCCGCGATGGCCACCGCAGGATGAATATGCCCGCTTGTGCCGCCACCGGCCAGAAATACCTTCATACCTTATACCACCAGCTTTACTGTTTTTCTCTTTCTGCCTGTCTTCGATACGGACAGGATCAATCCCACTGCGATCATGAAGAAGAAGTTCGCCGTTCCACCATAGCTGAAGAACGGAAGTGTAATACCGGTCGGCGGGATCGCACCGATGGCCACTCCGATATTCAGGAACGCCTGAAGCGTGATCAATGTCGTATACCCTGCCGTGAGGACTCGGGTAAAGAGACTGTCCGCCTGCCACGATACCAGAAAACCTGCTATCGCAAAAGCCCAGAACAAGAGCATCACGAGAAGACCTCCGACAAACCCCAGTTCCTCGCAGATGATGGAATATACATAGTCGTTGTGGGCTTCCGGAAGATACATATACTTCTGGCGGCTGTTGCCAAATCCGACACCCGTGATCCCGCCCGAGCCGATCGCGATGATCGACTGCTCACTCTGATACGTATCGTCATCGTCGGCCTTCTTTTCTTCTTCCTCGTCTGCCTTCATGGTCGCAAAGATATTCAGTCTTTTGACAACGTGGGCGAAGTTCTGTTCGAGTTTTTTCTTCTTCTCTGCCGGCATCAGCGTATATCCGATACCGCCCGCGATGAGGCAGATCACCAGAAGAAGGGCACCGCCGCGAAGCCAGGAGCGAAGCGGGATACCGCAGCAAAGGAAGCAGATCGCGGAGATCGCAGAGAGGATCAGGAAGCACGACATGTGCGGCTGAAGCACAACGATCAGAAGACAGAACAGGATCAGCACACCGGGAAGCGTGATATCGAGGATCCCGTCCAGCGTCGCCTGAGAGATCTTCCTGGCCTTGAGTTTCCCTTTCTTTCTCACTTTCTGGATGAAAGAACGGTAGCCCGCGATCGAATAGACGATCGCCACCTTGATGAACTCGGACGGCTGGACCGACACACCGCCGATGAAGATCCATCTTCTCGAGCCGTTGATAACGGTACCCATCGTTAATGTCAGAAGAGCCATACCGACGGCTGCCAGATAGATAGCCAGCGTGATCGGCCATTTGTCGAAGAGCTTGAGAGGGATGAACGTGATGATCAGCGCCGCCGCAAATCCCATAAGCAGGAAGCTGCCCTGGTGGATGACATAGTACATCGCATTGCCCTGAGAGGTATAAGCTTTGGGCATACTCGCCGAGAAGAGCATGACCGAACCGAAGGCCATCATGATCAGCACGATAATGACGATACCCATATTCACACGAAGCGGTGCAAGTACGTCGAGCGACTCGATCTTACCGTCTTCCCTATAGGCAAAACTGTCTGATGTCAGGCCTTTGATCTTTCTTCTCACTGTTCGTTTCCTCCACGAACTATTGAACCATACTCATCAGCAATTGTATACATTTCAAAAGAGTGAGAGGCCTTAAGAAGGACGAAGTCTCCTTCTTTGACGATCTTTCGGAGCCCCTGCGTCATCTCTGTTTTATCAGAGAACAAGTATACGGGCACCTCCTCCGAGACAGAACGTACACCGCGGAGGACCGCATCCTTATAGTCTCCGAGCACGAGGAGTCCGTCGAGCCCTAATTCCGCTGCCTTCTTTCCAATCGCGAGATGCTGTTTTTCCGACTCATCTCCGAGCTCGAGCATATCGCCGATACAGGCATACGCTTTTCCATCTTCCGCCAGTCTTCGGACGGAAGCAAATGCAGACATCATCGACTCGGGGCCGGCATTGTAGGCATCATCGAGGAACTTCACGCCCTCTACCTCGACCAATCGTTCACGGTGTCCGATCTGGAAGAACCGCAGGATCCCATCTGCGATCGTCTCCACCTTCATATCCAGATACATTCCGCACAAAAGTCCGGCCAATGCATTGGACGCGTGATGCAGCCCGAGCGCGCGGACGCAAAGTTCTGTTTCTTTCTCCTCTCCGAATCCCGCACGTGCACGGAAGAAGATCCGGTCATCTTCCGTCCGGATCTGATCGGCTACAGCCGTGCCATACGCCCAGTCCGGGAAAGAGACGTCTTCTGTCGAAGTATAGGCGATCTTCACATCGTCCCGTATCAGTCCTTCTCTTACGGCTTTCTGAAGCATCTCATCCGCATACGGGATAATAAGAAGTCCGCCTTCTTTGAGGCACTCGAGGACCTCGAGCTTCGCGCGCATAATTTCTTCCTGCGTTCCCAGGCGTTCGATATGCGCCACACCGATATTCGTGATCACTGCGACATCCGGATGCGCGATATGGGTCAGTTCCGAGATCTCGCCCCGTAGCCGCATCCCCATCTCCAGTACGAGCACTTCCGTATCTTCCGGTGCCTCCAGGATCGTCCTCGACAGACCGATCTCGTTGTTGTTGTTCTTCTGTGTCACATGGACCTTGTAGCCGGTCGACAGAGCCGAGAAGATCATCTGCCTTGTCGAAGTCTTGCCGACACTTCCCGTGACCGCGACCACCTTACACCCCAGACGGTTCCGATAGTACTCGGCCAGTTTCTCCAGCGCGATCTTCGTATCCGGGACCAGCACGACCGGTACACCCTCGGGAGCATACTCCATCGTCGAGAGCACGAGCGCCCGTGCGCCGGCCTTGACGGCCTTGCCCGCATAGGCATTCCCGTCAAATTTCTCTCCCTTAAGACCGAGGAAGAGGTTGCCTTCTTCCACATCTCTCGTATCGGTCGATACACCGCTTACGACGAAGCCGGAAGGATCTTCTGCTCCGGACTTTCCTTCAAACTGCCGAAGTTCCCCGCCCGTTGCTTCGACGATCTCTTGGAGTGTCAGCTTCACTCTCTTTTCCCTTCTTTCGTTCTCGAGTTCACGGAGTGCCTCCTCTGTGACCACGGAATCGATGAATTCGACGACGCTTGATCCGATCGTCATTGTGGTCTCATGTCCCTTACCGGCCACGACCACGATATCCTCTTCTGCGGCCATGGCACAGGCCTGTGCGATGGCTCTCTTTCTATCCTCGATGACAATATACGGCGAGCCCGCGACTCTCTTGATTCCCTCGACGATCATGCCGGATATCCTCTCGAACGCTTCACTTCGGGAGTTATCTGTTGTGACGACGGTAAAATCACTGTAGCGCGCGGATACTTCGCCCATGGTGTATCTTCTGTCGGTCGGACGGTCGCCACCGCAGCCAAACACCGTGATGATCCGGCCCTTGCAGGACGGACGGAGTGCCTTGAGGAGCACCTTGAGGCTGTCCCCGTTATGGGCATAGTCCACATAGACTTTAAGCTTGAGATTGTTGTCGATCTTCTCCATACGTCCTGGGACAGAAACGAAGGTCATCCCGCGCTTGATCTCTTCTGCGGAAACACCGGCGAGATAAGCGGTAGCAGCTGCACAGAGGGCATTATCCACATTAAAATCGCAAAGGAGCGGTACGAACATTTTCTCTTGGTAGGTGGGCGTCACGAGCGTAAAATCCATGCCCGGCACACCATCTTGTTCCCCGGAGCGGATCCCCCGGACAGAGAAATCTGCATCCCCGGAAATGGAGTATGTATAGACCTTCTCGGTATGCACCTTCGCATAGGCCAGGACCTCGTCGAGCCGTCTCGTGTTCTTATTCACCAGTGCGATCCGGCAATTGTCGAAGAGCATCAGTTTACTTCTGAAATAGTCTTCTTCCGTCTCGTGTTCACCATCAGAAATATGGTCATTGAGAAAATTCGTAAAGACGCCGACCTCAAAGCGCACCCCGTATGTACGGAAAAACTTCAGGCCCAGAGACGATACCTCCATGACGCAGTCCGATACATCCTGATCCTTCATCCGGCGAAGAAGCGACTGGAATTGCCAGGCCTCCGGTGTCGTATGCTTTGATTTCTCCGCCAGAGATCCGATCTTGTTCTCGACCGTACCGATCAGTCCGCAGGACCGTCCCGCACGCTCGAGGATCTCGTGAAGAATATAGGTCGAGGTAGTCTTCCCTTTCGTTCCGGTCATGCCGAAGATCTGCATCTGCGAAGAGGGATAGCCGAAGTATTGCATCGCGATCTCTGCGGCAGCCCGTCGTGATCCGTTCACTGCCACGATTGCGGCGCCGGTCTCTCCGACGAGGTTCTTCAGTTCTTCGGAGAGTGCTTCTCTTCTGCTCTCTTCGATAACGATCAGGGATGCACCCTTCTCCAGGGCTCCGCTGATAAACTTATGTCCGTCGGTCTTCTGTCCGATTACCGCGACAAAAGCATCCCCCGGCTGAACCTGCCGGTTATCCATGGCGCACCCGTTCACTTCCAGGTCCATATTTCCCGCGATATAGGTATATTCCGTCTTGTCCAGGATCTGTCTTACTTTCATGGTCTCCCCCCGTCCTTTACTCCATCGTCAGGCGAATGATGCTTCCGTACGGAACAGCTTTCGGTGGCGGAGCCTCCTCTTCTGTCGTCTCCGCCGGCTCTCCATCTTCATCCCAATCGGTATCCTCACCGTAATCTCCGTCGTCATCTCTGTCATAGTCTTCGCCGTCATCCGGAAGATCATCGGATTCTCCCGGTTCGGTACCCTCTTCCATCGAATTTGTCTCATCCGGATCTTCCGCGATCTTATCGTCCTCCAGCTCGCTTCCGATCGAGAACGGAGGATCCTGCGCGACGACATTTCCTTTGATGTTACCTTCTATCAGGATATTGAGGTTATACTCCTTGGCCATACGCAGGCACTCGATGATATTCATGCCCTGGAAACTCGGGATACCGGTCGTCTCCATCTCGCTTGTCCCGATTTCGGCCGGATACAGGACGACGACCGCATCTTTATAGACCATCTCCACACCGCCGTAGTACTCGGTTCCGATGACGGTATCCGCTTCCATGCCACCCCAGCCGTCGAGAACCGTGAAGCCCTCGGACTCAAGTGTTTTCTTCGCGTCGGCATAATACATGCCCACGACATCCGGCACATGGAACTGAAGTTCCATACGCTTGTACTCATCGTCAGAGAGCTTGCGGTCGACATTCATGTACTCGAGTGTCTCCTCTACGATGCGGGCCGCGACCTTGGCCGGTGCGGAAGAACCGACATCCTTATCTTCCGGCTTGTTGATAACGACCAGTACCACGATCTTCGGATCGTATGACGGTGCGTAGCAGCCGAAAGAGATGACGTGCATACCGGCTTCGTCACCTTCCTCGATCGTAGATGTACTTGTCTTACCAGCCACGTAGTATCCCGGTACATAACCGGCGGCACCGGTACCGACGTTAACAACATCTTCGAGCAGGGAACGGACACGCGCGGAGGTTCTCGTCGAGAAAAGCGTTCTGACCTTCTCCGGTTCATACTCGCGGATGATATTGCCCTTCGAATCAACGACTCGGGAAGCGATATGCGGACGCATCAGAGAACCTCCGTTAACCAGTGCCGAGTATACCGTAGCCAGCTGCAGAGGCGTCACGGTCGAAGACTCACCGAAGGACAGTGTCGCCAGGTCGACCTCTGTCGGCTCAGCGTGGAAGATGCCTTTTCCTTCTGCAGGCAGGTCGACACCTGTGACATCGTAGAAACCGCAGCTGTGGATATAGTCATAGTATTTATCGATGCCGATCCTCTGCGCCAGCTGCACAAAGATCGGGTTACAGGAACGCTCGAAAGCCTCCCGCAGTGTCTCTACACCGTGGTTTCCTTCTTCTGTCTTTTCACGCCAGCAGCGGATGGTATCGACCGTGGTGATGTTGATCGGTTCATCGCTGAAGTATTCATCTTCGTAAGTGAGTCCTTCTTCGAGCGCGATAGCCGTCGTGACAGCCTTCATGGTGGAACCGGGCTCATACGTATCGGAGATACAGCGGTTGCGCCATGCGGAGCTCATGAGGTAATAGGACTGCCCGCTCACCTTGACATCCTTACTGATCTCCACGACTTCTTTTTCGAGTTTCGCCCATTCTTCATCGGACATGCCATACGGTTTTTCTCGAGGGGTATTGAGGTCAAAGTCCGGCATGGAGACCATAGCCAGGATCTCGGCGGTATACGGATCCATGACGATGCAAGTCACGCCTTCACGCGGCTGGTATTCATCGTACGCGTCACGGCAGGCATTCTCGGCGATACGCTGGATATTCATATCGAGCGTCAGCTGGACATTGTAACCATCCTGCGCCTGAATACTGGTCGGCGCTGAATATGGAAGGGCACTCTGATTGTAGTTGTCGACCTCGGCATAGGTATATCCTTCGGTACCCGTGAGGTAGGAATTGTAGTACGCTTCAATCCCGTACTGTCCGATCAGGGAGTTGTCGCTCTGGTCGGCAAATCCGATGACCTGCGCAGCCAGTGAACCGTAGTTGTAGTATCTCTTCGGCACGGCATCGATCTTGATTCCGCCGAGACCATGGTCCGAGATATATGTCTGCAGCGCTTTCATCTGCTCATAGTTGACTTTCTTCTTGACCTGAATATAGACGGCATCCGTATCCGCAAGCCACTCCAGCATCTGGCCGTAGTCCGCATCGATCATCTCGGCAAAAGCCATGGCGATCTCATCTTCCCCCAGTGGTGCTTTCCTGGTCTTTTGGGATTTCATCACATCCGACGGTGTCATGCCGATCGTGTACTCATAGGTCGTACTGGCCAGGACATTGCCGTTTCTGTCCACGATATCTCCACGGGTCGGCACATCCTTGATACGCTGCCAGTGCATCTGGGATGCCTGGTGCGAGTATTCCTCATAGTGGTTGTGCTGGATGCCGAACTGGACATAGATCAGATATCCCATGAAAGCCGACAGGGCAAGAAAGACAGTGACCAGGACGATCCTTCCGCCTATACGGAATCTCGCCGTCCCGGTCTCATCCTGTACCACAGCCGTGTGCTTATTTATCTCTTGAGACATATCCGTCCCGGTTCCTTTCCCGTCTGACCGTTATGCATCCGCACCGGAGTAATAGTCCGCCAGGTTACGCTTCGCCTCTTCAACGATCTCCTCCGTCAGTCCGACGGAGTTATAGGAACGATTTGTGGTCATGTAGTCCTTCTTCGGCATGATCACATGTACGATCTGCTTATCATTCGGCTCAACCATACCCAGACGCTTGCTCGCGATCTCTTTGACCGATTCGAGGTCCGCGCTTACGAAGAGAGTCTCCTTCAGCTGGGAGGTTTCCTGACGCATCTTATTGATCTGACGCTCTTTCTTATTATTCGCAAAATTCATCGATGCAATCTGTGCTTCATTATACACCAGAAGTCCGAACAACGCGGTGACTACCGCTACAGCCAAAGCAAACAAAAGAAAGTCGCGGAACCGCTTCAAAGTCATGGAAAATGTCTTCTTGCGGAAATTGCCGTATGCTGCTTCCACCGCACGCTTATTGTGCGCACGGATCTTTTTCTTCTTCTCTTCCTTCGGGATCTGAAGGATCGTGCCCGTCTCTTCGAGTGCGCTCATATATCTCTCTGCCTCGCCTACATTGAATGCCGCCAGGTTCAGGCCGATCGAATACTCCGTACCTGTCTTCTCAAACATGGCATCCATGGTTTCTCTCTCAGTTTCTCTTACTGCCTGACCCATACCTCTTCATTCCTTTCAAATACTCTCAGCTTGGCGCACCCCGAGCGTTTATTTTCCATAGCTTCTTTTTTAGAAGCGACGATGGGCTTGCTATGGATCTGTTGCCCCATCGGCTTCCTGCCACATACGCACACCGGGAATTCTCTCGGACATGTGCACGGGCTTTCGAGTCTGCGGAACGCCTCCTTGACCAGTCTATCCTCCAGCGAGTGGAAGGAGATCACCGCAAACCGTCCATGTGCATTCAGCAGAGAGGGTACGACTTCGAGAAGTTCCGTGACCGAAGCCAGTTCGTGATTGACCTCGATGCGGATCGCCTGGAAGCACCGTCTCGCCGGATGCTGATCCTCTTTCTTCGATGAACGCGGCATCGCCGAGCGAATGATCTCAGAAAGTTCCGACGTCGTCGTGATCGGCGAGAGTTTTCTCTTCTCCACGATCACCGATGCGATCCTTCCCGCGAATCTCTCCTCCCCGTATTCGCGGAAGATTCTCGCAAGATCTTCCTGTGAATACTCATTGACCACCACCTGAGCCGACAGCGCCTGCTGCTGGTTCATCCGCATATCCAGAGGCCCTTCCTGCATATAGGAGAATCCCCGGTCCGCCGTGTCGATCTGATGGGAGGAAACGCCGAGATCAGCTAATACCCCGTCCACTTTGTCAATGTTCATCTCTTCGAGTACTTCGCCGATCCTGCCGAAGTCAGTCTTGACCAGTACCCATTTATCTTTCGCACCCATCGCCTCGCGTCTTGCTTCGCAGGCGGCGAGCGCTTCATCATCCTTATCGAGGGAGATGAGCTTACCGCCTTCTCCCAGCCTCTCAACGATCCCGGAGCTGTGTCCGCCGCCACCGGCCGTACAGTCCACGTAGATTCCGTTTTCCTTTATATTCAAGGCTTCCATGCACTCTGCATACAGCACAGGCAGGTGATGAAAATTACAGTCCCTTGACATGGTTCAGAGCCTCGAAGTTCATATTGGCAATCATAGCCTGCTCAGCATCACTGTACTCCTTCGTGCAGATCTCGAGCTTATCGCGATACTGATAGATACACACTTCCGACTGCGGTTTGGCACCGATCCAGTTCCAGAGGGTCGAGTTGATGCAGATACGTCCCTGCGAATCCATCTCGCATTCCTGGCTGGATCCGACAAAAGCTCTCAGCGCCAGGCGCTTATCATGATCCATATCCTCGTCATCATCGAACTGGTCACAGATCTTCTGGAAGCGGGCTTCATTGTAGACACACAGAAAGTTTCTATCACGGCTGATCATGACATGCATGACCTCACCCATACCTTCTTTGGCTTTCGAAGGTATGAAGATCCTCCCTTTTGCATCGATTTTGTTGAAGAACTGAGCCATCTGCGATCCTTCTGTTGTTGTTTTCTACAATTTCCACCATTTTGGTGTTCAGTTGGTGATATTCACTACCACTTTCCACCACTCTGCTGTTATTTTATATTAGTAACTTTTTTATTGCAAGTATGTTTCAGCGATAAAAAGACACTATTTTCAAGGACTTAAGGGATTTTCGAGCGTTTGTTCGTTTTTTGTGTTTCCAAGCACAAAATGACATCCATCGGCACAAAAATATCCCTTCCGAGCTTCCGAAAGTGAGCTCAAGAAGGGATATTCTTTTCACTTGGTTATTCTTTTCCGGCGCTTTGCCGGCGGGAAATGTCAGATCAAAACGGTTTAGGAACTTCCGAAGCCGGAGGTCGGTTTCCTGTCCATGGAAATATTCAGGATGAAGCCCAGCGAGATGAAGTTAACCATCATGGCGGTACCACCGTAACTTACGAACGGCAGCGGAATACCCGTGATCGGGAGAAGTCCGACGCACATGCCCATATTCTCGATGAAATGGAAAGCATAGGAGCCTGTAAGACCGACCACGATGTACGCGTATGCTTTGCGGGAAGATCTCGACGCGACATAGAGACATCGCACCAGGAAGAAAAACGCAAGCAGAAGGACCGCCGTTGTTCCGATAAATCCCATTCTCTCCGACACCGCCGAATAGATGAAGTCCGACTCCTTAACCGGCACTTTGACGAGAATGCCCGTATGGTTGCCGGTAAGACCTCCCGATGCGATCGCGGCCTTCGACTGGACGAGGTTCCACTCCGCAACCGGGTCAGAACCTTCAAAAATCAGGGACAGGATACGCTTCTTCTGATATGGTTTCAGATAGAAGTTCCAGACCATTGGGATGACTCCGACGACCACGATGGATATAGCCAGAAGGAAATATCTGTACTTCATGTTCCAGATGAAGAGCATGCAGATAAAGGAAAACACGATAACCATGGCGGTACCGAAGTCCGGCTGCCTCAGGATCAGCAACATCGGGATACCGTAGATGATACCCAGATATACCCATCCGCGGATCATGCTGATCGTCTTACTGCCCATATCCTCGAGCACATATGAGGATACGATGACCAGACCGATCTTCGTTAATTCCGAAGGCTGGAAAGTACCCAGGATCGGGAGTTTCATCCACGAATCGGCGCCCCACGTACTCTCGAGCGTAAAACCGTCGATCAGCACCCACACCAGAAGTAAAATCGAGACACCGTACATGATCCACCCGATCAGTTTCATAAACTGCGTATCGAGAAGACAGATGATCAGTGCGATCGTCACACCGATCACGGCAGCGATCGTCTGCTTGTAGAAAATTCCAGGATAGCCTTCAAACCCTTGGGAAAGCACCAGATTCAGGACATAAAGACCGATGGTCGTGATCGACAGGATCGGGACGATCAGCCAGAAATCGACCGTACGAAGTGAGTTGTTCCTCAGAAATTCGATACCGGACTTGCCTTGACTCATGCACGCCTCTGATTATTTCTCTTCGTCATCCGAAGCGTCGTCAGCCTCTTCTTCAAGATCTTCGTTCTCTGCCTCAGAGTCGTCTTCTTCAGACTCACTGTCGGAATCGTCCTCGTCAGATTCTGTTTCGTCATACGGATCCGCCTTAAAGGAAGACTTAGCCAGTCTCTCTACGCGGTCCTCTTCGTCCTCATCTTCTTCGAAACGGCGGAGATTCTGCTCTTTTCTTCTCTTCGCCTGACGCAGCATCGCCTCGTCAGCCTTGATGAATCTTTCCGGGATCGGCTTCTTCTGCCAGTCAAATACACGACCGAGAGAGATCATGACCAGACCCAGAACGACCAGGACCAGCGAGAGAACCTGTGAGATACGAAGACCGGTGTTGCCGATATAGAGGGAATCCGTACGGAGACCTTCGATGAAGAAACGCACGATACCGTAGAAGATGCAGTAGCAGGAAACCGTCGTCCACGGTCTCTTGCTCTTCCCTCTGATTCCCAGAAGCAGGAAGAAAATGATAAACGTCGCGACCGACTCATAGAAGAAAGTCGGATGGACGGCTTTGTTCGAATCCAGATGCGGGCAGTGGATGCTGAGGTAACGGGCGATCGTAGTACTCTTCATACCCCACGGCAGATCCGTCGTCGTACCAAAAGCTTCCTGATTGAAGAAGTTGCCCCAGCGCCCGATCGCCTGTCCGAGCGGGATATAGACGATGGCGAAGTCCATCACGGTCGAGATCGGCACTTTACGGAGTTTACCCATCAGGATAATCGCAAGCCCCGCTCCGAGGATACCGCCATAGATCGCAAGTCCGCCACTTCTGACATTGGCGATCTGTGACAGCGTCTCTTTGATGTTTCCTTTGACATAGTAGGAATCCCATTCACAAGCAACATAGTAAATTCTCGCGCCGACGAAAGCCAGAGGAATGGCCAGCAGACAGAAATCCGTTAGAAGATCCGGCGTCATACCGTGCCTCCTGCACTGCTTCATACCGAGATACAGACACAGCGCGACCGCCGCCGCGATCAGAATACCATACCAGTAGAGCTTTATTCCGGCGATCTCGATCGCCACATTATCTACATGAAACTTCCACCCTAATTTGGGGAAGTATATCAGTTCTTTTTCAAGTGCAACAAGATAATTCATCGTTGAACTCCCTTTTCTTTTTATTCTCGCTATATAATATCACACATACCCTTCGAAACGAACAGGTATTTGTCTGCTTTGGTGATACCCGCGCACGGTGTCCTGATCCGACAGCATCTGTGCCTTGAGTTCGTCAAGCGACCCGAATTCCTGTTCAGGCCGGATGAACTTCAGAAGCAGCACTGTCCCAAATGTTCCGTAAAGCGGGATATGCTGGTCAAAAAGCATCGTTTCCGTAAGCGGAGATCCGCCTTCTTTGTTGACGGTCGGACGCATCCCGATATTCGTGATCGACGGGAAGATCTTATCCTGATAGACGTACGCAGATGCATAGACGCCGAACTTCGGAATCATCTTCTGCTCCGGCACGCGGATATTTGCCGTCGGAAATCCGAGCTTTCTTCCGAGCTGCTGGCCCACTTCGACCACACCGGAGAACACTGCCGGATGCCCGAGAAGGTGCTCGGCTTTCTCCACATCTCCGGAAGCGATCAGTTCCCGGACCCAGCTCGAAGAAATCCTTCTTCCCTCATCCTCGACCGGATCGACCGTGATCACCTGTATCCCGTGCTTACTGCCCCACTTGCGGAGAAGTTTGACGTCGCCGGCACGTCCGAGGCCGAAACGGTAGTCACAGCCTACGACTACAACCTTCGTGCGCATCCAGTCCCTGATGCACACCTCCATAAACGCCTCCGGCGTCATATTCTTCACTTTATCGTCAAATGGAAGGGCGAAGAGATCATCGATCTTCATATGAGAGATCAGACGGCAGCGCTCGGCGTAGGTCGTGATCAGATTGTTCTGTTCCTTTGATGCCGGTGGGCTCTGGAATGTCTGTACCGCCGTGCGGAGACCTTCTTTCTGCGCGATCTCCTTCATCGTCCGGAAGATCCGCTGATGGCCAAGATGGACCCCGTCGAAAAAGCCCAGGGCCACCGCGCGTGAGGCCGTCGTCTCAGCCGCACTCGAGGGAGTGGAGATCAGTTTCCCGTCTTGATTGATAATACAATTCCAAACGACCATACGGCTTATGCAAACACTCTTTCTTCCCGTATCAGGATATTTCCATCAGATTCTTCTTCATAGATCACGGCGACCATCTCTGTGCCGCACATCGCCAGCACACGCATCTTTTCGCTCGCGCCTATGCTTCCCATTCTATCCCTAAAGCCAGAGAAATCAAGTTTTTTGCCGTTTCGCAAATCCTGTGCCTCTTTCTTTGTAACCTCGATTCTCGGAAGATTCCGCATGGCCTCTACTTCCTCCCTGGTAGAAGACAAATCCCCGCATCTCTCCTTCTCTTCGATTTCTTCCAGTGTACACGCCTCGTCGATCGTGAAACCTCCGCTTCGAAGGCGACGGAGTGAACGGCAGTATGCGCCGTATCCGAGGGCATTTCCGATATCTTCACAAAGGGTGCGGATATAGGTTCCCTTCGAGCAGGAGACCGTCATATCTACCGAGATGGTACCTTCTTCGACCGCGATCTTCTCGATCGTGATGTTGTGGATCGTGACCTGCCGCGCGGGGATCTCGACATCCTGACCTTTGCGCGCATAGTCATAGGCAGGACGCCCTGCGATCTTGATGGCCGAATACGCTGACGGCACCTGGGTGATTTCCCCGACCATTCCCATAACTGCTTCTCTCACCTTTCCGAAATCTCCTTCGGAAAGCAGAGCAAGTTCTGCCTCATCCGGCATCTTCCCGCCTACGGCTTCTCCTTCGGTATCGCCGGTCGATGTGATTTTCCCGAGAACCATGACCGCGCGATACTCCTTATTATCGTTCTCCAGATAACGAAGGACGCGCGTCGCCTTACCCACCGCAATGACAA
Organism: Clostridiales bacterium; assembly: GCA_017617995.1. Taxonomy (GTDB): domain Bacteria; phylum Bacillota; class Clostridia; order Saccharofermentanales; family Saccharofermentanaceae; genus Scatonaster. The sequence continues at coordinate 30,672 of JAFZVE010000038.1, forward strand.
GAAGCCCTGTCGCGAAGGGATCGAGTGTGCCGGCATGTCCGGCTTTCTTGATGTTCAGGATCTTACGGATACGTGATACGACCGCGAAGGAACTCATGCCTTCCGGCTTATCTACAAGGACAATGCCACTTCGGTCGGATACGGGATTCATGTTCTCTCCAGATACGCGATGGCTTCCCGGATGACCGTATCGGCAAAAGCATCGATATCTATATTCTTCCCGCTGAATCCGGCTGCACGGTGATGTCCGCCGCCGCCCATGTTCTGGGCGAATTCCGCCGCGTCAAAACCTTCCTTCGAACGAAGGTTCACACGAAGTTCTCCACCCTCGTTTTCCCGGATGACGAACGCCGCGAGGACCGTATCGATATCGCGAAGCACATTGACGATACCGTCGGCCGCGCCTTCCGGTGCACCGGTTTCTTCCATCATACGGCTTGTGATCTTCGTGATGGCGATTCTCCCGTCTGCGTGAAGCTCCATATTCGCAAATGCCATCCCGTGAAGTCTTACTTTGCCTTCACAGGTCTCATCGAAGAGATGGTATGCGTTATCGGTCACGTTCGCGCCGTGCTCCATGAGGTCAGCGGCGATCCGGAACGTATCGGGTTTCGTATTCTCATAAGCGAATTTCCCCGAGTCGGACTGGATGCCCACCATCAGATAATCAGCGATCTGCCTGTCGATCAGCGTCGATCCGGAAGATTCCTCCCATTCCCGAAGAAGCATATACATCAGTTCCGCACACGAGGCCTTCGTCCCGTCAACATAGGCCAGTTCCGCCTCTGGAGACGAAGAAACATGGTGGTCAACGACCACTTTCTTTTCGGCCTGATCAAAGAGCGATTCTGCCGCACCCATCCGTTTTCCCTCAGAACAGTCAACGGCGAAAGCAAGACCCTGCCTTGCGCGGATCTCTTCTTCTTTTTCTTCCGTAACGATAGTCAGGATCTCTTCCGGAATGTTCATGAAGGACAGTCGTCCCGGGATCTCACACTCGAGCATGACCTTCGCGTGATATCCCAGCTTGCGAAGCGCCGTCACCAGCGCCGCCGCAGTACCGACGCAGTCCCCGTCGACACGGGCATGCGGAAATACCTGGATCTCTTTTTCCGAAGGAAGAAGAGCCATTACTGACCGGGCAAAATCACTCATGTTTTGCGGCACGCGCTTCATCCTCCTTGATGGTCTTATCGATAAGATTCATCAGATCCATACTCTTCTCGATGGATTCATCGAGCTTGAAGTGCAGTTCCGGTGCGACACGAAGCTTGACGCGCTTCGCAACCTGGCTTCGGATAAATCCGGAAGCCCGTTCCATCGCCGCCATGCACTCCGTCTTCTCTTTCTGGGATCCATACACCGAGAGGAAGACGTTGGCGTGCGTCAGATCGGAAGACATACGCACTTCAAGTACGGAGGTCATCACGGGGATACGAGGATCCTTGACCTCCGTCAGCAGAAGCTGCGAAATGACTTTCTGTATTTCGTCGCCCACACGGGCGGCACGGTTCTGTCTCATATTCTTACCTTATAGATTACTTTCTCTTGATTTCCTGCATCTCGAAGACTTCTACGATATCGCCTTCTTCGATGTCGTTATAGTTCTCGATCGAGATACCGCACTCATAGCCGGCAGCCACTTCCTTGGCATCGTCCTTGAAACGCTTGAGGGAAGCAAGCTTGCCCTGGTGAACGACGATACCCTTACGTACGACACGGACTTCGGAGGTACGCAGGACCTTACCGTCTGTGACATAGGCACCACCGATCGTACCGACCGAGGAGACCTTGAATGTCTGACGGATCTCGACATGACCGAGGATGACCTCCTCGAACTGCGGCTTAAGCATACCGCGCATCGCCGCCTCGATATCTTCGATCGCGTTGTAGATAACGCTATAGAGCTTGATATCTACGCCGACTTCCTTGGCCTGCTCGACAACGACAGCGGAAGGACGCACGTTAAATCCGATGATGATCGCATTGGATACATCAGCCAGCGTAACGTCGGACTCGGTGATCGTACCGACACCGCCATGGATGACCTTGACACGGACTTCGTCGTTCGTGAGCTTCTCGAGGGACTGCGTCACCGCCTCGACGGAACCCTGTACGTCCGCCTTGATGATGAGGTTGAGATCCTTGATCTCGCCCTCGGCGAGGACCTGCGACAGCGTCTCGAGTGTCATTCTCGAAGACTTATGCAGCTGCTCTTCTCTCTGCTTGATACGACGCTTCTCGACGAGCTGTCTTGCCATCTTCTCATCGGTTACGGCGTAGAACGTCTCGCCGGCTTCCGGTACTTCCGGAAGACCGAGGATCTCGACCGGCACAGACGGACCGGCCTTCTTCTGGGCGGCACCGTTCTCATCGTACATCGCACGGATATGACCGAAGATCGGACCCGTTACAACGGTATCACCGGCACGGAGTGTACCACGCTGTACGAGTACGGTTGCGACCGGACCTCTGTTCTTATCGAGTTTGGCCTCGATGACCGTACCCTTCGCCTGACGCTTCGGATCTGCCTTGAGTTCCATAACATCCGCAGTAAGAAGAACCATCTCGAGGAGTTCATCAATACCTTCACCGGACTTCGAGGATACCGGAACCATGATCGTGGATCCGCCCCACTCTTCCGGAAGAAGTCCCTGTGTCGAGAGTTCCTGCTTTACCTTATCGATATTTGCGCCGACCTTATCGATCTTCGTGATCGCCACGATGATCTCGGTATTGGCGGCTCTGGCATGGTTGATCGCCTCGACGGTCTGCGGCATGACGCCGTCATCGGCAGCGACAACGAGGATCGCGATATCGGTTACCTGTGCACCACGGGCACGCATCGTTGTGAACGCTTCGTGACCAGGTGTATCGAGGAACGTGATCTGACGGCCCTTGCAGCGGACGGTGTAAGCACCGATGTGCTGGGTGATACCACCGGCCTCGCCCTTAACAACGGATGTAGAACGGATCTTGTCGAGGAGGGATGTCTTACCATGGTCAACGTGACCCATAACGACCACGATCGGCGGACGCGGTTTCATGTTCTCCTCTTTATCTTCGCTCTCATCGAAGAGGATATCTTCCTCGGTGACCTCCACGATCGGCTCGGTCGTGATGCCGTATTCACCGGCAACGAGAGCGGCTGTATCGTAGTCGAGTTCCTGGTTGAGGGTAACCAGCATGCCCATCATCATGAGGGTCTTGATAACGTCTGCCGATCTCTTTCCAAGACCGTCAGCGAGATCCTTGACCGTAATGAACGGCGGAAGCTCAACGTGGGTAAGCTGCGGTTTAACGACCGGTGCGGCCACGAATGTCTGGCGTTTTGCCTTCTTCTTGCCCTTGCCGCCCATGTACATCGAGTCGAGAGCTGCATCGTCGGAAAGAATATCGGAAGCATTTCCGGTGAACTGGCTCGCATGCTTGTTGCCCATACGGCGGTCGTTGTTTCCGGATGACTTCTGGTTATCCTTCTTATTATCCTTCTGCGGTTCCTTACGGCTCTTCTCAAAGGCATCACGCGCAGCGAAGTTGGCCTTCTCCTTCGTTACCTCCGGTGGCAGATCCTGCTTCGGCTTCGTATTGCGCTTGGGCTGGTTTCTATTATTGTTGTAAATATCGTCATCGTCCTTATCCTTAGGCGCAAATCCACCGCCGAAAGATCCCTTCTGACCGCGGTTTCCGGAATACCCGGCTCCACCCTGGCGTCCGCCCTGGGGACGGTCGCCGTATCCGCCGGATCTCGAACCGCCCTGGTATCCACCCTGATATCCGCCCGATCTTCCGCCATCGCGCGGACGAACGAATGTCGATGTCTCTCTCTTGTAGCCGGCCTCCGGTGCACGGACAACCGCCGAAGAGAGTTTCGGGCCTTCCTTTGGCGTCTCGGCCTGCTTCGGCTTCACTTCGGTCTTTGCCTCGACCTTCTTAGGCGCCTCAGCAGAAGGAGCAGGTGCGGGCTTAACTTCCTTTTCCTGCTTGGCCGGAGTCTTCACTTCCGGAGCCTTCGTTTCCGCAGGCTTGGTCTCCGGAGCCGGTGTTTCTACCGGCTTCGTCTCAGGTTCCTTGGCCTTCGGAGCTTGCGGCTGCGCAGGCTTCTCGGCTTCTTCTGTCTTCTTGGTCTTCGCCGCAGGAACAGCCTTCTTCGGTGCTTCTTCCGGTTTCTTGGCTTGCGGTTCTGCCGCTACCGGAGATTGTACCGGAGCCGGAGCCGGTTCCGCAGGCTTGACCGCAGCTGTATCCGCAGGCGCCGCTCCCTCCTCTACCGGAGGTTTCTTGGCCTTCTTATTCACGCGGCCGACGCGCAAAGTCTTGGTACCCGAGATACCACTTACGGTCTTCTGTGGAACGGAAGAGTCAACTTTGCTCTCTACTTTTCCTTCCGAAGCTGGTGTTTTCTTCTCTTTTTCTGCCATCGTTTCCTCCTGTTTATTCCGCATCTGCTGCAGAATCATCATTTCTCACTTCTTCATCGATCCGAAGGATCAGCTTGTCCGCCATTCCCCGATCAAGTATCGCCACAGCGATACGCATATCTTTTCCGATTGCTCTTCCGAGCTCTTCTGCCGTTCCGAAGGTCCGGCATCGTGTGTCTTCCTCCTGAGCGATTCTCTTAAGTTTCGCTCTCTGCTTCTCCGAACCGTCAGTCGCGACGATCAGGAGTTCTACCGCTCCCGCGTGAAGTGCCATCTCAATCGCATCAAACCCGGATGCCAGAAGAGACGCCCGGTACGAAAGTCCGATCGTCTGGAGGATCCGTTCTTTTCCGACCGAATGTCCTCCCTGCGGCTTCATTTCGCATCCTCGCTTTTTTTGTTCTTGCCGACATCGCCCGTTTCCGCTCCGGCTCCGCTATTTTCCTGCGTCTCCGAAAGCTTCTCCAGTTCCGGCCGGATCGTCTCAAGATCCACCTTTGTCTTGAGTCCCTTATCGAACTGCTTGCGGTCCAGCGCTTTCTTCATACACTCCGGATCATGACACACATAGGCACCACGTCCGGCCATTCTTCCCGTCGGGTCGATCACCGTCTGTCCGTCAGGTGTCGCGACCACACGGATCAGATCCTTCTTGGCGAATCGCTCTCTGCAGCTGACACACATCCTCATCGGAATCTTCTTAGCCATGCTACCTGCCTGCCTGTTTCTTCTTATGCCTGCTCGTTCGAATCAGACTCTTCGTCCTCGGCAACCATGAAGTTGGCTACGAGGTCGTTACTTACCATCTGCTGGAATTCAGAGGTCTTCTTGATATCGATCTTCCATCCGGTAAGACGTGCAGCAAGACGTACGTTCTGACCGGCACGGCCGATCGCCAGAGAATACTGCTGGTCCGGAACGATGACCTGTGCGGTCTTTTCCTGTGTGCCGTCTCCCATCGTGATCAGCTCGGCAGATACACGATCTACCTTCGCCGGAGAGAGCGCATTGCTGATGAAGATAGCCGGATCTTCGTTGTACTGGATCACGTCGATCTTCTCCTGGCCAAGCTCGTCCATGATCGCCGAGATACGGGAGCCGCGCTGACCTACGCAGGCACCGAGCGGATCAACATCCGGGTCACGGGAGATAACGGCTACCTTAGAACGGGAACCGGCCTCACGGGCGACGTTTACGATCTCGACGACGCCGTCATGGATCTCCGGCACTTCCTGCTCGAGGAGCTTTCTTACGAGATCCGGATGGCTTCTCGATACGATGATCACCGGACGCTCCTTCTGTGTCTCGACCTTCAGGATCAGGAACTTCATCTTCTTATTGAAGGAGTAATCCTCGCCCTTGACCTGTTCCTTCTTCGGCAGTGTCGCCTCGGCACGGCCGATATCTACGAATACGAAACGGTCATCACTTCTCTGGATAACACCGTAAGCGAGTTCACCCTTCTTATCGGAGAACTCCGACTCGATTCTGGCGTTCTCTGTATCGCGCAGTTTCTTGCTGATCGCTGCCTTTGCCGCACCTGCAGCCAGACGTCCGAGAGACTCGACATCGATCGTCATCTCGATGGTGTCGCCCTCTTCGAGGTCCGGATCGATCTCCTGTGCTTCGGAAAGAGCAATCTGTGTCTTCGGGTCGGTCACTTCCTCAACGACCTCAACGACCTCATATACATACATCTCACCGGTCTCACGATCGATCTCGGCAAATACATTCTCATTCTGCTTCTGATCCGCGAACTCTCTCTTAAAGGCAGCAACGATCGCTTCTTCTACTGCTTCGAAGAGGACTTCCTCATCGATGCCTCTCTCTTTTGCCAGATCGTGAATCGCCTGTAACATGTCATCCTTGTTCATACGCTTTCTCCTTTATTCTTCCTACAAAATTAAAATCTGATCGTACGCTGGGCCTTGGCGATCTGCGACCATTCGAGACGAACCGTCGTATCTCCCGTGGCAAGAACCAGTTCCTCTTCCGTCGCACTCTCGATCACGCCCTCCAGTTTCTTACTGCCGTCGATCGGAGCAAAGAGTGAGACCTCGATCTCTTCTCCCTGATGACGGACATAGTCGGAAAGTGAAGTGAACGGTCGGGTGGCACCCGGCGAAGAAACCTCAAAGTAATCCGGATCTGCGTGGAGTTTGTCGTCGAACACGGTATCTACCGCACGGCTGACTGCTTCACAGTCCTCGATGGAGATACCGCCACGCTTGTCGATGAAAAGCCGGAGGAAGTAATACTGTCCTTCCTTCTTGTATTCACAGTCCACCAGATCAAAGCCCATCTCTTTTACGATCGGCTCTGCGAGTTCAAATGCTTCCTGTGCGACCTTTGATCTTCCAGCCATGCGGCCTCCTTTTCCTTTGATAAACAAAAGAGCGGGCCACGACCCACTCTCAATGTCAACATCTACCAGCACAAGTATGATACCACTAAAGATAAGCCAATGCAATGATTTTCAGTGTTTTTGGCGCAAATGCGGACAAAAAAGCCACAGAGCGGTTCCCTTTGTTTTATTTACACAATTTTAATTATCTTTTTCTTGGAAATGCTATTCAAATTATCCAAGTTATCATGTAGAATATAAGTAATCCAAGAAACACGTTGGATAATCAACAAATAAGGGAGATGATGCCAATGATAAAGGTAATTGCAGGAGAAAAGGGAACAGGAAAGACAGCGCAGCTCGTAGAGGAGATCAATGAGCAGGCTACTACGGATAACAATATCGTATGCATCCAGCGCGGACACCGCCTCGACCGTCTTCTGAAATACAGAGTCCGTCTTGTAGACTTAGATGAATATCCGGTAGAAGGGTTTGAACAGTTCACCAGTTTCGTAGCCGGAATTTGTGCCAAAGATTACGACGTCACACATATTTACGTGGACAGCATTCTTAAGATCACAGGAGAAACAGATTACGAGAGATTCGGAGCTTTCCTTGATAAGTTCAACGATTTCCTCGGAGACAAGATTACAGCGACAATTATCTGCAGCCGCTCGGCGAGCGAACTCCCGGAGAGCGTCACCAAGTACTGCTGAGATCATATAGAACGATAGAACATACAATTAAATAACATACGAAGGACCGTCTTTTCAGGCGGTCCTTCTATTTGTTCTTCTTCCGGAAGCACTTTTACTCCGCCGCTTCTTCCCGGATCTTCTCCACGAACTTCTCCACGGCCATCTCACCGAGTTCCTGCTTATCCTGATCCAGATCGCGGCTTCTTACCGAAACGGAGTGGTTGGCCGCCTCCTTTTCACCGACCACGAGAAGATAAGGCACGCGTTCCATCTTCGCCGCACGGATCTTGTACCCGAGTTTTTCGTCGGACTCATCTACTTCTACACGGATGCCCGCCTCGCGAAGTTTCAAGGCCAGAGCTTTACCATATTCCAGATACTTATCCGACACAGGCAGGATCTTTGCCTGCACAGGAGAGAGCCACACCGGGAACTTACCCGCATAGTGCTCGATCAGGATGCCGATAAACCGGTCGATCGATCCGAATACCACGCGGTGCAGCATGATCGGTCTGTGCCTCTCCCCGTCCTGACCGATATAGTCGAGGTCGAACCGCTGTGGCAGCTGAAAGTCGAGCTGGATCGTGCCGCACTGCCACGTTCTTCCGATCGAGTCCTTGATGTGAAAGTCCAGTTTCGGTCCGTAAAAAGCACCGTCGCCTTCGTTGATCTCGTACGGCTTCCCTACACCCTCGACTGCAGCCTTGAGAGAGGCGATCGCGAGCTCCCACTCCTCATCGCTTCCGATAGAGTTCTCGGGTCTCGTCGACAGCTCGATCTCATATTTAAATCCGAACCGCTCATAAAACTCATCGATCAGACGCATGACGCCCTGGATCTCCGGCATCACCTGGTCTTCTCTCATGAAGATATGCGCATCGTCCTGCGTGAAGCATCTCGCACGCATCAGGCCGTGGAGCGTGCCGGACTTCTCTGCGCGGTGTACGATCCCGAGCTCGGCGACTCTCATCGGGAACTCCTTGTAGGAGTGCTGCTTCGACTTATAGACCAGCATCCCTCCCGGACAGTTCATGGGCTTGATCGCATAGTCCGTATCGTCGACACTCGTCGTATACATGTTCTCTCTATAGTGGTCCCAGTGACCGGATCTTTCCCAGAGCGTCCGCATCAGCATGATCGGCGTACTGATCTCCTCATAGCCCTCGCGCGAATGGATCTTTCTCCAGTAGTCGATCAGAAGGTTTTTCAGGATCAGCCCCTTCGGGAAATAAAACGGAAGTCCCGGACCTTCCTCCATCAGCGCGAAAAGCTCCAGTTCTTTTCCGAGTTTTCTGTGATCTCTTGCCTTCGCCTCTTCGAGCTGCTTGAGATACTCCTGAAGCATCGATGCTTTCGCGAATGAGATACCGTAGATCCTCGTGAGCATCGGGTTCTTCTCACTGCCGCGCCAGTATGCACCGGCCACCGACAGAAGCTTTATTGCCTTGATGTGGCTGACATTTCCGATATGGGGTCCCGCGCAGAACTCGGCGTAGTCGCCCTGCTTATAGAACGTGATCTGCTCGTCATCCGGGATCTCCGAGATGAGCTCCATCTTATAGGACTCTCCCCTCTCCTTCATGTACTCGTACGCTTCTTCTTTCGACATGTCGTAGACCGAGAGCACGAGGGATTCCCTGACGATCTCCTTCATCATCTCCTCGACCTTCGCGAGGTGCTCCTCCGAAAACGGAAATCCGAAGTCGAAGTCATAGTAGAATCCGTTCTCGATCGCAGGCCCTATCCCGCACTTTGCCTCCGGATAGAGGCGCTTGACCGCCTGGGCCAGCACGTGTGCACTCGTATGCCAGAATGCCTTCCTGCCTTCTTTACTTTCGAAGTCCATCTCCAGTACCTGTTGATCATTTCTTAAAACCTTCATGTGTGTTGCCTCCTTTTACATAAATCAATAGGTGTATGTTCGCAACAACATAAGAAAAGCACCCGAAAAGACCGATCACGATCTTTAAGGGTGCTATTAGCACGGTTCCACCTTAACTTTTCACTTCAGATTCCAACAAATCCTAGCCTTTAACGCAGACATACGGTAACGCTTACTTGAGTCTTTCAGCACTACAGCTCGGGAATGGTTTTCGTCCGGGATCCTCATAAGTGACTTCCAGCGATATGTCACTCTCTCTGGCTGACTTTCTTCGGACTACTCTTTTCCGTCATTGCTTTTCTTATGTTATTGGCTTGATGGTAACAGCAATAAAATCGCCTGTCAATACCCCGACGGTTTATTCAAAGAACCTTCGGGATATGTATCCGGCTGCCATAACAAAAAGGCCGTCTCCGAAGAGACGACCTTTCTGATTTTGACTTTCTAAGTCTGATCCGATATGGATCCGGATCATTAGCCCTGAGGCTGACCGCACTCACCGCAGAACTTGCCGGTGTTGCCTGTCTTACCGCACTTGCTGCATGTCCAGCCTGCTGCATCTGCCGGCTTCGGAGAACCGCAGTTCGCGCAGAACTTTCCGGTGTTACCGGACTGACCGCAAGAGCATGCCCACGTACCCGGATCAGCCGGCTTCGGGGAACCGCAGTTCGCACAGAACTTGCCCTGGTTGCCGCCCTGACCGCAGGAGCATGTCCAGCCTGCTGCCGCTGCCGGAGCTGCGGCCTGCTGCTGCATCTGCTGTTGCTGCTGCATCATCTGCTGCTGCTGGAGGAATGCCATACCCTGGTTGCCCGGGTTCATAGCACTGCCGTTGAAACCACCAACGAGACCCACGCCCATCATCGCTGTGCCAGCACCTGCCTGGTTGCCTGCAGCAGTCTTCATGGCATCGACGGAACCCTTGATCTGGTAACCTGCAGCCATCTGCGGGTTGTTACCAAACATAAGACCATCGTCCATGTCCTGGATTCTCTTTCTGGACTCGTCGTCCGGGGTAACCGACATAACAGCAACCTTCTCAACGATCATACCACGACCCTGGAGCCAATCTTCGTCCAGAACTTCGTTCATGTACTTAGCGAGCTTGACCTGCTGGCTCTGAAGTCTGTTGTACTGAACATCTTCTCCGCCGGCACCCATCTTGTTGAGCGCTTCGCCGAGGTACATCAGGAACTCAGCCTTAGCCTGACCGGGCTGGCCATTCTTACCCATCAGCTCATCACGGCGATAATCACCGGAGACGTTACCTGCGATGTTCTTGAAGAATGTTACCGGGTCAACGATCTTAAAGGAGAACGTACCGTTCATTCTGATGTAGATACCACGATATGTCGGGTCATCGTACGGAAGCGGAGACGCTGTACCGAACTTGTTGTCAACCATCTCGAGCATATTGACGAAGTAGACTCTCTGTTGTGTGAGGGCCTCACCGCCGGCCTTAATACGGTTCCAGATGTCACCGCAGGACTTCTTCACGCCATCGAGGAATCCGCTTGCACCGAAGCAGGACGGAGCCGAAGAAGTATCCCATGTATACATACCGGCCTCTGTAGTGAAGTCTACGACACGACCATTGTCAACGAGGATAAGAGCGGTTCCTTCCGGAACAGCGATCTTAGAACCGTTGGAGATGATCTCCGCGTCACCTTTGTTGCTGCCGTTACGCATGACTTTCGCACCGCGGCGAAGAAGTACTTCCTGACCCAGAGAGTCACAGGTGAAGAACTCGAGATACTGATCTCTTAAGTTTCCGCCAACAGCTTGAATTGCAGCTTTAATTAATCCCATTGTTATCTCCTCCCTACAAGAAAAAATTTCATATCTCGACCAACTTATCGACAAGCCAGATTCGCATATCCACTGTCTTGATCGCCGTACCGCAGAAACTGCAGACATCCGTTCCCAGATGCTTAACCGCAGCGCCGCAATGTGGACAGGTGAAGCCTACTCCTCTGATGTCTTCCCTTGCGAACCGATCTGCATCGAGTATGTTAATTACTTTTGCGTTGTATCGGGTTTGCGTAGGAGTCGCTCGATTGCCTGATATAAATTTACCATTTCTTTCCTGGTATTGCAAACATTGTATTGAGTATTGGAAGGTGATTTCTACGGTCGAAGAGGTCTTTTGATACTCGTTAATTCCGCTTTTATGCACGATTACATCACGGTAGACGAAAGTTTTGCCTTCGGCCCTTGCCGATTCCACTTTATGCCACAGTTCTTCGGACAGTGAACGGGTCACACCGATACCGCAGGCAGCAAGTTCAGCCTGGATCCGGTCGATGGTATCACCGTTGCCGGAAGTCGTCATCTGCATCAGAAGATCCATACTCTTGACCAGTACGGCCTGGACAGCTGAGCGCATCTCCGAGAGATTCAGATCCGGGAAATCCCTGTTGATCCTCGGAGTCAGCACTTCCGACAGATCCGAGACAGACTTCGGAGACGAGAACACCTGGTTCATCTTAAAGTCCTCCGGCCCGACTTTCCCTTCGCGGACCTCCTGCTTGACGCCGTTCATGATCTGTCCGAGAAGAGAATTCCTCCAGGCACGGGTGATACTTCTCACGATCCCGATTCCGCCGAGGACCACCAGCAGTCCGCCGATCACACAGATTCCTACGATTGTTAAGGTTCCACCAGGCATATCGTCTCCTCCTTAATACTTATACAGAACTTTACGGTCCATCTGAAGAACCGGAATACCGGCCGGAGTCTTCTCCTTCCAAGTCTCAGGAAGCACATTCTCGAGTCCCGTCTGGTATACGATCGGAATGCCGGTCAGTTCCGAAGCAGCCAGAAGGACCTGCTCCCCTTCTTCGAGTTCTTCTTCCGTCGTTTCTTCGAGAAGGTTCGAGTTGTTGATGAATCCTGAGATCGGAAGACGCGCCGCCTCGGAAAGCTCCGCGCACATCTCTTTGATACCCTCCGGATCCGATGTGAACGGACGGAATGCATTGACCACCATGTACACACGGTACTCGATGTTCTTAAAACGGCTGAGCATCGCACCGAGCACTCTCGCGCCGAGGTCTTCTCCACCGATGTCAAATACCGCTACCGTATCCGGCATGTCAAACGCCGAGTACACCTCACCTGAAAGGGCCGGCACATCGACATTCGTGTTCGCATACTCCGGCACGATCACGTGGATCCCCTCCGCCTCGAGTGCATCCTTCGCATCTGCCGATCGGTAATACGGATTCACGATATCAAGGTCCGCGAGCATCACCTTCGCCGACGGATCTTCCTGCTTCAGCATATGCGCGAAGTGCACGGACACCTCGGATTTTCCGGACCCGTACGCCCCGACGAACACATATAATCTAACTCTCTTATTCTCTTCAGTCATTTCTTCCTCCTTGCTTCTTCTTCGGGAGAAGCACTATCTTATTTCAATTCTGCGATCGTCACGCCGTCTTCGCCTTCTCCGAAGGTGCCGAGCCGGAATGTTCTGACTCTTCTGTCCTTCTTGAGGAACTGATCAACCGCGGACCTGAGCGCTCCGGTTCCCTTACCATGTACGATCCGGACATTCTCGATATTACTGATCACGCAGTCATCGAGATAGCGGTCTAGAGTGCTCAGTGCCTCATCGACGGTCATACCGAGAAGCTGGATCTCGGGCATCATGGATGACTTCTTCTGAAGCCGCAGCTGCTCCGAGTGCGAGACCGTCTTACGTCTCGGTTCTTTGCGGGAACGGACCGCACTCTTACTGACCTCTTCCTTCTTCGGGTAACGGAGCGAATCAGCCGGAACGGTCAGCTTCAGCGAACCCGAAGAAAGGATACAGTTGTTCTTGCTGTCCGGTCCTTTCACGACGATACCCGTCACATCAAGCGTCGGAGAATAGTAGAGGCCGCCCTCACGGATCTTATCAGGTTTCTCACCCGGGATCTCCTTGACTTCATCATCCTCGTCTCTCTCGGCATCGATATCCGAAAGGCCGGCACGAAGATTGTTCCGGATCTGTCGGATCTTTCTTTCGGCGTCGTGGGAGTTCTCCATCTTCTGGATCTCCTTGATCTCATCTAAGATCGCATCTGCCTTCTCGAGGACCTCTTCGAGCATCTTCTGCTTCTCTTCCCTGGCCTGGGCGAGAACTCTCTTTCTTTCCTTCTCGATCCGTTTTCTCTGCTCTTCGAGATCTTCCTTCTGCTTCTTCACCTCGTCGCGCAGTTCCGCGATCTCCTGCTGGAGTTTCTCGCTCTCACGATTGTGTCGCTCGGCCGAGGACAGAAGTTCCTCTACCTTCAGGCTCTCCTCCGAGAGGATACTCTGCGCGTTCTCGATGATCCGCGATGACAGGCCGAGTTTTCGAGAGATCACGAATGCATTACTGACACCCGGGAGTCCGATGATCAATCGGTACGTCGGAGACAGTGTCTCGATATCAAATTCGCAGCAGGCATTCTCCACGCCTTCCTGATCGACCGCATAGGCCTTCAGTTCCTTATAGTGCGTGGTCGCCACGGTAACGGCTCCCTTCTTCCTGCACTCGTCGAGGATCGCGATCGCCAGTGCCGCACCCTCCGTCGGGTCCGTGCCGGAACCGAGTTCGTCAAGAAGTACCAGCGTCGTGGGCTTAGTGAGTTTCAATATCTGCACGAGATTGGTCATATGCGCCGAGAACGTCGACAGGCTCTGCTCGATGCTCTGCTCGTCACCGATGTCGGCGAGTACTTTCGAGAAAGTGGAAACCTCGGAGCCGTCCTTACACGGGACGAAAAGCCCGGCCATCGCCATGAGTGTGATGAGACCGCAGGTCTTAAGAGATACGGTCTTACCACCTGTATTCGGGCCCGTGATCACGAGGGTACGGTAATCGGTACCGACGGAAAAATCGATCGGCACGACCTTGTCCTTATCGATCAGGGGATGACGCGCCTTTTTGAGGTCGATCCGGCCCTGATCGTTCATGGCAGGACGAGCTGCATCAAGTTCCATCGCGAACTGGGCCTTCGCCTGCATGAAATCGATATGTCCGATCAGTGCGATATCCGTAAGGATCTCATTTTTGCTGATGCCGACTTTGCTACTCAGGATCCCGAGGATCCGGTTGATCTCTTCCTGCTCGGCCGCGGTCCACTCGCGGATCTTGTTATTCAGTTCCACGACCGCCATCGGCTCGATGAACAGTGTCTGCCCGGAAGAAGACGTGTCGTGCACGACGCCCGGGACCTCGCCCTTCTTTTCAGGCTTGACCGGTACGCAGTAGCGGCCGTCACGCATCGTGACCAGCTGATCCTGCAGGGCCTGCGGGTTCTTCCGGATCAATCGCTCGAGGATCTCGCGGATGCTGCTCTGTGCATCGCGGATCTGTCTTCGGATGTTATAAAGTTCATTACTGGCGCGGTCGTTCATCTCGTTCTCGCCCGTGATCGCCATGGAGATCTCATTCTCCAGATGTGACAGCGGGAGAAGCTGCCGGATATCCCTAAACAGCAGATGATCCTGCGGCTCGACACGAAGCCACTCCACCGTCACCTTCGACAGACGGTCAACGGCACGGAGGAACTGCGCGATGTGCAGGAGGTGCTTCATGGAAAGTGTCGCACCCGTATCCGAGAACTTTACGGCCTCGCGGATATCGTTCACACCTCCGAGAGGAAGCGAACCTTCTTTTACCAGAAATTCAAATGCGTCTTCGGTCTCCTTCTGCCACTCTTCCACCAGCGGAAGATCCGATGTCGGCAGAAGCCCGTAGCATAGTTCACGCCCGTAAATCGTACGAGCGTGATTGACCAGACGGTCTAAAATCTTGTCATATTCTAATATCGTGAGAGAGCGGCCGCGTACGAGTTTACGCTTCGCCTCTTCTTCAAATGTCGTATACATAGACTCCTCTTATTTCTTCGAAGAAGCCCTGTTTATCTTTAGAAAAGCGGCTCCTTTTTCTTTAGGAAAGAAGCTTCGATCTTTCCACCTCATCCAGAGAGATGCTCTTCTTCATAGCCAGACCTTCTTCGATATCTACGTCCGTGATCTCACCATGTCTGTAGACCACGAGACGGTTCAGTCTCTTATCTTTGATGCACTCGATCGCGCGTACGCCCATGAGACTCGCCATCGTGCGGTCACGGAGCGTCGGGCTTCCGCCTCTCTGCAGGTGGCCGAGGATCGTCGGACGGGATTCGATCTCTGTCGCATCTTCGATCTTCTTGGCAATCTCTGTCGCATCGCCGGCACCTTCTGCCACGATTACGATATAGTGGCGCTTACCCTTATTTCTACAATCGAGGATCGTCTTAATGACTTCCTTCATATCCCACGGCACTTCCGGAAGGAGGATGATCTCCGCCCCGGTCGCGATACCGACGTTCAGTGCGATATAACCGGCATGACGTCCCATGACCTCAATAACACTGCAGCGCTCATGAGAGGATGCCGTATCACGGAGTTTGTCGATCGCTTCCATCGCAGTATTCATCGCGGTGTCATAACCGATCGTATACTCGGTGCAGGCGACGTCGTTATCGATCGTACCCGGGATACCGATGACCGGAATACCGATTCTCGCGAGATCTCTCGCGCCCTTGAAGGAACCGTCACCGCCGACTACGACCAGACAGTCGATGCCGAATACTTTACACATCTTCGCACCCTGCAGAACACCGGCCGGCGTCTCGAAGCTCTTCGATCTTGCGGTCATCAGGAAGGTACCACCGCGCTGGAGCGTCTCGGAAACATCTCTGTGGCCGAGTTCCTTCACTTCGCCCTTCCAAAGGCCGTGATAACCACGTGTCACGCCCATCATCTTAAAACCGGCTTTTGTTCCGGCGCGGACGACCGCACGGATCGTCGCATTCATACCCGGGGCATCGCCTCCGGAGGTCAGGATGCCGACGCCTCTGACTTCCGGTTGCTGGCTTAAGTCGATCTGTGCGTAGTTCTTCGCTACCATTTCCTTCAGGTTCGGCAGATTGCCGTTTGTATATTCTTCAAACATATGTCTTCTCCCTTTCGATCAGAGCTCTCGCTCCTCGGCTTTTTCCAGAATGAATTACATCTCGTATTATACCAAACCATTCAGAACAGGGAAACATTTTCCATGCCCAATTCCTTGACCAGAATCGTGCACACCTCCCGGCTCCACTCGATGTCGTACTCGGAAGGAAGGTGGATACTCTTCTTCTCTTTCGGAAGCGCAATATATACCGGTGTATTACCGTGGAAATACGCACAGGTAGCCAGGATCCTCTTGAAGCCATCGTCATCCGATGTCCCGAAATAGCGAATTGCCAGACGCGTCGTGGGAGTAGTCTCCCGCGATTGGACCTGCGGAGTTGCCGCCGCTTCCGGAGTCTTCCCTTCCATAGACGCTTCTCCAGGTACCGGATTGGGGGAAGTCGGAGAGGACTCATTCTTCTTCGTACCATTTCCGTATCCGTTTGTCCGCTTATAGTTGAAACCGGACTTCGGCGGCGGAAGCTGGCACAGCGGTTCGTCATCCCGGCTCAGCGTGACACAGTCGTCCAGCACAAGCTTGACGGCATCTTCCTCGACCTGGACCCGGCCACGCATCAGGAGCGCGCGAGAAGACTGGATTACCTGACCATACTGACTGTATGCCTTCGGGAAAACGAGCACGTCGTAATCTCCGAAAAGATCTTCGATCCTGAGGATGCACATGAAATCTCCGTTCTTGGTCGTTTTCTGATTCTTCTTGGAGATCAGTCCGGCCATGACTACCTGTTCCTTGTCCTTGAGGACGCGCCCCGATCCAAACTCATCATCGATCGTCCTTAGGAAAGACGTATAGTCCGTATCGGTCTGCGCGATTGCCTTCTTGTAGTTATTCAGAGGATGTCCCGAGATATAAAGTCCCACCATCTCCTTTTCCTTCATGAGGCGTTCTTCCATCGGAAATTCACTGACATTCGGAAGCACCGGTTCTTCTGCCGCCGCTTCGGCCTCATCTCCCAGGAGACTGAATATCGAGATCTGTCCCTCCATCGCCGAGCGCTTCGTCGCCGCAAGACTGGCAAGATACGGCTCGACTGCTCCGAGCATCTGTGATCTCGGGATACCGAACTCATCCATAGCCGACGAATAGATGAGACTCTCGATCATCTTCTTATTGATTTCCAGCGCCTCACTTCTGCGAAGGAAATCGCCGAAGGACGTAAAACTTCCGTTTACCTCACGATCAATCACGAGTCTTCTTACCGCACTTTCTCCCACATTCTTGACGGCTGTCAGACCGATGCGGATCGCCCTGTCGCCTTCCGTGGCAAAGTGAACGGTGCTCTTATTGACCGAGGGCGGAAGGATCGAGATACCCATCTTCTTGGCAACCGAGGTATACCAGGCTGACTGGGACTGGTTCCCGAGAAAACTGTTAAGCATCGCAGCCATAAACTCCGTAGGATAGTGGTATTTCAGATATGCCGTATAGTAGCCGACCACAGCATATGCCGCCGCATGCGATTTGTTAAAGGCATAACCGGCGAACTGCGTCACATCGTCAAAGATCTTCCTGGCAATGGGCTCGGAAACACCGTGGGCTATCGCGCCCTCGACTTCTCTTCCCTTCTCGTCTTTCCCGCCGTAGATGAATATCTGACGGTATTTCTCCATCATGGATGCCTTCTTCTTGGCCATGGCACGGCGGATATTATCGGACTGACCCATGGAGAATCCGGCCAGATCTCTGACGATCTGCATGACCTGTTCCTGGTAGATCATACATCCGTAAGTCATGTTGAGGATCGGCTCAAGAAGCGGATGGTCATACTTGATGGAGGTCGGATCATGGCGCGCCGCCACATACTTCGGGATCTGATCCATCGGACCCGGACGGTAAAGTGAGATGCCCGCGATGATATCCTCAAGCGACGAAGGCTTGAGGTCAGTCATAAAGGATGTCATGCCCGAACTTTCAAGCTGGAAGACGCCCTCTGTCTCACCCCGGCTGATCATCTCATATACGGCCGGTTCATCCATCGGGATCCGGTCAAAGTCGATCTCGATCCCCTGATTTTCCAGGACCATCTGTGCGGTGTCGCGCATCACCGTCAATGTCCGGAGTCCGAGGAAGTCAAACTTCAGAAGACCGATCTCCTCCGCATTGGCCTTGGCAAACTGGACGACCACGGATTCATCGTTCTTCGCCAGCGGGGCGATCTCGGTGAGCGGTTTGGCCGAGATGATCACGCCGGCCGCATGGGTAGACGTATGGCGCGGCATCCCCTCAAACTTCAGCGCGATATCGATGACCTGCCGTACCACATCGTTATTCTCATATTCATTCTTCAGATCCGGCGAGATCTTCAGGGCATCCGTGATTGTGATACCCAGATTATCCGGAACCATCTTGCAGATCCGGTCGCTGTCCGAGAAGGAGAGATCCAGCGCTCTTGCCACATCCTTGATACAGGCGCGGGCGGCCAGCGTTCCGAAAGTCACGACCTGTGCGACACGATCTGCTCCGTACTTCTTCGTGACATAGTCGATCACTTCCTGCCTTCTCTCGACACAGAAATCGATGTCAAAGTCAGGCATGCTGACACGTTCACTATTCAGGAAACGCTCAAAGATCAGGTTATACTTGATCGGATCGATATTAGTGATCTTCAGTGCATATGCCACGAGAGAACCCGCGCCGGAACCACGGCCCGGGCCGACCATGATGCCTTTATCCCTGGCAAATCGTATGTAATCCCACACGATGAGATAATAATCGGTATATCCCATCGAAGTGATGACACTCATCTCATATTCGGCACGCTTCCGATACTCCTCGATCCGTGCCTCATCCCGGCAGTCCATAAGCCTGTCTTTCAGCCCTTCTTCACAGAGGTGTCTTAAGAATTCTTCGGCATCTGCATACTCAAGAGGTACATCAAAGGCCGGCAGATGGATCTGATCGAAGGTGTATCCCGCATGGCACTGACTCGCGATCTTCGTCGTATTCTCGATCGCAGACGGTACCGATGCGAAATAACTCCGCATCTCCTGCTCTGACTTGATATAGAAATCCTGTGACGTCATCCGCATCCGGTCCGGATCACTCATCTTCTTACCCGTCTGCATACACAGGAGCACCTCGTGAGATTCGGCGTCCTCCTTGTACATATAGTGACAGTCATTCGTCGCGACCAGCGGGATGCCCGTCTCATTGGAAAGACGGATCAGATGCGTGTTCACTTTCTGCTGCTCCGGTATCTGGTTACTCTGGATCTCCAGATAGAAATTCCCTCTTCCGAATACCCGGTCATACCATAGCGCCGTTTCCTTTGCAGCATCCGGATCATCCTTGAGGATCTTTGAGGCTACTTCACCGGAGAGACAGGCCGACATCGCGATCAGGCCTTCCGAATACTTCTCCAGAAGTTCATGGTCCACTCTGGGCTTGTAGTAGAAGCCTTCCGTAAAACCGGCCGAGACCAGACGATTGAGGTTGATCAGGCCCTCATCATTCTTCGCCAGAAGGATCAGGTGGTAGTACACACGGTCCTCTGCTTCCTTCATAAAACGGCTTCGCGGAGCCACATAAACCTCACATCCGATGATGGGATGGATCCCTTCTTCGGTCATCGCCTTGTAGAACTCTACGGTACCGTACATAGAACCGTGATCCGTGATCGCGCACGCCGTCATGCCCAGTTCCTTGAGCCGTGCAGCGAGACGCTTGATGCGGATCGCACCATCGAGAAGACTATATTCCGTATGCAGATGCAGATGCACGAAGCCCTGTAGTTTCTCTTCACTCATTTCCCTTACCTCGTTTCGCCTCTTACCGCGAAGTCCATGTAGCGGAAGATCACTTCTCGTCTCCCAGTTTTCCCTTGACAACTACAAGCAGGTCACGAAGTCTCGCCGCTTCTTCAAAAGCCAGGTCCTTCGCCGCTGCCTTCATCTCCTTCTCCAGACGCGCCGCCAGTTTCTCGAGGTCTTTTCTGGACATATGCGTCTTCTTCTCATTGACAAGATCAGACAGATCCTTCATGTCGATCTCTTCCTCCGAGCTGACCTCCTCGATCGTCTGCAGCATATCGCGCACTTCCTTCGAGACGCTCTTCGGCGTGATGTTATGCTCTTCATTATATCGGATCTGGATCTCACGGCGGCGGTTCGTCTCCGAGACGGCCTCAAACATGGAATCCGTCACGTCATCCGCATAGAAGATGACCCGTCCGTTCACATTTCTCGCCGCACGTCCGATCATCTGGATCAGAGATCTCGTCGACCTGAGGAAACCTTCCTTATCCGCATCGAGGATCATCAGGAGCGATACCTCCGGAATATCGAGACCCTCGCGCAGGAGGTTGATGCCCACGAGCACATCAAACTCACCTCTTCTGAGCTCACGCAGGATCTTCATACGATCCACGGTATCGATATCGGAATGGAGGTACTTGACTCGGATCTCCTCCTGCTTGAGATATCCGGTCAGATCCTCCGACATCTTCTTCGTCAGCGTCAGGATCAGAGCTCTCTCTCCCTTGGCGACAGTCGCGCGGATCTCGGTAAGGATATCCTCCATCTGTCCTTCGACAGGACGGATCGAGATCTCCGGATCGAGAAGGCCCGTCGGGCGGATGATCTGCTCGACGGTTTTCTCACTGTGCTCAGCCTCATACTTCGAAGGTGTTGCCGATACGAAGATTGTCTGGCCCATCTTCTTCTCAAATTCCTCGAACTTCAAGGGGCGGTTATCAAATGCGGACGGCAGACGGAAACCGTAATCCACGAGCGTGGTCTTACGGGAACGGTCACCGTTATACATCGCACCGATCTGCGGGACCGTCACGTGCGACTCGTCGATCATCAGAAGATAATCCTCCGGCATAAAGTCCATGAGCGTGTACGGTGGAGAACCGGGCTTTCTCTGTGTGAGATGACGGGAATAGTTCTCGATCCCCTTCACAAAACCCGTCTCCGAGAGCATCTCCAGATCATATCGCGTCCGCTGTTCGAGACGGTACGCCTCGATGAGCTTGCCCGCTTCACGAAGTTCCTTCAACCGCTCTTCGAGTTCTTCTTCGATCGTCACGATCGCCCGATCGAGCTTGGCCTTCGTCGTCGCATAGTGGGATGCCGGGAAGATCACGCTGTAGTTTCTGTTCCAGACGACCTTACCGGTCAGATAGTGCACCTCCGAGATCTTCTCGATCTCGTCTCCGAAGAAGGTCACCCTCGTCAGGAGTTCCTCCGAAGACGGCGGGAAGATATCGAGCGTATCGCCCTTTACGCGGAAGGCACCTCGGGTGATCTCGTAGTCGTTTCTTACATATTGAAGATCGATAAGCTTACGGATCACGGCATCTCTGGACACGATCATGCCCTGACGGAGATTGATCATCAGGTCCTTATAGTCTGCCGGGTCACCGAGACCATAGATACATGACACGGAAGCCACGACGATGACGTCTCTTCTATCGAGAAGCGAACTCGTCGCGCTATGACGCATCCGGTCGATCTCATCGTTGATATCGCAGTCCTTCTCGATGAAGGTATCCGTAGAGGCGATATATGCCTCCGGCTGGTAATAGTCATAATAGGAAACGAAGAACTCGACGGCATTGTCCGGGAAGAAGGCCTTAAACTCCGCAGCCAGCTGGGCGGCCAGAGTCTTATTCGGCGCGATGACAAGTGTCGGGCGCTGGGTCTTCTCGATGATGTTCGCCATCGTGAAGGTCTTACCGGAACCGGTCACGCCTAGAAGGGTCTGCGCCTTCATGCCGGAAGCAAGACCATCGACCAGACCATCGATCGCCTGCGGCTGATCTCCCGTCGGGGCAAATGGGGAATGAATGACAAATCGGTTGGACTTCTGTTCCATGCGTATAACCAAAACTTTCGAACATATTTTCGTTTGATTCAGTATAGCACATATTTACTTAAAGAGGAACATCGAAATATATAATGTTTTAAATGACGTTTCCTCCAATTTCGCAGGAAGCAATCACTGCTCCATCTTTCTTAAGTGTATTTTTAGTAAAAAAATACTTTCCGTGCCTCCGCAGGGCTCAAGCCCGAGGACCAGCACGAGAAAGTATTCTTTATCACGAGTTTAGACATATTACGAAACCTGATCGACAACCAGGATCCTTTCGATCGGAACCCGGAATGTGAGCGAAAGGACCAGAAGATTATCGATGGTCGGCATGCTCACTCCTCTCTGCCACTTGTAGATTGCCTGAGGTGTGGCGAATCCGAATATATCCTGAAGATCTCTTACAGAAAGTCCTGCATCTTCACGAAGCCTGACGATATTACTTCCTGTTTCTTCCATGTTGATGATTGGTAGCATAAGGCATTCCCCCTTTGTATTTTGCTAATAAAAAACCGCTTTTCCTTAATGGCCGGAAAAGCGGTAACTGTCGTTCCTTAAGAATCGTGAAACCTTATATCTCATAGTGTCTCACAATCGCTTTTCCTGTTTTTCGGCTGAACATAATGACCATACCCTTGGTGTCTTTGACGACGGCATAAGAGGCGGTAGCGTTATGAATGGCTTTGGCTGTAATATGGTTAATTCTCATTTGTGAAACACTCCTTTCGTTAATTTTCGTTCAGTTTCTCTACTGATATTTGTACTTTACCACTCTTGATTTCATTTGTCAGTATACCAGCAGTATAATTTTTCAACAAATTATCCACACCGGACGACTCAGTCGTTATAGTACATATACATATATGGCTCGATCTGATTCTCGATGCACATGAAAACAACAAGCGTTCCGGAACCCGCCGGCCCGACGATTACCCAGGATATAGTTGTCGGCTCCGGGATGAGTTTTTCCCCGGAAAAGAGCGAGTACTTCTCGATATTGTACTCCGCCACATCGATCTCGTGATGGTTATCACCAAGTTTCAGATGCATCTGGTCGATGATCTCGTTCATATGCTCGGGCGTATCGATCCGGATCTTCGCTTCGAATCCTTTTCTATTAAACATCGAGCCGTATGCGATATATTTCTCGATCGTGCAATAATCCGGAACCGCATAGCCGGTCTTTCTTTCGATGACACGTTCCTTACTGTCGAGCACCTTGAAAACGATAAGCACGATGCCCAGGACAAGAAGAACAGAAATAAGAAAAATCGCTCTCTTGTTATCTTTCATCAGGTATCCTTTCCGAAGAGCCTCTGCGCATTCTCTGTCGTGATCCTCGCCATCTCCTCGGCCGGGATCTCCTTGAGGCGCGCCATCTCTTCTACCACATACTTTACATAGGCCGGTTCATTCCTCTTCCCGCGCATCGGGACCGGCGCCATATACGGCGAGTCCGTCTCGACCAGGAGCCGGTCGAGGGGGCACATACGGATGACATCCGGTGCTTTGCGCGCATTCTTAAAGGTGATCGGCCCGTCAAAGCCGAGATAGAAACCCATATCGAGTAGGATCTTCGCCGTCTCGACCGATCCGGAGAAGCAGTGCATCACACCCGGGACTTCCCGGAGAAGCTTCTGCTTGTGAAGGGACCGGAGCATGAAGAGCATGTCTTCACAGGCATCACGCTCGTGGATCACAGCCGGAAGGTCATATCGGAACGCCAGGCCCATCTGGTAGATGAAAGCCACCGCCTCGTATGCCGGCGAACAATCCTCGTAATGGTAGTCCATGCCGATCTCGCCGACAGCTACGATCCCGAGTTCGTCCTTATGCCGGAGCCACTTCTCGAGCTGCATCTTCGCTTCTTCGTCAAAGGAGCACGCATCTTCCGGATGGACACCGACCATGCATGACAGCTTCACGCCACAATCTTTCTTAGCCTTCCGAAGTTCGAGGGCGATGCCGCTGTCTTCGATCGTAGAGCTCGCCAGCATGATGTGTGTCACGCCGGCGTTCTTCGCATTCTCGAGTACCTGATCGATATCTTCCTTATATTCTTCACGCCAGTTCAGATGAGCATGCGAGTCAAAGATCTCCATCTCTTAGGAAACCTCCGCACCCGGCTCCACGCCTTCCGGCACAGACAGCAGTGCATAGGATCCGTCGGGCTTCTCGGCACAGAGGATCATGCCGTGGGATTCGAAACCACGGAGTGTTCTCGGTGCGAGGTTGGCGACCCATACGACCATCTTGCCGACCATTTCTTCCGGAGTATAGTACTGCGCGATACCCGACAGTACCTGCATCTTTCCGTCACCGACATCGAGCTGCATACGCAGAAGCTTATCGGCCTTCGGGACTTTCTCGCACTCGAGGACCTTCGCGGCACGAAGCTCAAGCTTCGCAAAATCGTCATAAACGATCTCGTCCTTGTGCTCGAGGACCTTGCCCTGAGCTGCAGCCAGAGCCGCCTCAGAGATCTTCGCGAGTTCTTCCATTTCCTTATCCATATCCAGACGCGGGAAAAGCACTTCTCCCTTCTGTACTGTGACATTTGCAGCCAGTGCGCCCACCTTATCGGATGCATCCCAGGCGCATACGTCCTCGGAAGCGCCGATCTGCTTCCAGATCTCCGGGCAGGTGTTCGGCATTACCGGATAGAGGAGGATCGAGCACATACGGATCGTATCCAGAAGGTTATAAAGGACCGTCGCCAGACGTGTCTTCTTGCTCTCATCCTTTGCCAGTACCCACGGTGCATTCTCATCGATATACTTGTTCGCACGGGCGATGACCTTGAAGATCTCCGCGAGGGCGTTCGAGATATGCAGGTCGCCGTAGTTCTGCTCGACATACGGACGAAGTGCTTTTACCATATTGAGAAGCTCGTCGTCGAGCGGATCAGCCTCACGCTCTACAGGAAGTGTACCGTCGAAGTACTTGATCGCCATCGCGACGGTTCTGGAAACGAGGTTTCCGAGGTCGTTGGCGAGGTCGGTATTGATTCTCTGGACCATCTGCTCATTAGAGAACGGGCAGTCTGCGCCGAAAGGCATCTCGCGGAGGAGATGATAACGGACAGCATCTACGCCGTAACGGTCAGCGAGGATAAACGGATCGATGACGTTACCTGTGGACTTACCCATCTTCGCACCGCCGAATGTGATCCAGCCGTGGCCGTAGATATGCTTCGGAAGCGGGATATCCAGAGCCATCAGCATTGCCGGCCAGATGAGGGAATGGAAACGGATGATCTCCTTGGCCATGACGTGGATGTCAGCCGGCCAGTACTTCTCGAAATCGTTATATGTCGAGTTACCGTAACCGAGGGCCGTGATATAGTTGCTGAGCGCGTCGATCCATACGTATACAACGTGCTTCTCATCGAAGGATACCGGGATGCCCCACTTAAAGCTCGTTCTGGAAACGCACAAGTCCTCGAGACCCGGCTTGATGAAGTTGTTGATCATCTCGTTAACACGGGACTTCGGCTCGAGGAAATTTCTCTCCTCGTCAAGAAGCAGTGCTTCGAGCTTTTCACTGAACTCGGAAAGCTTAAAGAAGTAAGCCTCTTCTTCTGCATCGACGACTTCACGTCCGCAGTCCGGGCACTTGCCGTCTTTCAGCTGACTCTCGGTCCAGAAAGACTCGCATGGTGTGCAGTACTTGCCCACATATTTGCTCTTATAGATGTATCCTCTGTCATAAAGTTCCTTAAAAATCTTCTGTACAGACTCCACATGATACGGATCCGTGGTCCGGATGAAACGGTCATAGGTGATGTCGAGGCGTTCCCAAAGTTTCTTGAAGTTTGCGACGATCTCGTCCACATACTGTTGCGGCGTCACGCCCGCTTCCAGCGCCTTCTTCTCGATCTTCTGTCCGTGCTCGTCCGTACCGGTCAGGAACATGACATCGTAGCCCTGCATTCGCTTAAATCTGGAGACCACGTCGCACGCAAGTGTGGTGTAGCAGTGTCCCACATGGGGATTGCCCGACGGGTAATAGATGGGCGTAGTGATGTAAAACTTTTCTTTATTGCACATAGTTTTATGCGCCTCCTTCTTTTGCTGAATGCATTTAATGATTATAGCAACTTTATATAGTAAAAATCAATGAATATAAGAAATTAAACGAACAGTATAGACGGCTCCTCCGTTCTGACTCCAGGAAAGGCAGTCGAGAGGCGGCTGATCCGCTGCTGTTCGTTTTCAAGCATGTACTTATCTATTCGGGATATGCAGTTCTTTCTCCATATCCTGATTCAGAAGATCCGTAAGCTCGTCCTGATCGATATCCTGCAGATGCCCGATCACGACACACTCCGTCGTATGCGGCGCATACACGATCGCAAAGGTAATCCGCGTCTCTTTTTCTTCTCCGTCCTCGGTTATGTACGTGGTTGTCTTGTTACAGCAGATCAGATCTCCGGGCACCACTTCAACGGTCTGTATTTCCTCGTCGGAAAACGATCTATCCAACCAGGCGCCTTTCTCATTGCCGTCAACATCCTTCATGTATCCGAGGCTCTGATTACAGCTCTTCTCCCCGAAGAAAAGTTCAGCAGATTCATTCTTTTCCACTTTGACCAGGATCTCCCGATCTCCGATGACCAGGACAGGCATCTTCTTCGGATCCTCGCGGTCTTCATCTTTCGTGATCGTGACTTTCAGATCGTCGTCTACTGTGATGATGTAATACGTAGTGGAATCGAGATCACCATGAAAGTATTCCTCAACGGTCAGCGAGGTCGTTCCGGATTTCTTTCCCGTAAAAATGTAAGTGCGGGTAGAGCTTCCGCCTTTCGCACCTTTCTCACTATTACTTTTTTCTTTAGTAGTATACTCGACGAGAGATTCGTCATCTATGGTCATCACAATCTCATTTCCTCCGTCACGCATGATGCTGTATGACAACGTCGCCGCTTTCGGATCTTCCTCCATGTCATCCTCCCCCTTCTTTGCGTGGCATGCTGCCATAAAACCAAAAAACGATACCAGCATAAGCAGAACTCCTACCAGTCTCAGTCTCTTATGTCCCATTCTCTTTGTCCTTCCCTTCTTTCTCATTCATCTTATCCACACTCTTGTCTTCTTTGGTCAGTTCTTGATGCTTTTTCTCAATATAGTCCACTACCTTCTCTGCCCCATGTCCGATATTACACCAGGTTTCCTGACGGACACGATCACGTTCTTGAGCATCATTAGCTGAGTTGGTATCGTTCAGGCAATCTTCGATCAGCGCTCCGATACTCTCCAGATTCTCTCTGGTGAGTTTACGTCCGATTCTCGGCAGAACAGAAAAAGACCACAATTCTTCATCCAGCCAGGCATTGTCATATGGCGAACTGTCGAAGTTTTCAGGTTCAGTATAGATAACCGGTTTGTCATATACAAGCGAGAAATCAAAGAGCACACCCGAGAATTCCGATATCAGGATATCCGCTTCATTCAACACGTCGAAATTGTCCGCGTCACGATTCCAACTCAGTCGATCCGTCTCAGGGAACTTCTCCATGAGATGGTCCATCAGCTCTTTTTCGGATACAAAAGACTGAGGGTGCGGTCTGATGATGATCTTGTATGGAGTCCGGAGAAGATACTCTATGATTGAATCACCATATACGCTCAGGATTCCGGATTTGCCCCATGTCGGTGCGAGAAGCACAACCGGTTCTTTATTCGGTTGTTTCCTGACGCCACTTTGATCCAGACGTTCCTTCATCTTGTCCATATAAGGGATGCCGGCAAAAACCAGTTCTTTTTCCGCTGTACCGCGAAGTTTTTCCAGCTTTCGGATCCTGTCCGCCTGATGCTGTCCCGAAAGAAGAACCGCATCGTAGTAAACCAGACCAAACATCCTGTACGAATCAATATCTGCTGCCATATGCGGAATATGTACATACCAGGATACCGTTTTCGAACGCTTCCACTGATATACATTCAGACCCGGAGTCGTTGCAAGAACAATATCCGCGTTAAGAATATTCATCTTCGCAAGCGCACGGTTTCCTTCTCCGATGAATCGCGGCTTAACAAATACATAGTCCGCGGCAAAGACCGGATCATCTTCACTTGCCGTCAAATAGTGTACTTCTATCTTTCTCTTTTCAAACTCATCACAGATCGGACGAAAGTAAGTCCAGTATCTCTTTCCTTCCGAGAAGATACATATGGGCATCTTGCCGGAAGACTTCCCTCCACTGCCGCCATGAAGAAGAAAACCGAGTTTGATGATCAGGAGTCGCAGAGCAAAAACAACCACACCGGCAATGCCTATGATAATTGAAAAGAGCATGCTGCCCGTTCCTGGATCTATGTATAGCACTCCGCGAATCATATTCCGTTCCTCTTCTCAACCCTTGTACTCATAAAAGTCCCAATTATCATCTTCAAAGATATTATCCTTCACCGATATCCATACTTCATCCGGATCTTCAAACCGTGTTCCGTTATTTGTCACCGTACTCTTCTCATTTGAGACGTATATATGCATCTCTCCGGATTTGTCACTTCTGATCGGATTTTGTGTGAACGGGTTAACCGGATTCTCAACGAGTCCGAGAAGTGCCAGATACGGGGTGTCCGCATTGGTCATAAACTCGTATGAGGTTGAAAAATCCGTACTGTTAAAATCCTTCACCATCAGGATCGGATTCACCGCCTGGGCACTGAAATTCCAGTCTTTGATCATCATATCATCGAATTCCTGCTGCAGATTTCCGTGATCCGCAACAATGATGATACGGGTATTATCGTAGAGATCATTCTCGCGAAGATAATCGAAAAACTTACCCAGTTCGATACAAGCTGCAACATTTGTCTGATAGTTTGCATACGTCAGTGCCGGGCAGTTCTTATCGATATGCAGTTCCACGCCATCCACAATAAACCTATCTTTATGCGCTTCATCGAATTCCGTATTGTTCACCAATTCAGCCGGCATATACTCCGGTTCCTGCAAAAGACATGCATCATGCGTCACGCCGCTCGAGAACATAAAGAAGCAATTCTGATCATCCTGACGAATCTCGACCACATCAGACAAAGCAGCCAGTGCCAGATAATTCGAATAGTATGTCTCATATATTCCGATCTGCGTATGTTCAGTCAAAGAATCGATCACATTTCCGATCTGTGTATCGCGGCCGAAATAATTGTCTATCTGTGTATATGAACCACTCGCATAAAGTGCACTCTGACAGAAGTAAGGCATCGACTTCATAAATCCATAGCAGAACAGATTCCGGTTAAGACGGTTCTCAAAATCTTCGCCGACCTCTACAAAGAGTTCACTGGAACTATTAAACACTCCCGACATATTGTATGCGTGGATCCGCTCATCGTTATCATAGATTCCCGTATCCGCGATCCATTGATAATTGGCATATGTAGGATCGCCAACCGTTACTTCCCAACCGTTATCCGCAAAGATGGTAGGAAGGACACGAAGTGATTCATTATGCTTATCCACCAGCAGTTCATCGGAACGGGCATTCAGTTCTTCCGGCGTATAGTCATAGCCTCCGAAAACGGCAGGCGAAGCATGATTCGTATACAAGCCGAAAGATGCCGTATTGGGATAATACGTAAAGCCGTCAAACTGCTTCGCGACATCCGGTCTCTCGTTAAAGACATACGGCAGATACTGCGCCATCATGCGGTCCATCATGATCACCACCACATTTTGTCCCTCGGTAGACAAAGGCACCATCACATCTTCCGCCGTATTGGCATATTCATACGAGAAGTCCGCAAGTAGCGACTCAATGAGTCTGACATTCAGAAAAAAGATCGTGGATATGGCTACAATGGTAACCACCAGGAAGACTTTTACGTATTTTGAGAAGCGATTAACAACAAAGACGCAAACGGCGATCACGGCGATATCGGCCAGAAGATTCAATACCGTATCCGAGATTTTATAGCGCATCGGGTTTTCGTAGATAAGTTTCTCCGATAAAAGACCGAAGTTCTTATTAAACACAAAATAATTCATAACGCATACGAACGCGGCCGAGGCCATGATATACGAAGCAATGCTTGCCATCTTATTCCTCATGATATAAAGGAAAAGCGGAATCCATATCAGGAACAGCCCGACCGCATTAAGGAAACTGCTGACCATGTAGAGTGCAGGATCATAGGGATCACTGATAAACCAATTAATCATCTCCAGAGGATTCTGCGAAACTACATCAGAAGGAATCCAAAGACCGGTAGCAATAGCAAGCACAGCACCGGAGAGAAAAATCATACCCATGTCCATCCCGGGCTTTTTGGAGGATTCCGACGTCTTCTCTTCCTTCGCTTCTTCATTACTATGCTGTCGCAATTTCGACACGATATTCTTGCCCAAAGAGAAAAGATTGTTGAGCGTCCAATAGAAGACAAGACCGGAAGGAGAATCGTAAAGAAGTACAAGGAATACAAGCGCCACCAGGATCAGCTTAATTTTATCCTTGATCTGCCCCTTCTCGGAATAAACAAATCCCGCGGCAATGTTAATCAATGTCATAAAAATGGGAAGGAAGTTGAGACTAAGGGTTCCCAGTTTTATCAGTCCATCCGGACTTCCCAGATCCCGGATCGGTCCCATCGATATTCCCTGGAGCAGTTTCATCCCCGACAGGAAACGATAGGCCGCGATAAAAAACGGAATCTGAAGGAATAACGATATGGATTCCTTAAACACATCTGTTACTTTGTAGTCGTTGATCCTGTTATACGTCTGCAGCATCATGACACGTTCATTTCCCTTGAACGTCTTCTTGATGTGGTCCGTCCATTTCTTCATCCGTTTCTTCTTTTCTTTCTGCTCTTTTTCGATCTTATCCGCTTGGAAATACAATGGCAGAAGAAGAAGATTTACGACAAGGCTCAGCGCAACAATAGATAAGCCTACATGGTTCGAAAACTTATAGGAAAAGAAGAAAATGACTTCAAAAAGAAGTTCCAGAGGCGCGACCAAACAGGCAAAAACACAATCAAGAAAAGTCATTTATGAGACACACCGCGTACTGATCCAGTAAGCCGGATCTTCATCCGGACACTTTCAGAAGATTGACCCCTTTCCCACTCAATCAAGCCCCAAACAGGCAAAGATATTATATCACAGTTTCCTCATATAGAAGTGGATGCGCCGATCGCAGGCATGAACGATGAAAGTGAAGCATCCATCACATTTTCCTCAGAATATGATAAGATTGACGTACTTACTTAAGATTATTCCGTAAGGAGACTTGCGTATGCTCTTCATCGTATGTGCCCTGCACTGTGAAGCCAAACCGGTCATCGAGACTCTCGGTCTTAAGAGGGACAGAAGTTCGAATGCCTTCGAGATCTATTCCTCCGACCGCTACTGCCTGATCGTCTCCGGCATGGGCGTGATCCATGCATCTTCGGCCGTGACCTATCTCCTTACGAAGAACCGTTTCGATAACCATACGGATATGCTTATCAACTTCGGTTCCTGTGCAGGAAAAGAACCGGGGCTCTATCTCATCAACAAGATCACGGATAGTGCGACCGGGCGGGACTATTATCCCGATCTGATCTATGATCTGTCCTCGTACGGTCTTCCCATCACTTCGGAGCGAGCACTGGTCACCAGCTACCAAGTGGTCTCCGGTCTGGAAGATCCGGATACGCTCTATGAGATGGAGGCAGCCGCAGTCTTCTCTGCCGCATCCCGCTTCGTCTCCCCGCACCGCATGGTCTTTCTGAAGTTCGTGAGCGATCAGGGTGTCGACGATCCGAAGAAGATCACTTCCGAATATCTGACCGAATGTGCTTCTTCGTATACTCCGGCGCTTCTTGAAGTTTTCGGCGCACTTTCCCTGATGGTCGAGCCGGTAACCAGTTTCGACGAAGCGCTTTTCGAAAAGACATGTGAGGAACTTTGTGCAAGCGAAACGATGAAACATCAGCTCAGGAATCTGTTTACGTATGCGGAAGTAAGCGGGCAGGATCTGGCAGTACTTCTTTCTTCTCTTCATGAAGAAGGAAAACTCCCGACAAACTCCAAGCGAGAAGGAAAGGTGGTACTCGATGAGATCCGGAACCAGCTCCTTTAATTTTCCGTTTTCCCATATCTATGTCGAAGACGAGATCCGAGACCACGAGCTTACGAAGAAGATCCTTTCACGATTCAGCAAATCGGTCGTGATCCCGATCCGTCACTATAAGGATGTATTTAACCGTTCCCACCAGAGCTTCCGTCTTCAAAAAAGCGCACCTTCTCTGATCCTTGCCAAGAGCAAAGGAAGTCAGATCTATAAGGGCGCACCGGTATGTCAGGACTTCGGCTATGACCATTTCTTCTACACGTCGAGTGTGATGAACTGCATCTTCGACTGCGAATACTGTTACCTTCGCGGCATGTACGGTTCCGGAAATGTCGTCGTATTTGTCAATCTCGAAGACACCTTCTCCGAACTCGAGCATCTTCTTTCGGAGCATCCTGTCTATCTCTGCGTCTCCTTTGACACGGATCTGATCGGACTGGAATCCCTGACCGGATTTGTTTCCCGCTGGGCGGAGTTTACGAGTACCCATGAGAATCTCACGATCGAGATCCGGACCAAGTCCTTCCGAAAAGACATATACGAGAAGATCCCTCCCTGTGATAGGGTGATCTTTGCCTATACGATCTCGCCGCAGGAGATCATCGAAAAATACGAGAAGCGGACCGCTTCCCTCGCCGAACGGCTCTCCGCTGCCTCGTACGCGATGGAAAAAGGATTCCCCGTGAGGCTCTGCTTCGATCCCGTCATTTACTGCCAGAACTGGAAAGATTCATACTCATCCATGTTTTCTGAGGTCAAAAAATGCATAGACGGTCATCGATTAAAGGATGTGAGCATCGGATCTTTCCGCATCTCCGGCGAGTATATCAAGAAGCTCCGGAAGGACTTCCCCGCCTCATCGATCTGCCAGTTCCCGTACGAGAACCGCGACGGATATATGCAGTATCCGGCTACGCTTCAAAACGAGATGGAAAACCACCTGTTAACTTTGTTACAAAGCTATATATCAAAGGAAAAGATCTACCTGACCGACGTAGAAGAAAAAGCGTAAAAGGAGATACAGAAAATGGACGGTATCAGACTCAATAACCCAAGAAAAAAGAGGCCGGAAGAAGTGAGAAACTGCCCCAAATGCGGCGCATCCGTTCTCTCTGAAGTCTGCCAGTTCTGCGGCACATATATAGGCGAGGTCGCCACTGCCGACCTCACTCCGGAGTATCCGCTGGTCGAGTGCAAGAGTGCAAAGATCGATTTCTGGAATGTCGGGTTTCCGCTTATGTTCGGCGGCATCTTTCTCGGTGTCTCCCTTCCCATGTGCATCATCGGGAACATCATCGGTGAGTTATCCTGGTATATGAATCTCTTCTTTGTTCCATTCATCCTGATCGGCGTCATCGCATTGGGAATCGCGATACGCCGGCTCCTCTTCTGCATGAAGGTCAAGTCTCAGGGTGCACTTCGAAGCGGTGTCGTATATGGCTACATGGACGATACCGTCGCCTATAATGGCGTCAACGGTCAGAAGATCAAGATCCTGCTTGATACATCTGAGGGCAAGAAGTTTATCCTTCTTCCGCTCGGCACCACGGCAAAGATCTACGAAGTAAACAGCACGGTCGATGTCAAACTTCTCGACAACTGGGCGGTCATTGTAAACAAGAAGACCAACTGGTAACCGGCGACTTCATAACAATCAATTCTTCCACTATACTTTCTCTCCCCAAAGTATTAAAATATAATTGCGATTTAGCAAGAATTGTAATGGGGAAGTTATGTTGTCTACCGTGATGTAGGAGGTATTATTTTGAGCAGCAGAGGAAAGAATCTAATTGCGTGTCTTATTGCAATTTGCATGATGGCTTCTATATTTTCCGCATGCAACAAAAAGACGAAGGATAAAGACCAAGTAACTAAAAAACAAGAATCAACCGAGGTTGATCCGAATGAGTCTCCGGATCCCGACATGGCCAAAGCAAGCGCCCTCGTTTTACCGACCGATGCGACACCAACTCCGGAGGCAACTGAAACTCCTACACCGGAACCGACCGCGACGCCTGAGCCCACGGCAACACCTACACCACAGCCGACCGCAACTCCCGAGCCCACTTCAACCCCCACTCCCAAGCCGGAACCGGAAGACACACCTACGCCAGAGCCGGAGCCGGAAGATACACCTACCCCGGAGCCAGAAGATACACCCACTCCCGAACCGGAACCGGAAGATACTCCTACGCCTGAGCCGGAAGATACGCCTACTCCCGAGCCGGAACCGGAAACTCCCGAAAACACAGTACATTATGCGATAATCGAGTATGATGTAGATATTCCAGCAGTATGGTATGAAGTTTTAACTGAAGATCAGCAGAAGACTTGGCCTCACGGCAAAGCTCATCTTTACTACCAAAATTACATTGTGCACTATGAAGTACAATTGAAAGACGGCGCCGAATATCACTCAACGAATGTAGATGACTATATTACTGAGGGGGTCTTGGTGTCCCACCTCGATGAGTTACACGAGAAAACAATTGCGTGGGCTTTTGAACAATATGGCGATAGAGTTGACCATGCTGTAATTGATGCTTCCCCCTATCATATTATGTCCGATCCCAAGATCGTCGAATTCTGCGATTAAAGAATGATATTATGACCAAACGAGCTATTGTATCCGGTGCTTCTTCCGGGATCGGAAGATCGATATGCGAAGAACTGCTTACCATGGACTACGAGATCTACGGGATCGGAAGAGACTTCTCCGACGCCGGAAAACTTCTCGATAACAGTGCTTTTCACAAGGTGGAACTTGACCTTCTGGATACGATGCTTCTCGAGAAAACCGTTCGCGAGATCGTAAAGGGAAAGTCTCTCGATCTTCTTGTCAATTGCGCCGGAGTCGGGTACTACGGTCTGCACGAAGAACTGAAAGCAAAAGATATCTCCGAGATGGTCAGGACCAACCTCGAAGTGCCTCTTCTTCTCACCAATATTCTTCTTCGAAAACTCAAGGAGAGTCATGGCACGATCCTCAACATCGCATCCGTCACCGCCAATCAGAGCAATCCGCATGGAGCGGCCTATGGCGCGACGAAAGCAGGACTACTCAGTTTCTCTCGAAGCCTTTTTGACGAGGCCAGGAAACATGGTGTCAAGGTCACGACGATCCTGCCCGACATGACGGATACGAACCTGTACCGGAATGCGGATTTCGAAGCGTCAAAAGAAGAAAATGCACGGCTCCTTCCCACCGATGTGGCCGACGCCGTGCGCTATATTCTCTCTTCGGATCCGCATCTTGTCATCACGGAGTTTACCGTCCGGCCGCAGCTTCACCGTATCGAGAAGAAATCCTGATCCTCCCGCGAAAAAAGAAGGCGTCTCTTATGTGAAAACAATCACTTTTGAGACACCCTTTTTTCTCAATTGTTTTTCTGCTGTCAGTTTCCGTTTGCCGATCCGTTCGCACCAGTTCCACGCATCGCGTCAAAGACTTCCTTATCCGTAAACGAAACCTTAACGGAACGGACAAACTGGTCGTTCGAATTCGTCTTAAGCAGGAGTCCGATGATCGTTTCGGTAACGGTCGCAATCTCCATCTGCGAGAATGCTTTGCGGATCGTCCAGACGGCGTCGAGTTCTTCCTGAGACATGAGGAGATCTTCTCGACGAGTACCGGACTTGTTGATATCGATTGCAGGGAAGATTCTCTTTTCGGAAAGCTTTCTGTCGAGATAGACTTCCATGTTACCTGTTCCCTTAAATTCCTCGAATATAACTTCGTCCATTCGGGAACCGGTCTCGATAAGCGAGGTCGCAACGATCGTTAAACTACCGCCGTTTTCAATATTTCTGGCTGCACCGAAGAAACGCTTCGGACCATAGAGAGATCCCGGATCGAGACCACCGGAAAGTGTTCTTCCTGTAGGTGTGATCGTAAGGTTATAAGCTCGGGCCAGTCTCGTCATGGAGTCAAGTAGGATCACGACATCCTCACCCATTTCCACGAGTCGCATCGCACGCTCGAGAACGAGCTCGGTAACACGTGTGTGGTTCTCCGGTTTTTTATCAAATGTGGAGTAGACGACCTCGCCCTTGATCGAGCGCTGCATGTCGGTAACTTCCTCCGGACGCTCATCAATAAGCAGTACGATGAGCTTCGTCTTCGGGCTGTTCGCCGTAATCGCATTCGCGATTTTCTGAAGGAGGATCGTCTTACCGGCTTTAGGCGGAGAAACGATCATACCACGCTGACCTTTACCGATTGGAGATACCAGATCGATGATACGCGTAGATAGCTCCTGCTTTCCTGTTTCCAGACGGAAACGCTCATCCGGATAGATCGGTGTCAGTCTTTCGAAATGCGGACGGCGTCCAAGCTTATCGACTTCCACATCGTTGACTGTGGTGATGTAGTGAAGTGCGAGGTTCTTCTCCTGTCCACGCTTCGGAAGAGCAAATCCGCGGATCTGATCACCGATGCGAAGACCGAATCTTCTTATCAGATTGGTAGGAACAAATACATCCTGCGGGGATGGGAGATAATTTTCACGACGGACAAAGCCGTAGCCGCCTTCCTGCACGATCTCGAGAACACCGACAAACTCGATTGGTTCGATCTGCGGCTTTGTGTTCTCCTGTGTGTTTTCTCCATCCTGAGAATTCTTCTCTTCAGAAGATCCTTCAGATGTGGAAGACTCTGTCTCTCCGGCCGGACGGATCTCCACACTTCTGTGGCGTCCTTTCTGCTTTTTGTTTTTACCGTTCTGCTGTTGCTGACCGTTATTTCCATTCGAAGGAGTTTCCTGTTTTTCCGCCGGTTTGGATTCTTCCTTCACTTCCGGTTCAGATGGAGTTTCTTCTTTCTTTTCTTCAGAAGATACTTCTTCCAGTTCGGCTTCCTTCGTATTCTTTTTCTTTCTTCCCCGGGATTTCTTATCCGTCTTTTCTTTTGTTTCAGAAGAAGCTTCCGGCTCCTCTTTTTTCTCTTCCGCCGCCTGCGGATTTTCACTATCGGAAGACTCCGGCTTTACTTCTTCAGAAGCCTTTTCTTCTTTCGCGGTTTTCTTTTTTCTCTTGCTTGTTTTGGAATCGGAAGTCTTTTCCTCTTTCTTATCGGAAGATACATTTTCCGGTTTTACTTCTGCCGTTTTTTCTTCCTTTTCAGTAGATTCGGCCGATGCTTCTTCAGAAGGTATTTCTTTCTTTTCTTCCGCTTGATTCTTCGGCTTTCTACCACGCTTGGCCGAGGCTTTTTCCGTTGTTGGTTTTTCTTCTTCCACAACAGAGATCGTCTCCGTTTCCGGCATAGAGTCTCCCATCATTTCAAGAGTCGTTTTTTCTGTCTTTTTCTTCGAAGCAGCGCGCTTGGTCTTCTCCTTTGGCGGAGGATTGACGGCCGCAGCTTCTGCCTTATTCTTCGAGTCTTCCGCTTCGTTGGCCTTCCGCTGCTCGTTATCGAGCATCAGAGCCAGTTCGAGCTTGTCCATCGACTCCGCCTGTTCGGGAGTAACAAGTTGAAAAGCGGTCGCAATGGCAGACAGAGTCTCTTTACTCTTTGAAAAAAAATCTTCTTGTCCCACTTATGTACCTCACATTTTTAGTAGTATTGGAATCAGGCTTATTTCTGCACGCAGAAAGATAGAAAAATGTTCTTCCTTAAGCACACAGTTATGTAGTTAAATGCGAAAAATCAATTACACCTCATCTGTATTGCCTGCCCCTCATCCCTTGCAAGAAGCACACTTGCAATACAATCATCAAATCGCTGTCATTATATAATTTGAAAAGCCGAATTGTCAACTAACCAAATAGTCATACGAACCAGCGCTGGACGATATCTGATCCGAATCATGTCAGATGCAAATCGCCGTAAAAATCAAAAGTCGCGATTCCGCAGACACGAAGTGTCGAGGACCAGCGACGTTGATTTATTACGGCGATTGAATTGTCTATGATTGGGATCGATCAGGTATCGCCCAGTGCGGCGAACTTGTCCATCATGCCGAGTGCTTTACCTGTTCCGATGGCAACGCAGGAAACGGTGTCTTCTGCTACGCATACATCGATACCGATCTTCGTGGCGAGCATTCTGTCGAGACCATAAAGAAGTGCACCACCACCGGTCATAACGATACCACGCTGGGAGATATCCGCCATCAGTTCCGGCGGGGTTCTCTCGAGTACGGAGTGTACCGCATCGAAGATCGCGGCTACCGGCTCTTCAAGTGCTTCGAGCATCTCTGTGGAAGAAACGGTAACAGTCGCCGGAAGACCGGTGATGAGGTTTCTGCCACGGACGTCCATGGTCATTTCCTCTTCTCTCGGATAGGCGCAACCGATGTTGATCTTTAATTCTTCTGCGGTCTTCTCACCGATGAGAACGTTATGCTTACGACGGACGTGCTTCACGATCGCTTCGTCGAACTTGTCGCCCGCGACCTTCAGAGAGAAGTCAACAACAGGCTCACAAAGAGAGATAACCGCGATATCCGTAGTACCACCACCGATATCTACGATCATGGAACCACAGGCCTTGGTAATATCGATACCGGCACCAATCGCAGCAGCAATCGGCTCACGGATCAGGAATACATCCTTTGCACCGGCGTGACGGCAGGCATCCTCAACGGCCTTCTGCTCAACCGGAGTAATGACCGACGGCACGCATACGACGATCGTCGGACGGAAATACGTCGCACGGATACCCTGGCATACACGGCCGATGAAAGCCTTCAGCATGACCTCGGTAACCTTAAAGTCAGAAATAACACCATCACGAAGAGGACGGATCGCCTCGACGACGCCCGGCGTTCTACCGAGCATCAGGCTGGCGCTCTCACCTACCGCAAGTACGGTACCTGTCTTCGTATTTACTGCAACAACGGAAGGTTCCTTAAGAACGACACCCTTGCCGCGAACATATATAAGGACACTGCTGGTGCCCAGATCAATACCAATATCTAGTCCTAATCCCATGATCAACACCTCAAAATATATAGAAAAATACGCTTTTGCGTATTGTGAATGCACAATTAAGCACGTTAATGATACAATAAATATGCTTATCTTTCAACGTCGCAGCATTGCATTCATTTTACAAATTGGGGTAGAAATGTGAAGAAGATATTGGCATATTTGTTCATGATATGCGGAACCGTAGCGTTTTTCTTCGACGGGATCCTGCCTTCCTGCGTGATCTTCGCACTTTCGATCATCGGCTACATATCCATGCCCTTCTTCGCTCAGGCCCTTGTGGAAGGCTTTTTCCTCACACGGAGCACGAATAAGTATTTCATGCGTCTGGCCTTCTGTGCCTATCTTACTCAGGCCGTGTATCTGCTCTCGTTTATTCTCTGGGAAAAATCCCCGAGGCCCGAACGTTTCAACATCGTATTTACCTGGCTTATCGCCCTGATCCTGCTTTATGGCGTGGAACTTCTTGTCTCGCTTCCGAGAGACCGGATCGCCTCTCTTAATCTTCTTCAGCCCAACCAGTCCACACACTCCACGCGTTTTGATGTAATCGTACCCGGTGAAGAAGCCAACAATCTTCCGAAAGGCATGACGATCCCGAAATGGCCGCGTGCCTCGCTTCACGGCCTGGCGATCGTGCTTTTCGCGCTGTGTATGACACTGATCACGTTTTTGCCGCTGACGATGTCCCTGATGTCCGTCATGTGTACGCTGATCTTCTATTTTCTTCACCGCTGGAAAATCGACAACCGCGTGCTTGTTGCGACAGTCTTCTATAGTGCTTTTGCCGCATGCTACACATACATTCATTTCCGTATGTCCGGTACGATCTCCTGGCAGGCTTTCTCTCTGATCGGTTTTCTTCTTTGCCTCCTTCTTCCCAACAAGAAAAGAAAGCGACCGAAGATGCTCTATCGGTCGCTCTATCTACTGTATCCGCTTGTAGCCGGCATCTGTGCGCTTGTCGCTTCGCTGGTCAGTTAATCTTTCATGGACTTCTTCGCGCCTTCGTATTCATCTTCCGGAACGAACAGGCAGTAATCGTAATGGTTCGCGTTTACGATGTCGAGGGCATGCTCCTTCTCTTTCTTATCCGTTACGAAGAATCCGAAATACGGAGTATCCACTTCTTTCTGCATGATGTTCTCTCCATCGACGATCTGCTCTTCGTTGTGAAGGACTAAAACGACAAGATTATCCATCTCATAGAGTTCCTCGCGGTCCGCGAGATCCTCGACTTCTTTTCTCGTCACACCATAGTCACTGAGCTCGTCCTCGAGGAAGTCCATCGCCTCTTCGCCGACATAGAGCTCATAGGTTCCGGAATAGTAGTAGTCATCAAGCTCGTCGAACTGACGGTAATACTTGAAAGACTTCGAGGATTTAAATACCAGATACGATCCTTCCTCGAGCTCGATCCAGTTATTCTCCTTGATGTATTCTTCGATCTTTTCCGGAGTATCGAGTTTCTTACCCAGACTGAAATTGGTGTGCACTTTGAAACGTCCTGTTGCGATGAACACGATAAAGGCCGCAAGCAACAGGGCCGAGATGATAAGACCGGCAATAGCCAGACCTTTGCCTTTCTCACTCTTCTTACATGCAAAAATCAGGCCCAGCAGCGACAGAATAAGGCTGACGATCGCCGTAAGTCCGCAACAGAAGATCGAAACCAGTGAGATAATAAAACCAAGTATACAAAGGACATTGGTCACTTTTTTCGGTGCGGCGGTTCCCGGAGCCACATAGGCAGCCTGGATCGGGGTGTTCATCCCTCCGGCAGAATAGCCGGGGTTCTGCTGAGGAATCGCGGACTGTCCCGGAATATAAGACGGAGTCTGCGTGGGAACCGATGTCGGAATATAGTTGGGCGTTGCCGAGGAAGCCGGCGGAGTGGTCGGAACCGAAGCCGGTACGGCAGAAGGCTGTGTCGGAGCCACTGGAACCTGTGCCGGAGCAACAGGCGTCGGTTCAGGCTGTGACGGAGCCGCATTATCCAGCGGCGCGGCACACCAGATACAGAAACGGGTGCTGTCGAGGTTCTCATTTCCACATAAAGGACACTTCATAAATCATTCTCCTCATCTTTCTGAAGTTTCAATAATCAGTTTCTTTTCTTGATACATACTAATCTATTTTCCGGATGTCGGCAAGAATCGGCAAGAATAGGTAATATAATATGGTTCTATGTTTGGGATAAATCTGCTATAATGTACGTTCGTAAGTTTCTATATAAAGCGAGGTATATCCGATGGCTTATTCAACCGATATCGATCGTAAATGGCAAAAGAAATGGGAAGAGACCCATTTATACAAGTTTGATCCGAACGGCAAGGGCGAGAAACTCTATGTTCTGGAGATGTTCTCCTACCCGTCTGCCGCAAATCTTCACCTCGGTCACTGGTATAACTACTCCCTGACCGACTCCTGGTCCCGCATGAAGCGGATGCAGGGCTTTAATGTTTTCCATCCGATGGGATTTGACTCTTTCGGTCTCCCGGCGGAAAACTACGCAATCAAGACAGGTATCCACCCGAAGGACAGTACTCTTCACAATATCGAGATCATGGAGCAGCAGCTCAAGAACATGGGCGCTACCTATGACTGGGACTATGAGATTGCGACATGCAAGCCGGAGTACTACAAGTGGAACCAGTGGATCTTCTTAAGACTCCTCGAGAAGGGGCTGGCTTACAGAAAGAACGCACCGGTCAACTGGTGCCCGCAGTGTAATACGGTTCTTGCCAACGAGCAGGTCATCGACGGTGCCTGTGAGCGCTGCCACACCGAAGTCGAGCATAAGAACATGACACAGTGGTTCTTTAAGATCACCGCTTATGCGCAGGAACTTCTCGACTGCCTGCCGCAGCTCGACTGGCCGGAAAAGACCAAGAAGATCCAGACCAACTGGATCGGTCGTTCCGAAGG
Source organism: Clostridiales bacterium (assembly GCA_017617995.1). Classification (GTDB taxonomy): domain Bacteria; phylum Bacillota; class Clostridia; order Saccharofermentanales; family Saccharofermentanaceae; genus Scatonaster. The sequence goes on from JAFZVE010000038.1 coordinate 72,749, forward strand.
TACGCAGATCTCCTTCCTCTGTGAGAAGAACGGCGAGCGCCTGAAGGACGAAGACGGCTCTGATCTCAAGCTCTCCGTATTCACCACTCGTGCGGATACTCTGATGGGTGTTTCCTATGTAGTCGTTGCTCCGGAATCTCCACTGTGCACACTGCTCACCACAGACGAATGCAGAGAGAAGGTTGAAGAGTATCAGGCTTTCACGAAGAAGGCTTCCGATATCGACAGAATGTCCACCACACGTGAAAAGACCGGTGTCTTTACAGGATCCTACGCGATCCACCCGATCACCGGAAAGAAAGTTCCGATCTGGGCTTCCGATTATGTCATCGCTACTTACGGTACCGGTGTGGTTATGGCCGTTCCGGCACACGACGAGAGAGACTATGAATTCGCCAAGAAGTTCGACCTCCCGATCCAGAGAGTTATTGCTTCCAGCGCCGATGCGGAGGATGAACTTCCGTTCATTGAAAAAGGCATCCTCGTCAACAGCGGTGAATTTGACGGTCTCAACTTCAAGACCGCGATCGATGCGATCATCGAAAAACTCCAGCCGCAGGGCATGGCAGAAAGAAAGATCAACTACCGTCTCCGTGACTGGCTGATCTCCCGTCAGCGCTACTGGGGCACACCGATCCCGGTCGTACACTGTGAGAAGTGCGGCGTCGTTCCGGTACCGGACGATCAGCTCCCGGTTCTTCTCCCCTACGACGTGGAATTCCGTCCGGATGGAGAGTCCCCGCTGGCTAAGTGCGCCGAGTTCATGAACACCACCTGTCCGAAGTGCGGTGCTCCGGCGAAGCGTGATCCGGATACCATGGATACATTCGTTGACTCCTCCTGGTATCAGCTCCGTTACCCGGATAACAAGAACGACAAAGAGCCTTTCAACAGAGAGCTCATCAACAAGATGTGCCCGGTCGATAAGTACGTCGGTGGTCCGGAACATGCCGCGATGCACCTTCTGTACACACGTTTCTTCTGTAAGGCACTCCGTGATATGGGTTACCTCGATTTCGACGAGCCGTTCACCTCTCTTGTTCACCAGGGAATCATCCTCGGACCGGACGGAAACAGAATGAGTAAGTCCAGAGGTAACACAGTAGCACCGGATCCGTACATCCAGAAATATGGTTCGGACGTATTCAGAACCTACCTCGCATTCGGTTTTGCTTACACGGACGGTGGTCCATGGAGCGAAAGCGGACTGCAGGCGATCGTGAAGTTCACCGGCCGTATCGACCGTCTCGTTGAAGATGTGAAGGGCATCGCGAAGGGACAGGCTCTGCCGACCGACCTCAGTGAAGAAGATAAGGCTCTCCTTTACAGCCTGAACTACACCATCAAGGCCGTCACGACAGATACCGAGAGATTCCAGTTCAATACTTCCATCGCCCGTCTCATGGAACTTCTGAATGCGATCGGTAAGTACCAGGGTGCCGCGAATAAGAACGACGCTCTCCTGAGATCTACCGTCGAGACTTTCCTCCTTCTGTATGCTCCGTATGCTCCGCACTTCACAGAGGAACTCTGGGAGAGAATGGGCAACGAGTACAGTATCTTCAACCAGGCATGGCCGGTATGCGACGAGAGCAAGCTCGTGAAGGATACGATCGAGATCGCCGTTCAGATCAACGGCCAGGTCAAGTTCAAGGTCAACATCGCGCCGGATGCCACACAGGAAGATGTCGAGAAGATCGTCAAGGAAGACAGTCACCTCGAGACGGCTCTCGCCGGAAGATCGATCGTCAAGTTCATCTATGTTAAGGGAAGACTGGCCAACATCGTAGCCAAGTAAGTCGTGCATAGAAGTACGAATCCGGAAGCAGAACAGGTCAAATCAGAAGAGCTGACATCCGAACGGATGTCAGCTCTTTTTCTTTACTTCTTCACAAAACGATAAATTGGTCAGAGAATACTCATCGTCGTTACGCTCTCGAATAAGGATGCCCCATCGGGATGGTTTACTCGCCGCGCTTCGTCCGCTCCTGTTTTTCTTCTTTGGACGCCCTGAACTTCGCGCCGGAGAAATACTTCTGCTCGAAGTCTTCATGGGACAGCGGCTTGGCAAAGTAGAAACCCTGGAAGATATCCACTCCCAGAGAACGGATGCGGGAGGCCTTCTGCGCCGTTTCGATACCCTCGACACACACGGTCATGCCAATCGTTCGGGTAAGGAGCACGATAGCGGAGATAAACGACATATTGAATCGGTCGTCCTGATCGACGAAGGCGCGGTCGATCTTGATCTCGTCTACCGGGAATTCACGCAGATAGTTAAAGGAAGAATAACCGGTTCCGAAGTCATCGAGCGCGATGCGGATGCCGTTTGATCTTAACTTGATCATGTTCTGGCGGCAGATCGCGAGGTTCTTCATCAAGGTCGTCTCCGTGATCTCCAGGAGGATATTCTTCGGCTGGATCCCGTACTCTCCGAGAAGGCGGATAACGTAGTCCGCGAAGTCGATTCTCGCCATATCTTCTGCCGTAACATTGATATGCACATAGAAATCGTCTGAAACGCCCGAATCGATCCAGGTCTTGCACTGCTGCATCGCCGTTCTCAAGATCCAGTCGCCCACGACATTCATCTGACCTGTGGCATAGACGGCCGCGATGACCTTCTCCGGATTGATCAATGCACCCTGCGGAGATCTCCAGCGCAGAAGCGCTTCACATCCGACCAGACGCTCGGAGCGGGCATCGACCAACGGCTGGAAGTAAAGGAGGAAATTCTTATTTCCTTCACGGATAGACTTGGAAATCTGGAACTCGAAATCGAGTCTCTCCTTCAGTTCGACCTTATACTGCGGTGTATAGATTGCATAGGTAAGACGCGGATCCTGCTTGACCTTGTGGAGTGTGATCTCTGCATTGACCAGAAGTTCCTCCGCGACGTTTCCGCAAGACGGGAACAGCGCCGCACTCATGGAGAAGGATACATAGAACGAGCTTCTGTCGATGATCATTGGCTCATTCATTTCTTCCTTGATGGCCTTCATGTGGTTTTCGACCTGGACACGCGTCGCACTTGGCCATAGGATACAGAATGTATCGAGATTCAGCTGATACACTTCCCCGCCCTTCGGCCGGCTCTCACGAAGTTTCTTGGTCACGGCAACGAGAAGTTTATTACCTGTATCTCTGCCGTAGCGGTCATTGAAAACATGGAAATCCTTGATGTCGATGATCACGATGGCCGCCGACAGGACATCCCGGCTGTGGATCAGTGCGTCGAGATCCGAGACGAGGCGGTCACGGACCATAAGTCCGGTCAGGGCATTTCGGGAAGAGTTCTTCTCTACATTTTCGCGGACCTCATTCATGGAGGTCAGGTCGAAGATCGTTCCGATGATGACGAGTGCCTGTTTACTGCTGTCATAGATCTTCTTGCCGCGGCTGGCGAGCCAGCGGATCTGGTCATCGTTCCCCCATACGCGGAACTCGATCGAGAAAGAATCTTTCTCTTCATCAACGAGGTAGGTAAACGTCTCCTTGAAGCGGCGACGGTCATCCTCGATCACCTCTTCCGCCATGCGGTTGATGATGTCGCCGGAATATTTCAACTGCATATCCGGGAACGTATTCAGGATATTGGGCGAGAACTCCAGTATACCGCGCTTCATATCGGCGGTAAAAGTAATGGCCTCCGATCCGTCGATGATCAGGCGTTGCAGCGAGCTCATCTTCGTCTTGTCGGTTACGTCGACGAAGATACCGATCTTATAGTGCTTCTGGTCCGGAGACACGAAATCAAAGACGCCGCAGGAATGTACCCACACCTCTCCCTTGACCGGCGAAAGGATACGGAAATCCAGGGAACTTCGGCCCTTCATTTCCTTTTCTCCCTGCATGGCGGCAAGGAACACGGAATTATCTTCCGGATTAACAAGATTGCCGACTTCCTTCGAAGCATGCTTGAGTTCATGGGTGGGAAGATCGATCAGTTCGGCAAGAGAGGTATTGAAACGGCAGTAGTCCTCCTCACTTTCGTAGCAGAATACATAGCCGTCCACGGAGTCGCTCAGAAGTTTCTCGTATACGATCTCTCCGAAACTGCTGGTATAGTCCTCTATCATTCCGAATATGAGATGATGGTTCTCCTTCTTTACCGCCTGCATATTGACGCGAAGGTGATAAAGATGGCCGGAATTGGAATAGATATTATGCTCGAAGGAGACCACTTTGTGGTTCGCCGCGATCAGATCGTAAAATGCTTCCTCGTAGCGCACAGTCAGTGCTCTCTGTTCTTCAGGATCGGCAAATCGGATATAGTCATCAAGAAGCATATCCTCAGATGCGACGGGGCCCAGGACATCCGTCATACCTTTGGAAAAGAAAAAACGCTTCTCTTTAGGAAAAACAACAAATGTACAAAGAGCCACATTCTCCAGCAGGCTGTCGACCTGTGCCAGAAGCTGTGGATCCAAGCTGATCGACGAATCATATAAAGCCGATACAAAACCGGAATCGTCGGCCACCATATCCATTTATCCCCCATGCAATGAATTACTCTTTATTTTATCATCTCGAGTACTTCGGCGTATAGTGCCTTTTTGCTTTCTCCCCACTCCAAAGCTAAAGTTTTTGCAATTTCTTTGGTTGACATACCGGCACTTTCTAAATTTTTAATGCGATTTGCCCGTTCTTCGGGAGTTAGAACGGCTTTCGCCGTCTCCTGAGACGCCCCTTCGAGCACGAGTACGAATTCTCCCTTAGGAGGCGTGGTCTCAAAATGTGCGATCAGATCTTCTACAGTTCCTCGTATGACTTCTTCGTATTTCTTCGTCAATTCCCGGCAGGCGGCGATGCGTCTGTCCGTGAGTCCTTCTGCTGAAAGATCCGAAAGCGTACGAAGGAGGCGGTGCGGAGCCTCGTAGAGGATCGTAGTAGCGGGCATCGCAGCCACACACTTGAGCCGCGCTTTCCGCTCCTTCGTCTCCACCGGGAGGAATCCTTCGAAGTAATAGTGATGTGTATCAAGTCCCGAGAGGACCAGTGCGCTTATGCCAGCCACCGGACCGGGTACGACCGTGACCGGAATACTCTCTTCGATGCAACGCCGGACCAGATCTTCACCCGGATCAGAGATACTCGGCATGCCCGCATCGGAGACCAGCGCCACTTCGGCGCCTTCCTTAAGCCGTCCGATAATCTTCGCACCTGCCGCGGCCTTGTTATGCTCGTGATAGCTCATGAGCTTCGCCGAGATATCGAAGTGCGAGAGCAGAAGTCCCGTCCTTCTGGTATCTTCACAAGCTACCAGATCCACTGATTTCAGGATCTCTACCGCACGTGGCGACAGATCTCCCATATTTCCGATTGGTGTTCCGACCAGATACAACATAGTTTCCGCTTCCTTATTTCTTCTTGCGGCCGAAGAGCGGCCGTATCACTCATAGATTTTCTTCCACTGCTCTGTATAGCCGCCTTCGGAATCCCGAAGGATCAACGGCGGTGTGATCACGGTTCCGGGTACCTTCCCGCCTTTTCTGGCCGAAAGGAGAAACAGCGTCGCTTCCCGGTCCGCATATGGATGTACGAAGGTGATCCGCTTCGGGATGAGATGATTCTTAAGACAGGCTTCCATCACACCCGTCAAGGTCTCGGCCCGGTCAACGAGAAAGAGGTCCCCGCAGCTGGTCAGCATCTTTCTGGCGCAATTAAGGAATTCCTCCACGCCGCCATGCATCGAGAATCTGGCTTCGAGAAGGGCTCTTCCGTGGATCGATTCCGAGGTGACCGGTCCTTGCTCCGGACTACGGAACGGCGGATTCATAAAGACCGCATCGTATTGGTTCGCGGGAAGATCTTCCGTCGGAAGATCCCGCACATCCGAAAGAAATGATCCTACCCGATCCGAAAGGCCGTTAAGAACGACATTCCGCTCGAAGATCGCCCGGGATTCACTTTGCCGTTCCACCCCGTCGATCCGGATATCTTTTCTTCGCGCCGCAAGAAGAACCGATGCGGCGCCGCAATTCGTCCCGAGTTCGAGAACACGAAGCGGACGCGATGGACGCACACGGAGATTGCTCGCGACAAACCACGACAGAAGCACCGTATCTTCACCGAACCGGAATCCTTCCCGGCTCTGGATCAGTCGGAAACCTTCTCTTCCGAGTTCCTCGATCGTTTCTTTTTCCGAATCAAAAACTTCCAAATCTCACCTTACGTAAAAAGAGATCTGTGTCCCGTAACCGGGTCGCAGATCTCTTGATTTCTCTTAACGATTATGTTATCAGCCCTGAGAAATAGCGCCAGCCGGGCAGGCTGCTTCGCAGGAGCCGCACTCCAGACAAAGATCCGGATTGATCTCGTACTTGCCATCACCCTGAGAAATTGCACCTACCGGGCACTCGCCTTCGCAGGAACCGCAAGAGAGGCACTGATCACCAATTACATATGCCATAGAATTATCCTCCTTTTTGAATTCTTGATTTCATTAAACACTATTTTTCTGTCTTTGTAAATAATCAATCCTCGGGAGCATCCTGATGAGGTTTTACCTTCCCGCCTTTATCCGAAGAAGGCTTCTCTCCCTGATGTTTCTTTCTCGGACAGTCCGTCTTGCACTGCGGTTGCGGAGGATTGACCAGCGAGACATCGGCAGCGTCGTAGATCTGCATCTCAGTCTCTTCGTCTTTCTCGAAACGCACCGTGACCTTCTCCTTGAGAAGATCCGAATAGATGACCACGCCGATTCCATCCGGTGTCTTGACCTTCTTGCCGACCTTGGGAACACGCTTGTTCGCATCCTCATAAGCGGCCTGCTCATAGGACAGACAGCACATCAGACGACCGCAGGTACCGGTAAGCTTGGTCGGATTCATCGACAGTCCCTGATCCTTCGCCATGCGGATCGTTACCGGGAGGAACTGGTCGAGATAAGAGCAACAGCAGAGTTCTCTTCCGCAGATACCTAAGCCTCCGACCATCTTGGCCTGCTCACGGGATCCGATCTGACGAAGTTCGATCCTCGTTCTGAAGCAGGATGTCAGATCCTTGACCAGTTCGCGGAAATCGACACGCTTATCTGCCGTGAAATAAAACGTCAATTTTCTCCCGTCGAAGGAATAGACCGCTTCCACCAGCGTCATCGGAAGTTCGCGGTTCTCGATCAGTTCCAGGCACTTTCGGAAGGCATCTTCCTCACGGACCTTCTTGTCGCGGTAGTGATCCATCTCCTTGTCACTTGCCATACGCAGGATGGGAATGATCGTCTCATCCACCTTCTCGTCTGGAAGTTCGAAGGGTTCATCCACTACGAAAGCGATATCCTGTCCGAGCGCGGTATTCACCATGACCGCATCTCCGACCTTGAGCTTGAGATCTCCGGCGAGAAAGCGGTATGGTTTTCCCGCATCGTGGAAACGAAGATTTACAACTTTTGCCATTTACATAACTCCTTTTTTCAATGCCAGAAGCATCCTGCTTACGATCATCTCATAATTGCCATTACTCTTATACGCTTTGGCCGCGACCGTAAGGGCCTCACTACAAAGACCGATCTTTCTCATGGTGATTGCATGCTTCTTAACCATCTTGCTAATCTTATCTTTTTTTGCCTCTTCCCGCAAGGCATCCGAATCGGGCGCGACTACAGCAAGCGCCATCTCTCCGAGGACCATTTCCATCAGGGAAAGAATGTCCGCAAAGTGCTCCTTCTCCTCGTCAAAGAATGAATAGCGCTTCGTCATGAGTTCCGTTCTGGACAATTCCGGGAGCTGAAGAAGCAGATCCGTGACCTCTTCCCAAGCATCCGTGAGCCAGGATGACTCCGACAGTTTCACGGCATACCCGATGATGCCGTTCGAGAAGCGGGCAAACAGCGACGCTTCTTCCGGAAGGATCTCCGGATTCATCTTCCTGAGTGCTAAGACTACCTCTTCTTCAGTATTCGGGAATAGGCGGATGCTCTCTGTACGGGACAGTATAGTTGGAAGAAGGCGCGATTCATCCGATACGGTCAGGATGAAAACCACATTCTTCGGCGGCTCCTCGAGTGTCTTAAGAAGTGCATTTTGTCCTTCTTCACCGAGATAATCCGCATCGATCAGATACACCTTTCTTGCCGCGATCTGCGACATAATGGTCACATCGGAAAGGATCTTCGTGCGGACGTCTGCGACTTTTATGTTCTTTTCTCCGGGTGGAAGCAATAGCTCCCGGTAATCCGGGTGGGTATGTTCTCGTACATAGATACAGTTCGGACAGGTACCGCATCCTCCGTCTTCTGTCGGATGGCTGCAGAGAAGGCCTTTTGCGAACTCACGGGCCAGGGATTTCTTGCCGATCCCGGGTGGACCCACCAGAACAAAAGCATGCCCCGGGTCTGACGTGAGAGCCGAACCGAGGCGTGATTTCGCTATTTTTTGTCCGATCAGTTCAGAAAACGCCATAGATCACATCTTCTCAAACTGTTCGACGTTGACGACGAAGACCGTCGCATCGCCCACTGTGACATCTACGGGGTACGGAACATAGGAACCGCCCATCGCAGACGGGGTAAGACTGGTATTGATCGCAGACTGTCTGCTCGAGGAATACTTGCGGATCAGATCCAGCACTTCGTCCTTCTTATCCGTTTCTACGACGATCATCAGAGTCGTATTACCGGAGCGCAGGAATCCGCCCGAGGAATTCAGTTTCGTCACGCGGAATCCGGCTTTATTCAGCTCGGCCATCAGGCGGGGTGTATCCTCATCGTGTACGATTGCAAATACCAGTTTCATTTTCCAAGTACCTCCCAGACAGCTTTCCTTATCTTCTGATAGATCACATCAGGTGTATCCGTCGCGGGTATTACCCTGATTCTTGACTGCTCTGTGCTCGTGAGAAGATATCCCTCGCGCACTTTCTTCATAAACGCCAGGCCTTCGGCTTCCAGCCTGTCCTCTTCGTCCGACCGCCCGTGACGTCTTCTGTAGGCGGTCTCCTCGTCAAGGTCGAGGAGGAACGTGATATCCGGTGCAAGTCCCGCCGTGCTCCAGCGGTTCAGGTAGTCCACGGCTTCCAGTCCCAGTCCTCTCGCGATGCCCTGATAGGCTACCGTCGAATCGAAGAACCGGTCACAAATGACGACCTTTCCTTCCTCCAGTTCCGGCTTGATCTTCTCCTCCACGATCTGCGCTCTGGCAGCCTCATAAAGAAGAAGCTCGGTTCTGGCATGCATCCCGCTGTTCGCTTTATCGAGAAGGATCGTACGGATCTTTTCTCCGATCTGTGTACCGCCCGGTTCACGGATCAGCACGAAAGGGATGCCCTCTGACTTCAGATCCGAAGAAAGCATCTCGATCTGGGTGGTCTTGCCGCAACCGTCAATTCCCTCGAAGGTAACAAACAAACCGCTCATCTCTTCTATGCCTCCTTCACCTAAAAACATTATATACTAAAATCAATCGAGCTTCACGGAATGGATGCTGGCGATCTCGAGCCAGATCTCCTTCTCGATCCGTTCGTTATCCTTGCGGATATCCTCGAGAGTCTCCTCTGCCGGACGACGACGTCCCCAGTTCTTCTGGCGGCCCTCTCTGCCTTCACGGTTATCGCGGTGTTCCTGATTTCTGTCGTAATTCTTCTTCTCGGAACGGTACTCTCTTCTCTCCCCACCGGCATTCGAACGCTCGCGGTTCTCCTGACGTCTTTCTTCTCTCTGGGAACCACCCTCGGCATTATTACTATTTCTGTTATTCCGGTTGTAGTTATTTCTCTCGCGGTTTCCGTTCCCGCCGTTTCCACCGTGATTTCCGCCAGACTTTCTTCTCCGGTTACGGTTACCGCCATTTCCGCCGTTGTTATTATTTCTCGGCGGCTGGGCTCCGTTTGTCGGCGCACCGGCTGGTGCACGATTGCTCTTGTTGTTTTCCTGTTCGGCCATCTAATACCTCCATGTATCTAAAGCAAGAACTAAACATTTCTATTATAGCGGTTTTCCCGATTCATTCAACTCCGTCACCTGCGGGCAGTTCCCCGAAGTAGCGGACACTTCCCTCCCATTTTTCCGGAATCTCCTTCTCGCCATGAAGGAAACGAAGCGGGACCTGGACAAATCCCCGCTCTTGCATCCTCGGATGCGGGATCGTTAGTCTCTGGGTATTCATCGTAAGATCCCCGTAGGTAAGGATATCCACGTCGATCGTACGAGGTCCCCATCTTATCTCTCTGACACGGTGCAGCGCCTCCTCGATACGCTGACACACCGCCAGTAGCGCCAGTGGTTCCAGAGATGTCTCGATGCGGACCACGATGTTGAGAAAATCGTCCTGATCTTTATATCCGACCGGATCCGTCTCATATACCGGTGATACGGAAAGGACATGGATCCCGCCCTCCGGACGGTCAAGAAGAGAGACCGCACGGGACAGATTTCCAAGACGGTCCCCGATATTGCTTCCGAGCGACAGATACGCTTCCGTCATAGTACTTCCTCCATCTGTTCTCTCGTCCGCTCGATAATGACACTCATATACTCGAAATCGCCGTCGATCGGAGCCTTCGGCTTTCGGATCTCGCAGGTGATTCTCTCTACCATGGAGTTTTTTCTCATGACGCGGAGGATGATCTGTTCAGCCATATACTCGATGAGATCACAGGAGACATGCTCCACATAGTCCTTCACCAAGTCGAAGACCTTCCCGTAGTCTACCGTATCGCGGATGTGATCGGTCCGGCAGCCCTTGATCCGCGGGATCTCCAGTGTGAGAGTAATGACGAACTCCTGGCCGTTTTCCTTCTCCTGCTGAAGGACGCCCGAGAAACTTTTGAATATCATGTTGGACATCACGATCTTATCCATTTCGGTACTCCTTATCTCGGATCAAGTGCATCCTGCATCTTTAATACGGAAACAGTCTCCCAGACGTTGTGAACGCGGATGCATGCGGCCTTTTTCTGTCCGCAGTAAACGGCTACGGACGCCGTCGCCGGGTCTCTTCTGTCCGCCGGAACTCCCCCGAGGACTTCCCCTACGAAACGCTTCCTGGAAGGTCCGATCAGAAGCGGATACCCCTTCTCCTGGATCTGCGGGATCGCCCTAAGAAGTTCGATCGATTCTTTCGTATCGGTTCCGAATCCGATACCCGGATCAAAAAGGATCTTCTCTCTTTTTATCCCGGCCGCATCTGCAATCTTCTCACTCTTTTCGAAGAAACGGAGACAGTCATCCACGATCTCTCCCTTCCTCTCAAAAAGCGCCGGATTCGTGTAGTTCGCCATGATGACCACACCGGCACCGCTCTCGGCGACAACATCAGCCATCTTACTATCGTACTGCAGTCCCCACACATCGTTGATGATCGAAGCACCGTACTTCAGGGATTCCATAGCGGTCTTACTCTTATATGTATCGATGGAGATCGGCACTGTCACCTCGCGGGAGATCAGCTGCAGCGCCGGGATCAGACGGGACAGTTCTTCGTCGGCAGAGATCGCTTCACTTCCCGGACGGGTCGACTCCGCGCCGATATCAAGGATATCCGCTCCTTCTTCCTGCTGCTGGCGCGCATGGATCAGGGCGTGGTCCGGGGTATAGAAAAGCCCGCCGTCCGAGAAGGAATCCGGGGTCACGTTCACGATCCCCATCACGAGCATATTGCTGTAATCGAGGACCCTGTCCTTACATATCCAGCATTTCTTCTCACTTGCTGCTTCAGCCATATCACTCACCACTTACTCAGAGGATATTTCTCGGTCTGTTGATCAGAGCCAGTGCCTCCGATCGGGTCCTTGCATCCGAACGGCATCCGCCACGCATAGCAGAGGTGACGGTCTTCGAGCCGGGTTTACGGATACCGCGCATCGTCATGCAGAGGTGCTCGGCCTCGATCACGACACAGACAGACTGGGCGTCGACTGCTTTCTGGATCGTATCGGCGATCTCCGAGGTCAGACGCTCCTGCAGCTGCGGCTTACGGGACAGGGTATCGACGATACGGGCCACCTTCGAAAGACCCAGGATCTTTCCGTCTCTCGGGATATAGACGACGTGCGCCTTCCCGTGGAACGGAAGGAGGTGATGCTCACACATCGAGTAGAAGGGGATATCGCCGATGAGGATCATCTCATCGTCTTCGGATGTGAATGTCTTGATATCCTTGCTGATATCTCTGTGAAGTCCCGAGAAGACCTCGCCGTACATACGTGCCACACGGTTCGGTGTCTCCTGGAGTCCCTCACGGTCCGGATCCTCACCGACCGCGATCAGGATCTCTCTTACGGCCTTTTCGATCCGCTCTAGGTCCATGCCCTTCCGGCTTTCCTCCGGTACGCGGAAATCGTCATCATATACGCTCATTTTCTGTCTCCTTATTCAGCATATTTATGTCTGTATTCCATGGGCGTCATACCCTTCTGTTTTCTAAATGCCACATTAAATCTCTGTGGGCTCGAAAAACCAACCGAAGTCGCGATACCGCTGACCTTGATCTCTTTCTGGGTCAGGAGCCGGCAGGCCGCCTCGATACGGATCTGCATCAGGTAGTTCATCGGGCTGATACCGAATTCATCGCGAAATGCTCTGGTAAAGTAACCCTGGCTTAGGAAGACGTAGGATGCGGTCTCCGCCACGGTCACGCCGCGATCGTAGTTCTCGTCGAGATAGTCGCGTGCGATCAGGACCAGTTCTCTGGCCTTTCCATTCTTTACACGGAGACTCTCCTCCCACTCTTCCCGAAGTGCACGCGACAGCGTGATCAGAAGTTCCATCGTGAGGATCTGCATCATCATGTCCTTCGCATAGGCATCTTCCCGACTCTCTCGCATGATCCTCTCGGCCAGTGCACCGATCGCCTGACGGCTCTTACCGGAGATCATGAGATAGGGCGAACCTTCACCCATACCGTTCTCGCCCTGGGCAAAGTCCAGGAAATACTCGAGCGGGAGCGAAGAAACATTCTCCTGCAGGAAAGGAACAGTCGGACCGCCACGGAGGCGTCCGTTGGCCATCGGCTGGGTCTCCTTCGGTTTCGAAAGAAGCGCCTGCTGCGCCTTCTGGATATCGGACGAGAATCCGAAGTAAAGAACGACCATATCGGCCGGACCTTCGAGCACACGGACCGAGTGCGTCATCTGCGGGCGGATGATCAGGGTACTCCCCTTCGTCACCTGCACGACTTTACCGTTGATCGTAAACTCGCACTTTCCTCTGCGCAGATAGAGAAGTTCGTGAGAAGTATGGCGGCTCGATGTCGGAAAAGGCGTAGATGTCTCATAGCAGTGCTCCACGCCTTCGAAAACGACCGGTATGGAACCGGACTTCTCCAGTATGCTTTTTTCAAATGCCGGTAATAAATCTTCGACCATCGGGCAGCTCCTTTCTGTCATTTCCTTTATGGCAGGAAACGGATGTTGTCGATATAGATAGCGCCGGAGCGCTGTCTGTCAAATATGGTAAACAGAAGTTCCGAGATCTCCATGTCGTCAAAGGATGCCCAGCTCAGGGAGATCGTCTGCCAGCGAAGTCCGATCTGGATCGTGGCTTCTCCGCGGAAACCGGAGATCTGCATGGTTTTCTCACACTGGTCAGGATTAAAGACATCGAGGCAGATCCTCCTCGCTTTCGAGAAACGAAGCGGCGCCATGACTGAAGCATACGACAGGACCGGTCCGAACGACAGCAGGCTGTTCTCCGGCTCATACTCGATACGAAGCGATGCCGCACCCTGTGTCTTATTCATGACCTCGCGGTTGATCGTAGCCTTACCTTTCCGGATCTGGAATGTCTCCAGTTTTTCAAAATCACTGTCCCAGGTCTTCTTGCCGATGAAATCGATGTCTTCGCAGGACGTAAAGGTCAGATCCGGGCAGTACTCGGACGGGATCCGGTCGAAGCGGAACGGCAGAACCGGGAGATCGATACGGTTACGGAACGTCGCCTGATGCGGGATCGGGCTGTAGCCGTAGGTAACGCCTACCGGGTCGAGGATATCGTCATTCCAGACCATGACGCGCACGCCATGAAGGATCCTCGCCTGCGCCGGTACATAGACGCGGCTCTCATCACAGACAGCAAATCCGCGAAGGATCGACTCGGTCTCGGAAAGACGCAGACCGTCGACGGTGTTATCGAAGGAAAGCATGACCTTATTTCCAATCACCTCGACACCGACACACTCCGGGCAGGAAGCCGGCATCTTCGGTGTGAAGTGAAGACCCAGCGCGATGCAGGAGAGGCGGCGTCCGAGCGTAAAGGATACGGCCTTATTCGGGATCAGAAGATCGTGCTGACCGAGGATACCGATCGGCATCGGGAATCTTCTTCGGATCGCGCAGAGATTCTCGTTAAACTCGACATGCTGGAACGGCTTTTCCGGATCCATGACATCCGGATGGAGCTGCATGATGATAAATGACGGTACCTGATGCTTGTCCGTGATTTCTCTCGGGCCGAAAACTCCGGCCAGATCCATCAGGAGCTGGCGGACCATCGCGGTATAGGGCTTGCCGATCTGGGCATCGGAGGCATCCGGTGCGAACACGATACCACGTATACTCAGGTCGCACAGCGGCGCCAGTTTATGGTTATAGAAGACGGACATCATGTCGGCAGGTCCGACGAGCGGACGGTGCGCCGCTTCCGAGACGAGCGTTTCTGTCTCGATGATAGTCTCTGCTGACGGGATCATGGAATTGAGAAGATCATGATTATTCTTCTGCTTCTCGTAGTGCTTGAGTTCCTCGGTCGGGAACGACAGCGGCGGTGCATCCGGATCTTCCTCTTCCGGCTTGTCTTCTGCATCCGTCTTCGGCTCGTCAGAAGACTCCGCATCTTCGGAAGTCTCCTCCCCGTCTTTCTTCTCTTCTACTTTTCCGGCCTTCTGATCTTCAAAAGCCAGTGCACCTTCGGGATCGACCGGAACATCGATCTTCTCCTCATCTTCGAAGACGAAGGATTCCTCGCTCTTTGGCGCTTCACCGGGTGCCGGTTCTTCCTTCAGGATCGAGCCCGAAAGAATCGCATCCTTTTTCTCCGTAAGACGGGCGATATTGACACGCCAGCCTTCCTCGTCAAAATAGAGATTTCTCTCTTCGAGGTAGCTTCGGATTGCCTCATTGGCATCGATGCCCTGATGTGACAGCCAGCGGTAGATCGGCGCGTATTCCTCCGCCAGATCCAGGATACCTACCGGATAGTGGAGCTGCTCGGCCAGATGATATGCATATGAGAAAGCAACCGACGAGACCTTCGCCAGTTCCTTCGTATCGCGGATACGGATCCATTTACTGTCATCGACATTCAGAATCGGTTCGTAGGAGAGATTCTCGACCTGGTCGAGAACATTTCTCTTCGGCGAATAGAATCTAAGGAGCGGCATGACATCTTTCTTAAGAGGGGTACGCGGTGCCGACGTCTCCGCGATCGCTGAGGAGATCGGGCGCCCGCCGAACATCAGCCATACGTCTCCGCATCGGCAGTCCTCGATCGTCAGTGTCTGAGTCAGTGAGTGGAAAACGAGCGTATAGGCGTCGGTAGAAGACCGATACGCCGGAAGCTCGAAGCGGAATCCGCCGTTTTCATCCGAGACCGTCTCCAGGCTCAGGATGACACCGTAATCCGTATCCAGCTTGGATACCTTACGTCCATCTGTCGGGTCCTTCATTACCTCCAGTGTCACCGGAGTCTGCGCCGACTCCACCTCGCCACGGAGGATCACGGGAACACCCTGCTGGAACACCATTCCCGGGGAGATCCAGGACGGCAAACGAATATCACTACTTTGCGCCATAAAGAATCGGTACCTTTCCGCTTTTTCTCACTTCACTTTATTATACGACAACTTTGCCCGGTTTTGCATGAACTCCTGAACAATATACATAGAAAGAATAATTTATCTCCTACGTTCGGAAACCGCATGAAAACTCCGGCAAACGCTCTCTTACTCCCTTATCAAGCACCCCGGCCGGTTGTATTATGAAGTTACAGAAGATTGGGTTGTTTTTATTTTTCACACATGGTTTCACCAAGGAGGCAAAAATGGACTTATATAAGATCGTCGGTCATGCCATTCGTCATCTCCGCACCCAGCGTGCCCTCTCTCAGGTCACTGTCAGCACGAGAAGCGGCGTCAATCATTCCTATTACTGCGCCATCGAGCGTGGAGATGCCAATCCCTCAGTCAAGAAACTGTATGACATCCTTTCCGCCATCGGAGCCACACCGGCAGAATTCGCCGAAGCCCTCTCGATCGTTGTCCGAGGAGTCTGCGTGACAACCGATGCCGGGAGTCTCCGAGAATAAAAAATAGCAATATTTTGCTGTTTTTCTTTCATTATTTATCCGAAAATGGTATTCTGAGTAACGAAGTCATTTCGGATTGGAGTACATCGCATCTATGAAGACAAAGAACTTCCCACACGAAGGTGAAGCTATTTACGAAGACCTTCACCGCTCACATCTGGCGGGGGCCATCGCTTCCTGTCTTCATTTCATGGACAATGAGAATCCCTGCCGGGAGATCCCTGCGCACTATCACGATTTTATCGAGATCATCTACGGGATCCGCGGAAGTTTCTACGCGTCCATGGCCAATCGCGATGTACAGGTACACGAGGGCGATATGCTCCTGATCAACGTGAACGAAGTCCACGCCTTCCGGCATTACGAGCCTTGCGAGTATTACTGCCTGCAATTTGATCCGGCGCAGTTCTTCATAAGCCCCATGTACAGTACCGGTGCGAAGTACATCCTCCCGATCCGCACCGCATTCTCCGGATCTGATGAAGAAGGCAGTTTCTCTCTTCTGGCCACGAAAGACGAGCTGGAGGGCACACTTATTCCGGAGTACATACGCGATTATCACCGTGAATTCACCGAGAGGTCCCCGGGATATGAGCTGGCGATCCGCTCCGACATCCTCCGGATCTTCCTTTGGTATCTGAGGCGTATGGAAAAGAACGGGATTTCACTTTACAAGTCCGCATCGATCCAGGAAGACGATCTGCTCAGGCTCAATTCTGTCCTCGATTATATCCACAAGAATTATATGCATCCGGTCCTCGCCGAGCAGATGGCGAAGATGTGCAACATGAGCTACAGCTATTTTTCGCGGTTCTTCAGAAATTGCATGGGACAGACGTTCTCGGACTATCTGCTGTTCGTGCGTCTCACCGAAGCCGAGAAGCTCCTGATCACCACATCCAAGAGCATCAGCAGCATTGCGCTCGACACGGGTTTCTCGACATCGAGCTACTTTATAACGCAGTTCAAGAAACACAAGAACATCACGCCCAAACAGCTCAAGCAGAGGATCAGTTCCGACTCCGGAAAGTAAAAGTACATCAGCCAAGAGGCGCGATGACAAGCTCGATCCCGAAATCACGGATCTCCTGCGCCTGCGCATCCGAGATACCGGAATCCGTGATCAGGACATTGATTCTCTCAGCCGGTATGAACGAGGAAGCCGAGTCCGAATTCAGTTTCGATGAATCGACCAGTGCGATGCAGCGCTTACACTTCTCCGCGAAGCGCTTCTTCAGTTCCAGTTCGTAGAAATTGTGACCGGTCAGGCCCGAGTTGATCGAGAATCCGTTTCCCGATACAAAATAACTGTCGCCGCTGATGTGGCGGAGCATCTCTTCACACAGGAGCCCTTCGATCGCACCGGAATGCGGACGGAGCACGCCTCCGACGAGGACTGTTCTAAAATTACTATATCTTTGGATCTCCATTGCAGTATGGATACCATTGGTTACGATAGTGATATTGTCGAGCTTACTGATAAACGGGATCATATGAAAAGTCGTCGAGCTCGCATCGATGAAGATCGTCTCCCCTTCATGGACGTACTTCCCGGCTTCCTTGCCGATCGCCGTCTTCTCCGCGACGGACATCACAGATCTCCACATATAGTTTTCCGGGTTGGAAGATTGCTTCACGGAATCGGACATTCTGGCTCCGCCGTGGAAACGCACGATGGCTCCCTCGCGTTCAAGATCGCGAAGATCACTTCTTACGGTCGCTCCGGTAACGCCCAGACGTGTCTGCAGATCCGTAGTCGAGATGCGGCTCTCATTTTCCAGGATCTCCAGGATCATCTTTCTTCTATCGACATTGATCATTCTTCTCACGCTCCGTTTTCTTTTGGAAACGAAACATATATTAATGAGATAGAAAAGGATTGTCAATACAATTTCTTTTCATTTCTTTTCATGCATTTTCATTTCGGGGAATAAACGCACAAAAATGATGTCTATTTATCCGATTCGCGCCTCTTCAGTTCTTCGGCTATCCATCCGGTCATGCCGCCGGGAAGTCTCGGATCCATCGGTGTTCCATCCAGAAACATCAGGTTCGACTGGACACCGTTCATCAGGCAGTGCTGCCCCATCTCAAAGCCGAAGTTGATCGAAGCGATACCCTTATCGGCGTTTCTGACCCATTCCGGTGTATAGATAAAGCAGTTCTTCATTCTTTCCATACGAGGACGTCTTGCCTCGATCTTTTCGTGACTTACGATCTCATCACGCAGGCCGTCGGCGAAGAACAGCGTCACTCCGTTTCTTTCCAGTTCGTCCATCACATCGTCATCCGGGATCGCATCCGTTCCGACCGGGACCAGAACATCAAACTTGTCCGGAGCATGTGTGGCCAGAGCAAAAGTGAATCTTGCGCCGGCGGAGTTACCGAGAAGGAATTTCACGCCGACACCGTCTGTATGTTTTCCGATAAAAGCATCGATGAGCTTCATGACCGGATCCGTATACGATTCGTCCCAGCTGCCCGCGTAGCCTCCGCCTTCAAGCTTGTATTCATTGGCGATCGGAACGAGGATATATGCACCTCCGAGTGTCTTCTGGTAGTCAGGTGAAGCGTAGTACTCCGCGCCTGTATAGTTGATGCAGAGTTCGCCTACGAGAGCATTGGATCCGCCATGCAGGAAAATTAAAAGAGGAAAGTTCTTCTTTTTCGGGAAGCCATGCTCAGACGGATCGAAGAAATAGTACTTCATCCCTTCGGCCTCATCGGTTCTGAAAAGGTCGAAATAAATGCCCGTCTCATACGACGGTTCTGTAGAGATAAAATCGCCTTCGGGAATCTGATCGATCCAGGGGGGAGTCGTGTTTGCCATATTCATCCATGCCTCGTTTCGTTTTTTGTTCTTTTCAAGTATGCACTTTTTCCTCGAACTTGAACAGGACTTTATACCGCAAGTAAAAGAAAAAGGCTGTCTCTTCTTTCGAAGAAACAGCCTTGTGGCTGCCGAACTAGGATTCGAACCCAGACAGACGGTGCCAGAAACCGGAGTGCTACCCTTACACAATTCGGCAATGTTGCTAATCAACGGAAGAAAGTATACCAAAAGTCATTCCATCGCGCAAGACTTTTCTTCCGCATTTTCTAATAAATTCATGTGAGAACTTCTATGACGCGATCTGCTATCGGAGATTTCACTCTTTGGGCGGGCGCTCAGACGGCATTTCCGGGAGAGCAGGAAGCTTCTCCATCAGGCCGAGCTCCTCCGCCTTTCTTCTTACCATCGCAATATCCTGCCATAGCTTGATCCGTTCGTTATTATTTCTGAGGATATAGGCCGGGTGGAATGTCGGAAGAATGAGATACCCGTTCTTCTCGAGGAAGTTCCCGCGTATCTGCGTCATCTTGGCGGTCTTATCTCCCGTAAAGAGAGTATAGGCAGTCTTTCCGAGAAGTACGATGATCTTCGGCTTGACGATGAGGATCTGCTTACCGAGGAGCTTCTTACACGCGGCCGCTTCACTGTCTGTCGGCACACGGTTCTCCGGCGGACGACACTTCACGACATTGGCGATATGGAAATCCTTCTCCTTGAATCCTTGCGCGTCCAGAAGCAGTTGCAGAAGTCTTCCCGCCTGTCCGACAAACGGCTTTCCCTGCTCATCCTCCGTCGCACCCGGTCCTTCTCCGACGAACATGATCGGCGCCACGACGCTGCCGCGGTATATGACGATATTTTTTCTCATCTCCGCAAGCGGACAGGCATGACAGGACCTGCATTCTTCTACGAAATCATTCCAGGATATTTTCATCGGATCAGTACCACGGTAATCCCGTCATTGGCCTTCGCCCAATCCGGATCATTGCGGAAAGAAGGACACTTCTCCACGATCGATTTACCGAGAGTCTCGAAGGGACCAAACTGCTCACCCGGACAGAAAAGGGAGATCTTTCCTTCACTCTGCATCGTGCGCAGGACTTCATGTGCAGCCGACTTGATCACGCCGCCCTTACCGGTCGAGCCGTACCCGTGAATAATCTTCACCTGGTTTACTCCGACACGGCGCAAAGTATTTAGTTCCAGCCGTAATTTACGGGTGGCAACATCTACTTTGGGCATGCCTTCTTTGATATTGATTATACTCGCGGCCATAGTATCCCTCATTTTGAAACTTACATGTTTATTATATCACAAGTTTTTTCATTTTACATGCGTGAAAAACTGTCGTTTTTGTTATAATACTGCCATGAGATTGGATAAAATATTGGCAAATTCGGGATATGGGACGCGATCAGAAGTGAGGGATCTTCTTCGCTCGGGACGCGTGCGACTCCGGGATGAAATCGTCACGGATCCCGCCCTCCACCTCACCGAAGAACAGGCCGGAGAACTGACCCTCGATGGCGAGCCGGTCACCGCCTCACGCTATCTCTATTTCTGTCTTTATAAACCGGATCAATGCCTTACGGCTATGACCGATGACCGTCTTCCCTGCGTGGGAGACTATCTTCCTTCCGAGCTCAAAACAAAGAAGATCTCCCCGGTCGGAAGACTCGATTACCACACCACCGGTGTTCTTCTTCTCACCAATGACGGTGAACTGTCGCACCGCCTCACCAGTCCCAAATGGCATCAGAAGAAAGTCTATCTCGTGACGTACTCCGGCGAAGCACTGACCGACAGAGAAGTCGCGCTTTTTGCGAAGGGAATGACGCTTACGGAAGCAGGTCACGCCCCCGAGAAACTTAAGAGCGCCGAGCTTATCCTTCTTTCCGACCAACAGTGCCGCCTCGTTCTTACGGAAGGAAAGACACATCAGGTCAAGCGTATGCTGGCCGCTACCGGAAGATCCGTCATCGCACTGCATCGCGAGAGCATGGGTCCGCTTACACTTCATGAAGGACAAAAACCGGGGGAGATGTATCCTCTCACCCCGGACGAAATACTTGCGCTGAAAGCCGGCACCGAATTAAACTAGTTCTTCTCCCGCCTCATCGGATCAGTCCGTCGCTTCGGCATACGGATGGGTCTCGAGATAGGCCTCACGGAATTTCGGAATATCCAGAATAAGCTTCTGCATGATTTCCTTCGCCTTATCCACCTGACCGCTTGCGATATTGACACTGATAATGATGCTCGGATCCGATTCCTTCCACTTGACCATGTAGCCGAGTGACAGGCGGTCGATCTCATCTCTGATGATAAATCCGTAGACATGTTCGATCGAGTCTTCCGGCGTGAGTTCATCGAGATCATCTCTATACTCCTGCGGAAGCGTATCGGCATATTCTTCGTAGAATCTCGCCTTGGAATACATGTACGGTTCGATATGGGAGAGCGCCTCCTCGGACCACGTCGCCTGCATCTGTGCATAGACGTCATCGAGATTCATCATGTTCTCACCCATGACATAGGCCGGAGCGGTCATCATATCCATTACCAGGATATCCGGACGGACGGCGACCAGAGAAGTGGCCTTGGATGCCGCATAGGGCTCGACCTCTTCTCCCTCATCATTATCGGATACGACATTGGCATAGTCGACATCCGGATTCTTAAATCCATAGTTCTCCTTCATGTAGTCAGCGAGCATCTCCGTATCCTGAGAGAAATGCCCGATCGAAGCGACACGGAAATCCGTCCTCGGGTCCAGAAAGAAATAACTGATAACGGCAGAGATCAGGATCAGTGCAGCCGCCGCGATCGCGAACTTCCACCACTCATAGTGCCAGAATTCGACCCATTGCTTCTTGGTCTTGCCCAGATAATGCTTCGAAGATTCTTCTTCCTTCTTCTCTTCTCTCTTTCTATCCCGTTCTCCGGTGGCAATCGCATAGGCCGCAGAAATGTCAGCGAGTTTCTGCTCATTTTTCTGCGCTTTGTATATCTTACCGAGTTTCCAGAATTGCTTATCCAGATCTTCTCTCTTTGCCCAGGCCGGAAGCTGGAAA
Organism: Clostridiales bacterium; assembly: GCA_017617995.1. GTDB lineage: Bacteria > Bacillota > Clostridia > Saccharofermentanales > Saccharofermentanaceae > Scatonaster. Next base: position 94,893 of record JAFZVE010000038.1, read on the forward strand.
TACTCCATCGCTTCATCACGGGTCATCGCCTCGATCGAAGGATCGGCCGTTACCGGTACTTTGATTTCGTGCTCCGGATTCTTATTCTGTTCTTCTGAACCTGTGCTCTTTTTCTCTTCGCTCATATTACTTCTGTTGTTCTTCCTTTCCCTTCAAGAAGAATCAGCCTTTCTTCATTTCCTTCTTAAAAGCACGGAAATCTGCAAGGGCTGCCCATCCGATCTTGATGATCTTCTTGATATTGATGGAGTTCTTACCACCCTGACGCGGTTTGAATGTGATCTCACGAAGTGTGTAGTTCTCCTTATAATATGCGAAAAACGTAGTCAGCATGACGTTCGGGAGGTTATAGTCTTCCTTGAATCTTCCCACATACTTATTGACCAGAGAGGACTTCATGAGACGGAAAGGAGCATTACTGTCCTTGACCTTCACACCGAAGTGCAGTCTCAGGAGGAAGCACAGGAAGTTCTCGACAAACTTTCTGGACTTACCATCACCTCGTACGACACGGTTACCGAGGATCGCATCATAGCTGTTACGAAGATCCCAAAAAGCACCGAACTCCGCCGGATTGGTCTGTCCGTCCGAATCGGTCTGGAAGATATAATCCGCACCCTGTGCGATTGCATATTTATACATCGCGATGAGCTTCGGACCATGCTGTTTGAGTGTGTCCGGAAGCACCTCGATCTTCGGATATTTTTCTTTTAACGCCAGAAGGATCTCATGGGTCTTATCCACACTGCCGCTATCCGCGACAACCAGACGCGAGCCTTCGCCCTTTCCTTCCAGGATCGGATACCACGCAGTTACGACTGACTCGATATTCGCTTCCTCGTTATAGGCCGGCATCACAATATACAGGTTATCCATTTCCCAATCCTCCCTTGGACATCAGATAATTACAATGTATCACTTCAATTCTTCTTTTGCCATAGCGAGCGCCGAAGCCACTACGGCATCCATGTCATAGTACTTATACTCACCAAGTCTCCCGCCGAAGATGACGCTCTTCTCCTGATCAGCCAGTGCTCTATACTTTCCGTAGAGTGCACTGTTCGTCTCATCATTGACCGGGTAGTACGGTTCATCTCCGGGCTTCCATTCCGAACTGTATTCACGGCTGATGACCGTCTTCGGCAGGTCATTTCCGTCTTCGTCCTTTCCGAACGTGAACCACTTATGCTCGATGATCCTCGTCCACGGCGTTTCTCTATCCGTATAGTTGACCGCGGCATTTCCCTGGAAATTCGGCTTGTCGAGAAGTTCCGTCTCAAAACGCACCGAACGGTACTGCAGATACCCGAGCGAGAACTCAAAATACGCATCGATCGGACCCGTATAGACGACCTTATCGGCCATCTCGTTCCACTTTTCCTTATCGTCCAGGTAGTTCGTATTGCATCTTACTTCGATGCCCTCAAGCATATTCTCGACCATCTTGGTGTAGCCACCGGTCGGGATGCCCTGATAGAGAGCATTGAAGTAGTTGTTATCAAAGGTCAGACGGACCGGGAGGCGCTTGATGATAAAAGCCGGAAGGTCTTTACAGTCTCTTCCCCACTGCTTCTCGGTATAGCCCTTGACGAGTTTTTCGAAGATATCTCTACCGATAAGGGAGATCGCCTGCTCCTCGAGATTCTGCGGCTCTTTGCCCGCCATCTCGGCTTTCTGCTCGTTGATCTTGGCCATCGCTTCTTCCGGAGTGACGACACCCCACATCTTGTTGAAGGTATACATGTTAAAGGGCAGCGAGTAGAGCTCACCCTTGTAGTTGGCGACCGGACTGTTCGTGAAACGGTTGAAAGTCGTGAACTGGTTTAAGTACTCCCACACCTCGGTATTGTTGGTGTGGAAGATATGCGCGCCGTAAGTATGGACCTTGATGCCCTCGACATCCTCGCAGTAGACATTTCCTGCGATATGCGGACGCTTCTCGATCACCAGCACACTCTTGCCGCGTTTCTTGGCTTCATGCGCGAAAACCGCACCATAAAGGCCGGCACCGACTACCAGATAATCGTACTTCTCAGCCATTTCACTTTCCTGCCTTTCTCTTCTCTTTTCTGATTCTGCCGATCTTCTTTCTGATCTTGAATGTATCCTTGAATACCTGCCAGATATCCGACATCTTGATTCTCGAGAAGCCGCCTTCGCGCGTGAATACCAGGCGGATCGGTCTTTCGATGATCTTCGCCCCCATCTCATTGGCCACAGCCAGAAGCTCGATATCATAGGCAAAGCCCTTCGTCATGACATCGGGAACAATGGCCTTTAAAAGGTCACCACGATAGAGCTTGATGCCGGTCTGGGTATCATGTACTTTCAGATGGAAAAGCACCCGGAGCATGACATAGTATCCGAAGCTGATGAACTTTCTCATCGGCGGATAATCAAGTTTCGACTCCTTATGCATCTTACTGCCGATGACGACATCGGCCTTCTCGGATCTCATATGGGAGAGGAAATCTTCGAGGTGATCCGGCGAGAGATCGAGGTCCGAATCGAGAAAAGCGATGCGGTCACCTGCGGCCGCCTCGACACCCTTCTTGATCGCGTTTCCTTTTCCGCCGTTGGGCATATAGGTCACGATGCGGATGCGATCGCAGCTTTCCATCGCACGGCGTATTTCCTGCTCGGTATTATCTTTACTCCCGTCGTTAACACAGACGATCTCATAGGTAGAACAGAAACCCGACAGGATCTCGTCTGTTTTCAGCAGATTGGTATAAATATGACCGCCCTCATTATACGCGGGCATGACCACGGAAAGATCCATGAACGGTTCCTCGGATTTCTCAAGAATAGTCATGATGACTATCAGTTATTTTACCATTATCGGGACTGTTCTTGCAATTTCCCATTAAAAAGGGCCGCCTCTTTCGAGACGGCCCGGATCGGATCAAGATAATATCCAAATTAAGTGTTCTTCGCCATCAGCTTACCGCCACGCTTACTTACTACGTCAAAGATAACGGCTGCGAGGAGAACGAGACCCTTAACGACCTTCTGCATGTTCTGGTCAACACCCATGGAGAACATACCGAGGTTGATGACGCCCATCAGAACGGCACCGATGATAACGCCCGGTACTGTACCGATACCACCGTAAGCAGAAGCACCACCGATGAAGCAGGATGCGATTGCGTCCATCTCATAGTTCTGACCATATGTCGGCTGGGCCGATGTCATACGGGCGATGGTGACCATGCCGGCGAGTGCAGCGAGAAGACCCATGTTGGTATACGCCAGGAAGTACACTTTGTTTGTGTTGATACCGGAGAGCTTCGTCGCCTTCTCGTTACCACCTACCGCATAGAAATAACGGCCTGTGGTAGTATTCGATGTGATGTAGGAATAAATGATGATGACACCGACAACGATAAGAAGAACGTTCGGGATACCCTTGTACTGGGAAAGCCGGAAACCAAATGCTCCGATAACGGCAGAAATGATAATTATCTTCGCCAGCCACGGGCCCAGGTTCTCTACTTCGTAATTCTTCTTCAGTCTGGCCAGACGGTTCTTGATCATGATCAGAAGGAGGACCGCGATGGCGATACCAGTTGCTACGAGACAGGTGATGTTAATGCTGCTGTTGCTGCCGCCGATGAAATCCGGGATATAGCAGTTCGCACCACCGCCGAAAGCCTTAACAAATCCAAGTGCTCCTTCTGTGTTCAGAGAAACGGTCATACCATCCAGCACCACGTTACTGAGGCCTCGGAAGATCAACATGCCCGAGAGCGTAACGATGAATGGAGGGATACGCACATAAGCGATCCAGAAAGCCTGCCAGGCGCCGATCAGAGTACCGATCACAAACATGAAGATCACGGCCAGGACCGGATTGACGTTCTTCGATACCATAAGGGTCGCGCCGACTGCACCGACGAAACATACCACGGAACCGACAGAAAGATCGATGTTACCACCGGTAAGGATACAAAGAAGCATACCGGTTGCAAGAATAAATACATATGCATTCTGCGAGATCAGGTTACTGACGTTACTTGGATAAAGAATTGCGCCTCCTGTCCGCACACTAAAGAAAATGATGACCAGGATCAACACGATGACCATGGTGTACTTATTTACAAAATCAAGTACTTTACTTCGACTATTCATCATTTCACTCCTCTCCTACTTCACTATTGTTCTTGTCTTCCGAAAAAGTGTCGCCAGTGATGATCATCGACATGATCTTCTCTTGTGTCGCTTCTTCTCCGGAAAGTTCGCCAACGAATTTACCTTCGCTCATAACATAGATACGATCACACATACCCAGAAGCTCCGGCATCTCTGACGAGATCAGGATAACCGACTTGCCTTCACTGACGAGCTGGTTGATGATGCAGTAGATCTCATACTTCGCACCAACATCGATACCTCTTGTCGGCTCGTCAAGGATCAGCACATCCGGATCGGCGAACATCCACTTCGCCAGCAGCACCTTCTGCTGGTTACCACCACTTAAGTTTCCGACATACTGTTCGACTGTCGGAGTCTTGGTGCGAAGCTTATCCTTGTAGTCCACCGCAACCTTGTATTCCTTATCTCTGTCGATGATGCCTCGGAGACTGACACCCTTAAGATTCGCAAGTGTAGTATTCGTCTTAATGGCGTTACTCAGGATCAGTCCGTTACCCTTACGGTCTTCGGTAACATAGGCGATCTTGTTCTTGATCGCATCCTGTACCGAGTGCAGGTGCAGCTCCTTACCATCCTTGATGATCGTTCCGGTGATATTCTCACCATAAGATTTACCGAAGATACTCATCGCGAGCTCAGTACGTCCGGCTCCCATCAATCCGGAAATACCGAGCACTTCACCCTTTCTCAGGTTGAAGCTGACGTTATCTACGATTTTTCTTTCTGAATAGAGCGGATGGTAAGCATTCCAGTTCTTGACCTCGAAGCAGACCTCACCGACATGTGACGTACGCTTCGGGAAACGGTCGGAAATCTCACGGCCAACCATGCCCCTGATGATACGGGCTTCTGAGAAATCATCGACACCCTTGGTCAATGTCTCGATCGTCATACCATCGCGGATAACCGTAATCTTGTCTGCAACATAGGAAACTTCGTTCAGTTTGTGTGAGATGATGATCGAAGTCATGCCTTCCGACTTGAACTTGAGAAGCAGGTCCAGAAGATGTCTGGATTCCGATTCATTCAGCGAGGACGTCGGTTCATCCAGGATAAGAAGCTTCGCATTCTTGGCCAGCGCTTTTGCGATCTCGACCAGCTGCTGCTTACCTACACCGATATCCTTAATAAGTGTACGGGACGATTCTGAAAGTCCGACGATGCGGAGATACTCATTACCCTTACCGTACGTATCGTTCCAATTGATTTTGTAGCGAGAACCCTGCTCGTTACCGAGGAACATGTTCTCACCGATCGTCATATACGGAACCAGTGCAAGTTCCTGATGAATAATGACGATGCCCTTCCGTTCACTGTCTTTGGTATTTGTAAAGTGGCACTCTTCACCGTTATAAAAGATGCTCCCCTCATACGAGCCATACGGATAGATGCCGCTCAAAACATTCATCAACGTGGATTTTCCGGCGCCGTTCTCACCAACCAATGCGTGGATCTCTCCCTCCTCCACTTGAAGGTTAACATTGTCTAGCGCTTTGACGCCAGGGAAGGTCTTGGTAATGTTTTTCATTTCAAGCAAAATATTTGCCAATTTTATCCCTCCTAGCAATCCTTTTTACATAGAGCCTTGCATGAACAAGTCCCCTTAAATCTCTTGCCAAGAAATAAGGGGACTCGACATGTCGATTCACAAACCTATTTATTGAAAAATAGAGATTATGCCAGCTTATCCTCTGTGTAGTAACCGGAATCGATCAGGATGGTCTTGTAGTTGTCAGCATCTGCAAATACAGGTGTGCAGAGGTAAGACGGAACGACCTTAACACCATTGTTGTAGGTTTCCTTATCGTTTGTCGGAGCCTCTTTACCTTCCATGATAGCCTTAACCATCTCAACTACCTGATCAGCCAGAGTACGTGTATCCTTGAATACGGACATAGACTGCTTGCCGGCGATCATGTTCTTAACGTTAGCGATATCGCAGTCCTGACCGGTGATGAACGGATAGTCACCTGTGTAGCCGGCTTCGAGAGCGTTCGCAACACCGAGAGCGGTGGAGTCGTTGGAGCAGAGAACTGCGTCGAGCTTTGTGCCGTCAGCATAGTTACCGGAGATGATCGCATCCATTCTGGACTGAGCATTCTCAGTAGCCCAGGAAGCTGTAGCAACCTGTTCGAACTCGATCTGACCGGACTTAACATGGATCTTACCAGCCTCGATGTACGGTCTGAGAACATCCATAGCACCGTTATAGAAGAAGCGGGCATTGTTGTCACCCGGGTCACCGGTAAAGATTTCCATGTTGTACGGGCCATCTGTGCTGTCGAGCTTCAGCTGATCGCGGAGATACTCGCCCTGGATGGTACCAACCTTGTAGTTGTCGAATGTTGCATAGTAAGCAACAGCGTCGGTGTTCATGATCAGACGGTCATAAGCAATAACCGGGATGTTCTTCTCTTTGGCTGTGGCAAGTACAGTACCCAGAGAGTCACCGTCGATAGAAGCGATAACGAGGACCTTACAGCCACCGTTGATCATGTTCTCGATCTGATTCTGCTGTGTCGGGATATCATTCGCCGCATACTGCAGATCAACCGTGAAGCCAGCTTCTTCCAACTTCTTCTTCATGTTGTCGCCGTCCTGATTCCATCTCTGGAGATCCTTTGTCGGCATAGCAACACCGATCTTCTTGCTGTCCTCTTTCTTGGCACAGCCAGCTGCCAGTGTAAACAGCATAGCTCCAGCAAGAAGCACACTCATAAACTTCTTTTTCATTTTTCTACCTCCATAATTCGCTTTCGCGATTATTCACAGATACAGATTAACACAATATCATTCGTCTGTCACAAAGAATTTGACTGTTTTCGTCTTTTTTTGTGTATTTCACACTACACTTAATCAAAGGATATTGATAAATGAAACGTTTCACCTGATCTGGAGGTCTTCCTGGCTGTCTATTTTTTTCTTTCCTCGGAGGTCTAATTTGTGATAACTGCCGTTACTGTCCAGGAAATGACTCCTGACTGTATCCTCCAGCTCAATATCGAGCACTTCCATGACACGCTTCTTGCAGTCCGGATCCTCGACCGGGAACAGAAGTTCGACTCTGCGGATGAGGTTTCTCGACATCCAGTCGGCCGACGAGAGGTAGATATCTTCCTGTCCTTCATTATAGAAGTAATAGATACGGGAGTGCTCGAGGAAGCGGCCCGTGATCGAGCGCACCGTGATATTCTCGGAAAGTCCCGGGATACCCGGACGCAGACAGCAGATACCACGGACGATCAGATCGATCTTTACACCGGCGCAGGATGCATCGTAGAGCGCATCGATGATCGATGCGTCAACAAGAGAATTCATCTTCGCGATGATGCGGGTCTTCTTCCCTTTTCTCGCGTTCTTGGCTTCCTGCGAGATCTTCTCGAGGAAATAGTTCTTCATACGGGTCGGAGCCGGAATCAGACGCTTCCACTCCGGCGGTTCCGAGAAACCGGAAAGAGTATTAAAGAACTCGGAGGCATCCACACCGAATGTCTCGGATGCAGTGAAAAGGCCGATGTCCGTGTAGATCTTCGCCGTGATGTCGTTATAGTTTCCGGTTGCCAGATGCAGGTATCTTCGGATCCCGTCTTCCTCATTACGTACGACGAGTGTGATCTTACTGTGGGTCTTCAGTCCCACGAGACCGTAGATAACATGGCATCCCGCTTTCTCAAGCATCTTCGCCCAGTTGATGTTGTTTTCCTCATCAAAGCGTGCCTTCAGCTCAACGAGTACCATGACCTGCTTGCCGTTCTGTGCGGCTTCCGCGAGCGACTTGATGATCGGCGAACTTGAGCTTACGCGGTAGAGCGTCTGCTTGATCGCAAGGACCTTCGGATCCTCGGCTGCCTGACGGACGAACTCCACGACAGGATCGAAAGATTCATACGGATGGTGCACGAGACGGTCCTTCTGACGGATCGCTTCGAAGATGTTCATGCCCTCCGGGAACATCTGCGGTTTCGCCGGCGAGAAGGCATGGTAGCACAGTTCCGGATATTCGTCACAGACTTTGCCATATACCTTCATGAGGAATGTCAGGTCGATCGGACCGCTCACCGAGAATACATCCTTCTTCGAGATCTTCAGAGAAGTCGTCAGGAACTTCAGAAGTTCCGGCGACATATCTTCGTTGACCTCCATGCGGATGATCTCACCGAAGCGGCGCTTTCTGACCTGCTCTTCGATCTCCTTCAGAAGATCCTCCGCCTCATCCTCGTCGATATCGAGATCGGCATTTCTCATGACACGGTAAAAACCGCTCGCGAGAACCTTCGATCCGACGAACAGCGTCGCAAGATTCGCCCGGATGATCTGCTCGATCGGCACGAAGCATACTCCCTGCGACAGATGCAGTTCGAAAAGTCTCGGGACAACGGTCGGCACCTGAAGCGTCGCGAAGCGGTAGTAAGGCTCGTAAGTCTTCCCCTTCTTCTCCTGCTTGGCAAGTCTTGCCTCACGATCCTCCTCCGTCTCATCGATCAACACACAGAGATTAAGCTGACGGTTATATATCAAAGGAAACGGACGGGACGCATCGACCGCCATCGGGGTCAGGATCGGATAGAGTGTCGAACGGAAATAGTCATCGCAGATCTCCTTCGCCTTCTCGTCGAGATCCGCATAGTCACTCATCAGGATGTTATGGTTCTTAAGAGACGGAACCAGTGAGCGCGTATAGGTCGAGTACATCAGTGTCATCGCAGCCCGGGCCTTCTCATCGATCTCCTGGAGCTGCTGCTTCACTGTTCTTCCCGAGATATCGAGTTCATCGTAACTGACACTCAGGAGGTCACGAAGCGAAGCCACACGGACGATATAGAATTCGTCCATATTCGACGCCGTGATCGAGAGGAATTTCAATCTCTCGAGAAGCGGATTTTTCGTATCTCTTGACTCGAAGAGGATACGGTTATTGAACTCGAGCCAGCTCAGTTCGCGGTTGAAATACCGGTTGGAGTCCGCCTCGATATCGGCATTATCCATTGCAGAATGCGCCACTTCCGTGGATACGCCCTGCAGTTTCTTTTCTTTCTTCTCTTTCTTCGTACTCATCTGATCTGCCTCCGGACACGTAAGAATGCTTTGACTCTGAAGAACTGTTCAAACAGGTCAGTGTGGTTCTCGAAAAACCACTTATCGTAGGTCATGTCGTACATGGTATCGCCGCTGATGACCAGGCCATCCGCGCCCATAGTCGCCGAGATTTCACGGAGCTTCTGCCGGTGGGATCCGTCGAGCGCATCGGAAAGACGCAGGATCGCCGTCAGCTTACTGATCAGGACCTGATCCTCCGTCGGAAGCTCCGAAAAGCGGGCATCCTGGTAAAAATGCGGATCAGTATAGTAGCGGCCTACGAACGCGACGATCTTTCTTTCCTGTTCGGACATACCGATCAGTTCCGTTCGGTCGATGATGCTGTATGTGGAAGGATTCGGGTTCGCGATATTGATAAACTTTCCGAGTTCATGCAGAAGTGCCGCGACACGAAGGAGCATCCTCTCTCTGCTACTCATACCATGAAGTTTCTTCGTCGCATCAAAGATCGCCATCGCCGCATTCTCTACAAACGTGATGTGCTTCTTTTCTGACTTATAGCGCTTCGCCACATGTCTGGCCGCCGAAATCAGATCCTGATCCGGATCGATCACGAGATCGTAGTGCTTATGTGACCATGCGTAGCCGTACATGACGCCCTCGGTAAGGGAGGCATCCGGCATGTGCACGCCGTCGATCCCCGTATAGTCCAGCATCTTTTTGATCATGAGCGCAGTCGGAAGAAGAAGCGGCGCCGTCGACGGACGGATGTCGAGTTTTCTCGCCAGCTGTTCCGAAGAAGTATGCAGAAGCTGCGAGAGCACCTCATCGAACTTGGCAAGCGGCAGGTAGCAGTATTCACGAGGAGACTGCCCGGCCAGTGCTTTTATAAAGCCCATATCGGATCCGAACACGATGAGGTTCTTATACTTGATGTTCTTCGGCTCGATCGCATGGTACTCTGCAAGGTCCTGCGAGATGAACTCCTCGAGCACCTCGGTGTAGTGGGTGGTCTGCTTCACGAGGTCGGAGAGCATCTCACTGACACGAAGTGAGCCGAGGCGCGTGTTCTGGCTGAAGACGAGGTCGGACTTGTCGTAGAGCGTCGCCTGCATACTGCCCGCACCAATATCGAGCACCAGCGTGCCCTCGGTGACCAGATCGGCGAATTTCGGCTGGCTCTCTTTGACCGCCAGGTTGTGGAAGTACCTCTCCTGGGCGTTATCGAGGACCTGCACCTTGATGCCGGTCTGCACGCGGATCTGCTCGATGACCATCGCGCGGTTACTTGCCTCGCGAAAAGCACTCGTCGCCACGCAGATCGTTTCTTTGATCTTGTATTCCTTGATTTTCTGGGCAAACCCGGAAACGACCTCGACGATCTCTCCGGCCAGGGCCGGCGGGATCACGCCTTCGCTATATGCACGGGATGCCGTAGACAGGTATTTGCGGACTGATTCGATCTCCTTCGGTTCGCACTTGTCACCCAGTTCGAATATCTTAAGACGCAGGGACAGCGAGCCCAGATCGATGACCGCCAGCAGGGTCTTCTTGCTCATATCGGATATCTCCTCGTAAGGTCGTATACAATAACAGTATACCCGACAAAAATGGATATTCCGTTAACAACAGACTTATAATTTCTCGTATTCCGAGATGACCTTCTCCGTGATCTCCTTCGTTCCGAGGAAAGCATCGCCCTTCTTCTCGACGATATCGGCGGTGCGGAAGCCCTTCGCCAGGACGTTCTCCACGGCCTCCTCGATCTTCGCACCTTCACGCGGAAGTCCGAGAGAATAGCGGAGCATCATGGCAGCAGAGAGGATCGTCGCCAAGGGATTGGCGATCCCCTGCCCTGCGATATCCGGAGCCGAACCGTGGACCGGCTCGTACATGCCCGGCGTACCCGGTGTACCGAGCGAGGCCGACGGCAGCATGCCGATGGAACCGGTGATCATGCCCGCCTCATCCGAGAGAATGTCACCGAACATATTGCTCGTAACGATGACGTCGAAATCCTTCGGGCGCCGCAGCAGCTGCATCGATGCATTGTCCACATACATGAAGTCGACATCGACCTCAGGATACTCGGTCTTGACCTTCTCGGTCACCTGTCTCCACAGACGGGATGTCTCTAGAATATTCGCCTTATCAACGACAGTCAGACGCTTCCTTCTCTGCATCGCGGAATTAAAACCGACACGCAGGATCCTCTCGATCTCGGCCTCGCAGTAGCACTCGACATCGAATGCCTCGACACCCTTCGGTGTACCGTCATCGAGTTTTTCACGTTTCTTCTCTCTGCCTCTTTTACCGAAGTAGATACCTCCGGTCAGTTCACGCACGATCAGGATATCGACGCCGTCCTTCACGAGATCCGGACGGAGCGGGCTCGCCTCTTTCAGTTCCGGGAACAGAACGGCCAGACGAAGATTCGCGAACAGTCCGAGTCCTTTTCGAAGGCCAAGAAGCGCCGCCTCCGGACGGGCATCGCCCGGAAGGTTATCCCAGTTCGGTCCGCCCACGGCACCGAGAAGTACCGCATCGCTCTCTCTGGCGGTGCGCAGTGTATCCTTCGGAAGCGGTTCGCCGCAGGTATCGATCGCGATACCTCCGGCCATGACTTCCGTAAACGAGAAAGCATGTCCGCTCTTTCTTCCTACTGCCTGGAGCACCTCACAGGCACTAGCCGTTACTTCCGGTCCGATCCCGTCACCCGGGATGACCGCGATCTTATACTTCGTCATGTTTTCTCACCTCTATTTTCCCAGTTTATTCTTGGTATACCCGACCAGTCCGTCGGATCCGATGATCTGACTGATAAATTCCGGGAAAGCTCCGGCAAGGTATGTCTTTCCCGTTGTGATATCCGTGATCTTGCCGGTGTCGGTATCCACTTCGATCTGATCTCCGTCCGAGATTTCCGCTGCCGCCTCCGCACTTTCCATGATCGGAAGGCCGGTATTGATGCTGTTTCTGTAGAAGATCCTCGCAAAAGACGGTGCGATCACACATGCGATCCCGCTACCCTTGATGGCCACCGGCGCATGCTCACGGGATGAACCGCAGCCGAAATTACTCCCTGCCACGATGATATCTCCGGGATGGACTTTGGACCGGAAATCCGGATCGAGGTCCTCCATGCAGTGGGACGCAAGCTCCGCGACATCCGATGTATTCAGATAGCGGGCCGGGATGATCACATCCGTATCCACATTGGCTCCGTACTTGATGACATTTCCTTTAAAACGCATATGTCCCACCTTCTTCCTTATCCGAGTTCCTCGGGACTTCCGATATATCCGAGCACGGCCGAGGCAGCGGCCACTTCCACACCGGCCAGATACACCTCCGATTCCTTATGCCCCATACGTCCGACAAAGTTACGGTTGGTCGTGGAGACACACTTTTCACCCTTGGCCAGGACGCCCATATGTCCGCCGAGGCACGGTCCGCACGTCGGAGCCGAGACCACACATCCCGCATCGACGAAGATCTCGAGGAGACCTTCCTTCAGCGCCTGCTTATAAACTCTCTGCGAGCCGGGAAGCACGATCGCGCGCATCCCCTCCGCGACTTTTCTGCCACGAAGGACAGAAGCCGCACGGCGCATATCTTCCAGTCGTCCGTTCGTGCAGGAACCGATCACGACCTGATCGATATAGATCTTCTCAAATGTTCCCACCGCATGGGTATTCGAAGGAAGATGCGGGAACGCGACCATCGGACGGATCTCCGACAGGTCAATCTCGATCGTCTGCGCATATTCGGCATCCGGATCGGCGAAGAGCCATTCCGGCGCTTCCTCATATCCACCTGGCAAACGCTCGGCCAGATACCCGATCGTTTTCTCATCTACCGGGAAGATCCCGTTCTTCGCGCCGCACTCGATCGCCATATTGCAGATCGTCAGGCGGTCCGCCATCGAAAGTTCAGAGACGCCCTCACCGGAGAACTCGAGTGATTGATAGAGCGCGCCATCCACACCGATCTTTCCGATCAGGTAAAGGATCACGTCTTTACCGGTCACATACGGACCGATCTTTCCCGTAAGCTTAACGGAGATCGCATCCGGTACGCGGAACCATGTCGAACCGGCTGCCATCGCGCACGCCAGATCCGTCGATCCGACGCCCGTAGAAAAAGCGCCCAGCGCACCATAGGTACAGGTGTGCGAATCCGCGCCGATGATGCAGTCACCTGGACGGACCAGTCCGTTTTCCGGGATGATCACGTGCTCGACGCCCATACGTTCCTGACCCTGTTCGTAGTAATGCGTGATGTTCTGTTCTTTTGCGAAATTGCGCATGCGCTGGCACTGCTGTGCCGACTTGATATCTTTATTCGGTGCGAAGTGATCCGGCACCAGAACGATCTTATCCTTATCAAATACTTTTCCGAAAGCATTCTTCTCGAAGATGTCGATGGCCGGCGGAGTGGTGATGTCATTTCCCAGAAGGACATCAAGGGACGCCTCGATCAGATCACCTGGGGCACACTCCTTCTGCCCCGCATGCTTCGCGAGGATCTTCTGTGTCATCGTCATACCCATAATCCTATCGCCACCTTCCCATAGAAGATTTACATAGTTTAATGTTACTTGCAAAAGCAGGATCACGCAATAAAGAAACCGTAAGGAATGTTTAGAATTCTTAACTTCTTTCTATATATGATATAATGAGTCTAACTTACCCTCTATGAAGGAGTGTCGATCGATGAGCAGATTTAACTTATTACCGAACAACAATGGCGCATATGCACCGAACACCAGTACGAAGGTTCATGAATACAGCGAAGAGATCGCCCAGCTTAAGGGAGAGATCGAAAGATTAGATCTGATCACCCAGGCGATGTGGAATCTTCTTCAGGAGAAGGGTCTGACCGACGAGGATCTCGTCAAGGCCATCACGGATATCGATAACGCCAGAAAGCAGAAAAAAAAGGCCATGGAAGAAGGCGAGAAACCGGAGACCGTGCTCTGCCCGAACTGCCATGTGCCGCTTCAGAACAACGGCAAGCTCGCCGATCGCTGCATCTACTGCGGACACGAGATCATTACCAGTCCTTTTAAGAACTGATCCGAAATAACAAGTGAGAAACCCGACTCCATGCCTCTGATATCGGTAAACAAAGTTTCCAAGTCTTACCATAGCAGGCTGTTACTTGACCATGTCTCTTTTTCCATCGACCGAGGGGATAAGATCGCACTCATCGGCAGTAACGGCACGGGCAAGTCTACCCTCTTTAAGATGATCCGCGGCGATGTCAAGCCGGACGAAGGTGAGATACTTCATCACGGCACGGCCATCGCCGGATATCTCACGCAGAATATGGAAGAGCTCGATATGGGCGGAAATCTTCTCATCAGTGAGGAACTGCAGGATCTCGAAGACAAGATGCGTGATGCGGAAGCAAGACTTGCGCAGGCCGACGATGCCGAGTCCCAGTCTCTCCTTCGTACCTACCAGCAGCTCACCTCACGCTACGAATCTCTCGGCGGGTATGACTACGAGCCGCGCATGAAGGCGGCGCTGGCCGGGCTGGGTCTGACCGACATCGACTGGACACGTGATGTCAGTAGTTTCTCCGGTGGTGAGAAGATGCGTATCTGTCTGGCCCGTCTTATTGTTTCGCGTCCGGACATCCTTCTTCTCGACGAGCCGACCAACCATCTCGACACGGACGCGCTCGAGTGGCTCGAGGGCTTCATCCGTTCTTACGGCGGCGCAGTCCTCCTCATCTCACACGACCGATATTTCATCAACCGAACGGTGACCAAGGTTTTGGAGCTCTCGGACTCCACGATCACGGCCTATCGCGGCAACTACGATGACTACAAAGAGCAAAAACGCCGCTTCCTGGAAGACCAGAAGCGCCTCGTCGCCAATCTCGAGAAAGAACTCATCCGTCAGGAAGGAGTCACACAGACGATGCTCTCCCACCGTAACATCTCCGGATACCACGCACGGGAGAAGGTCGTCGAGAAACTCTCCGACCGCCTGGCCGCAGAGAGAAGTAAGCTCTCCGGCGGACCGATGCGCATGAGCTTCAAACTGATGCCGGAAGAGCGCTCGGGAGATCCGAACAAGAAACTCCTCGAGGCACGGCACCTCGGGAAGATCTTCCCTGACGGTAAGGTCCTCTTCGAAGATGTCTCCTTCGAGATCAAGGCCTGTGACAAGGTCTTCCTCGTCGGTCCGAACGGTTGCGGAAAGACCACCATGCTCTCGCTTTTACTTGGACGGATCAGTGATTTTGACGGCGATGTCCTGATATCCGGGTCATCGCGGATCGGCTATATGGGCCAGTTCGTCCCCTTCGATGACGAGACGCGGACGGTCCTTTCCGAGCTGATGGAGCGGGCCGAGCTGTCTGAGAGCGCTTCCCGGAATCTTCTGGCACGCTTCGGGTTCCGCGACATCGACGTATACAAGCAGATCTCCGTCCTCTCGGGCGGCGAGCGCTCCCGCCTCTATCTTTGTTGTCTTTTGGAAGAAAAGCCGGAGATCCTCTTCCTCGACGAGCCGACCAACCACCTCGACATCGAATCCCGTGAAGTTCTTGAGGATGCACTCGCCGAGTACAACGGCGCGATACTCGCCGTCAGCCATGACCGCTACTTCATCGAGAAATGCCAGAGCAAGATCCTCGGCTTCTTCGGAAACCGTGTCGAGATGCTCGATAAATACGAGTTCTACAGAAGAAAGTATCACGCCTTCATGGAGGCCGAAGACGAAAAGCGCGCCCTCGAGCACTCCGAGCAGCGTCGCATCGAGAAAGAGCGCCATGAAGAAGAAAAGGCAGCCCGCACGCCGACCGTGAACCGCGCCCAGGAGCGAAAAGAGATCGCACGAAAAAAAGAGCGCATCCGCTTCCTCGAGAAGGCCATCGCCGAGCTGGAGGAAGAGCAGAAAACGCTCGAAGCCTCCTTCGGTAAAGACACGTCACCCGAGGACTACGAGAAATACGCCCAGAACACGGAAAAGCTCGATGCCATGTACACCGAGTACATGGAGCTCGAAAATTCCTGACAAACGCCTCCTTAAGAAAGGAGAATTCTATGTTGAGAATTAAAGAACGGAGATTATGTTACGACGAGTACGGTATCGATCATAAGATCACCGAGATCCGCCTGTATTCTGCTGATGATGAACCGGTCTACCTGGAATTCAAACCCGTTCTCATGCCTTCCGAAGATGGGAAAGAACTGCAATGGGAGGATTGGAACCATTATGACAGCATCCGTATCTATAAGACCGACTATGATAAGTTCTTGCTCCCGGCGATCACACCGGTGTTTCCCGTGACTGATCCGGATCCGAACGGATTCGGCGTTCAGGAAACCCTTGACGTAACATCGATCAACTTCTTCGGAAAAGAAGACTGGCAGAAATTAATAGACAACCTGACCGGATGTATGGAAAAAGCGGATAACACCGAATCCGAATTCTATCATATGGTGATCGGATATCTCAGTGACTTCATGACGTTAAGTGAATGGTTCTGTATAGAAGGAAACCAGTAATTACGTTTTTTCTTTTAGTGAACGAACTGCAATGAAATACCCCGAAATGCTTAGCACTTCGGGGTATCTTACTTTACAAGTTTTCTTTTGTTTCCGAAAGAGAGATTTCGATCCTGCCTTATGGTAAAGATCAGCTGGAGCTCTTCTTCTCGAAGATCATCTTCTCAGAGGAGAATGCATAACGGATACCGTAGATCGGACCGCCATCGTAAGCCTGAACGAGCTTATTGGTATCCCAGCCCTTCGCGGAGGCCTCATCCATGGTAAGGTTACCGACCCGGGCTTCGAGAAGTTGAGAAACAGTAACAAATACATAGCCCTTCTCCTTGAGGCCTGCGATCATCTTATCGAGAGACTCGACGGTCGACTTATGGGAATCGTGAAGGAGAACCATATCGCCATCGATCGCATTATCGATGACATACTGCGCCGTATAGTCGGCATCACCGAGAGCCGGCTTCTGCCAGTCCTGAGGACAGCTGGAATCGTTCCAGTTCACGACATATTCGCGATTATCTACAGAATAGCGGAAAAGACCTTCCTGCTTCAGTCCGGCTCCCGTCGGAGGACGGATGACCGTTGCTTTCTGCCCAACCTTCTCTTCGATCACCGCATCACACTTCCGGAGTTCTTCGTAGGCACCTTCTTCGTCGACCTGCGTCAGGATCTGATGGCTCCAAGTGTGGTTGCCGAGTTCACAGCCCAGATCGAGCATCCGTTGAAGTACAGCCGCGTCCGTCCCGGATACATTTTGTCCGATCATGAAGAACGTCGCCACGACGCCGTTTCTCTCGAGCGCATCGAGCACCTGCGGTGTATACTCACACGGACCGTCATCAAAAGTCAGTGCGATCAGCTTCGTTCCTTCCGGATAGCTCGCATGTGCAGCTTCACTTGTCTGCGCAGGTGTCGTATCCGTTGCTTCCGGCGTGGTTGCATCCGGATCGCTGGTAATATTGGCTATCGCTGAAGCCGAAGAAGACGTAGCCGAGGTCTCTCCCGAATCTTTATCTTTCGAAGGCGACTTGTTAATCGCCGTCACCATCCATACAAAAGCAACAAGAAGAACCATAAAGATCGCGCCCATCACGGCTGTCGTATTCGCCAGTGCCCGTAACTGCGCCGTCATCGTTCTCTTCGGATTCGGATTGCCCGAAGACGGTCTCGGTCTTTGGGGATTCATATGACTCATAGTAAGCTCCCGCCTCCTGATACTACATATTTATACAGATACGATTATAACATATTAGTTCCTGTCGATATGTTACTAATATGTTACTCAAAGAAAAGACCGCTCCGGGAAATCCCGAAGCGGCCTTCTGAATGACTTTATTGCTGATTACTTTACGATCAGGCCTTTCCGTCAGAACCGAGAACGTACTGGATCTTATGAGCAACCATATCCTTAACAGCCTGACGAGCCGGCTTCAGGTATTGACGAGGATCGAAGTGATCCGGGTGCTCTGCGAAGTACTTACGGATGTTACCTGTCATAGCAAGACGGATATCGGAGTCGATGTTGATCTTGCAGACTGCGAGGGTAGCTGCCTTACGGAGCTGCTCTTCCGGAATACCAACTGCATCCGGCATGTTACCGCCATACTGGTTAACCATCTTTACGAATTCCTGCGGAACGGAAGAAGAACCATGGAGAACGATCGGGAAGCCCGGGAGCTTCTTCATGCACTCTTCGAGAACGTCAAAACGGAGCGGCGGCGGAACGAGGATGCCTTCCTCATTTCTTGTGCACTGTGCAGCTGTGAACTTGTAAGCACCGTGGGAAGTACCGATAGCGATCGCGAGGGAGTCGCAGCCTGTTCTGGATACGAACTCTTCTACTTCTTCCGGACGTGTGTAGGACTCATGACCAGCCTCTACAACTACTTCATCCTCGATACCGGCGAGAGTACCCAGCTCAGCCTCAACAACTACGCCGTGAGCGTGAGCGTACTCAACTACCTGCTTGGTAAGAGCGATGTTGTCCTCGAAAGACTTGGAGGAAGCGTCGATCATAACGGATGTGAAACCACCGTCGATGCAGGATTTGCAGAGCTCGAAGGAATCACCATGGTCAAGGTGCAGAGCGATCGGGATCTCCGGATTCTCAGCTACAGCAGCCTCAACGAGTTTTACAAGATAAGTGTGGTTCGCATAAGCACGAGCACCCTTGGAAACCTGAAGGATAACCGGGCTCTTCAGTTCGCCTGCAGCCTCTGTGATACCCTGAACGATCTCCATGTTGTTTACGTTAAAAGCACCAACAGCATAACCGCCATCGTAAGCCTTCTTAAACATTTCAGTAGTTGTTACTAATGCCATAAGAATATCTCCTTTGTGTTATTAATATATGTGATTGCAAATAAATTTACACCACAGACAATTGTAAAATGAAGAGCTGTTTTCGTCAATCTTTCCGAGGAAAGATCAACGGATTTTTCGCATTACTCTTCCTCTTTTTCCGGCTTTTCCGAAACCGCTTCCTCTACCGCTTCTTCAGCCTTTTCTTCCACAGCGTCCTTTGCCGCTTCTGCCTCGGCTGCGATCTCTTCTTCTGCCTTCTTGGCTGCTTCTTCAGCTTCCTTTACACGCTCGGCCACTTCTGCAGCCTCCTCGTCCTTGACTTCCTTCATGGCGTCTTTAACAAGAGAAACAGATTCGTCGTCCGAGATCTTCGGCGTGGTCTCTTCGTCTGTCTTCAGCGCGTCGTACTTCTCCTTTGCCTTGTACACAGAAGAAACCAGCTTGGCTTCTTTGGCAAGAAGATCGAAGTCCTCTTTGCTTGCGAGATCTTTCGAAGAGGTCTGGTAGCAGACTTCCTCGTATACATTGTCGAGGATCAGATAGTCTGTGCGGGACATGTTCGCGCCGAGCGCGGAGTTCTGCAGAAGCTGTGTCGCACGGTCTGCCGCGCCCTCTCTTCCGTCGAAGGAATCGAACGGGATCGTGATCTTACTGAACATATAACGAAGGACCACTTCGTTATTCTTATAATCCATGGCTACACGATACTTCGCGATAACAAACGTGTGGATGAAGACGACAGCGCACACGACAAAGATCGCGCCAAAAACGCACCACAGTAGCGGGCCCGGATCTGTCTTTCCTGCCAGAAGATATCCGACTGCACCGGCATCAAGCACGGCGATCAGCAGCGTGATGATTCTTCTTTTCAGGATCTGGCTCTTCGATGCCGGGAAACAGTGCACTGTATCCTTCGGCAGCTTATCCAGTTCCTCCTGCGGGATGGCCTCATCCAGCACATCCTGCTTCTTTACTTCTTCACTCATGTTCCAACCCTCCTGTATTCTATTTACTTCTTCAGCGCATCGATACGTGCCAGAACGTTGTCCAGCATCTCCTGATACTTGGCCTGCTTTTCTCTCTCGGCGTTGATGACCTTCTCCGGAGCCTTCTTGACGAACTCTTCGTTTGCAAGTTTTGCGTTAACACGCTTCATCTCACCTTCGAGTCTTTCCTTCTCTTTGCCGAGACGCTCGAGTTCCTTATCGATATCGATCAGGTCTTCAAGCGGGATATAGATCTCACCTGCACTGCAGACACAGGCAACCGCCGTATCCGGGATGCCTGCCTTATCCTGCTGGGTGGTGACCTCGGAAACATTGGCCAGACGCTCGAGGAAAGCCTTACCGTCTACGAACATCGCACGGTTCTTTTCCTCGGAAGAAACGAGGATCATGCCGATCTTACGGGACGGGATAACGCCCATATCCGTTCTTACGTTTCTGATCGAGCGGATCGCATCCATTAAGATCTCCATCTGCTTTTCTTCAGCGGTAAATACTTCGCTCTCGCGGTATTCCGGCCAGGAAGAGATCATGATGGAATCGCTCTTCTCATTAAGTACCAGATATCTGTATACTTCTTCGGAAAGGAACGGCATGAACGGATGCAGGAGCTGCATGGATCTGCCGAGTACATCGTTCAGGATGTACTGTGCTTCTTTTCTGGTCGCACATTCCTTATCGAAGAGACGAGACTTCGCGATCTCGATGTACCAGTCGCAGTATTCTTCCCAGATGAAGGAGTTGATCTTGGAAAGCGCGACACCGAACTCGTAGTTATCGAAGTTGTCGGTAACTTCCTTGATGACCTGGTTCATACGGGACAGGATCCACTTGTCTTCGAGTGTGTACTTAGCGGGATCGACATCGTCGAATGTCAGATCGTCTTCACAGTTCATAAGAACGAACTTCATGGCGTTCCAGATCTTGTTGCCGAAGTTTCTGCCGGCCTCGATTTTATCCTGCTGGAAACGCTGGTCATTACCCGGCGCATTTCCGGTAACGAGTGCATAACGCAGCGCATCTGCACCAAACTGGTCGATGATCTCGAGAGGATCGATACCGTTTCCTAAAGACTTACTCATCTTTCTGCCCTGAGAGTCACGGACGAGACCATGGATCAGGACTGTATCGAAAGGTGTTTCCTTCATGTGCGCGCAGCCGGCAACGATCATACGGGATACCCAGAAGGTAATGATGTCATAACCGGTAACGAGTGTATTGGTCGGATAGTAACGCTTGAGGTCAGCAGTTTCTTCCGGCCAGCCGAGCGTAGAGAACGGCCACAGCGCCGAAGAGAACCATGTATCCAGAGTATCCGGATCCTGGCGCATCGGCTTGCCGCACTTCGGGCAGACAGCGGAATCTTCCTTGGTAACCAAAAGCTCTCCGCAGTCATCGCAGTAGAATGCCGGGATTCTATGACCCCACCACAGCTGACGGGAGATACACCAGTCACGGATATCCTCCATCCAGTTGAAATAGTTCTTGTCGAATCTCTCCGGGACAAACTTGGTCTTACCGGAACGAACCGCTTCGATCGCCGGCTCGGCAAGAGTCTTCATCTTAACAAACCACTGAAGCGACACACGCGGCTCAACCGTCGTACCGCAGCGGTAGCAGGTACCGACATTATGAGCGTGCGGCTCAACCTTAATAAGGAATCCGCCCTCTTCGAGATCCTTAACGATCTCTTTTCTAGCTTCGTAACGGTCCATGCCGGCATACTTCGGATAATCCTCAGTGATCTTGGCGTCCTCAGTAAGAACGGTGATCACTTCGAGGTTATGACGAAGTCCGACTTCAAAGTCGTTCGGGTCGTGTGCAGGTGTGATCTTAACGACACCGGTACCGAACTCGATATCAACATAGCTGTCTGCAATAACCGGGATCTTTCTTCCTACGAGCGGGAGAACGAGCATCTTACCGATGACATCCTTATAACGCTCATCTTTCGGGTTAACGGCAACCGCTGTATCGCCGAGGAGCGTCTCTGGACGTGTGGTTGCGAGCTCGAGGTATCCGCTTCCATCCTCAAAAGGATATCTGAGGTGCCAGAAGGAACCCTGCTGGTCTTCGTATTCTACTTCTGCGTTAGAGATGGAAGTCAGGCATTTCGGGCACCAGTTGATGATTCTCTCACCTCTGTAGATGAGGCCTTCGTTATAGTACTTGATGAATACATCCTTAACTGCTTCAGAGCAGCCTTCGTCCATGGTGAATCTTTCGTGTTCCCAGTCACAGGAAGAACCGATCTTCTTGAGCTGTTCTACGATACGTCCGCCGTACTGCTTCTTCCACTCCCAGGCACGCTCGAGGAACTTGTCACGGCCGAGGTCGTCCTTGGTAAGGCCCTCTTCTTTCATCGTCGCAACGATCCTTGCCTCAGTAGCGATAGATGCGTGGTCAGTACCCGGTACCCAGAGAGTATCGAAGCCCTTCATTCTCTTATAACGGACGAGGATGTCCTGCAGTGTGTTATCCAGGGCATGACCCATGTGGAGCTGGCCCGTGATGTTCGGCGGCGGCATGACGATGCAGAAAGAATCCTTGGATGTGTCACCCGAGGGTTTGAAATAGCCTTTATTCATCCACTCCGAATAGAGTCTGCTCTCGGCCTCTTTCGGGTCAAAAGCCTTACTGATGTTATCTGTGCGTCCCATTATTTTGCCTCCAACTTTTCACTATCTTTCTTTCTGATATCTGCGCGCTTGATCTTGCCGGATGTGGTCTTCGGAAGTTCATCGACGTACTCGACGACACGCGGATACTTATATGGCGCAGTGGTCTTCTTAACGTGGTTCTGAAGTGTCTTCGTCAGTTCTTCAGACGGCTGATATCCCTTGGTCAGTACGATGGTCGCCTTGACGGCAAAACCTCTGACCGGATCCGGAACACCGGTGACGGCGCACTCGAGTACCGCCGGGTGTTCCATAAGCGCACTTTCTACCTCGAAAGGTCCGATACGGTAACCGGAAGACTTGATAACGTCATCGACACGTCCGACATACCACAGGAAACCGAGCTCGTCTCTATAGGCAGTATCACCTGTGTGGTAAAGACCGTCGTGCCAAGCCTTTTCCATCGCTTCCGGATTGTCATCGTAACGAAGGAGAAGTCCTACCGGACGTCCGCCGTACTCTTCGGAAGTTCTGATGCAGATCTCGCCGGTGACACCGGTCGGGCACTCGTTTCCGTCTGCGTCAACGACAGCGACGTGGAAACCCGGTACCGGATAACCCATGGAACCGGTTCTCGGAAGTACCCACGGGAAGAACGTACCGCAGACAACGGATGTCTCGGACTGGCCGAAACCTTCGTAGATCTTGCAGCCGGTGTTCTTCAGCCACTGGTTATATACTTCAGGGTTCAGAGCCTCACCTGCCGTGCAGCAATGCTTGAGATGCGAGAAATCGTAGCCCTCGAAGCTCTCCTTGATCATGAAGCGGTACATCGTCGGCGGAGCACAGAAAGTCGTGATCTTATAGTCACAGATCTTTTGAAGGATATCCGCACCGTTGAATTTATCGAAGTCGTAGATGAAAAGGGTCGCTTCACCGAACCACTGTCCGTAGAACTTACCCCACATGCACTTCATCCAGCCTGTATCGGAGATGGTGAAGTGAAGCTTGCCGTCTTCGACTCTGTGCCAGAATACACCGGTAAAGAGGTGGCCGAGCGGCAGGGTATGGTCATGAAGGACCATCTTAGGATAGCCTGTCGTACCGGAAGAGAAGCACATGAGCATCGGATCCGTAACCACGGTTCCCTCTTCGCCTGTCGGACGCGTCCACTCGTCACTCTGCTTGGCAACCTCGGCGTCAAAATCGATCCAGCCTTCCTTCTGCTTACCCCAGGTCACGCAGCGGATGACCTCGTGATCGTACTGATCCTGATCCTCATCGAAACGCTCGGTGCAGTCGTCATCACCCGTGATAACGGCCATCTTGACGTGTGCACTGTTGACACGGTAGACATAGTCCTTCGCCATCAGCTGGTTCGTCGCCATAACGGTGACGGCACCGATCTTATGAAGGGCCAATACCGAGAACCAGAACTGGTAGCCTCTCTTGAGGACCAGAAGGACTCTATCGCCCTTCTTAATGCCCTGGCTCTTAAAGAAGTTGGCGGTCATATTCGAATACTTTCTGACATCGCCGAAAGTGAATCTCTTTTCCTCATTGTGCTTGCTGACCCAGAGGATCGCCGGCTTGTCCGGTGTTCTCTCTGCGATCTTATCCATAACGTCATACGCAAAGTTGAACGTCTCCGGATAGGTTACTTTATAGTTCTTTTTCAGATCATCGAGGGTAACGAAATCGTCTCTGTTTCTACCCACAAATTCTTCATATATGGCCACGGATCAAATATCCCCTTTCATTACGATCGCCAGGAATTTACATGGTTTACCGTTAGTCGCCTTCATGGCATGCGGTATATCGGAATTGAAGTACACGCTGTCGCCTTCATTCAACTCATACACGATATCGCCGATGAAGAAAGTCATCGAACCTTCGAGTACATAGTCGAATTCCTGTCCTTCATGTGCATGCTGGGTCGGCTTCTCGATATCATTCGGTTCTACCGTTACATAGAACGGCTCCGCGATCTTTTTTCTAAATGTAAAAGCAAGGTGCTTGTAGTTATATGCCGCACGGCGGTCAATTTCAAATCCTTCGCCCTTGCGGACGACACAAGCAATGGAGAGTTTCGGCGAATCGCCGACCATGATATCGACCATATCGACGCCCAGAATCACCGCGACGTTATTTAAGAAAGAGACGGAAAAGTCTTTCTTTCCTTCCTCATAAAGAATGTAATCTTCTTCGGACATTTCGAGCCTTGCAGCCATGGTCTTGACATCGATTTCTTCGATCTCACGTAGTGCCGCGATACGCTCACCGATCTGACGCAGTTGATCTGTCATATTGTTCCCTCCTAAACGTTTCGTACCGATTTTCTACACAATTAGTCCATAATATCGGTCTTATTATAATAGTTTTCAGTGGGTGAAGTGTCAACTGACAAATCAGACAAATACATATATAATACAAAACCAATTGATAGTCTGAGTATGCTTGGGGGGCTTTTACGGAGTGGCAAACTCAAAGTGGAGTCGGACCGCAAACGCCTGAAATTACAGCACTCTACCATCAGTCGATTGACTGGATGACGTTTTGCTGATAGGTTTAGAGTAGAAAACCATCAGGAGGTGCCTCATGGGTAACCGGAAGTTCTTAAGTTTTTTGTTGTCGATCGTTATGGTCGTAACCACATTCTTTTTCGCATAATATTGGTCGCTTTTCGGAGGTTTTATGGACAATACAGCAGGTACAAACGGAAATCAGGTGATTTCCAGCATTATCGAAAATGTGGGAAAGGTCATCGTTGGGAAGGATAAGCAGATTGAACTTCTCATGGTCGCCCTTCTTACCAGCGGACATGTGCTCCTCGAGGACGTTCCCGGAACCGGAAAGACCAAGACGGCCCGAGCACTAGCTCAATCGCTTTCTCTGGACTTTAAGCGTGTCCAGTTCACGATCGACCTTCTCCCTTCCGATCTGACGGGTATCCACTATTTCGATAGAAAAGCTGACCAGTTCGTCTTCCGTAAGGGCCCGATCTTCACCAATATCCTTCTGGCCGACGAGATCAACCGCGCCACAGCCAGAACCCAGTCGGCACTTCTGGAGTGTATGGAAGAAAAGCAGGTCACCGTAGACGGGCAGACCAGCAAGCTCCCGCCTCCGTTCCTCGTCATCGCGACGCAGAACCCGATTGAATCCCAGGGCACCTTCCCGCTCCCGGAAGCCCAGCTGGATCGTTTCCTCATGATGCTGTCCATGGACTATCCGTCCCATGAAGAAAGTATCGCTATCCTGAAGCGCTATGATACCGAAGACCCGCTTACTGATCTCGCATCCGTGGCCGATGCCTCTTCGCTGCTTGCCATGCAGAAAGAAGCCAGAAAGATCTTCGTTTCCGATCTTCTTTTCGACTATGCCACTTCTATTGTTGATGCTACGCGTCATACATCGGAGATCCGTGTCGGGGCCAGCCCCCGAGCCCTTCTTGCCTTCGTCGCAGCAGCCAAGGCACTGGCATATCTTCGCGGCCGCGATCACTGCGTTCCGGAAGATTTCAAAGAACTGGCTGTACCGGTCCTGTCGCATCGTCTGTCCATGCAGTCGTCCGGTGTTTCTTCCCGAAATGCCGACGGTACATTCATGAGTCAGCACGACTATGCTGCATCTGTCCTAAACAACATCCTGGACTCGGTTCCCTGCCCGACGGAGGATTTTGACTCTTAATGGCGCTTCTGTTCTTTCTGATCCTGCTGGCCATAATGGCTGTTGTCGAACTCTTCATCTACCGCATTCACGCCCTGGATGAGGTGAGTCTGGATGTGCATTTCTCCACCGATCTGGCCCAGTTCGGTGAGGTCATCGAGGTCGTGGAGATTGCGAAGAACAATAAGCGCCTGCCGCTTCCTTTTCTGCTTCTCAAGTTTGAATCCCCCGTCTCTCTCCGATTTCTGGACATGACGAACACCACCAAGTCCGACCTTCTTTATCGAGAAGATCTGCTCACCATGAAGGCCTTCTCCAGCCATACCCGCCGGATCAAGGCCCAGTGTATCAAGCGCGGATACTACTCCTTCTTCCGTGTAAATATCTCGACTTCCGATATTCTCCTTATCGAGAAGCTCTCCAAGGAATTCGACAAGTCCTCAAACATCACGATTCTGCCGGAAGTGATCGATATAGGCGAACTTCGCTCCCTGATGACCATCACCTTCAGTGATGTACAGCAGCGGCGGACACTTCTTACAGACCCCTTCGCTTTTTCCGGGATCCGGGAATACCAGGTCTGGGATCCGATGAAGTCCATCAACTGGACGGCCACCGCCCGATCGGGAGACTTTATGGTCAACCAGAACGCCTCGACCTCTATGAAGCAGGTGACCGTTTTTCTCAATCTGGAATTCTATAACCGGAAGAAAACGGATTCTCTTCTGGAGAAGTCCATCAGTCTCGCTTATTCCTATATGCTGCATCTATGTGAATCCGGGATCCCCTGCGCCCTTTACACCAACGGCAAAGATATCCTTACGGGTCTTCCTGTCTCCATAGAAGCCTCTTCCAACCTGGCCGATATGCCCCGTCGCGGCGAGAAACTGGCACGAATCGACTTAAATCAGGAAGTTCTTCCGTTTGCCGATATTCTGGAGACGCATATCGCGCATACCCGCTCCGATGATTATACGGTCATCATTTCCCCGAGATTTGATCTTTCTTTCCAGGAAAGACTGATCGATATTCTGCCCCTCCGGCCTTCCCTTCTCTGGGTAATGCCCTGTTACCGCCTCTTCCCGAAGATCGACGTCGAAAATATGCTGGTAAGCAAATACTACAGATGGGAGGCTTCCGGCAATGAGTGAGAAGAAATCCCGTTTTGTATCCTACCAACTGATTACCGATCTTTTCGCGTCCCTGATCTTCGCTTTTTCGGTCCTGACCTTAGTGCGCATGGCCGTGCTCTACGAGGGAGTTATCGATTTACGGTACCGGCATCTGTTCTCGGTCGTCATTCTGGCGGAGATCTTCGTCTTCGTCCGGCGTCTGCGCATCAAGCTGATCCCTATGGTCCTGTTGCATATACTCCCGATAGCGGGGTATCTGTTTGCCATGTATGGAATTCTTACGTTGGAAGGAAGAAGGGGCATCCCGTCAAGCCTCATCTATCTGGGCTTCATGGCGACGCTGAATCTGATCTACTCCATGTTCTGGCGTTTCAAGCTTACCTCGATTTCCTCCGTTACCCATGACTTATTTGTCGCCTCTATGGCTCTGCATCTGATACTTGTCATCATCAGCAGGGGCTCACTCCGCCAATCCGTCATGCTGAATGTGTTTCTGATCGTGTGTGCGTACCTCATTGCCAGACAGCTATATACCTTTGACACCAAGTACTACCACAACACGCAGTCCGGTACGCAAGCCGTCAAGCAGGCCAAGCAGCAGAATTACTTGACCATCTTTTTCATCTCCGGCGGTATTGTGCTGGCACTTCTGCTCCTCACCACGATTCCGATCAGCTCGATCACCTCTTCCCTGCGCTCCATATTTGTCATGATCGGAAGATTCTTCAGCCGGGTCCTGCCTGAAGAAAGCGAATTCGAGGAGGAAACGATGGAATATCCAGAGTCTTCAGAAGGAGGAGGAGGGGAGCCGGTCTTCGTCCAGATCCTCTTCGTACTGTTCTCCGTCGTGATCGTTGTGGCTTTCCTCATAGCGATCTTCAAGGCCTTCTGCATGTTCGTCCAAAAGTTTCATATGGAAGGTCCCCCGGATATATCCAAAGGCGAAGAAGATGCGGTCGTAGACATCATTGAGGAGATCTTCGAGGAGGAAGAATCCCATTCTTCCGAGAAAGATTTCGGCGAAGGCTATGAGCGGGAGATCCGCAAGAAGTACTATAAGACTGTGCAGAAGGCAATTCGTTCCGGCACCAGAATCGATCCCTCCTATACCCCGGAGCAGATCGAGACGGCCCTGAAAGAAAATGGAGAGCCATCCATCTCTGAACTGACCTCTCAGTATGAATCGGTCCGGTACAGTCAGAAGAAAGAGTAAAGACTACGCCACCGCAGGGTGTCAACTGACAAAGCCGGCAATATAAGGTATAATTAGATGATGATTGGATTTCTACCACTGATCCTACCATCTTGAAACTCTCGGCATACTTCAGGACTCGATTTTCCTTAAGGCAACAGTGCTTTTGCGGAGGTAATTATGTCAGCTTCTGAACAGACAGCCAACGGTTCTGTCGCATCTTCGATCATCAACAATGTAAATCAGGTCATCGTCGGAAAGGACAAGCAGATCAAGCTTCTCATGGTCGCCCTTCTTACCGGCGGTCACGTACTTCTCGAAGACGTTCCCGGCACCGGAAAGACCAAGACGGCTCGGGCACTGGCCCAGTCACTTTCTCTGGACTTTAAGCGCGTCCAGTTCACGATCGACCTTCTCCCTTCGGACCTGACCGGCATCCACTATTTCGACAGAAAAGCCGATCAGTTCGTCTTCCGTGAGGGCCCGATATTCACGAATATCCTCCTGGCCGACGAGATCAACCGGGCAACTGCCAGAACGCAGTCCGCACTTCTCGAGTGTATGGAAGAAAAGCAGGTCACCGTAGACGGGCAGACTCGAAAGCTCCCGCCTCCGTTCCTTGTCATCGCGACCCAGAACCCGATCGAGTCCCAGGGCACCTTCCCGCTCCCGGAAGCCCAGCTCGACCGTTTTCTCATGATGCTGTCCATGAATTATCCGACGCACGATGAGAGCATCGCGATCCTCAAGCGCTTCGCCAAGGCAGATCCTCTCGTCACGCTTGAATCCGTCGCCACTCCGGAAGATATCCTCTCTATGCAGAAGGATTCTTCCGAAGTATTCGTCGCGGATTGCGTATATGATTATGCGACATCCGTAGTAGAAGCCACGAGAACATCTCCGGAAGTACGCATCGGCGCAAGTCCACGTGCTCTTCTGGCCCTGGTCTCCGCATCAAGAGCACTCGCCCTTCTTTCCGGACGTTCTTTCGTGACACCGGATGATATCAAGGAGCTTGCTGTTCCGGTACTTGCCCATCGACTTTCGATGCATGCCGCCGGGGCCGTTTCCAAAGACGGCTCCTTCCAGACACAGCATGACCACGCTGCCTCTGTGATCCAATCCATTATAAATACTGTTGCCTGCCCTACTGAAGATTTTACTAACAAATGAAACTGGTCGTTTTTCTAGCATTACTGGCTGTTTTTGCCATCGCCGAACTGATTCTCTATCGCAAGCATGCACTGGATCATCTGTCACTGCACGTGTCTTTTTCTCAGCCGGTCGCCCAGTACGGAGAAGTGATCGAAGTGATCGAGGTCGCCGAGAACAATAAGCGTCTTCCTCTTCCCTTCGTCCTCCTAAAATTCGAGTCTCCGGTCTCGCTGAAGTTTCTGGATATGACGAACTCTTCCCTGTCCGATCTTATCTATAGGGAAGATATGCTCACCATGAAGCCGTTCTCGCGTCACACCAGAAAAATCAAGGTCAAGTGTTCAAGACGCGGCTATTATTCGTTTGTCCGTGTAAACCTGACCACTTCCGATATGCTCCTTACCGAAAAGATCACGAAGACCTTCGAAAACGATGCCAACATCACGATCCTTCCGGAACGGATCCACACGCCGGAGATGCGGACACTCCTTTCCATCACCTTCAGTGACATTCTCCAGAGAAGGACTCTTCTGACAGACCCTTTCTCCTTCTCCGGGATCCGTGAATATCAGCCATGGGATCCTATGCGGTCCATCAACTGGACAGCCACGGCCAGGGCCGGCGATTTCATGGTCAACCAGAATACATCCACCTCGACCAGACAGGTATCGATCTTTCTGAATCTCGAGTTCTACGACATGAGAGAATCCGTCATACTGCTGGAAAAAGCGATCAGTCTTGCCTACTCGTACTCCTGCGAACTAAGTGAAGCCGGGATCCCTTCCCAGCTATTCACCAACGGCAGAGATGCCGTGACCGGAGCGACCGTCATTGATCCGACCACCTCGGAAGACCATGACATTCTGAGGCGTGGTCTGGCACTGGCACGTATTGACTTAGGTGCCGGTGTTATCCCCTTCAACGATCTAATCTGTGAGTTCCTCCAGAAAACCGGTGCCAATGACTATATCGTGGTTATCTCGCCGAAGAGCGAAGGCACTTTCCGCCCGGTGATCAAGAGCCTCAAGAAGAATCGTCCATCACTTCTTTGGATCATGCCCTGCTTCTCTACGATGCCGAATATCAAGCTGGAGTCGGAGCTGTTTTCCAGTTACATGCGATGGGAGGTAAAAGGAAATGACCGATAAGAAAACTGCCCCCCGCTTTGTATCCGATCATCTGGCCGTCGACATCCTGCTGTCCCTCTTACACTGCGTCACCATGATCTCCATTGAAGTAGTGGGTATGGAATACTTTGGTATCGATAACATTACCTACACGAATCTTCTGGCCACAAGTATCATGTGCATCGCATTTGTTTTCATCCGAAGACTACGTATCCCGCAGATACTCATGATCGTCATACATCTGGCCGCAAGCACCATATACCTGATCGGTTTCTATTACCTCGTCCTTAACGGAACTGAGTATGCTCCACTCGGCATAGTATTCATGTGGATCTGTATTTTTCTATTGTTTATCCACTCCATGAAGCACCGCTGGAAGAAGATCTCGGAACATGTAAGCATCGACAACCTTCTTTTCACCATGGCATTTCATGTCGTACTTCTTTTCAGCATGACGATCATGGGGTTTCTCAACCGGACTTTCTACATTTTCCTGGATGCGATCTTTATCGTAGCTCTGCACTTTTCGGCCAGACAGCTCGATATCTTCGAACGAAGATACTACCATAATCTTCACTCCGCCACACAGCCGATCAAGAACATCAAGAGACAGAACCACTTTACGATCGTGGTGGTCTCCGGAGGCGTGCTTTTCGCTCTGTTCATGCTTCTTTTTATACCGGTCGATGCGATCACCTCTGCCGTTCAGGCTGTGGTAGCCGCTATTCTGGGCTTTATCAACTGGATCATCAACCTGATCAACAGATGGACAATCTTCGGTGACGATCAGTATCAGCAGGAAGGAGAAAGTCTGGCCGATCTCATTTCCCAGAACAATGAACCTTCAGCTCTCTCCAATATCATTACGGCCGTCCTTATCGTGATCATCTCCATTTCTCTTTTCACCCTCATCGTCACCTCTCTCCTAAAGCTTCTCAAACAGTTCCGAAATGCATCCGGAGAAGAAAAAATCGCAGAAAATGATACTGTCGTGGATATCATAGAGGAAGTTCCGAAGAAAAAGAAAACCTCCGGCAAGCACCTCGATTTCGGTTCCGGTGAAGATGCGAAGATACGAAGGAAGTACTATCATACCGTCACCCGCGCAATGAGGAAGGGACTGGTCGTCAAGGCGTCCTCCTCCGCCCGCCAGATCGAAAGCCGGATGAAAGAAACGGGAGATCCGTCCATCACTGAACTGACCTCCCAGTACGAATCTGCCCGTTATGGTATGAAGGAAGAGTAATCCCTTTCCTTCTTCCGGTCTTACGCCTTATCCTTCTCTTTCTTTAACATGTCATCGATCATGGCCAGTGCGCCATAGAGGATCGAATCGTCGCCGAGCGCCGCGGCCTTGATCGTCACGGTATCCCGGATCGAAGGCATGCAGTAGCGGTCCACATCCTTAAGGACTTTCTCGAGAAACACACCGCCCATGGCTTCCATAACACCGCCGCCGAGCACGACCATCTCCGGGCTGAAGGTGTTGATGAGGTTACCGATACCGATCGCCAGATAGTGGCAGGCACGATCAACAGCTTCGACGGTCACTTCATCGCCCTCATCATAGGCAGCTTTCAGAGCCTTGCTCTTAAAGACACCCTTCTCAACGGCCTTTGCCATCGAGGTACTTCTTCCTCTCGCCGCCTGTGTACGGATGTAGTCGGAGATACCCTGCTTACTCGAGAATGCCTCGAGGCATCCGCGCTGACCGCAGTTACACTTCGGTCCTTCCGGATCGAGAACCATGTGACCACACTCTGCACCCTTATCGAGATGTCCGGTAAAGAGTTTGCCGTCCACGATGAGGCCTGCGCCCATGCCGGTTCCGACGAAGAGACCGACGACCTGTGTCAGTCCTTTTGCCGCACCGTATTTCCATTCGCCGTATACGCCGACATTTACGTCATTTCCGATGAAGAAAGGCACCTTGAACTTCTTCTCGATGGCTTTCTTGATCTCGTAGTTTCTCCAGGGAAGATTCGGCGAGAAAAGCACTATCCCCTTTTCGATGTTGATGACACCCGGAGCACCGGCAGCGATCGCCGCCACGTCCTTGATGGAGATCTTATATTCGGAGATCAGCTGCTCGACCAGAGAGATGATCGTGTTCTCGATGTTCTGCGAATCGTCGCCGCCGGCCTTCGTCTTCTTCTTCACGCGGTATACGATCTCACGCTTGCTGTTGAAGATGACGCCGAGTACCTTCGTGCCGCCGATATCCAGACAGATGTAATACTTAGCCATAGTCATTGCTCCTTTCGTTTAACCATTTCGTCGATAAGGGTATATAGTTTCTGCACACCGTTTTCCAGGTGGAAATAGTGAACGATATAAGGGACGAGCAGCACCAGAATGAGTGCCAGCAGCGGAAGGAGATAAAGACCTCCCGATATGACAAAAGCACTGAAGACGATCAGCATCGCCAGCGCAAACAACACCGTCACGATCAGGTGGATCAGCCGCTCGTGCTGAAAATACAGGAGCCACCGCTCCATATAAGAAAGCAGGTCCGAAAGACGGCGCTGATCGCCGCTTCCACCACCTGCTTCAGCTTGGTCAAATTCTTTAAGAAACTTTTCCGCTTCAGCGATAAGCTGACTTAGTTTCTTCGCCATAAGCTATACCTCGGTCAAGCGCCTTTTTCTTCTTTCTCCCGGCTGCTTCTCTGCTTCTTCGGCTTCGCTCCCTTGATGAGCTCAGGACGCGCACCTTCCGTCACGCACTCCTTATGCACGATACACTTGACGGCATCCTGCTCGGATGGAACTTCGTACATGATGTCCATCATCAGATCCTCGAGGATCGCACGAAGGCCACGTGCACCGGTCTTTCTCTCGATGGCTTTCTTGGCAATCGCCTCGACCGCATCATCGTCGAACTCGAGCTCCACGCCGTCCATCTTGAGCATCTTCCAGTACTGCTTCAGAAGCGCATTCTTCGGCTCACGGAGGATCCGGACCAGCGCTTCCTCATCCAGACCGTCCAGTGTAACATTGATCGGAACACGACCGATAAACTCCGGGATCAGACCATACTTCATCAGGTCCTGCGGCACCAGTTCACAGAGCCAGTCGCCGGCCTGCTTCTCCTGCTGCGAGACGATCTCGGCACCAAATCCGAAATTCTTCTTACCGATTCTCTGCTCGATGATCTTCTCAAGTCCGTCGAAGGCTCCGCCGCAGATGAAGAGGATGTTCGTCGTATCGATCTGGATGAACTCCTGATGCGGATGTTTTCTTCCGCCTTGCGGAGGTACGTTTGCCACGGTACTCTCGAGGATCTTAAGAAGTGCCTGCTGCACGCCCTCACCACTTACATCACGGGTGATCGACGGATTTTCGGACTTCTTGGTAATCTTGTCGATTTCATCGATATAGACGATACCCTTCTGGGCTGCCTCGACATTATAGTCTGCAGCCTGCAGGAGCTTGAGAAGGATATTCTCTACATCCTCACCTACGTAGCCCGCTTCCGTCAGAGTTGTCGCATCCGCGATGGCAAACGGAACATTCAGCGCACGCGCCAGTGTCTGAGCCAGAAGTGTCTTACCACATCCGGTCGGTCCGATCAGAAGGATATTACTCTTCGTCAGCTCGATATCGTCTGAAGAGCTGAACTTCGAGAAAACACGCTTATAGTGGTTATAGACCGCAACGGCCAGTGCCTTCTTCGCCTGCTCCTGTCCGATGACATACTCATCGAGCGCGGCCTTCAGCTCGGCCGGTGTCGGTAGATGATCTTTCTGTGTGGACTTCCCGGACCGTCCCGGCTTAAATCCGACTTCGTCCTCCGAGAGGATGGACTCACAGATCATGACACATTCGTTGCAGATATAGATCCCCGGCGGGCCCGCGAGCATGCGGGAAACCTCATTCTCACCTTTACCACAGAAAGAACAGTGGATGATTCCATCAAAATCCAGCCTATCGTCTTTACCCATATAAACTCCTCACATTACAGCATCTCCCAAGTATTGAAAAGGGGAAGCGCTGCATAAGTATTCTTATATAATGTTACCCGAAGTATTCACTTCTTTCAATGTAGGAACCACGCATTTTTGTTACCATCTCTTTTCAGTTTTTATAAATGAGACACGTACTCCCCCTGACAAAGAAAGTGCCTCGTTTGATACTCTTCAAACGAGGCACCCGGATTCACTATTCGTTAAGAAAGACTTACTCTTCTGTCTTCTCCTCAGAAGCTTCCTCAGCCGGAGCTTCCTCCGCCTTCGGTTCTTCCTTCGGCTCGGTCTTAACCGCCTTCTCAGCCAGAGCATCCACCGTCTTTCTGCCGATGATGCTGTCGCGGATGAACTGATCGTTATCCTTGATTCTCTCGAGGAAATCTTCCTTCTTCATGCCATACTGGGCAGCTACCTTCTCGGCTTCTTCCTCAACATCTGCATCAGTCGCTTCGATGTTCATCGCCTTGCCGACAGCCTCGAGTACGAGAGAAGTCTTCACACGGGTCTTCGCCATTGTGCGGATACCCTCACGGTATTCTTCCATCGTCTGGCCCATGTACTGCAGGTACATCTCAAGTGTGATGCCCTGAGAGCGCATACGGTAGTTCTGCTCATCGATCATGCTGTCGATCTCTGTCTCGACCATGCAATCCGGAACATCCACCTTGGCATTCTCGGTAACGACACGGACAACTTCGTTCTCGAAGCGATCCTGTGCGGACTTCTCAGCCTGCTCGGTCTGCTTCTTGAGGATGTCTGCCTTATACTCGTCAAGCGTATCAAATTCACTTACATC
Source organism: Clostridiales bacterium (assembly GCA_017617995.1). Lineage (GTDB taxonomy): Bacteria > Bacillota > Clostridia > Saccharofermentanales > Saccharofermentanaceae > Scatonaster. The sequence continues at coordinate 130,572 of JAFZVE010000038.1, forward strand.
CTTTACGAAATCATCGTCGATCTCCGGAAGTTCCTTGACCTTGATATCGTGGATCTTGACCTGGAATGTCGCTTCCTTACCCTTGAGGTTCTCTGCATGATAATCTTCCGGGAATGTTACGGTGATCGGGAAATCATCGTCGATGTTATGGCCGATTAGCTGCTCCTCGAAACCCGGGATAAAAGAATGGGAACCGATCTTGAGGTCATGGCCCTCATCCTTACCACCGTCAAAAGCAACGCCGTCAACGAAACCTTCGTAATCGATCGTGACTGTATCGCCATCCTCGACTGCACGGCCCTCAACCGGAACCATACGGCCGTTTCTCTCCTGCTGACGCTTCAGTTCCGCTTCGACTGTCTCATCTGTCGGTGCTACGAAACGGTACTCCGCCTCGACGCCCTCGTACTGACCGAGTTCAACTTCCGGCTTCACGGTAACCGTGATGGTGTACTTCATGCCCTTATCTGCACCGATCTCCTGGATGTCGAGCTCCGGACGGGAAACGACCTGCAGGTCATTCTCCTTGACTGCTTCCTGATAAGCAGGGTTGACAACGATATCGATGGCATCATCAAAGAGAACACCTTCACCGTAGTACTGGACAACCAGTTTGTAAGGAGCCTTACCCTTACGGAAACCCGGGATCTGAAAACGATTCTTATTCTTGTTGAAGGACTTCATCATCGCGTCCTTGAATTCTTCCTGGGATGCTTCCAGAGAGATTACGACGATATTGTTTTCCTTTTTCTCAATAGATGCCATATCTATATTCCTCCATATATAATGAAAATCTAGTCACACGAACAGGTATTTTAGCACAGAATTTCCTGCTTTTCAATCTAATTTTCTTTAGTTCCCTGTCGTTTGAAGGGAAAGCTGAAGTTCGCCTTCAGGCGTGCGGTCTGCCCGGGAGGCGCACTTCCTTCGGACTACTTGATGTCCCGGAGCAGCTCAGCTTTCTTGGCATCAAATTCTTCCTGCGTAATCACGCCCTGATCCAGAAGACCCTTGAGCTCCTTAAGAAGCTCGACATTCTTTCTGCTTTCAGACATGGTCGAGGATGCGGACGTCTTTTCGGACGCACGGTTTGCGGAGGATGTACGGTTTCTCAGCGCTGCTCTCTTCTCTGCCTTCTCCCTCTCGGAGTCTGCCATGGTCTTGCCGCAGGAGCAGGTATGAGAATACTTCGGATTTTGTTTGCCGCAGATGCATTGCCATCCGCCGGCATTCATATCCTGCTTCTTTCTTACCGCCACACCGTTTCTGACGACTACATTGGAGACATCATCAGGAATCGGCTGATTGGCGAATCTGGTCAGCGCATTTCCGGATTTGTATAGAAGAACCATCATCCATATTTCGAAGACGATCACACCGATCGCCGCCGCCAAGATCACAAGAAGTGCCAGTTCCGCTAATACCCGTGTAAATGCAAGAAGTACAGCGACGATAAGGGAAATATACAAGATCGAATAGGCCATTTTCAGCCAATCCCAGGAGATTGAGATCTGATCATCCACACCGGTGAGCACATCGGAGGCCGCATTGACAAACGAGAATATATACAGGATGCCCATTATGGCTGCGACCAGATTTGCAAGCATAGTGATGAAACCTAAGTTGGCGATGAAACTAAACACAACCGAAACAATATAGTATATCCCGGCTTTTTGGAAACGATCTTCGTCATCCGGCATGCCCATCGTCACGACGCCGAAAGCAATACTCAATCCGAAACTGACTACATAAAAGAGTGTAAGTTTAAGAATCATCTGAAGTATTGCGACAATGATACTACCCACAAGTATGTAAAACAGCGTACTCATACGCTGACCTACGATTCTGCAGTCTTCCTTTCTTCTCTGAAGGATTTCCCTTGTATCCGGCGCACTGGAAAAAATACCCATTCTTTATACCTCCCCGTCCTGACCGCAAATTGCGTCTAAATGACTTCCGTCCAAAAGACAAAAAGACCCTCTCCTAAACAACATCTAGTCTAGTATATCCGTCTGAAAGTTGCAATCATGCTATTTCCGCACAAATATACACATAAAGATGCTTAAAAAGTTTCCCGGGCACATAAAACGAAAGAACAACTGAAATGAAAAGCCTCTGAAATCCGGTGATTTCAGAGGCTTTGACTGGCGCGCCCGGCAGAGATCGAATCCACAACCTTCTGATCCGTAGTCAGACACTCTATCCAGTTGAGCTACGGGCGCAAATATGTATCGCCGCTTGCACAGCATGATGTATTTTAGTCCCAAGTATTCATCTTGTCAATGGTCTTTCGCAATATTCTCCCTTTTTTCGGAAGTTCTCTTCTCACCCGGATGCTCTGTCTTATTCTTTTCATAAAGAGGAATCGAGACCTCAACACGGAAGAGTTGCTCCTCGACTGAGGCTTTGATCGTTCCATTCATACGATCGACCAGTCCTTTGGCAATAGCCAGACCCAGACCGGTAGATGTCGACGTCCTCGCCTTGTCTCCCTTGTAGAAGCGCTGGAAGATCTTCTCGACATCGATGATCTCCTCCGGTTTCTTGTCGTTAAAGCAGGTAAACTTCAAGTATCCGGCTTCCGAAGCCAGTTCCATACCAAGACGGTTCTTCCCGTGCTCAAGGGCATTCTTTACCAGATTCTGGACCACACGCCGCAACGCGACTTCGTTTCCCATGATCGGGAGATTCTCCTCGCAGAAGCTCACTTCCGGCGAGAGTCCGCGCTTCTCGAAGTCCTCATAGAAAGCCAGAACCGTCTCACAGATACACTGCCGTCCGTCCATCGCAACCATCGACAGTTCGTAATTCTGATCCTGCATCTTCGTATAGGTAAAGAGTTCTTCGAGGAGTTCCTTGAGGCTTCCGATGCGGCTCTGGATGATCTGCATGTAGTGTTCTTTCTCTTCTGCCGAATCCGTCATGGCCAGAAGCTGGACATACCCGTCCAGAGACGTCAGAGGTGTCCGGATATCGTGAGACAGATTCGCGATCGCTTCCTTGAGGGCATTCTCATTTCTCTCCATAAGGATCGAGTCTTCCTGATGGCGATTACAGATCTCATTTATGCGAAGCACCAGTTCATTGACCTCTTTATATGGAACCTCGGAAGTTAGCCGCTGGTTCGAAGCGTGCTTATTCATCACTTCCAGCTGATGGCAGTTCTTCCTGATCTGCATCCGATACTGGATAAAAGCGATCAGAAGGCTGATTGCCAGTATAGTTGCGCCGATAGCCCAGAAAAGCATCTCCCCGTCTTCCTCCTGTTTCTTATCTGATCGTTCCGCCCTCGCTGGTCATGGACAGATAATAGTCCTCCAGTGCCTCGTTCTTTACGGCAATATTCAGTGTCTTGATATTGTTCTTAGCCAGTTCCAGCACAATCTCCCCACTGTCATCGAGTCTCTCGTAGATCTGGATCACACCATCGTCAAGGACCTTGTAGTCCTTGATTCCCATCTTCTCGATGACGGTGCTGGCAGCCACTGGATCCGCGGGCCGGAGCTCGATCCTCTCGCTGCAGCGTCGGAGCAATTCCTGATGAGTGAACTGGTCGATCATCTGCCCGTGATGCAATATCCCGTACCTCGTCGCGATCTTCGACAGCTCCTCGAGGATATGCGAAGAGATCAAAATCGTGATATTCCTTTCCTTACTGAGACGCTCGATCAGTTCACGGATCTCCACGATTCCCTGCGGATCGAGGCCGTTGATCGGCTCGTCGAGAAGAAGCAGATCCGGATGTCCGACCAGCGCCACGGCTATACCGAGTCGTTGCTTCATACCCATGGAATAGCGCTTCACGGCAAGCTTCCCCACTTCTCCGAGACCGACATCGTTTAGCAGTTCCTGTAAAAAAACATCGTCATTCATACCCAGCATCATTGCCTGGATCTTCATGTTCTCCATCGCACTCATGTTCGGAATCAGTCCCGGGCTTTCGATCAGGATACCGATGCGGTCGCGGAGTTTAGATGTCTTCTTTTCCGACTCGCCGAAGATACGGAAGCTTCCTTCCGTCGGTCTTGCCAGACCTGCGAGCATCTTGAGAAGTGTCGTCTTTCCGGCACCGTTTCTTCCGATGAGACCATAGATCTCTCCTCGTTTCAGGTGGATCGACACATGATCGACAGCCATGATCGCGCCATACTTCTTCGTGATATTATCCGTTTCCAGAATATACTCTTCCACTTTCCACTCCTTCAGATGACCCCTGTATGGTGTCATCTATTATATCATTTCCCCTTCCCTCAGGAAAGAAAATAGAACACGATCCCGGGGGAGGGAAAGGTGTCCTATTTCCTAGTTAAGAGGGTATTATGTTAAGAAAGATCATGCATCATTTTACGTCTCTTCTCTGCTGCAGGAGCATGCTGCCGCCAATCGTGAGGACCAGGTATACCGCGCACAGTGCGACAAATCCGAGGATCGTCTTGGTGCCGGCGCTCGCATGTTTGAAGCTCATCACCACGTTATCGAGGCAGAAATCCGAAGGAACGAATCTCGGGTTGGAGATCAGCTTCTTGGTAAGCAGATCCAGAAGCATCTCGATCAGGTTCAGGATACCGAGAGATACGATCAGAGAAGCAACGATGCCACCGGCCGAGCTCTTGAAGAGTGTCGTGAAGAAGAAGAAGAGTCCCGAGAAAGCGATCATGCCGATATACATCAGGCCGGCAGATTTGAGAATCGCCACCACGCTTCCGATAGTGAAGCTGTTGAGGAACAGGGCACAGAGGGCAAACATTACGAAATATCCGATGATAAGAAGGGCAGTCATGCCGATCACGGCCGAGATCCATCTAGCCAGAGTGTGCTTCCATCTGTGCTTCGTGATTCCGATGATATTCTTGTCAAAACCGCACTTCTGCTCAGCATTGGCGAAGATGACGATGAAGATGGATACGATGATCAGGATGTTTGAATTCTGAAGGAATGTTGAGACTGTATCCGTACCGGTCATGGTCTCCGTTCCGACAAGCGCCGTACCTGCTCCGTCGAACATATTAAAAGGATCATCCATCATAAGCTTAAGGGTTCCGAACTGCAACATGCCGAAAGCGGCGATCACGATAACCAGGACCCAGGTCGAGACCGCACGGGTCATGCGGTAGAGATTCATTTTGATGAGATTAAACATTTTCTTTTCCTCCTGTCAGCTGGAAGTAGTAGTCTTCAAGTGCTTCGCTCTTTACTGCGATCTCATTGGTCTGGATATTTGCCTTGGCCAGTGCGACCGTGATCGCACCACTTTCATTCAGACGCTCATAGATATTGATGGCATCGTCTTTGACCTCCATCTTGGAGAAGCCCATGAGACCGAGGATCTCCATTGTTTTTCCGATATCACTGGTGCGGAGCTCCAGTCTTTCACAGCACTTGCTGAAGAGTTCTTCCTTACTTTCTTCCTCAAGGAGTCTTCCCTCGTGGATGATTCCGTACTGGGTCGCTACCTTGGACAATTCATCCAGAATGTGGGAGCTGATCAGAATCGTGATTCCCCGGTCATTGCACAGGTGGTGGAGAATCGCTCTCATCTCCGCGATACCCTGCGGATCGAGGCCGTTGATCGGCTCATCGAGGATCAGGAGTTCCGGCTGGTTCACAAGTGCCATCGCAATACCGAGTCGCTGCTTCATGCCGAGAGAGAATTGCTTGGCCTTCTTCTTCCCTACATTGGCAAGGCCGACTTCCTCGAGCAGGCCCTGCAGGTATTTCTTATCGTGGATGCCTACTGCGATTGCCTTAGTTGTCAGGTTCTGCATCGCAGTCATGTTCGGATACAGTCCGGGGGCTTCGATCAGGATGCCGACCTTCGGCATCATCTGCTCAGTCGTCTCACCGTTTCTTCCGTGAATCTCGAAATGTCCGGATGTCGGACGGGAAAGACCGCCGATCATCTTCATCAGAGTTGTCTTACCGGCGCCGTTTCTTCCGATCAGGCCATAGATCCCGCCACGCTGTACGTGAATGGATACTTCGTTGGCCGCTTTGTACTTGCCGTACGTTTTGGTCAGTTCATTGGTTGTCAAAATGTAATCCATGTTTGTCTCCTCCTTGTCTTTACAAGTTCATTGTAGAAAACAAATCCTAATCAATCGCCAAGGAGAAGTTTAATAATGGGAAAGAAAAGATTAAGAAAAAGTTAAGCGCTCTTGAGTAGTCACAAGAGCGCTTCGTAAAGATACTTATTTATCCTATATATGGATCCTCAGCAGCGGACATCCTTCTTCTCGGACAGAAGCATCGTCAGCCCGAGTGCCAGCGCCATATAGACCAGCGCGACCACGATGGTGCGGATCGTATCCGCATTTCCCATTCCTGCACTATAAGATAGATATACATTATCAAGACAATAGTCAGAGATCCGGAAGACCTCCGCACCCGAACCCATGCCGACCATGCCTTCCAGCACGGCATCCATATCTGCACCGGAGAGCTTCGCGATCAGAAGATCGATCAGCTGTTCCACCGTCTGGAGCACACCGGTCGCGATAACAAGTCCGATGACCATGCCGCCGACCGGGCTCTTAAACAGTGAAGTGATCATGAAGACCATCGTGAGCATCGACACGAGGCAGAGATAAACCACGATAAAGGAACGGAGATACAGGTCCCATTCACCGGGCTCGAAAGAACGAAGCAGTGCACCCATAGCAAGGCCCAGGACCGACAGCGCCACATATGTGATCGTGATGCAGGCGACCAGCGCGCACCACTTGGCCAGGACCAGCTTGGATTTACGCTCAAACATACAGTATGTATTCTTGACGAAACCCTTCGAAAAATCACTGTGTGTCAGAAGCACACCGAAAATCGTAAGAATGATGATCACCGAGTCATTCGACTGGATAAAGAAACGGTGAAGCACCGCCGGAGACACCGTCTCGGATTTCCCTGACAAACCAGTGAACGCAGTAGCGACATTCAGTTTGAAAGGATCGTCGAAGATAATAAACGCCAGTCCGAATGTCAAGAGAAGGAAAACAAACAGCAAACCCGCAAGGATATAAGTAGAACGGGAACGGGATACCCGATACATATGCATACGGAATACATTAAACATTCTGATTCCCTCCTGTCAGGCTGAAGTAATAATCTTCGAGAGACTGACCTTCTTTACGCATCTCCAGTGTTTCCACATCTTCTTTGGCCAGAGCCATAGAGATCGCACCGCCCTCGTCGACACGTTCGGTGATCTCGAAGTGTCCCTCAAGATACGAGAATTGGGTTATCCCCATTGAAGAAAGAAGCGCACGGGTCTTATCCGGATCGCTGGTGCGAAGGATCAGCTTCGGCTTACACTTGGATTCGAGCTGGGCATTGGTCGCCTCATCAAGGAGTACACCGTCGTGAATGATGCCGTAGCGATTGGCTACCTTGGCAAGCTCGTCGAGGATATGGCTGCTTAAGATGATCGTGATTTTTCTTTCCGTGACCAGACGGTGGATGAGCGTTCTGACCTCCGCGATACCCTGCGGATCGAGTCCGTTGATCGGTTCATCGAGAAGCAGGATCTCAGGAGAGTTCACCAACGCCATCGCGATACCCAGACGCTGCTTCATGCCGAGAGAGAAATTCTTGACCGGCTTTTTGCCGACATAGCCGAGTCCCACAAACGTCAGAAGCTCTTCGAGATACTTATCGTTGTGCACACCGAATGCAAGCGCTTTGGCCTTCAGATTCTGAAGAGCATTGAGATTGGGGAACAAGCCCGGTTCTTCGATCAGGACACCGATCTTCGGCATCATCTGGGCCTTGCTTTCCCCGTTCTCGCCGTACAGTGTATAGGTACCGGACGTCGGATAGGAAAGATTGGCAAGCATCTTCAGAAGCGTAGTCTTACCGGCTCCGTTTCTTCCGATGAGGCCATAGACCTCGCCACGTTCCACGTGGATCGAAACCTCATTTACGGCAACTTTACTCTTGAACTTCTTGGTAATCTTTTCCGTAGTAAGAATCAGGCTCATATTGGGATCACGCTCCTTATTTTGCCAGTTTATAACCGATACCCCATACCGTCTCGATAAACTCGGTATCGGTAAATTCTTTCAGTTTCTTTCGGATATTACTGATGTGGACGTTGATCGTCTTATCTTCTCCGATATAGATCTCGTTCCAGGCACAGTCATAGATATCCTGCTTGGTAAAGACACGCTTCGGATGTGAGACCAGAAGGGCCAGGATCTGGAATTCCCGCTTGGTCAGCTGCACTTCCTGATCGTTGACCATCACGGTAAAAGAACTCTCATCCAGTGTCAGTTCCTTGTACGTCACCTGTCCGCCGGAAGTTTCTTCTCCTGACTTCGTTGTTCCACGACGGATCTGCACCGCCACACGTGCCAGAAGTTCCGGGATCTCGAACGGCTTCGTGATATAGTCCTCCGCGCCGGAAGTCAGCATCTGGACTTTCGTGTCCATCTCATCCTTCGCCGAGACAACGATTACCGGGACATCCTTGATCGCCTTCATCTTCGGGAAGAGTTCATCTCCGCAAAGGCCGGGAAGCATCATGTCCATGAGAACCAGATCGTAGTTATCTTTCTCATAATAAAGGAGCGCCTCGGTTCCGGAGAATGCCTGTGTACACTCATATCCGGCTTTCTTCAGCGCGTCGGCCATCAGATGGTTGATTTCCGTATTGTCTTCGATGATCAGAATCTTCTTCATAAACGTTGTCCTCTCTTCATTGTCTCCGAATATAATATCACAGTTTCTTCCACTCAAGGACGATCTGACGGACCGGAAAACTGCCTTCTGAATTGGTTTTCTCGCGATCCAGATCGACGGTAAGAACATAGTCCTCCCCGTCAGATTCGACCGAAAGAACGAACCCGGTCTCATCCGCAAACGGATATCTCAGCAGAATATCCCAGGAGGAATCATCCACATCCATCTCGGTTCCGATCCTGGCTCTCGTCGAGTCCCAGATACGGAATCGCATATAACGTCCGTCCCATTCTTCCTCATTGGTATACGTACCGTAAACCGTGATCACGAAGCCATGGTACCGGATCAGTATGTTTCTCATCTCATCTCCGTTTGCCGTCGTTTCCAGGATCGGACCACAGGAGATCGTAATCGGGGTGCCGAAGAGATTCTCAAGCTGGGAGGGGGCCGCATGTTCACCGATACGGACCGTTCTCAGGCCATTGTAATACAGATAAAGATCGACCGACTTCAGATCATTCATGATCGGATCCAAAACAGTGATCGCATTATTATCGTCACTTCTGAACTGCACACTCCTCGTCGCGGTCTTGTCCTGCGTATTGAGTACCTCCGGCTGGAGATACAGAAGATTGGAAGCATCGATCGAGATCATTTCAAATTCCGTCTGCGACTTAATGTTGTAGGAGTAGAAACGAATCATCTCCCTGGCCTTGGCCTTAAGCACATCTCTCGATTGAGGGATCGGCTCCGGCGTCTCCGTAAACGGAAGAAGCGAGATCACATCCGTCAGATTCTTATTCGCATACGCTTCAAAATAGTGGACCGAAAAAGCATACAGATCGATACAGGAACGTATCCATCCCCGGTCGAGATACACCTCTCCGGAGTCTTTCGTCTGCAGATAGAAGTACATAGGCGTTCCGGATGCACGCTGCCCGGTAGTATCGACGCGGATCGGAATACAGCTTCGGATCATGCTGTCATACTCTTCGGAATCGCTGCTCAGCATCGAAGACAGGAGCGACTCTCTCTCCTGACCTTCCACAATATCGAACGAAGTCACACTGCTTCCGCTCGGCAGCATCTCAGAGAGCACGCCGATATACTCGTAGTACTCCGAGAAAGTCAGCCCGTCACGCTGTTCCTCGGGAATCTTGTCATAGAAATTCTCTGCCGCCTTGATATCCTGGATCGAGTCGACAAGCAGCCGTGCCATCTCCGGCACATCGATTTTCTTCTTCAGGAACGTCCCGCTCGAACACGAGGCAAGAAGTCCCATCATCAGGCACAAAGAAATCCCGCACGCCAGCACGCGACCTGTAAAGAAGCTATGCAGTTTGCGCGAGAATCTCTTCATGAATCTTTACCTGCTCTCCTTTGTCTGACCGCTTCAAAGACAACGATCCCTGCAGCCACGGCTGCATTTAAGCTGTTGACCGAGCCCGCCATGGGGATCGACAGCAGGAAATCACACTTGTCCTTGATGTTCTTGCTCATGCCCTCGCCCTCTGATCCGATGACGATCGCCATCGGTCCGGACCAGACATCGTCGAAATACTGATTCGTTCCTTCCGCATCGGTACCTGCGATCCAGAAACCTTTTTCCTTCAGTTCGAGAATCGTTCTCGAAAGATTGGTAACACGGGCAACCGGGACATATTCGATCGCGCCGGCCGAAGCCTTTGCCACCATGGAATCCAGTCCGATGGAACGGTGCTGCGGGATGATCACGCCATGTACACCGGCCGCATCCGCGATACGCAGGATCGAGCCGAGGTTATACGCATCCTTCAGTTCATCAAGGAGAAGAAGAAGCGGCGCTTCGCCCTTTTCTTCGGCACGCTTTAACATCTCGTCGATCTCGACATACTCGTGGCTCGCTACCTGAGCGATCACACCCTGATGGTTATGCGTCTGGCTCATCTCATCAAGACTTGCCTTCGGTACCTCCATGATCGGGATATGAAGTTCCTTCGCCATGTTGATGATCCGCGCCATCGTCGGATCCGGACGGGCATTCTCCTGTCTGGCCGCGACGTAGAGCTTATTAAACGTTCTTCCGGCACGCATCGCCTCGAGGACGGGATTTCTCCCCTCGATACGATCATCTGTCGGAGTCTTCTCTTCCATCTGCGTACGTTTCTTCAGGAATTCGCCGGAAGAAGGGACCTGATCCTTTGAGATCCTCTGCGGCTTTCTGAAATCATTTCTGTTTTGTCTCGGTCCCTTCGGACCCGGCCCGTTCGGTCTCATATCAATCTCCCTGTTTCGGCTCCTCGAGGATCGCGATGATCCTTCTGATGAGTTCTTCCATTCGTTCTTCGTTTCCGGACAGATACAGATGTCCGATCAATGTCTCCAGACCTGTCGCGTACTTATAGTCCGCGGGGCTGGCATTCTTCGCCATACTGCCCTGATGTCCGTTCTTTCCTCTCCGGAAGACACTCTGTTCCTCTTCCGTAAGATCGTCATGAAGGATCCGGATCGCATGTGCCTGTGCCGGCGCACTCACATAGTGCACCGCTTTCTTGTGAAGCACCCCGGACTGTCCGCCGAAGCGGGAAACGATGTGCATACGGACATACAGTTCATATACAGCATCGCCCACATACGCCAGCACCGAAGTCGGTACCTCGCGGATATCCTCCGGCGGGATCGGGATCATCATTTCTTCGTCACCTGCGGTCCCTGCGGCGTATCCTTGATCTGGTAACCCATCTCGGAAACCTGATCACGGAGTGCATCCGCCTTGGCGAAATCCTTATTCTTCTTCGCTTCCACACGCTGGTTCACAAGGTCCATAACCTCAGAAGGAATGCCGCTGTCCTTGTTAAGAATCGCACGGACATCCAATCCCAGTACATCCATCAGCTCGCAGATCATGTCGGCCGCGGCCTTGATCTCTGCAGCGGAAACATCTTTCGCGGTGAGGTGTGTATTCAGGACACGTACCAGTTCGTAGATCGAAGTGATCGCGTCAGCGGTGTTCATGTCGTCGTCCATTCTCTCGATGAAGGTCGCCTTCGCCGCCGCGACTGCGTCGGACAGTTCTTTGGCCGCATCATCAGACGGAACAAGACCGGCATCCGCCTCGTGGCTCAGGATGAAGTCCGAAGTCTCGACTGCAGTCATGATACGCTCGAGGCCGTTCTGCGCGGACTTCAGAAGCTCATCCGAGAAATTGATCGGCATTCTGTAGTGACCGGACAGGATAAAGAAACGGACGACCTCGTAAGGGAACTTCTCGACGATATCACGTACCGTGAAGAAGTTGCCGAGAGACTTACTCATCTTCTCATTATCGACGTTTACAAAAGCATTGTGCATCCAGTAGTGTGCGAACGGGCAGCCGTTTGCGGCCTCACTCTGTGCGATCTCGTTCTCATGATGCGGGAAGATCAGGTCCTGTCCGCCGCCATGGATGTCGATCGTTTTGCCTAAGTACTTACGGTTCATGGCCGAGCACTCGATGTGCCAGCCCGGACGGCCTTCGCCCCACGGAGATGGCCAGAAGGGCTCGCCCTCCTTCTTAAACTTCCAGATCGCGAAGTCCGCCGGATTTCTCTTTCCTTCGAAGGAAGCGCCACGCTCACCGGCACCGGCTACGAGGTCCTCGAGGTTATAGTGTGAAAGCTTGCCGTATTCCTTGAACTTCGGGACTTCGAAGTACACGCCGTCACCCTCGATGATGTAGGCATAGCCCTTATCCATCAGGTCGGTGATGAGCGCGATGATCTCGTCCATCGTCTCGGTCGCTCTCGGCTGGTAGGTCGGACGCTTGATACCCAGGGCATCGGCATCCTTGTAGTACTCGGCGATATAGCGGTCGGCGATCTCCTTTACCGTCGTACCCTCTTCGTTGGCACGCTTGATCATCTTATCGTCGATGTCTGTGAAATTCTGGCAGAAGGTTACATCATAGCCTCTGTACTCAAGATAACGGCGAAGTGTATCAAATGTGACGAAAGGACGGGCATTGCCGAGATGGAAGAAGTTATATACCGTCGGGCCGCAGGCGTATAGCTTGACCTTTCCCTCTTCCATCGGGACGAATTCTTCCTTCATTCTTGTCAGTGTATTAAAAATCTTCATGTTGTTCCTCCTATATGACGTAGTCGTCGGCCGTATCCTCGGGAAGTTCCGTTTCCGGGTGCTGGTGCTTCACAGCGGCCTCCAGCGCTTCCACATGCCGGGCGAGGCGACGGATCTCTGATTCGAGCGGATCTTCCACAGTCGGATGATCCAGTTCGTCCGCGTGATTGACAGGCTGTCCCTGCATGCGGACGACTTTTCCGGGAACACCAACTACCGTGGCATCCGCGGGTACGTCGTGCAGTACGACGGCATTTGCACCGATACGGGCATTGTCACCGATCGTGACAGGGCCGAGTATCTTGGCGCCGGCACCGATGAGTACATCGTTACCGAGTGTCGGATGACGCTTCCCTTTACCATGGCCGGTACCACCGAGCGTCACGCCATGGTAAATCGTACAGTTGTCTCCGATCTCGGCAGTCTCACCGACGACGATCCCCATGCCGTGGTCGATGAAGAGTCCATGCCCGATCTTGGCTCCGGGATGGATCTCAATACCCGTACACGACCTGCCGAACTGGGAGTTCCATCTGGCCAGTCCATAGAGGTGGATCTTGTAGAAGAAATGACTTACGCGGTGAAAGATCAGTGCGTGAAATCCGGGATAAAGGAGCATGACAGAAAGCACGCCCCGCGCAGCAGGGTCGCGCTTGGCAATCTGTTTCGCATCTTTCCAAAGCCCCATGTTACTTCCCGTTTCCGCACAATATAAAAGCCCAAAACCGCTACTCATTTTTGACACCTAGCTACTAGCCAGGTGGGTATCCTGCGGCAGTCTAAGATCTTCCTCTCGGGAGCGCTTGCCTCTCGGTAAGCGGTAAGGCTTGATCGTCTCTGCTCCGACACCGGATTCCCGATTATGTCATGAAGGTTCAAAAACATGAGCATCAGCTTTAGGTTGTCTTTATTATACCAGTATACCTACCAAAAGGGAAGAAAAAAACCATTACCAAAGTGTAACAATTCAGAGGCGCGGAAATATCAGTTTTTTCTCTGTTTTGAGGAAGCCGGATGCACATTCCCGTCTTCTTTCCCGCGGTGGGTCGCCGCTACGACTCCCGTCACACATGAAGCGCCCGCCTCATACAGGACCCTGGCAGCCTCGTGAAGTGTCGCTCCCGTAGTCAGGATATCGTCGACCAGAAGGATGTTCCAGCCCTTTATGTCCCACGCCTCCTCCACAGCAAAAGCACTTTCCACATTCTCACTTCGCTGAACCGGATCGGAATAGCGGCTCTGCTGATGGGTATTCCGCGTCCGTACCAGCGCTTCTTCCAGAAGAGGGATCCCCAGCTTTTCCGCGAGTTCCGCACCCAGAACGGAGGCCTGATTATAGCCTCTCTTCCGCATTCTCTGACGCGAGAGGGGCACAGGGATCACCGCATCCCATCTTACCGGAAGATCATCCGGAAACTCCCTTGCGATCAGGTGCCCGAGCAGTTTTCCGGCGTAGAGCCAGGATTGGAACTTCAGATTCCGCAGAAGTTTCGTGACCGGCATCTCATACCGCAGAAGTGCCCAGACCGCAAAGTCCGGGATCGGGTCCCCTTCGTACGGATCGGAAAGACATGTGAAGAAACGTTCCTCTTCCGGACGGACAGATATGCGGCAGAGGCACTGCGAACAGATCTGCAGATTCTTCATCTGCTCATCGCAATTCTCCCCCTCGGCCAGGACCCGCCCGCAGAGCATACACACCTCCGGAAAAAGGAAGTGTAACACTGTTACAGTCCATGATTTCAGGCTCTCCCGCCTCATGTTCACAGATTCCTCAGGAAGATCTTCAGCGCAGTTTTCCGGCTGTCCGCATAGCGGGAACGGATCATCCGGCTGATCGTCTCCCGGTCCCCGATGATCCAGAGTTCTTCCTTCGCACGCGTCACCGCCGTATAAAGTAGATTGCGGTTAAAGATCGGCGATCTTTCCGGCGGGAGGACCAGAAGGACCTTCTTCCACTCCCCGCCCTGTGCCTTGTGCACCGTCAGCGCATAGGCAAGCTCCACATCGCCGGCGCTCTCCACCGGATAAGTTACCTTTCTTCCGTCATCGAAGAGGATCTCCATCGGAAATTCCGAAAACGGAACGATACTCTTGATATATCCGATATCCCCGTTGAAAATCCCGTAGCTCTCCGAACCGTCACTGTTCGTACAGATCAGGCGGTAATCGTTCCTGACCTGGATCACCCGGTCATTTCTTGCAAACCGGGCCTTGTCATTCTGTCCGCCCCGGATCGGATAGGGCGTCGTACCACGCCTCCGGCAGCTCTCCTTCTGAAGCTGTTCATTGATCACAGTCGTACTGATCGGACCGTTTTTCTTCGGGCACAGTATTGCCAGATCCCTCCACTTATCCACGAAGTAGTCCGGATTCTGCTCCCGGACCCATTCGTCGATCTTCTCCGGGATCTCCCCGGGGCCGGCCTCGATGAAATGAATATCTGTGGCCTCATCGGGGAACACCATCTCCTCTCCGTGAAGGATCAGGGAAGCATTCTTCACGATCATGCTGTCATGAAGCTGTCTGAAGTTCTCGACAAGCGTACAGACACACACCTTGTTCGATCCGATCAGATCCGCCAGGACTCTGCCTGCGCCGACCGATGGGAGCTGATGGGAATCACCGACGAGTATAATCACTGCGTCGTCATTTACTGCCGCCAGAAAAGAGGCGAAGATCACCGAGTCGATCATACTCGCCTCATCGATCAGGAACACCTTCCCCGGATGCCTGTTCTCCTGTGTATACGTGAAGTAGGACTGCTCCGTCTCCTCGTCATAGACTGCACCCAGGAGCCGGTGCAATGTCGAGGCCGGAGAATGCGTCAGATCTGACATTCTTTTTGCTGCTTTGCCTGTCGGCGCGCCGCAATATACATGATCCGGGAACAGCTGACAGTAGTACTGGTAGATAATCTTCAGGATCGTTGTTTTCCCTGTGCCCGGGCCTCCGTCTACCACGACGAAGTTCTGACTGAGAACCGCACGTACCACATCGAGCTGGTCTTCGGTAAGTTTGAATTTCTCGTCGATCTGCGACCACTTGAGCACTCTCTCCAGGCAGGCATTATTCAAGTCGCGAGACGACGAAGAGACGCGTACCCGGTGTGCAATTGCGGCCTCCGCCTGCACCGCAGAAGAATCGGCAACCCATATCTCTTTACCGGATGAGATGGCTTCTTCGAAAGTCGGGAAGATCCGGAGATGGGATTTCTCCTCATCCCAGTAGCAGATCGTGGTTTTATCCTCATCCATCTGTTCCTGGAACCATCTCGGGACGATCCCCTGAATGAAGGTTTTTCTGTATTCGTTACAGGCCGGCGTATCTTTAAACTCGCAGAAATAGCAGGGCGTCTTGAAATCACATGCCTTTGCCGCCTTCTCCAAGATCGCGGTCGCTTCCACTTTCCACTCGGACATGGGCATATAAGTATGCCCGTTCTTTCCGAGTATTCCTTCGAAAGAACGGAGCATACCTTCCGTGACAAAATGATCCAGGCACATACCTTCCATAAGGCACCCCTAAAATCGTGTTTATTTTGTTATCAGATCCCGGCCTTTGCCTTCAGGATCTCTGCCTTATCTGTATTCTCCCACGGGAATCCTGCATCGTTTCTTCCGAAATGTCCATATGCCGCCGTGGCCTTGTAGATCGGGCGACGCAAATCCAGATCGCGGATGATTGCCGCAGGACGAAGATCGAAGACCTCATTAACGATCTCGGTGATCTTCTCATCGGAGATCTTACCGGAACCGAAAGTATCTACCATGACAGATACCGGACGTGCTACGCCGATCGCATACGCGAACTGGATCTCGCACTCTTCCGCGATACCGGAAGCCACAATATTCTTCGCAATATATCGAGCCATGTAAGCCGCCGAACGGTCGACTTTCGTCGGGTCCTTACCGGAGAAGGCTCCGCCGCCGTGACGGGCATATCCGCCATATGTATCTACGATGATCTTTCTTCCCGTAAGACCGCTGTCACCCTGTGGACCGCCGACTACGAAACGTCCTGTCGGGTTGATGAAGATCTTTGTGTTCTCATCCACATATTCCTTCGGAAGGATCGGGAAGATAACGAGTTCTTTTACCTTCGCAGCCAATTCTTCGTAGGAAACGGAATCCTTATGCTGTGTAGAGATAACTACGGCTTCGATTCTCTTCGGTGTTCTTCCGTCGTACTCGATCGTCACCTGGCTCTTTCCGTCCGGACGGAGGAAATCCACGAGGCCTTCTTTCCTGACCTGCGTCAGACGGCGTGTCAATTTATGAGCCAGAGAGATCGGAAGCGGCATCAGTTCTTCGGTATCGTTGTTTGCATAACCGAACATCATGCCCTGGTCACCGGCCCCGGTATCCAGTTCACTGTCGTCTGTGTGTTCTCTTGCTTCGAGTGACTTGTTTACACCCTGGGCAATATCCGGGGATTGCTCATCGATGGAAGTCAGGATCGCGCAGGTCTTATAGTCGAAGCCCGAATCACTTCCGTCGTAGCCGATCTCCTTGACCGTTTCACGAACGATCGACGGAATATCGACGTATGCTTCTGTCGTAATCTCACCCATAACGAAGACCATACCTGTCGTGCATGTCGTCTCGCATGCTACACGTGCGGTCGGATCATCCTTTAAAATCGCATCGAGAACAGCATCCGAGATCTGATCGCAGATCTTATCCGGATGTCCCTCGGTTACGGATTCCGATGTAAAAAGCCATTTTCCCTGTCTGTTTCTGTCCATAAAAAACCTCCTAAAAAAGTAAAATAAAAAACCTCTCCTGAAACGACCAGAGGAAAGGTTTACATGTCATATAATCAATCCTCATCTTTCAGGTCACACCTGCTGGACTTGGCACCGCTGCTTGCCGCGGTTGCCGGACTTCATAGGGCCAGATCCCTCCGTCACTCTTGATAAGAGATGCATTTCATTTGATTTTGTTAGATGATACCACTGTCCATACATCTTGGCAAGGGATTTTCCATGTTTTTTCCGCAATAAAAAAAGCTATCTTTCCGAGAATACTGGCACGTCTCTGTTTGCGGAAACAAACTCCTAATCGTCGTCGCAATTGTCGAAAAATGTCGAGTTTTTGAACGCTTTTTCGTGCTTCAATATGGTTACTTTCCCTGCTGAAGGAGGTGTAAGAAGATGCAGCACACGATTGCTATTATTGACACAGACAACTGTTTTTCCTCTCTTCTGATCTCGCGTCTTAAGAAACAGCTTCCTGATTTTCTTGCCTACCAGATCTCCAGAGATGTACTTGTATCCGTTCCGACTCTTCTTCTCGATTGTCAGTTTCTCCTTTATAACCAGTTTGAGATCGCGGAAGAAGAGATCATGGCCCACTGTTCACCGGACAATATCCCGGTGCTGATTCCTCTGCTTTCCGAGGTACCGCCGTTCCCCCCGAAAGATATCTTTATGCTGGTTCACGAGGTAGAATCCCGTGCCGGACTCGGCAAGATACCTTTGCCCGAGTGTTCATCTGTACAGACATGCCTCACCCTTTCCTTTGTCCCCCTGAAGGAAAGGGAAGCGCATGTCGTCGGGCAGATCCGCTCCGCTCTTACCCAATTCGACCACATCATCCGTCTTGACATCATGCCGGGTATACTCATGCCCGAAGATCCACCCTCGTGGAATATTGATGGCGGCACACGTTCCAGCGGGATACCTGAGCTTCTGATGCGGATCCGCCAGAAGCGCCTGACGTCTTCACAGATCCCTTCTTTTCTTGAGCCTGACCCCTACGGGGACCTTCGCTTCGGACGTCCGGAGCATTCCGATGATCTGATCGCCTGCCACCCCCGAACGATCTCCCATCTCATCTCAAGAACCATCTCGTATCTCCATACTCTCGACGGTCATGCTCTACTTCTTTGTGTCTGTGACGGAATCAGTTTCAGACGCATGCAGACCCTCTGCAGGCAGTTTACCCATCTGGAGATCCTTACTCCGCTCCACGTGGAGAAGGACATCATGCTCCTAAACGAGATTGATCAGCTCCAGCGCTCGCATCTCGGGACGACACATATCGATTTCCCGTTCACGCTTCGCGGGCCGAACCGTTCTTTCGAGAAATACCAGAAGGAAGTACGTACGGTTCCGGTGGGGTAACGATCATGAGAAACACAGGAAAGAAAACACAAATTCATACAGATGCCCTATCGGAATTGACGACCTTGATCCTTCAAGCGATGCACGCTTATGACCAGGTGGACGATGAGACGTTCCGCGAGATCATCGCGGACATCATCAACCAGTCCGAGCAGTATCACTCCATGCCACTGCAGGAGAAGAGAAATCTGGCGGTTACACTTTTCAACCGTATGCGGAGACTCGATATCCTTCAAGTCCTGATGGATGACGATGCGATCACGGAGATCATGGTCAACGGGCCCGAGCACATCTTCTACGAGAAGGGCGGACAGCTCTTCCCTTCCGATCTGCGCTTCGAGAGCAACCGCGCACTCGAGCAGCTGATCCTGCACTTCTTTTCTTCCGCCAACCGTCCTCTTAATGAGTCTTTCCCCATCGCGGATCTGAGACTGCCGGACGGTTCCCGTGCGAACGCGGTCCTCCCGCCTGTGGCACCGGACGGACCGATCTTCACGATACGTAAGTTCACGGGGATCCGTCCGGATATCCGGTCGCTGATCGAGACCGGTTTTTTAACCGTGGAAGCAGCCCGCTTTCTTTCCTCGTCCGTTGTAGCCAAGAAGACGATCTTTTTATGTGGCGGGACCGGTTCCGGAAAGACTACTTTTCTAAATGTTCTGTCCTCCTTCATTCCCAAGAACGAGCGGGTAGTCACGATCGAGGATTCTGCCGAACTGTCACTTCAGGGCATCGACAACCTGGTTCGTCTGGAATCCCGTCTTCCGGGGCCGGACGGACATGGCGGCGTAGATATCGGACAGTTGATACGCACCGCTTTACGCATGCGTCCGGACCGGATCGTTGTCGGAGAAGTCAGAGGAAGTGAAGCGGCCGATATGCTGCATGCTCTTCACACCGGTCATCCAGGTTCACTTTGTACCGGGCATGCCAATTCATGCGAGGAGATGCTTGACCGTCTGGTAACGATGGTCATGGCCGGTTCCACACTCCCGTACGACGCCGTGATCCGTCAGATCGCCATGGGAGTCGACATCGTAGTACATATTTCCAGGAACCGGGAAGGACACCGTTTCATTGATGAGATCGTCCGTGTTCTTCCCATACGAGAGAACCGTTTCCGGACCGAACGGATCTTCACTTATAAGGAGGGAATCGGCCTTGTTAAAGAATAGTACTTCTCATCTTCCGTTTCTTCATGACAGAGAGTCCTCTTTCCCTGAAGGCACGGAGATACGCAAACTAAGCAGAAAAACATACCGGATCTTCATGAGTAAATGTCTGCCGTTCCTTCCGGTGTGCATCTTCTTCGTGTTCCTCCTGTCACGCGCATTTCTTCCGAATTTCCGCCTGCGTCTTTTTCTCTCGATACCTCTGGGAATCTTCCCGTTCGTCTCATGTGTCCGAGTCCTGTACGGGCGAAGAACCACCACGCTTCGTGCCCAGAACAAAGTACTCATGCAATCCCTATGCACATCCGTTTCTGACGGATATTCGATCGAGCGTGCATTTCTTTGTGCACGAGTCGATATCGAGAAAACATTCGGCCGACGTGCGGCATTTTCCGGTGCACTTAAAGAAGTAGAGCATCAGCTTGAGGCGAATGAACCTCTCGATACCTGTATGGTGCGCTTCTGCCACAAGCTGGATTACTATGAGACGCTCCCCGTTCTCCATGCGCTTTCTCTTCAAAAGACTGTCGGAAGCCAGATCATCTCCATACTCCGCAGTAGTTGCCAGATGCTGTCAGAACTGCACGCAGTCGCATCAGAAGTAGAAGCCAACAACACCGGCAAGAACACGGAAGCATTTCTTCTTTGTCTGATGCCGTTTGGAGTGACCTACATGCTTGCACTGACCAGCGGAGATTATCTTTATCAGTCACAGAATTCGGGGATCGGCAGAATCATGATGATCGTGGCCTTTATCATTGCGATCTTCTCTTGTACGTATCTGTTTTCTCTGATTGGAGAGAAACCAACCAGGAATGTATTTTCTTTTCAGGGAAACAAAGAGAATATACCCGAAGTGCTCCGCGCCCCCATACGAAAACTGGCCGTATCTCTTCCGACGATGTATACGACGAGAATACTGGAGTGGTTTTCCGAGATCTCTTTTTCTCCGCTTGACGCATTTGACCGTTTCCTCTTTAAGCTGATCCGTACGATACTCGTATGTGCACCGGTGTTTATCTTTATATCTGTTATTCTGAAACTACCGTTATGGTCTGCTCTGATTTTGGAAGTACTCATCCTTGTCCTGCTTCACGTCGATACACAATCCCAGGTAACCAGAAGAAGACTCATCCTCATGGAAGATCTTCCTCTCTTTATCTCGATGCTCTCGACGCTTCTGGAATCCGGGATCCTTCTTCCCAAAGCACTCCACATCTGCCGATATGCGTTTTCTGATCAGAGTTGTCTTCGATATGAACTACAGCATCTGGTCACTTCGATCGAAGGCGGTGTCAGTGCTGCAGATGCGCTGGAATCATTTTCCCACCGGATCAGCATTCCCGAAGCACAGTCCGCCCTTCTTCTTGCTGCACGCTATGAACGATCCGGCGGTCAGGAAGTACTGGGCCTTCTGCAGCTTCAGGCTTCCTCATGCTGGACGCTTTGCCGAAATGCTTCACGTAAGAAGCGCGAACGTGAAGCATTCACAATGATTCTCCCGATGATGCTTGATTTTATATCTGTGCTCCTCGTGGCCATTGCTCCGGCGCTCAATACATTTCAACTTGTCTAGGAGGTAATTATGAAAAGAATGAACAAGTTTTCACTCATTAAAACAGCCCGTGGAATGGGCACTGTAGAAGTAGTAATCATCATTGCGATCCTTGTTGCGCTTGCGTTAGCCTTCCGCAGTGCATTGTCAGGCTATGCCGGCTCTGTCATGGATTATGTCTTCGACGAAGGCAAAGTAATCGGTCAGTTATAAGCACGTAGTTCGGAGTGATACATGAGTAGTACGGAATTTGAATTTATCCCCGGCGGTCTTTCCGGCCGGCGTTATATGATCCATCTGAAGAATGAGGATGAAGTCTGTCTGCACGCGCTGTCTATTCTGCAGGCAGATCTTCTCCCCTGTTATCTTCCCGCACAACTGTCATCCGATCATGAACAGCTGATCTTTGACTTAGCCGACTGTATCCCGCTTCAAGAACTGAATGGCAATGATCTCCACTATGTCCGTCGGCACGGGGCAGCTTTACTTCGTGACTTTCTTTTGGAAATCGTCCATTCCCTTCATTTCGCTATGGATCTCAATGGCCTGGTCTATTCCCGAGACAATCTCTTTTACAACAGAAAGACGAGAAAACTTGTCTGCATCTATCTTCCTCTTCTTTCCCGACTGTGGGGAAAGACGGCACTTCTTTCCGGATGTGATGAGCACGGAATGGATACGCTTCTTCAGTTCGGTTATGAGAAGAAATGGATCACTTCTTCAGCGATGGACAGACTCTACGCTTTCTTCCGAAGCGATGACGAACGATCTGCGGAAGCATTCATACGTGATGATCTTATAGAGGAGTCACGCTCCCTTCCTTCCCCGATCCGTATTCTTCTTTTTCTGTGGTTCATTCTTTTCCTGTCTTACCTATTCTGTTCGGTCTTTATCGAGCACAGTTTCTCCGGGACGATCTGGGCGGCAGCACCGGGATTTCTTTTCTTTTTCAATACCGCATCGATGATCACGGTTCTTCTCCTTCACATGGACAGAAACAAACAGGAGCACAAGATGACTTCCGAAGAGAAAGAAAAAAGAAGGAAGAGCCGAAATGCCAGGATGCTCTTTCCCGGTAATGAAGTGCAGGAAACAATGCTTCCGCATTTTTCCTTCGCCTCCTGTCCGGTCCAGTTCATCGGTCTTTCGTCTGAGTGTGATCTTCCGAATAACTTCACCATGTGGACCCATCGCCTGATAATCGGCCGGGATGCAGACATGTGTGACTACTGCATCGATCACGCTTCACTGGCTCTTATTCACGCAGAGTTCTCACATGATGATTCGGGATTTTATATCGAGCCTCTTCAGGAGGGCAAGGGAACCTTCCGAAATAGACAGCGGCTTGCGGCACACGAGAAAGCCTATCTGCAGGACGGGGATATTGTCGGTATGGGAGATCTGGAATTCAAGACACACTTCGTGCACACTGCCACGAAAAAGAAAGAACAGGTATCCACCGCAGATTAGTCCAGATGGTCATCCTTGTGTTTCTTCCACTCAGCGGCGCTGGCCAATCGGGCTTTGGCCCGGCGGATCGCATGGCGGGCATAGAGACGCTGCTGCTCGGTAGAGGAAGAACTCCTGAACTTACTGGTCGCACGATCAAGTGCATCCTGGGCACGTTTCTCGTCGATTCTCTCCGGCCACTCGGCTGCGTTACACACGATGATCACCACGTACTGACTGATCTCGGCAAATCCCTCCGAGATAACGAAGCTGCGCTTGTGTCCGTCCACTTCAAATCTGGCAATACCCGGAGTAATGGCCACAACGAGAGGACTATGCCCCGGCATGATGCCGAACTGACCATCGAGAGTCGGAATTACGATACTCTCGACACGTCCCTCGAAGAAAACTTCATAGGGGGTAACCACTTCGATGGTCATCTTCTTTTTGATCGTCGTGTTGTCCGCCATGATCTATCCTCACGCTTCACTCTTATACGAAGCGATGACATCGTCAATATCGCCCTTCATAAAGAAGTGCTGTTCCGGTATATGGTCCAGTGAACCGGAGATGATCTCTCCGAATGCCTGTACTGTCTTTTCGATCGGGACATAACGAGGTGCAAATCCCGTCGAGTCAGCCGTAACAAAGAACGGCTGGGACAGATACTTCTGCACTTTTCTGGCACGGTTTACGATGAGACGGTCCTTCTCACCAAGTTCTTCCATACCGAGGATCGCGATGATGTCCTGCAGTTCCTTATATCTCTGGAGCATCTCCTGTACCATACGCGCGACATGATAGTGTGTCTTGCCGACTACACTCTCGGTCAGGATACGGGACGAGGATTCAAGCGGATCGACCGCAGGATAGATACCCAGTTCGACAACCGCACGGGAAAGAACGATATTCGCATCGAGGTGACCGAATGTCGTCGCCGGCGCCGGGTCGGTCAAGTCATCGGCCGGAACATATACGGCCTGGATGGACGTGATGGAACCGTTCTTGGTCGAGGTGATACGTTCCTGCAGTTCACCGACCTCATTGGCCAGTGTCGGCTGATAACCGACGGCCGAAGGGATACGGCCAAGAAGTGCGGACACTTCCGAACCGGCCTGTACGAAACGATAGATATTATCTACGAAGAAAAGAACATCTCTTTTCATCTCATCACGGAAGTATTCCGCCATAGTCAGTCCCGTCAGCGGAGCTCTCATTCTGGCACCGGATGTCTCGTTCATCTGTCCGAAGACCATGACAGTCTTATCGAGAACGCCGGAAGCCTTCATCTCGTTCCAGAGATCGTTACCTTCACGTGAACGCTCGCCGACACCGGTAAATACGGAATATCCGCCGTGTTCCTGTGCAATATTTCGGATCAGTTCGAGGATCAGCACGGTCTTACCGACACCGGCACCGCCGAAGAGACCGATCTTGCCGCCACGGGCAAACGGCACGAGAAGGTCGATGACCTTGATGCCCGTCTCGAGGACCGTCTCCGAAGGATACTGTTCCACAAAGGAAGGCGCATTTCTGTGGATCGGCCACATCGTATCGGACTTCACTTCACCCTGATTGTCGATCGCACGACCGAGTGCATCAAAGAGTCTTCCCGTATTATTCTCACCGACCGGAACCAGTACCGGTTCTCCGGTGGAGATGACCTTCAATCCGCGGGCCAGGCCCTCTGTCGCTTCAAAAGAAACACAGCGCGCGACTCCGCCGCCTCTTTGCTGCATGACTTCCGCCGAGATCTCCCCATTTTCTGTCTGGATCCTGACCTCGGTCTTAATCAGCGGTACCTCATGTTCGTCGAAAACGCAGTCGATCACCGGTCCGATAATCTGTGTGATTCTTCCTTCTGCCATTTCTTCCTACCTCTATTCTACTTGACTGGCCCCGTTCACGATCTCGTTCAGTTCGTTGGTGATACGAGCCTGACGGGCACGGTTACTCTTCATAGTCAGATCTTTCATCATCTCATCCGCATTTCGGTTGGCGTTATCCATCGCCTGCATACGTGCGGTCTGCTCACATACAAATGCTTCCACCATCGCACCGTACATCACGGCGTTAAGTCCCGTATCGATCAGGAACGAAAACACTGCCTCCGGATCCGGGAAATAATCCAGCTGGCCTCCATTTTCGAGTGCGATACCGGCATCTTCGGCACCGGACGCGAAAGAATTCTTCAGTGATTCGGTATCGATCGGCACCAGACGCGTGATGACCGGCTTCATGCTGATCGCGGATTCCATCTTCGTATAGATCAGGTACACCAGATCAAATTCACCACGCAGGTATTTCGCACGGATGATGTTCGCGACGTTACGTGCTTCATAATATGTCGGATCCGTAATCGGGAACGAGAACTCCGGGTCGACGATATAGCCGTCTTTCTTGAGCTTACCGCTTCCCATCTGACCGAATACATAGAGTTTGTATTCCGTCCTGATATTCTTCTTCGCATTCTCCATGATCTTCTTCTGGATATGCTCTTCCGTGATCTTCACGATATTGTTGTTATACGCGCCGGCCAGACCCTGGTCACCGGTCAGGATGAAGTATCCGATTTTCCATGTCTGCCCGGCTACTTTCTCACGTACCCGAAGGAATGGATTGTCGATATCTCCCGAGTTCTTATGCAGTTCCATCAGGCTCTCCGCGCAGAGAGTAAAGAAAGGACTGACCATCTCATGCTGTGCCTTGGACTTGCGCATCTTCGCCGCGCTCACCAGCTGCATGGCATGCGTCATCTGGGAGATGTCTGTCACGCTCTTGATACGCTTCTTGATATCGTTAAGACTCTCCATGATCCGTCACGCCTCACGCTGCTGGTATTCCTTATGCTCGGCCACATACATCGCGTGATACTCGGCTTCGATCTCATCGATCTCCTTCTTGGTATCATCATCAAGTACGCGTGAATCCGTGATTCTCTTCATGATGTCCGGATGCAGGACCGTCATACGCTGGAGGAACTCCGTCACGTATTCCTTCGCATCTTCCTTATCAAGGAAAGTCAGCTTCTCATTTGTCGCCAGATACAGCATCACGACCTGTTCGTCCATCTGCATCGGATGGAACTGCTCCTGCTTGAGGATCTCATTTAAGATCACGCCGCGCTTGAGCTGTCTTTGGGTATTCGGATCAAGGTCCGAACCGAACTGCGCAAAGGCCGCCATCTCACGGGCCTGTGCGAGACTGATACGAAGCGGACCGGCCACTTTCTTCATGGCCTTGGTCTGGGCGGCACCACCTACACGGGATACGGAAAGACCAACGTTAATTGCAGGACGCTGACCCGAGAAGAAGAGCTCGGATTCGAGATAGATCTGTCCATCCGTGATGGAGATGACGTTCGTCGGAATATACGCGGATATATCTCCGCTTAGTGTCTCGATAATCGGCAGAGCCGTGATGGATCCGCCGCCGAGCTCATCACTGAGTTTCGCGGATCTCTCAAGTAGACGCGAGTGCAGATAGAATACATCGCCCGGATAGGCTTCACGTCCGGGTGGGCGACGCAGTAGGAGCGAAATCGCACGATAGGCCTGCGCATGCTTCGACAGATCATCGTAAACGATCAGCACATCCTGATGCTCACCGTACATGAATTCCTCAGCGATCGCGCATCCCGCATATGGAGCGATATACTGAAGCGACGCCGGTTGCGAAGCACTGGCCGCAACAATAACGGTATACTCGAGAGCGTTGTGCTGCTCGAGTGTATTTTTGACCTGTACGATATTGGACATCTTCTGTCCGATCGCAACATAGACACACAGCACGTTCTTACCACGCTGGTTAATAATCGTATCGATTGCGATCGCGGTCTTACCGGTCTGACGGTCGCCGATGATCAACTCACGCTGTCCACGTCCGATCGGGGTCATCGCATCGATGGCGGTAATTCCCGTCTGGAGAGGTTCGCATATCGGAGAACGGGCGATAATACCCGGTGCCGGCGTCTCGATCGGTCTGCGGCTCGTGCTTCTGATGATGCCCTTACCGTCGATCGGATTTCCGAGAGGATCGACGACACGTCCGAGCATACCATGCCCGACCGGCACCGATACCGTGCGGCCGGTCCGGTGACACATGACTCCCTCGACAACATCACGGCACTCATTCAGAAGAACGACACCGACACTGTCGGTCTCCAGATTCATCGCGATACCATAGGATGTCTCGGAGAACATGATCAGCTCACTGGCTACGCAGTTCTCAAGGCCGCTGACCTTGGCTACACCGTCACTGACGGAGATCACTCGCCCGACCTGCTCGACCGATGCAGCCTTCACAAAATCGGTAAGGATCTGTTCACGTTTCTTCGTCTGTTCCGGATCCTCGCCCTCCCAGAGCTCATCATTCTCGAAGAGCATCGCCGGACTCTCACCGAAATCACGAAGTGATTCTGCCAGAGAACGATGGATCTCGGTTGCATCATCCAGTTCTTCAGTATCGTCCCGGTCATTTTCCCGGTCCGTCTTCAGATGACGGCTGATACGTGACAACTGACCCGCGGCACTGTAGTCGTACTTCGTGCCCTGGGCATAGATAACATAGCCGCCGATGAGCGTTTTATCTGTTTCCTGCTGGATCGTATACCCCGGGATCTTCAGGTATTCCGCAAAACGACGGGCGATCAGCGCCACCTTCTCCGGTGGCATGTCGTCCGAAGCGGTTACGATCCTTATGACTTCAAAAGCACTATTATTCACCTGTCGTCACCTCTGTAGATTCCAGGTCTTCCTTTGCTTTGGCACGAAGCGTCGCTTCGTCCTCGTTACTGTCACAAGTACTCAGGACACGTCCGGCGATCGACACAGCCAGATCGGCGACCTCGTCCTTCATCTCTTCAAGCATGGCCTTGCGGGTACGCTTAGCATCCTCTTCCGCACGATCGCGGATCTCCTGTGCTTCCTTTCTGGAAGTCTGGATGATCGTCTCCGATTGTTTCTCGGCCTGCGTTCTCGCATCTGCGATGATCTGCATGGCTTCTTCATGGGAAGCATCTACGCGTTTGATGGATTCTTCGAGATTCTCGGAAGCTTTCTTATTCTTCTCATCTGCTTCTGTGATCTGCTTCTCGATGGCTTCTTTTCTGCCCTTCATGACCTTCATGAGAGGCTTGAAGAGTGTAAACTTGAGAATCAGATACGCGACCAGAAGATTGACGATCGTGACCAGACCTGTCACTGCATAGTGGGCGAGCTGATCCGGAGACAAGAGAGAACTCGTCTCTTCCGCACCCTCCGCCAAAGCGATCAGCGGTGCGCAAAGGATCTTCGCATTCGCAAGTGTCAGCAGTGTTCCTGCATTCATCATAACGTTCACCTCGAAAATATCAGACAGTAAAGATCAAAAGGAGACTGACGACCAGAGAATAGATCGCGACGGACTCCATAAATACGATAGCGATCAGCAGCAAAGTCTGAAGTTTGCTGTACATCTCCGGCTGACGGGCCGAACCTTCCAGCGCACGGCCGGCAGCAGTACCGATACCGATCGTCGTACCCAGAGCACCCAGACCGATCGCAAGACCTGCGCCCAATCCGGCCAATCCCTTGGCATCAATCGCTGCATCCAGTAAAACTCGTGATAAACCTAACATCTTCTCTTCCTCCTGTTATTTCTCAGGCTGCACTTTTGGCTTCCTTGGAAGCGGCGGCCTTCTTTTCTGCTTTCAGTTTTGCCTTCTCTTCATTTCTCTCTTTCGTCGCATGTGCACTCTCGACCACTTCACCGATATAGGATGTAGTCAGGTAGCAGAATACGACTGCCTGAAGGATGCCGTCCATCAGATCAAACCACAGGCTAAAAGCACCCGGTACGATGAGCGGACAAACGATACCCAGAAACTCCATCAGGATAAACGCACCGAAAACGTTACCGAAGAGACGGAGCGCCAGAGAGATCGGTTTGATAAAGAAGTCGATGATTTTAAAGGGAACCATGAACGGCTTCGGATCGGTAAACGATCTTGCAAAGCCCTTGATCCCGACGAAGCGGATCGACATGAAGATGACATAGACGATCGCAAAGAGCGCCATGGCAAACGGGAAGGCGATATTTTTCGCCGGCGGTGGAACATGGAATATAGAGATCACGTTACAAGAGATCAGGAAGATGCCGATCGTTCCGACCATCGGAATGACCTTCTCCGCCTGTTCCTCATTCAGTCCGTAGTCTTTGCATACGCCAAAGAGAACATTGATCAGGGATTCCATGACGGCCTGTCTCGTAGAAGGGATCCTGGACTTCTTTCCACCCAGCCAGGTGAAGAAAAGGATACCCACAAGTACGGCGATCCAGGACACGATGATCGCATCCGTGATCGGGACACGTTCCCCGGTACCGGGGATATATCCTCTCCACTGAAGGATCGCGGAGCGGATCTCTTCCCCGATATTACCAATATGGAAGAGTTCCTGTATTTCTTTTTCAAATGCTTCCCAGAATTGTGTCCACCAGGAAGCGGCAAGTATCATGCTCATAGCCCGTACTGTCGGACCTCCTTAGTTTGTTCCGAAGAGACGGTCACCTGCATCACCCAGACCCGGAATAATGTAAGCGTGATCGTTCAGTTTCTCATCCTTAGCTGCACAGAATACCGGTACGTCCGGATGATCGTTCTGCAGTCTCTCGATACCCTCCGGAGCAGAGATCAGGCAGACGAACTTGATGTTCTTGATGCCTCTGTCTTTGAGGAACTGGATCGCAGCGGAAGAAGAACCGCCCGTAGCCAGCATCGGATCGAGGACGATGACCTCACGGTCTGTGATATCTTCCGGAAGTTTGCAGTAATACTCGACCGGCTTTAAGGTATTCGGATCACGATAAAGACCGATATGTCCGACCTTTGCATTCGGAATGATCGAGAGCATGCCGTCGACCATACCTAAGCCTGCACGCAGGATCGGTACAAGAGCGACCTTCTTGCCTGCGAGGACCTTGGTTGTTGTCTTTGCTACCGGTGTCTCGATATCCTTATCCATAAGCGGAAAATCGCGGGTCACCTCATAGGCCATCAGCATAGAGATCTCATGAACGAGTTCACGGAACTCTTTCGTCGACGTATTCTTGTCACGAAGAATGGAGATCTTGTGCTGGATCAGCGGGTGATCAAATAAGAAAAACTGTGCCATAGGTATTCCTCCCGAAATAATTATTTAAAAAGCTCTTTCTCTTGTTCCTTCATATCATTGACACGGGTCATGTGACGTCCGCCGTCGAAGGGCTCGGTCATGAATGCATCCACGATACCGAAGGCCACGCCTTTTCCGATGACACGCGCACCCATCGAAATCACATTCGCGTCGTTATGCTGACGGCACATCCTGGCCATGAACTCATTGGTACAGAGTGCACAGCGGATGCCCGGGAATTTATTGGCCACCATCGAGATACCGATGCCGGTGCCGCAGATCACGATACCACGCTCGGCCTTCCCCTCCAGTACATCTCTGGAGACTTTCTGTCCGGCCAGCACATAGCTGTACGGCACATCGGCAGATGTCGCGCCACCCTCAATAACGGTGTGTCCCTGTTTGCTCAGATAATCGGCTACGTCTCTGCGGAGCGGATACCCTGCGTGATCAGATGCAATTGAAACGATCATTTCCCAATACCTCTTTTCATTTGATATGCTTATGTGTAAACTTTCTTGTTCCGTTGGCATAATCTGCGACGAGATTTCCGTTACCGCGGATCTTATACTTGTAGGTCACCAGCCCCTCGAGTCCTACAGGACCTCTGGCGTGGAGCTTACTGGTACTGATACCGACCTCGGCACCAAAACCATAACGGAGTCCGTCAGAGAAACGTGTCGAACAATTCCAGAAGACATTTCCGGAATCGACACGGTTCATGAATTCTTCCGCAACCTCTCGGTCCGTCGTCACGATGGAATCTGTGTGCCCGGATCCGTTACTGTTGATGTGACCGATCGCTTCATCAAGACCCGATACGATCTTGATGGAAACCTTGTAATCGAGATATTCGTGATGCCACTGCTCGACCGGGAGCACATCCGGAAGGATCGACTTCGTCTTGTCACAGCCGTGAAGCTCGACGTTCTTCTCCGAGAGCACACGCGCCAGTTCAGGCAGGAATTCGGATGCGATCGATTCGTCAACCAGAATCGTCTCACAGGCATTACAAACCGCGACGTACTGCGTCTTGCTGTCCACGGCAATCGCAAGCGCCATAGCACGGTCAGCTTTCTCATGAATATACAGATGGCAGACCCCGTCGGCATGTCCCATGACCGGGATCGAACTGTGCTGCATGATGTACTGTACAAAAGAATTGGAACCTCTCGGGATGATCAGGTCGATATACTGATCGAGCGTCAGCATCTCCGCGACGTCATTTCTCGTCTCCATCAGGGCGATCCAGCCCTTCGGGATACCCGCCTCGGAAGACGCCTTCTCGATCACCTCAAAGAGGATACGGTTACTGTTCATGGCTTCACTTCCGCCTTTGAGGCAGCAGGCATTTCCGGACTTCAGCGCCAGAGAGGCGATCTGCACAAGTGCATCCGGACGGGATTCGAAAATGATGCCCAGCACACCGATCGGGCACGATACGCGCGTCAGAACAAGATCATCATCCATCTCGGTCTTCATGAGCTCACGTCCGACTGGATCAGGAAGCTCTGTCAGACTCCTAAGTCCGCTCACCACGTCACTGAGCTTATGCTCATCGAAACGCAGTCTCTTCTGAAGCGGCATCGGAAGGTTCGTCTCCTCGGCATTCTTAAGATCAATTGCATTGGCCTCAAAAATCTCGTCTTTACGTGCCAGGAGAGCATCTGCGATCGCAAGAAGGGCATCGTTTTTCACCTTCGTCGGAAGGACGGCCATCTCGAAAGAAGCCTTCTTCGCACCCTGCGCACGCATCTCAAAATCAGTCATATTCGAACCTTCTTTTCCGGGGGCATATCTACCCACTAGATTATTTCACTTTATTATAGCAGATTACGTCTTATATGAACCGAGAAGTTCCATGTTTTTTCGCTTTCGTTTCGTTTTTCATTTCGAAAGAAAACAAAAGCAAATGAAGCCAAATAATATCTGTGGAAAAGAAAAAGTTTTCCACAGTTTTCCTCTTTCTGTGAAGAAAAAACCTGTGGAAAAAGTGGAAAAGTCTGTGGATAACTCAAAAACAAGGCTTTGAGTAAATGACCCTTCTCAAACGCTTGAAACTAGGCGCCGTATTTTTTGTCAAGCCTTTTTCTGAAAAACACAAAAAGTTTTCACGACGTGAAAAGGTGCCTATTTCAGGGCTTTCGAGGGGCCGGAATTTCCGATTTGACAATTTGGGTGTCCGCAATCGGTGGACTATTACTTCCCGTTTTCTTTCGGAGGGAGACGAAAATAGTTTGTCAATTGGCATCGAATGGAACCGTTATACAGTTTTCGTCTTTTATCTGCTTTTCGAACGACCTGTTTTTCAAAGGAATCATCCGGTGTGATCACAGAAAGACGGATCCCTTTTCTGCAGTACCCTTCACGGGTCAGATATGTCGACGCGATGCCGGTATAGATCTCCGCCGCTTTCTCCGGGGTCAGAAGACGCCCGCCGTACGGGGGATTACAGAGGATCAGCTGGCGCGGAAGATGTGTCCAGGAAGAAAGGGCCACGGGAGTCTGATCACGGAAATCACTTACCTTGAAGCGGACAAACTCCGAAACGCCGGCAGCACGGGCATTATTCTGGGCCGTACGGACCGCCTTCGGATCAATGTCCGATCCGTAGAAGTAGATGTCGTCCAGCGGAGTCAGATCCATCAGATCTTTCGCTTCTTCTCTTGCCCTCGCATAAACCGCCTGACCGATGAACGGGAGCTTCTCTCCCGAGAAGGAACGATTCAGGCCGGGTGCGATATTCAGGGCCATCATCGCGGCCTCGATCACGATCGTACCGGAACCGCAGAAAGGATCGACGAGCGCTTCTTCGCCAAAGAATCGGTACTGCGCCGCGCTCACCATACCGGCAGCCAGCGTCTCCTTGATTGGCGCCTCATGCATGAGCGGACGGTATCCGCGCTTGTGAAGCCCATCGCCTGTGATGTCGATCATGACATTGACATTATCTTTCACGATACCGAAGACGATCTTCACAAGTCCGTTTCTCTCATCTTCCTCGATCCGGCCATCCGAAGAACCCGGACGGACAGAAGAAAGAGAACGTACGACTGCCTTCTTCGCAAGACTCTGACATGCCGGGATACCGAACAGTTTCGAGTCACGGGAATATCCGTTGAGATGGAAGGCCGCTCCGTAAGGGATCCAGTCGGCCCAGGAGATGGATGCGATTCCGTCAAAGAATGCCTCAAAAGTATCCGCGAAGAACTCTTCTATGGACAGGAGCACGCGTTCTCCCCGCCGGCACCACAGGCAGACTCTGGCTGCATCCTCCGCCATCTTCGCATGCGAAGTCAGGAGTACGACCTGCCCGTCGGTAACCAGGATCCTGTCCTTGGCATAGCCGATGTTCTCCAGATCTTCCACGCAATAATGTTCCAGCCCGAACAGGCATGTGATCACGATTTTCAAACTCGTCCTCTCCTTTACCTCTTACAGATTCACCAGGACTTCCGTCCACGGCATGAATACGACCATAGCCAGCAGCACATGCAGTACAATCAGAGGGATCCCCTCCAGGCAGCGCGGCTGTTTGCCGAACAGCAGTCTTCCGTTGATGACGCGGCAGTATGCGATCACGACCACAGAGAACAGCCAGATCCCCACCGTCAGTGCGCTCCACCAGACTATCTTTATTCCCGAAGACACATCGGAGGGAAGGACCAGGTCACGCATATAGAGGATCAGCGGAATCGATGTCGTAATGACAGCCAGAAACGGGACATAGTTATATTCATCGAGCGTATCGCTCTGGCGCAGTCCCTTGATGATCAGCGTGAAGAGGAGCAGGGACGCCACCGAAGACACAAGGACGATGTGCGCCGGCTGATGGAGAAAGGCCGGAACATGAAAGATCAGAAGGATCCCGATCGCGCCGAAAAGAACATCATAAAGAAGGAGGCACAGACTCAGTCGGAGGAATCGCTTCTCCTTCGAAAGAGAGATCGGACGGAAGATGCGGGACCGTTTCTCCTTCGTGTCCAGCACATACGGGATCTCCTCCTCCCCGTTCTTCAGGAAATACAGGAAAAGAAGGCTCCCGAGGACCAGCGTGGCAGATCCGGAAACACGGGAGAAGAACTGGATCCGAAATCGGGAAAGACCTTCGAAATAGACACCACACACCGAAGACTGGCCGAAGAGCTCACGGATCATTGACACAAAAATGCCGGCGGGAACGAAGTAGAAGAATCCGCGCCATATCTCCTGAACCGATATCGAGTGCTCCTCATCAAAGTAATCAAACATCGGCACACTGAGAAACAAAAATGTCGAAGAAGGCAGGAGGAAGAATCCCGAACTCGAGAACGAATCGGGAAGAAACCGCGACAGGAAGAACATCCCCTCTCCCATAAGTGCCGACATCGTGAGGAAGATCCCCCAGCAGACACGCTTATTGGAGATGCGTTCGAAAATCTCCCTGTTCAGGAGGACAAATACGATGGTCTGCAGACAGGCGCCGCAGAACGCCGGCAGTGATCTTGTGGTAAAGATCATCAACAGCGCGAACGACAGAAGGATGCGATATTGTTTTGTCGAGATATATTCCTTCTCCTTCATATCAACCTACCCAGTTCAAGTATTCTCGCATAAACTTATACGCCTCATTTACCGTAGACAGCAGGGCCGCTGTCTGATCCTGCGCCTCCGGAATACCGTCGATATAGGTACGGATCTCACTTAACGGGATCCCGTCGACACTATCCGAAAGGATGCTGTCGGAATCAGAGGAAACGACACCGTCTTCACCGCCGATAACACCGATCTCCGAAGGTTCCGACACAGCTGCCGTCTGCCCTTCTGTCTCCATCGTCACATCCGTGCTGTCCGGAGTCTTGTCCGGAGTTACGGTCGTCTCCGCAGGCTCATCCCCTGTGGTCTCCTCCGTTCCGGAGAGATTACGCAGGTACTGTTCCTTCGTATAGGATGCGCGCGAATTGGCGATACATTCGTTGACTAGCGATACGAATGTCGAGATATCGATCGTTACGCCGTCGATGATCTCGGTCTTGCCGTCGGACTTCATCGCGAGCTTCACCGGATCCTGCACCAGTACGAGGTGGTTACAGAGCCGGTAAGACTGCTCCGCCCATATGTTCCCGCTTACCTTGTATTCTCCGCTGATAGAATCATCATAACGGGTATGTGCAAGCTCGTTTACGGCATTCCACTCGACTCGTATGATACGGCCGCCGGAAACCTCAATCTCGCAGTAATCCTTATAACCGTCCGATGCCGGTTTTTCCGCTTCCGCATAGTACACACCGTCATGAAGTCCCAGGAGCGGGTCATAGTCCATCTGTTTATATACTTCTGCCGGAAGATCCTTACGGATCGATACCGGGATACGCTTCCCCTCAAGCTGTGTACGCAGGATATCCACCTGCTCATCCGTTAGAGCCTCTCCGATACCACTCATCTCGACCACACGGATATTCATGAGGTTCTCCCCGTCCTCACTGATGCTCATCTGGGTGTGAACCACACTATCCGTCGTCTGGTTCTTCACATCCAGCACATAACCGATCAGACGGCCCGACTCATCGTAGGCGCTAAATACCTCAAGTACACTCTCGTGATTTTCCAGCACTTCCGTCTTGAGCGAACGGTATTCGGAAGCCATCAGAAGCGAGCCGTAGAGTTCCCTGTACCTCTCCTGCTGGCCGGATCGCGCGACGGAACGCGCATAGCCCAGACACGAGATCAGAAATCCCAGAGTCAGGATCACGCAGATGATCGCACGTAGAGTCAATCCTTTGAAAAACGACCGGGTCATTCATCCACCTCCCGATACCAGCTCGTCTTGGAAAAAGCACGCGGCCGGAGATAGTGATCAAAGATCGGTGTCGTCATGTTCATCATCAGGACCGGGAAGATCATCGCATAAGAACTGTTTCCAAAACGATAGAGCACAAGAGTCAGAAGCCCGGCAGCAAGGCCGAACATAAATCTTCCGAGCGGATCCATCGGAATGGTTGAGTAATCGTTTAGCATGCATATTCCGACGAGAAGAAGTCCCCCTGTGCAGAGCCATACGAAGAACGTATCGAAGCGGAGTGAATCCCAGTAAAAAGGAATATAGCCGAATACCAGCACGAGGAAATAGCCTACCGGCGCTTCGAATCGGAACAGCCGGCGCTCGATCAGGATCAGAAGACCCAGAAGAAGAAGCACGATCGAAGTAACTCCGGCCATGCCGCAGAGCCGTCCGGAGAGGATGTGCATCCAGGACACCGATTGTTCTGCAGAGACTGCCTGCTCCGCCGGTTTGCCGTTAAGCAGCGAGGAGAGATGCCACAGACCGGAAAACGGCGCTTCGACCGCCTTCATCTGTATCGGGAAAGTCACCTCCAGAAATGCCCGGGATGCCAGTGCGGGATTGAGAATATTCGTCCCGACACCTCCGAACGCCTGCTTGACCAGAAGTGATCCGAAGAGCGATGCCAGAAGGATCGCCCAGACCGAAGTCGATGCAGGCACCATAAGAACAAGAAGAAGCCCGCTGACGAGAGAGCTGAGATCTACATAATAGGACTGTTCCGGATACATCCGCCGTGACACAAGAAAGTCCACTCCGAAGAAGCAGCCCATGGACAGGATAGACAGTATCGCTACACGGATACCGTAATAGAACACGGCTCCGATCCACGCCGGAAGAAGAGCCAGAAGCACATAGATATAGCGCTCGGCCGCCGGCTGATCGGCATGAATATGGGGCGCCAGCTGTTTTCTCTTCATTTGCGTCCGCTCCTTCTGGCACGATGCGCCGCTTTGGCTATATTCGTCGACAATTCGATTCCGGCAGGACACACATACGAACACGCCCCGCAGGCGATACACTGCTCCACGGATTCCGTACTGAGCTGATCGGTCTGACCGAGCTCGATCAGGCGGTTCAGCAATATCGGCGAAAGTCCGACCGGGCACGCCCCGATACAGGAACCGCAGTGGATACAGTTCGTCCTTGGCGGCTCGAATTTTCGTATGATCGTGATCGCGGCTGTCGTTTTAATAATCGGTACATCCAGCCTGTCGATCGCTACGCCCGTCATCGCGCCGCCCCACGCGACACGCTGCGCACTATGTGCACCCGGCACTCTTTCCAAGATTTCGGCCACACTCGTTCCGATCGGCACGAGCACATTGTGTCCTGTGATCGTATCTCCGGAGATGGTCACGATACGGGATGTAAGCGGCTGGTTTTTCTCGATCATCTCCGAGAATGCGAAGCACGTCGACGCATTGAAAACCACTGCCTTTACTACTTCTTCCGGCTGTGTGCCGAGTGCAAGTTCCACGCCGTAGAGCGCCTTGATCAGGAGCTGCTGGCATCCCTGCGGAAATCTCGGCTTGAAGAGCTTCACTTCGATTTTTCTGTCGAGGTACCTGTGTTTCGCATTTTCGACCGCCTGATTCAGTGCAACGATCTCGTCCGTCCAGGTATCCTCAATACAGAAGATGACCCGCTTCACGCGGCAGATGCCGCTGAGGGCCATCGCTCCCTGGAGCACTTTGGATGCATTGACACGCACATGGTGAAGGTCACAGGAGAGGAACGGTTCGCTCTGTGTACAGTTCACAAGAAGCGTATCTACACCAAGATTCTTCGCCCGCATACATTTCGTGTAAGTCGGCACACCTTCACCGCCCATACCGCAGATCCCGGACGCCCACAGGAGTTTACTCATCTCCTCCATGGAAAGAGACGAGAAATCTTTGCGGGCGCGGATACGCGGAGACACGCGACGGTGCAGATCGTTCTTGATCGTGACCGCTTTACAACTGACTTTATTGGGAAGACGGATCGTATCGATCTTCGTGACCGTTCCGGAAATACTGGCATGCACAGGCACACCGCCCATATCCGCAGGCATGCCGACAGTATCGCCCATCGCGACACTGTCCCCCACGGCCACGACCGGATCGCAGGGAGTACCGACATGCTGTTTCATCGGGATCGTTACTTCTTTGGGCGAGCATACTTCGAGCAGGGCTTCACGCATGAACTTCCGCTGATTGACGAAGTCCAGCCCGTCTCGGGATATAAAACCGGATTTGAAAGTAAGCCGCTTCATGTGCCTGCCTCTCGCACAAGAAGATTATCAGTCGATATAATCTTTCAGTTTCTTGGCGCGACTGGGATGACGAAGCTTACGAAGTGCTTTTGCCTCGATCTGACGGATACGTTCACGTGTAACGTTGAACTCTTTACCCACTTCCTCGAGTGTACGCTGGCGTCCGTCATCCAGACCGAAGCGCAGACGCAGGACCTTCTCTTCTCTGGCAGTGAGACCCTTCATCGCGTCGAGGAGCTGCTCCTTAAGAAGTGTATATGCGACCTGATCGGCCGGTGACATCGCATCGTCATCCGGGATAAAGTCACCGAGATGGCTGTCCTCTTCTTCACCGATCGGCTTCTCGAGAGATACCGGCTCCTGGGAGATCTTCTGGATCTCACGGACCTTCTCCACAGACATACCCATACGCTCGGCAATTTCTTCCACGGTAGGCTCACGGCCGAGTTCCTGAATCAGCGAACGCTGCTCACGTACCAGACGGTTGATCGTCTCTACCATATGGACCGGGATACGGATCGTTCTGGCCTGGTCTGCGATCGCACGTGTGATCGCCTGGCGGATCCACCATGTCGCATAGGTACTGAACTTAAATCCCTTGGAATGGTCGAATTTGTCAACGGCTTTGATCAGACCCAGATTTCCTTCCTGGATCAGATCCAGGAACTGCATACCACGTCCGAGATATCTCTTCGCGATCGATACGACCAGGCGAAGGTTCGCCTCGATCAGTTCTTTCTTCGCGTCCTCATCTCCATCGAGCATACGCTGCGCGAGATCCTGTTCCTGTTCGGCAGTAAGGAGCGGAACCTTACCGATCTCCTTGAGGTACATGCGGACCGGATCGTCCATGCCTGCACCATCGGCCACACCTGCATCCAGGTTGAGTTCCCGGATCGCGTCGTCCTCCATGATGGATCCGTCCGAGATGGCGATGCCCTTGGCTTCCATCTCATCGAAGATCTTATCCACCATATCCGGATCGCCGTCATTTTCTTCGATAACCGTCATTACATCCAGCGAGGAAATCGTGTTGTTGTTCGCCAACGCCATGTTTTCCAGCTTCTGGAGTATTGTTGATAAATCACTTGCCATGCTTATGCCTCCAAACAATCGTGCATATGTGTGCAGATCACCTCTACACAGGGCTTTCTCATTTCTTCAAAGATACAGGTCTTATGTCTCGCTATCCGACTCTTCTTCCTCGGGAACGACGAGCTCTACGGAATCTTCACTGGCACCGTCCTTCTTCCCTTCAACCGTAAATCTACCATTCGGAGCATATACTGTAAGAACTACATCCTTGTAGTAATGAGCACCATCTGAAGACGAATAACCGTACTCCTCGCCACGGATCGCACAGAAAGACTCGAAGGCCGCAAGGACCTGAGACTTCTCGACCTCATCGGAAGTGACGAGTGACAGCTTATTGTTCGTCTGTCCTGAAATCTTATACCCGGTCGCATAGCCGTCTTCCACCACGGTTGAGACACTCATCTGGGCATCGCTGATGCAACGGGTAATGTTATTTTCTATCTTTTTGGCATGACTCGTGCGCAGGACACAAAGCGGGATCGAGATGCCAAGCACGATTACGAGGCAGGCCGCTGTGGCTGCATAGACGATCGTCTTGACCTTCTTCGGTGTCTTGACATCGTCCGGTGAGAGCTCAAAGAGCTTCTCGACTTTTGTCTCTTTATTTACGGCCTTATCGACCTTGACTGCTTTCTCCACAACATCCTCGAACACCGGTGTAACAGTGTGACGGGAAGCCTTCGCATCACGCTTGGGCTGAGGAAGATTCGGGAATTCTACTCCGTCCGGATTATTAAAGATCTCAATCGCTTCTGCACTGGGAAATACGCAATCGCAGAAAACACATTCGCACAAATCGTCATTGCTGTTCACCATGAGAAGCGAACCGCAATTCTTACAAATACCTTGTTCTGTCGCCATTTATTCCTTTTTCCTTTGCTCAATCACCTATAAAAAGGTATAATACCACATATAGGCAAAGTACATTATATACGCAGACTTGCGTAAGTGCAAATAAAAATTTGCACAAATTTCGTCTTTCCCTCAAAATACTTTTTCATTCGTAGAATAGGAGTGTACCCTTGACCGTTTCTGCCCGTCCGGATGACCGGACTTCCGATAACCAGACACACGAGAAGTATATGCGTGCCGCCCTCAAAGAGGCGCAGAAGGCCTATGATCTCGGCGAATCCCCGATCGGATGCGTCATCGTCAAAGACGGCCGGATCATCGCAAGAGCACATAACCTCCGTCAGACGAAACAGGATGCGACGCTCCATGCGGAGATGGTCTGCATCTCGAAGGCCTGCCGGAAGCTATCCGCCTGGCACCTTTTCGACTGCGACCTGTATGTCACGCTCGAGCCCTGTTACATGTGTGCCGGTGCGATCATCCAGTCCCACATCCGCCACGTATACTTCGGCGCATACGATCCCAAGGGCGGCGCCGCATGTTCAAAAAGCCGCCTCTTCGACCTTCCCCATAACCACCATGTGGAGTGCACAGGCGGTATTCTGGAGGAAGAGTCGAGTGCGATCCTTAAGGATTTCTTCCGGAAACTACGGAAAGAGAAATCGAAAGATAAGCCGTAATATCAGGCGTTTTTCATCAGTTCTCTCTTGATCTTGCGTTCCGCCTTCGCCTCGATCTGGCGGATACGTTCGCGTGTCACATCGAAATGTACGCCGATTTCTTCAAGGGTGTGCTGACGTTCCCCGTCAAAACCATAGCGCAGACGAATCACGGTCTTCTCCCTGGCATCGAGGACCTTCTCCATAATGGCCTCGATCTTCTCACGAAGAAGTGTGCCTTCCACAGTCTCTTCCGGAGTCGGCGTGCCACTATCCTGCACGAAATCGCCCAGGGTCGTATCGCCCTCTTCTCCGACCGGCTTATCGGTCGAGACCGGATCCTGGCTCATCTCGCGAAGGTCTCTCAGTTTCTTCAGAGACCAGCCGAGGCTCTTAGCAAGTTCCTCATCCGAAGGCTCTCGCCCCAGTTCCTGTGTCAGTTCGCGGATACGGCGGTTCATACGGATGACCGACTCGTGCGCATGGACCGGAAGACGGATCAGGCGCGATTTCTCGGAGATGGCGCGCGTGATGCCCTGACGGATCCACCACGTCGCATAGGTACTGAACTTGTAGCCCTTGGTATAGTCATACTTGCCGACCGCCTTCATCAGGCCGATATTGCCCTCCTCGATGAGGTCGAGGATAGGCATACCGGAAGAGGTATATCTCTTCGCGATCGAGACGACCAGACGAAGGTTGCAGTTGATCAGTGTCTCTCTTGCTTCCTGATCACCCATCGCGACACGGCGCGCGATCTCCAGCTCCTCCTCGGGAGAAAGAAGCGGAAAACGTCCGATATCCTGCATGTACATCTTCGTGGAATCATCGATATAACCTGTACCGGAAACCTCCTGCTCCGCATCAGATCCATCGGTTTCTTCCTGCATAGCGGAAAGGACAGTTTCCTCGTCAGAGACAAGGATATCCTTCTCATCAAGCATAGCGTTCAGATCCATAGAGGGAATAGTAGACATATGTACATCATCCTCCTTTGTACATTACGTGTGGGTGAAATGGGAAATAAGTTGTAAACGGGTTTGTGAAAATGTGTTTTATCTGGAAATAAACCCAGAATATATTGTATTATGGATTCTGAAA
Source organism: Clostridiales bacterium (assembly GCA_017617995.1). GTDB lineage: Bacteria > Bacillota > Clostridia > Saccharofermentanales > Saccharofermentanaceae > Scatonaster. The sequence goes on from JAFZVE010000038.1 coordinate 172,576, forward strand.
ACCGCAAGAACGGAAAAGTCACCAATAATAGGTGGCTTCCTCCAACACTTGTTTGTGTAACTTGCACAAAATGGATCAGATATCGATGGCCAGGCCGTCGCGGATCAGCCAAATGATCTTGCGCTTTACCCTCTTTCCCGTGGCGGCCGTGATCGCTTCCGCATACATATCGATCTGCTTCTTATGGCGCTTCACGACTTCTTCCGTTTTCTCTTTAATATCTCCCCGGATACGGTCGGATTTATAGTCGATCAGAACGGCTTCTCCATCACGATCGATGAACCAGCAGTCGATCATACCCTGTACCAGAGTGTACTCGTGCTCACCGGATGCCGGAGTCTCTCTGCCTTCCGTTTTCTTCCTGTAAAGACAAGCCAGCGCAAATGGGATCTCACGGAACGGTCCGCGTCCGCTGTCCTCCTCTGCCGAAGCGATCGCTTCGCAGATATCACTGTCGAGAAACTTCTGCATACATGTTGAAAATGGCAGAAGCACCTCGATCTGATCCTGCGATATCATGCCGTAGTCGCAAAGTTTCCGAAGCTCGGCTTCCCAGTCCGGTGACGGACTGTTCTTACGGATGCCCGTGAAATCAAGATACTGCCAGGCACTGTGAAGAAGTGTACCCAGTTCGGTCGCCGAATATCCGGATCCCTTCCACTTCTCTTCACTTTCATGGACACGCATATTCACGGATTCCAGCGTCATCTCTTCCGTATCGTCATCCGTTTCTTCCTTATTCATCAGACGCTGCATCTCACTTACCGTAGACTTGGCCGGAATCAGATCCAGATCTGCCCACTGCTCATCACCGGCCGAGAGCATCGAGAATCTCTTCTTCTCGTCAGAAGTCAGGATCTCTTCCATATCGATCTTTCTGGCCTCTTCGTACACATCCTTATCCGGAGTACCTTCTTCGACCACACTTGCCGCCAGACTCTTCCCATCCGATACGAGCAGCGCCAGGTCCGGTCGGCCCGGCTTCGGGTCCGGGCTTGAGAACTCGAGATCCCCCTCGGCCACCTCTACCTGATGCAGCACCGGTGCGACCCATGTAGGATATCTTCTTATGAGTGCCGCCATCAGTCTTTGGAAATGGCTCCCGAGTTTCCACATCGTTGTGTAGGGAAGCTTCTGTCCCGGGGGACACGAGAGCACTTCTTCGACCCAGCTACATCCCGAGATACAGTCTTCTTTCGAACGTTTCACTACCGCCACAATGAACAACTTCTTCTCTGCACGGGTCATCGCCACATAGAGTAGGCGGATCTTCTCGGCTTCCGTCTCACGGCGATCCTCCACATTCAACATGAAGAAATCGTGCGGTTCATATCTCGCCTGCCAGTCAGGCCGGTAACAGATCGCCGCCATCTCACCCTTCTCATTCAGGCGCACAGGAGAACTGTCCGTGCGTGGAGAAGACTGAAGTCCACAGAGGAATACATACGGGAACTCGAGGCCCTTACTCTTATGGATCGTCATACATCGCACCACGTTTTCCAGCGACGCCGACAGTTCGATCTCCGTTTTCGAGTCTTTCTGTGCATCCATCTCTTCGATATATCCGACGAAAGCACGAAGACCGGATCTTCTGGTCGTATCGAAACGCGCCGCCCACTCAGCCAGCGACATCAGCGCGAAATAGCGTTCCTCGCCGTTTCGGCCGTTTCTTACGGTCTTCGGATAGTCGGTCGCCGCATAGACATGCTCGAGCCATTTCGTCATGGACATCTGCATCGCCCACGTGCGAAGATCGTTGATGAAGCTTAGGAAATCCCGGACTTTCTTTCCAAGTTCCGTTTCGTCTTTTTCCGCGAAGAACTGGACCTTCTCACAGAACAGGAGTCCTCTCTTATCATTCTTATCCGCGAACAGGCGCATCGTAAGAAGATCTCTGTCCGAGAAGCGGGCCTGCGGAATATCGGACTTCATAACAGATGCCAGCGGGATATCCACCAGCATATTATCCGTGATACGGGCCAGGTCGATCATGACTCTAAGATCCGGATGCTGGAGGATATTCCCGAGATACGGACCTCTCGCGGGGATCCCGCACGCACTGAGCATATCTGCTGCCTTCATCGCAGCCTCGTTTGTCGTCGTAAGGATCGCACAGTCCTTATAAGAGAAACCGGGAAGCTTCGACAGTTCGCGGATCTTGTTTGCGATGATCAGCGACTCCTTCTCTACATTTCTGACATTCTGTTCTTCCGAATCGTCAGTATCGTCATCCTGCATTCCTCCGGTCTTCTCACCGTTCTCTTCCTTCTTCTCCGTTTCCCACGTATCCTCCGCGATGATCACGGTCACGGGAGAGCCGGAAGTCTCCACATACTTTTCAGGACTTAGTCCCGGATTCAGGGCATGGGTCGCATCGTATTCGATATCCGCAAATTCCTTTCCCATGATCTCGTCAAAGACTTCGTTCGCGATCGTAAGCACGCCCGGCACACTTCGGAAGTTATCTTTCAGGGTATAGAGTGTGCCGCTGTCTTTCCTGCCGTACTTCTCACAGCGGTCGAGGAACATCTGCGGCTTTGCATGACGGAAGCGGTAGATGCTCTGCTTCACATCGCCCACGAAGAACACGTTATCTCTGGCGAAACACTGCACGATCGCATCCTGCACACCGCTGTTGTCCTGATACTCATCGATATAGATCTCATCGAAAAGATCGCGGTAATACGACGCCACTTCTTCTTTCGAAAGAAGCATAAGGGCCATCTGTTCCTGGTCGGTAAAGTCCAGAGACGATTCCTTTCTCTTCTTCTCCGCATATCTCTCGTCGGCTGCAAGGACCACCTCAAAATACCGAAGAAGTACGGGAAACATACTCTGCGCCTCTTCACGAAGTTCCGCTTCAGTCTTTCCGAAGAAGAAACGGAAATACTTGTTGACCATCTTGAAAATATCGTCGTTTTTCTTGACGCCCGTCAGTATATATGCCAGTTCATAGAAAGGACCCAGTTCCTCGATAAAATCGATAAGTGAAGCATCACAGCCCTTCGCACGCCTTGCATCCGGAAACTTATCAGACGGTTTTCTCGCTGCCAGAGCCACCAGATCGTCCCACTTGGGATCCGGTGTGCGGAGGATATACTCGCCCATTCCGGCCACAAAAAGGAGCCACTCCTTCCAATCCTTCACGCGCTGCTCGCAGACCTTCTTATCCTTCACGAAGATAACATCATCCACGCGCATAAGATTCATCCGGACAGACGGCAGTCTCTCTTCGATCAGCGAGCGGAGCGTCTCCATGACTCTTCCGTAAAAAGGTGCCGAAAGAGGATCGTCTGCTTCCGCCATCTTTCTCTGAAGGTTTTCGATCATCCACTGTCTGTAAGATGGGAGGCTGCGGAGATAGTCGAGTTTATGCATCATGTCGTCCTTGAGGCTTCTGTCATCACGGCCGGTTCCCAGCGAAGTCGCCATCGTGATGAACTGTTCTGCCCACTCCTTACGCGTCACGCCCGTATCCAGAAGTGCACACGGCCACTCACCCTTCTTCCCGGACTCCATCGTTTCCGCTCCCCATGCTGCATCCTCGTCCGTCTTTTCCGCAAGAAGATACGCTTCCGCGAATACTTCATCGAAAGATTCGCGAAGCAGGATCGCCTTATGTGTCTCATCCAGGATCGTGCTCTGCGGTTCGATCAGAAGATCGCCCTTCTCATCACGGGCCTGTGCCGAGAAACTGCCGATCACCTTCACACAGAAGGCGTCGATCGTGGAGATAAAGGCAGAGGGGAGCATCGCGATCTGACCGCTCAGATACTTTCTCATTTCTCGGTCCGTCGTCTGTGCCAGAACGGCACGAAGTTTCTCTTCGAGCTTCGCACTCATATTGGCTGCCGCGGCATTCGTAAATGTCATGACCAGCATCCGGTCGACACTCAATTCACGCTTCAGGATGCGCGCGACGATACGCTCCGTCATGACGGTCGTTTTTCCCGAACCGGCAGCGGCGCTGACGAGCAGATTACCGGACTTTGCAATAATAATATCGGACTGTTCACTTGTCGGCTTCATCCTTCTTCTCTCCTTCCTTAAGTTTCTCCCAGAATGAGTCTTTCTTTCCGTCAGGTCCGCCCTTCACCATCGGGAACTTCGGAAGTGACGTATACTGCGGTGTATCCTGATCCTGATTACATACCGCAGCAAAAGCACACGTGCTGCAGTTGAGGAACGGCTGCTTCGAGAACTTACCGGGTTTTGACGGGAAACTTCCTCCAAACAGAAGCTCGCAGTTCTCCTTGATTCTCTTTATGGCCAGTTTGCCGGCCAGAAGCATATCCTCCGAGGTCGCCGCCATCGAGAACGTCCCACCCCGATAGGAAGTCTTCAGCGAGGATTCCCTCGCCGCCCGGATATTCTCCTCACTAAATGCCTGCCCCAGAAGCGGGGATTTATCATTGGCAGTCGTCACCCGAAGATACGATACACCCAGCGGAGAGTAGTCTTTTCTGAAAAGCTGTTTGTAGATATACATATACGCCAGAAGCTGCACGCTCTCGCCCGCATAGATCGCGTCATAATCGATCTTCTTCGTGCCGGTCTTATAGTCGAGGATCCGGAATGACTTCGTCACAGGATCCGTATCCACACGGTCGATCGTCCCCTGGAAAGCGACCGTCCTTCCGTCATCGAGTTTGATCTCGTAAGGCGGGACCTCTCCCTTTCCAAAATCCTGTTCGAAAACATCCGGCATACATCCATCGAGACGGATCCGGTCGAAGACCTCCTGCAGGGTTTCCGACACACTTCGGATGATCCTTCCGTCTGCCTCTTTCTTCATGGCCGGATCTTCGCTGAAGACATAATGTCCGGAAGTATAGGCATCCGCCAGAAGTGCTCGTGCCCAGGACATCTTATCGCGCGTGACGAACTCGACCCGCACGGCTTCTTTCTCCTCACCGGTTGCAGCTGCATCGATCCGGATCTTAAACTCGGAAACTGCATGCTCGACCATCTCATGGGCGATCGTACCGATATCCGTATAGGCCAGGGACTGCACCTTCCGCTCTTCGACCTTCAGGATCTTCTCGCAGAAATACTTATACGGGCACATCACGTACGACTCGATCGCAGAGACACTCATGTGGAGGTCCCCCGCGAATCTCTCCATGATTTCTTCCTTCGGGATCGAAAGAAGCGGAGACTTCTCTTTTATTTCCGACAGATCTTCTCTTCCGAAGTACTCCTTCCAGATCTGAAGGGCTTTCTTCACCTCTTCCTCACCGGCGGGGATCCTTCCGGTCAGCACTTCGCGAAGATAATCGCGCATGCGCTCGGCGCGGAGAATACGTGGATCGGTGATCGAAAGATTTTCCATGGATATTGCCGAGATAGAAGGATAATTCTCCTTCACGAAGAGAACCATGGACGAGAGCTCCACATTATTCTGCATCGTGAAGATGATCCGGTCCGTCGGGACCTGCAGCATCGCACAAGCCGTGAAGAAATCCGAATACGCCTGATCCTTGGCATGGTTCGGGAACTCGATTGAGAGTTTCTCGGAGATCATCTCACGTTCCCGGTTCTTAAGATATCCTTCTGACGGAGACGAAAACGGGAAATTACTTCTGGCCGGACCCACGACGAACATCGCCCGGCAGGGGCGCCGGTATGCATTCCCGGGATCGGTCACGGTGATCTGATCGACAAAGGAAGGAATCTTACGGAGTTTCTTAGAAGAAACCGCCGAGAGAACAGCCTCGCAGAAGTTGTCCGTACTGATATCGAAATCACCGATCTCACCGGCGAGCGCACGAAGCGCATCGTCCAGGGTGTTATAGGATGCGGCCAGCACAAGTGCCGCCTCCTGGTTTCCGGCTTTCGCCCATTCATTCACAAGTTCTTCGACACGCTCGTGAAGCGGGGCAATCATATCGTGAAGCGCAACGGCCTTATCCTTACACTTGCCGCGCTTCGTCAGTGTCCGGATGTTTCTGTCCAGTTCCGAAAGAGCGGAAGCGACAGGCGCGAAATACTTCTTCTCGCCGTCATTTGAAGCATAGGACAGACAATCGAGCATCTTCGCTCTTGTCTTGATTCCATGGAGGAGACAGTAGTTCTCGAAGCGGTTGACCATGACCGGCGAGAGAGCCACAAATCCGCTTCTCATCCAGTTCATCACAAAAGAGACCTTCCAGTTATACCGGCACAGGTCGAGGATCGCCTGCACATACTGGATCCAGGCCGTCCCCATCAGGCGGGACGAGGAATCGAGAAAAGCATCGAGTCCATATCTTGAGAAAGCGGCGTGAAGACTGCTCTCGTATTTTCCCTGATCACACATCACGACGGTAATATCCCGGTAGTGATACCCTTCGTTAAGGACCATCTCGCGGATACGCGCCGCCACATATTCCAGTTCGTCATTGATCTGCTGGAAGACACGGATCTCGACCGGCGCGAGGAAATCCTTATCTTCCTCTTTCTTTCCCGCACGCAGAGAATAGTCGCGGCAGATTTTCGTAAGAGCCGGATCTTGTCTGCTCACACCCTCAATTTTTTCCTTCGAAGTGAAGGGTACGAGCTTACCGAAATACTCGACCGTCTTATTTCCGAAGTGGCAGAGGTCGTTATCCGTCCCCTCGCCTCCGAGATCGGAAACCGCTGTGATCGTTACCTCCCGGGCTACCTGGGCAAGCAGTGTAACAATGTTATATTCCTCCGGAGTGAAGACACGGCTCTCCGCAAAGCCGAGGATCCAGACGGATGTATCACGGAGAAAGGCGAGACGCTTCAGAGGCCAGGTCTTCGTCTCCGGCGCATCGGCCCTATAGAGCTCGAGCACCTCCGCGAGGCGCTTCATCGAATAGCGCTCCGGTGCGAATCCGTATGCCGCACGTGCTTCATCGAGCTTCTCCATGAGGCGTCCGAAATCGGCGATCTTCTGCGCGCTCATCGGATCGATCCCCTCGCCGCTCATCTGAAGGAGCATCTCCGGAGAGATATTATACCGGTAAAAATCACCGAGAACTTCGTCGATATCCAGAACCGAACCGACACGCCCGGCGAAGCGCGACAGCTGCGGGAATGCTTCTTCATTTTCATTCAGGATACGATGTATAAGGATCGTTCTGGCGACCGGATCCATCGATCTTCCGCCGGCTCCGCCCACCTCACTGATCACACGATAGGCAAAACGTGAGAAACTGACGACATCGATCATCATGAAAGCGGAATTCTCCCCGCTTCCCTTCTTTTCCTTAAGGAGCTCGATATAGCGGCGTTCTACTTCCGCCTTCATCTTCTCGGGAACGATAATATAGCCTCTTTTGGTCGGCCAACGTACGGCTTCGTCACAGATCCTGCCGAGGGCGCCGTCAAGCAGGGCGCCGGGATTCTCGCCGTATAGCAGATGAAAAGCCATGATACTTACCTCCTAAAGAATTATCAGAGGGTATCCAGATTCTGTCCGTTCGCTGCCTTCATAGTCGTACCGGCCTTAGCAAGTCTCTCCTCGATCGCCTTCTGCTCCTGAGGACGCTTCACCTTCAAGGTCGTAGTCTTCACCATCTCCGTCTCCGAGAAGACGAAATAGTGGATCGCCTTATACGACGGCATCTGATGATTGACTTCCTTCATCTTCGCACTCAAGTATTCACGAATCGCGTTATCACCTGCGGTGGTGTCCGGATTCGGGAGATTCTCACCGATGACCTTACGGTCGATCAGGAGCTTGGCGCAGATATCGACTGCATCCTTCTCATCCTTGCCGCCCCAGACGAAGGCCTCCTTCACACCGGGGATGTTATTGAGGAGAGATTCCATCTCCTCCGGGAAAGCTTTCTTTCCGTTGGTAAGGACGATCATGGACTTCACACGACCCGTGATATGGAGGCACCCCTTCTTATCGAGGTATCCCATGTCGCCGGTGTGGAACCATCCGTCTTCCTCGAGTACTTCTGCCGTAGCTTCCGGATTCTCATAGTAACCCTGCATGACACAATCACTCTTAGATAATATCTCGCCAACTGTCCCAATTTTTGGACTGTCTGTATCGATCTTCACTTCGACGCCGGTGATCGGTCTGCCGACACTGCCGTAGACGTTGCACTTCGAGGTCGTAACCGCAATAACCGGAGAGGTCTCCGTGAGGCCATAGCCCATCAGGAACTCGAATCCCCAGTTATTGAAATCTTCGATATAGTTCTTACTGATACCGGCGCCGCCGATAACGATGAGGCGCAGGTGTCCGCCGAGCTTCTTGATGATCGACGAGAAGAACACACGGCGCAGGTCGATCTTGAATTTCCTGAGGAAGTTACTGACCGGGATCAGCACATCGATGATCTGGCCCTTACCGGATTCCTCGATACCGGTCTTGATCTTGCCGTGGATATTCTCGAAAAGAAGCGGCACGGAGATACAGGCCTCGACATGCCACTCATTCAGGTTCTTTACGATATAGCGGAGGCCGTCCGAGAAGCAGATGCAGCATCCACGTACCAGCATGAAATACTCGCAGGTATTTTCGAAGGTGTGATGAAGCGGCAGGATCGAGAAGATCCTCTCTCCCGGATGAAGTGTCAGCGTCGTAGAGATCGCATAGACATTCGACATGATGTTCTTATGGGAAAGCATGACGCCCTTACTCATCGCGGTCGTACCGGATGTGAAGAGGATGATGCGGGTCTCTTCCGGATCGATCGCGACACGTCTCATGATGCTCGAGCCACCCTCGACAGACTGTCTTCCCTCTTCGATCCAGTCCTTTATATCCACGAACCGGGGATCATCCTTCGGGAACTCGAGATTGGCCGCGATATACTCGGTGCACATGCAGACATATTTCTGCACCTTCACACCGTTTTCTTTCTCATTCTTCGCGATATTCAGGATCATCTCGTGATGCTTCTGGTGATAGAAAAGCACATCGACCTTACCGCGGATGAGGAGATTGATCAGCTCCTGCTCCGGGAGCAGACGGTCCAGGGGAAGGCCCACAGAACCGGAACTCAGGATCGCCGAGTAGGAGACCATCCACTCGTAAGCATTCTCACCTACGACACCCAGGTGTTTACCCTGGAAACCGTTGAGGCTGATGGCCTCAGCCACATATTCGACATCTGATGCGAAATCGTTATAGGTCTTATGGATCTCCGCCTCAGTAGGCTTTCTTCGGAATACAAATGCGTCTTTCGTGGCAAATTTTTCCTTCGAACCCAGTATCAGATCGCGCATCGTCTCATAACGAACGCCCTCATGTAGTGGTTTTCCGACTATGCTCGCCATAAATCCTCCGTCACGGCAGAAAATTCCGACACAGACTTCCTCACGCATCTGTACGCAGTTTATGATGATACCACTTTCTTGCTCGCAAGTCCATCTTTTCCGAAAATATTTTGAGTATCAAAATAATTCTTCAAAAGCACTGTCGCACGTGCGTTTTACGTGATTTTCGAGCAAGAAAAATATATATAATATCAATTGACAATCCCGTAAATGTGGTCTAGCATATCGTAAGAAGATAATGGTATGAGGAGAATCATCATGTCATCGAACGAAAAAGGATCCGTCCAGGCACACTCTGCCGAGGACCTGAATAAGAAATACCCGACACCGCGTGGATTTACCGGTTTCTTCTGGTACCACGTGTCGATGGCGATCACGAAGATCCTCGTCAAGCTCCGTCCGGGCGAGAAGGAGAATATCCCGAAGGAAAGCCCGTACGTGATCTGCTCGAATCACCAGACCTATGCGGATGGCATGTGGATCATGAGTATGCTCCCGAGGAAACACAGGAAAGTATTCTGTGCCCTCGCCGCTTCCGATCTTGAGACAGACTACGGCCGACTCGGCCGCGTCATGATGCATGTCGGCCGAGGCATCGCCATCGACCGTTTCGGCAATCCGGTCAGAGGTCTCATCAAAGCAAAGAAGGAAGTCGAGAACGGCAACATCATCCTCGTCCACCCCGAGGGAACGAGAACACATGACGGTCATCTCGGCGAGTTTAAGGATGGTGCCGCTTACATCGCCATCAAGGCTGATGTGCCGCTTCTCCCCGTCTACATCGAAGGTGGATATCAGGCCTGGTCGCGCCACATGAAGCGTCCCCAGACATGGGACAAGAAGAACCACAGAAGAAAGAGGATCACCATCCATTTCGGAAAGCCCCTGATTCCGGACCATTTCGGAAAAGACGCGCATCAGATGACCGACGCGGTCCTGAGCTGGATGAAGGATATGGAAGCGAAGGATGTAAATCTCCAGAACTAAACACGAGAAAAAAGTGCATTTCGAGAAGAAAAGCGAAAGCCGGTCGGAGCAGATCCTGCCGGCTTTTTTGTAAGTCTCATTTACTCTTCGCACATTCAGGAGAAGAATGCGAGCTGGATCGCCTTCGGCACGACCTCATAGCGGATCTTATGTCCGAAGAAATCTTCACCGTCGTAATTTCCCTGCATCTGCAGATTACTGTCCAGCGAAGAGAAGATCCCGCTCGTCGAACGGTAGATCGTGAAACCCTTCTTCCCGATATGCTTCCCCTTCTTGTATTGAAGGAGGCGGGAGAAAGCTTTCGTCCTCGACATGTGATCGACGATACAGACATCAAGTACACCATCATCGATCTGGGCCTGCGGAGCCGGACAGAAACCTCCGCCGTAGTAACGCCCGTTACTGATACTGACGAGCGAATACGGGATGCCTTTCTTCTCGATCATCTCGCCGTTTTCGAGCTCGATCGAATAGTCCATGGCATAGCGCCAGCCGTTCAACATACACGAGACCGCCGCGAAAGAATAGGCGTTGTTCCGGAAGAACAGGCTCTTCGGATGCTTCGCGACGATACGCTTCGCCTTGGCCTGCACCTGCGTATCGAGTCCCATCGATGCGATATTCAGACTATAGCGGCTCCAGAAAGGAAGATGGTTTCCCATCAGGTCATAGCTGTCGATACGCAGAAGATCGATCGGTTTGATCATCGGCTGCTCGAGCCGCTCGAGGATCGACAGAGGTTTCTTATAGATGTCCTTGGGATAGATCGTGCGGGCAAAATCGTTGCCGGTACCTAACGGGATGACCGCCATCGGGGAATTCCGGAACGCGAGGGCATTCGCGATCTCATGGACCGTCCCGTCTCCGCCGCACGCGAAGATGATGCACTCGGAACCATACTTCTCCGAGTAGGTCACAGCCAGTTCTTCTGCGTGATTGGCATGCTCGGTATAGACGATCTTCGACTTATTCCGAAGGTCTCTCGGAAGATCGGCAACGGCTCTCTCCAGAGCTCTTTTCCTCTTCTTGTGGATATTGGAATTGACGATGAAGATATACTGCAATTCTTACTTCCCCGCTTCGTGGATCATATCCACCACATCCCCGATGGACTGGATCTTCTCGATCGCTTCATCCGGGATACGGATCTTAAACATCGACTCGAGGTCGACCACCATCTCATAGAGCTGCAGCGAATCCAGAGGCAGTTCCTCAAAGATCATCGTATCAGAAGAAAGGCCGTCCTTCGGCATATTCAGAAGTTCCGACAGCATATCGGTAATGGTATTGAAAATGTCTTCTTTCTCGAAACTGATCGGGGCCGGTGCTTCCGATGCCTTGTTATCTTTATCCGTCTTCTTAGAAACTGCCATCCTTATACCTCCGTATCGTCACGGACGATCTTTTTATACTGGTCACCATTGCTGTATTTCGTATACTGTTCCTCGACAAAAGCATCGATCTCGGCGATCGTTCGAGCGAGGATCTTCCTCTCTTCTTCGGAGAGCGGATCCATGATCCGCTTGACGAGTACTCTGTGGAACTTGGAATGCATACGGTATGCGAGTTTTCCCTGACGTGTGAGCGAGATGCGGACGATCCGTCGGTCCTTCGTATCGCGCTGGCGCTCGACGTATTCCTTCTTTACCAGGCGGTCGACGGAGACCGTGAGGGTGCCGACCGTTATCCCGAGGATATTGGCCGTCTCGGTCATCGTTCTGGCTTCGTATGGGCCGATCGCATTTAGAGTATGGAGCTCCGCGATGGACAGGTCCGAAAAGTATCCCTTCGAGAGGGCCATTTCTTCGGTAAGTAAAACGTTATCAAATATATGCAGCAGGCTTTCCGCAAAATCCTGTTCGATCGCATCCATTTTTCTACTCCTCCTCGGTTACACACATGAAAATTTTACACGAAAGCCGTCGAAAATACAACTTTACAGGTGTTTCCTCTCAGTTATTGGCAAAGTCCTCGAACTTTCGGATCTTCGCCTGATCGATCGGGATGACCTTCGGGTAATTTCCTGCGTAAAGTCCCGTGCGGATCACGCGGGTATTGTCCGCGACATCTTTTTCCATGCCGCAGAAAGTATGAAGACTACTGAGGATCAGGTCCGGACGGACGTTCTTCTCCGAGCCGGCACTGGCGAAAAACTCGACCGAATCGGGATCTTCGTCCTCGGACTTTACGATCTTCAGAAGAAGCGGACGGATGTCGGTCTGCTTCTCTTTTCCCTTACTGATCTTCGTGACGATCAGGGTCTCCATCCCCATCGCCTGCTCCATCGCAGCGCGGATCCCCGTCGCCTCGAAGCGGTACGTGGCTGTTGTCACGATCGACATGATGCTGTCCTTCGGTTCGGGGATCTCCTTCGATCTTATGATCCGAAGTCCCTCCGGCAGGCACGCATTCATCTGCTCCGCAAAAAGCACCGGATCGTAACTTCGATCAAGCGATACGTCCAGGTAGTCGCATCTCGTCTCGATGCCTACACCGAGAGGAAGCGCGAAGACCATCATAGGACGCGGGTTATAGCCTTGGGAATAAAGGATCGGAAGTTCCGCTCTTCTCGCTGCGCGTTCGAAGCACGTCATGAGGTCGAGGTGGCCGAGGTAGACCGTCGCCCCTTCACGCGAGAAACTCGCGCGCTGGACGTACGCCTTCTGATGCGGCTGTAAGGTCATCTTCTTTTCCAGTTCACTCTGCAGCATCTTCGGCACCTCCTTCCGAGGGAATCGGTTCTGCCGGCGTTTCTGTTGTTGCGGTATCATTCGCAGTCGTGGCGGCTCTCTTTGCGAAGCACTCGCCTACGCCGAATGCCGCGGCGCCGCAGCCGGAGCAGTGTTCCCGGCAGGACGGGGTAGTCTTTTCTTCGTGTGCCTTATGCCGTTCCGAAAGGAGGAACTTCTTACTGACGCCCACGCTGATGTGATCCCACGGGAGGATCTCTTCCTCAGAAAATTCACGCGAGAAATCTTCGATCGTAAGGCCATGCTTCTCGAGGATCTCGACCCATTCATTCAGACGGAAGTGATCGTCCCAAGCATCGAAATAATGCCCGGCCTGATATCCTTCGAGAAGAACTGGCGCTAGTCTTCTATCACCTCTGGCGAGCACGACTTCCCATACCGAGGAATCGAAATCGTGCCATGCATAGTGGATATTTCTGGAGCGCATATTGTCCTTAAGAAGTCTCTGCTTACGCATCAGTTCTTCCTTCGTATTCTGCGGTTCCCACTGAAACGGCGTAAAGGGCTTCGGGATAAAGAGAGAGGTACTGACCGTGATATCGAGACGGCGCATACGCTGACCGGTCTCTCTTCCCACATCGAAGTAGAGCTTCTCGATCCGCTTGGCAAGATCGGCGATACCGAGCACATCTTCATCCGTCTCGGTCGGAAGACCCAGCATGAAGTAGAGCTTTACGGTGCTCCATCCGCCCATAAAGGCCAAGCGCAGCGCCGAGAAGATATCTTCTTCCTTAATGTTCTTGTTAATGACATCGCGAAGTCTCTGTGTTCCTGCTTCCGGCGCAAATGTCAGGCCGGATTTTCTCGTAGACTGGACCTTCTCCATGAGGTCGAGGGAGAACGAGTCGAGTCGAAGAGACGGAAGCGAAAGGCTCGTGTGGTGCCCTTCAAAAGTCGTCAGAAGATTCTCCGCCAGTTCCGGAAAACACGTATAGTCCGAGGTCGCAAGAGAAAGAAGACCCATCTCGTCATAACCCGTATTCTTCTCAAGAAGTCTTCCCTGCTCGCAGAGTACATTTACTGACTTTTCACGTACCGGACGGTAGATGAATCCCGCCTGGCAGAAACGGCATCCGCGGATACAGCCACGGAAGACCTCGAGATAGGAACGGTCATGTACGACACGCAGATTCGAGACGACCGGTGCGGTCGGATACGAACAGGTATCGAGATCGGAGATGATGCGCTTCCGGATCGACTTCTTCACGGTATCATCGGCCGGAACGACCTGCGCCCCAGTGCCTTTCGAGTAGGAACAGGTATATAGTGACGGGACATAGACGCCGTCGATCGTATCGCAATTACGGAGAAGCTGCTCGCGGGAGATCGGGGTATCTGTGCCTTTCGCGAGTTTATATTCGCGGATCTTCTCACAAACCTGAAGGATCATCTCCTCGCCTTCGCCCATCATGACGATGTCGAAGAAATCGGCCATCGGCTCGATGTTATAGGTCACGGGGCCGCCGCAGCAGATGACAGGATCATCCTGCCCTCTATCCTTCGAAAGGAAGGGGATCTTCCCGAGATCGAGCATCTGCAGGACATTCGTGTAGCACATCTCGTAGCCGAGCGTGAAACCCAGCACGTCGAAATCGCAAAGAGGCGTCTTCGTCTCCTGGGAGTAAAGCGTGATATTCTTCTCCCGCAGGATCTTATCCATATCGAGCCATGGAGAAAAAGCACGCTCGCACGCGACAAAATCACTGTCGTTCAGGACGTGGTAGAGGATCTGCAGCGCGAGATTACTCATGCCGATCTCATAGATATCCGGGAAGCAGAACGCGAAGCGGACGTAGGAGGTCTTCCCCGTCTTCTCCAGTTCTTCCATCATGTCTTCCTTGATAATGGCATTAAACTCGCCGCCCACGTATCTGGCCGGGCTTTCGACCTGCATGAGGTCGGATTTACTAAGCGGTACAGGATATTGTCTCATTTGTGTCAGGCACTTCTCCTTGATCTTCGTTCCTCCTATTTTACAGCAAAACGGCGGTATTGTCCTATATGCTTCAGAAGGTGGATAAGATATAATGATTTCAAGTCTTATAGAAGAAGGAAGGTGGAATCATGGGAGCCTGGGGACCGGGAATCTTTTCAAACGACGCCGCACTGGATGTACGGGAAACGTATGTCGGAAAACTGAAGATGGGTGCGACCGATGAGGAAGCCCTTTCATTCGTGCAGTCCGAACTCGCGGATTACCTCAATGACGAGGAGGATGCGATCGACTTCTGGCTGTGCCTCTCTTCGATCCTTTTCGACTATGGACGACTCACGGATGAGGTCAAGGATAAGGCTCTTTCGATCATCGAGAAGGGCGACGATTTCCGCTGGGAAAAGTACGACCTCAAGAAGCGGGCCAAGGCACTCTCGGACCTGAAAGAGAAGCTTCTGTCCACACAGCCGGAGCGGAAGAAAATCTCGGTCATGAAGCCTGTGGTGTGCAAATACAAACCGGGCGACATATTCCTCTATAAGCCGGTTTTTGAAGGCAGTGAGAAGAAGGCTTACCACGACTGGTTCTTCTATATCCTGATCGATGAGGTCGCGGTATTTGATACACGACTCGAAGGCCTCGGCGATACGTATCCGATCATCTACATCAAGTATTCCGATCACGAACTCTCGGACCTCTCGGAGATCGATACCTTCGGATTCATCAACACAGGCATAAGAGGGATCAATGAACATAGGATCCAGCTTTACCGCGACGGATACAGCGGATTCATCAAGACCTGCCGATACCTTGGAAACTACGATTTTGCAAGAACAGAGAACACCTACGACGATTCGGTCTTCATCATGAGACCCGCAAGAGAGATCGACGGGGTCATCAGCGAGTATTTAGATAAGATCACCGGCAACTGATTCTTCTGAAACAGAAACGGATAACATGCATGAAAAAGGACCGCCTCGATGAGACGGTCCTTCTGTTTTCACTTATAAACCTGACGGAACAGTGCTTCTCCCGCGAGAAAATTACTTATTCTTCAGGCGCTTCTCGAGCACCTTCTTCTCTGCTTCGTAACCCGGCTTACCGAGAAGAGCGAACATGTTCTTCTTATATGCCTCAACACCGGGCTGGTTGAACGGATTGACGGAATTGAGGTAACCGGAAATACCGCAGGCCTTCTCGAAGAAGTAGATGAGCTGGCCGAGCCAGTACTCATTCAGTTCCGGAACGTGGATGACGAGGTTCGGGACCTTACCGTCAACGTGAGCAAGAACCGTACCCTGCATCGCCTTGAGGTTGACTTCGTTCATATCCATACCGGACAGGAAGTTAAGGCCATCGAGATTCTCCGGATCGTTCGGGATCGTGAAGGAACGGCGTGCCTTATCGATAACAACTACCGTCTCGAAGAGCATACGCTTACCGTCCTGGATGTACTGGCCCATGGAGTGAAGGTCAGTGGTGTTGTCTACGCCGGCCGGGAAAATACCTCTGCCGTCCTTACCTTCGGACTCACCGTAGAGCTGCTTCCACCACTCAGTCATGAAGTGGAAAGAAGGCTCGTAGTTGACCATTACTTCTGTTGTATAACCACGGCGGAGCAGGCAGTTTCTGGCGATCGCGTACTTGTAGCAGTCATTCTCCATCTCCACCTTCTTGAAATCACGGCTCGCATCACGGGCACCGGTCATGAGCTGGCGGATATCGATACCGGCAACAGCGATCGGCAGAAGACCTACAGCAGTCAGAACGGAGAAACGTCCTCCGACGTCATCCGGTACTACGAATGTCTCGTAGCCTTCCTTAGTAGCGAGGCCCTTCAGAGCTCCCTTCGCCTTATCTGTGGTCGCGTAGATACGCTGTCTGGCTTCTTCCTTACCGTATTTTTCTTCCATGTAAGCGCGGATGATACGGAAAGCGATCGCCGGCTCAGTGGTCGTACCGGACTTGGAGATGATGTTCACGGACACTCTCTTACCCTCGAGAAGATCCATCAGATCAGCAAGATATGTCGCGCTGATGGAGTTACCGCAGAACAGGATCATCGGGGACTTTCTTACTTTCTTGGGAGCCGCATTGGCAAAAGAATGGGACAGAAGTTCGATCGCCGCACGGGCACCGAGGTAGGAACCACCGATACCGATGACCAGAAGAACATCGGAATCCTTACGGATCTTCGTCGCTGCCTTACGGATGCGGATGAACTCATTTTTGTCGTATTTGCTCGGGAGTTCTACCCAACCCAGAAAATCACTGCCGGGGCCGGTCTTCTTGTGGAGCATATTGTGCGCCACTTCAACCTGCGGCAGCATCTTCTCCATCTCACCTTCTGCAATAAAAGGCATAATGTTGGAAGTATCAAGACTAATCATAAAAAATCTCCTCATCTCTTTATGAATTCAGTGTATAAATCGATGCCTTGGCACCGCATCTAGTATAACACGAATTAGTCGGAATGCACTGGATGAAGCATAGAAAAACCGTCAGAATTCATTAAGAATTTCGTGCAAACGGCATGTTTTCTGGATTTGTCAAGAAAAAATGAATCTCGAAATCGGTTGCGAAAACCGCTTTACAAAAAAAGAGGACCTTTCGTCCTCTCGAAAAATTATCTGCGATGCAAAACACTCATTTCCGATCTTCGGAGATCAGCCGGATGATATCCACGTATGTTTCCGCGGTCGCATTTCTCCATCTCTTACAGGTGCGCTCGGCCACTTCTTCCGAAGGGGCGATCCACATAAGCGAGAAGGTCGTCTCTCCGTTTTCGACAAGTCGAAGCGTCACTTCCCAGGCACCATCCGCATTCGGACGGTAATCGGCTGCGATACTGCCCTCCTCTTCCGACTCACGGCGCCAGGTCTTCGACGAAGACGTCAGATACGCACGGACACCCGCCGGCACAGACGGGAGCAGTCGGTTCAGGATCTCGATGCCCTGTGGCGTGATATCGCAGGAAAGCAGCGCCTTTCCGGAAGCATCCTTACGAAGCTCACCCTTTCTCTCCCCTTCTGTCATCAGGCGCTTCTCAAGAAGTTCTTTCTTTGCCTGGGAATAGAGAAAGTAATCCATATAGAGCGACTCCATCGCGCACTCCATCAGCTGGGAAGACGAGATGCCTTCCACCTTCGACAGGATGTACAGTATGATGATCTTCGCATTTGGCAGATCCGTGTTCGCCATGAGCCGCTCCTTTTCAAAAGTGATACGGTATATTATACGACACGAAGAGCTTTCGCGGAAGGAGAAAACTTGTCAAAACGGATCAAAGATAGATGCCCGCGAGCGTGAAGATGATGACGACCGGAATATCGATCAGCGCGCTGACGACATTCGCCGTGATTGCAAAAGCAGTATTTCGCTTCGTTCTGATCTCATCGTTTTTGTATACGAGCTTTTTCTTCAGCCAGAAGACTTCGATGAGCGTGATGATGGCCTCGACGAGGATCCACGGAATATAGTAATATCTTCCCGGGATCGGCATGAAAACGAACGCGATATTAAAGAAGTTCAGGATGAACTGCGTAACGAAATTGGCAAGCACGAACCATCCGATGCTTTTCGGTCTGAAAAGTCCGAAGCAGAGAAGGATGATCCCTTCGATCAGAAGCGTGGCCAGAAAATAGACAAAAGACTGTAAGATACAGAACGAAATAAATGCACTCTGTGAGGATAATGCCCCCGGTATTTTCGAATCCTTTTCCAGCGTCCCATTCGCCACGTCATAGACAAATGCATTGGTAAATACAGATCTCGATCCGCTCTCACTTTTATAGATCGTTCCGTCCTTTGTCATCAGGACGACCGTGAACGTCTTCGGAACCATATAGGTGAATTTGTACTTTCCTTCTTCGTTGCTTTTGCATATCGAAGTTCCGGCCGGAGGGTAGTGCAGTCTCTTTCCGTCAAACTCCAGATCACAAAGCTTCGCTAGGGTTTCGTCACCCAGTTTTTGCACGAGTTTTTCCTTTTCCGTGTCCGTCAGCTGACCGGATTCCTCCGAGAAAAGCGCCAGATAGTATTCCGGTGAAGGTGCATTTACGACCCGGATCGTGATCGAAGGCTTCGGTCCCATATCTGCCATGACCGGAAGCGAGAAGCAAAAGATCAGGAGCATGACCGTCATGTTCATGGCCATGACTCTCCGTAATGAGGAAAGTCTTCCGTTCTTCCGATTATGAATACTGTTTCTCATCGCGCAGTCCTCATTGTCTTTTCTATTCCTTGAGCCAGCCCTTCTCGACACCACGGTCGAGATTGATCATGATCCAGTTATACAGTTCCGGCATGAATTCCTTGACGATGCGCGCCCGTTCTTCGACCTGCGCTCTCACCGCGCCGCCATTTCTCCAGGTGTGACCCTCGGTCAGCGTGTTATGCAGAAGCGGCTGCGTACGGTCGAGGCACGCCGCGTACTTCGCATCGACTGTCTCCATCGCGTCAAATTCTTCCCAGAGCGCGCGAAGCTCGGCTCCCTGCTCCGGCGGGAGCTGAGAATAGAGCTTATCCGCCGCCGTAGCTTCCCGCTCGGCCTTGCTCTCATTTCCTTTTACATCGTAGGCGAAAGTATCGCCGGCATAGATCTCGATGAGGTCATGCACGACCAGCATCTTGATCGCACGCTCGACGTTCGGTTCTTCTACACAGTACTCCTTGAAAAGAAGCGCCATGACGGCGATGTGCCAGGAGTGCTCTGCGTCATTTTCATTACGGACACCGGAGATCAGCATCGTACGGCGATATACCTCCGTCATCTTATCGATCTCCGCGGTAAACTTCAGCTGCTGATCCAGGCGCGGATTGCCGGAACTTAAGAAATCTTCTATACCCATTTTCTTTGCTCTTTTCCTTTTTCGATTGATTACTTGGCCAGAGAAACACCGACGACGATGCCGACCACGATCAGGACGACCATGATGCATAGCGCGACCAGTTTGATGATCGCCGTCTGTTTCGGCGTCGCACGGAATCGCTCCGGATGCTCCCGGTCCCATTCCTCGATCTGACGCTTCATCATCTCGGCATTGCCTTTTCTTTCCTCTTCAGCGATGCGCGCATCGAGCTCCTTCTTCTCTTCGAGCTCCTTGTTGCCTGCCGGCGCACTTCCGCAGTGCGGGCAAACGCCCTTCAGGGAATTATACTCCGTACCACAATACTCACAGTGAATGATCATGACTCTGCTTCCTTTCCCGTTTCCGATCCGGATCCTCAGGACTCTTTTCCCAGATCCGTTTCCCGATTCTTCTTGAGAAGCACTTTCACCGTTTCCGCAGCGCTTCTGTGCTTCAGTTTTCTCGGTTCAAACCTGATTATATTATACACGAACTGCATGACGAGTCCTGCCCCAAATGTACTGATCAGTGTGCCGATCCCGACAGGCCCTCCAAGCAGAAAGCCTCCGAGTAAAACCACGGCCCACAGAAGGACCTCCACCACACCGATCGGGATCTTCGGAAGACGTTTCCCCAGACCCACGAGAAGTGCATCTCTCGGCCCGCATCCCTGCTCGGCTTTCATGTAGATCCACATGCCGAGTGCCATGAAGACAAATCCCAGAAGCATAATGCCGACTCCGAGGAGCGTATTCGTATTTTCAGGAAGCGGATCTAAGTACTGGAAAGCCTGCACGAAGTTTCCGGTCAGAAACGCGTCGATGATCGTGCCGCACCCGATCTTCTCCTTCATGAGAATATCGATAAGAAGCACCGTCACGGCTACGCAGGTCATCGAGATCCCGTAGTTAAACGGCGTATGCTTCGCGATACCCATCCCGAGACAGTCCCACGGTGCCAGACCGATATTGGCATAGATCATGAGATGCACACCGAAAGAAAAGACAAGAAGGCCCAGGACGATACGGATCCATCCCAGGATGATCTCTCTTCGTGTATTCTTCTCTGATGGTGCCATGCGTGTGGGTCCTTTCTTTTTTTCCGCATCTCGTAGAAACCTTGTTTCCTATATCATCACGGCGAAAAAGCTTCCCCTATCATACCAGAACGCGACTGAAGTTTCATCGCGCATTCACTCGGAAAGCAGGAAGAAGTACTATTTCGAAAAAGGAAAGTCTGCTTTTCCTATCTTTGCAACATTTCCCATGTCTTTCTCGTCAATTGTGTATGAAGCGGAAACGAAGACTCACTTTCCGCGTCTAAGAAAAACACATACAGGAACACGGATGAGAATAAAGATGAGAGCGACAACGGGAACGAAAAAAAAAAAAAAAAAATAGAAGAACTGTCGCGGCAGGCATGCTCCTGTGCCTCTGCGCTACATTCTTCAGTGGATGCCTCAGCGGGCAGGAGCGCAAGGATCAGGAGAAATGGGTCAAAGAGCTCAACAAGACTTTCGAGGACGATCAATTCGAATACACCGGAGCCGGTTCGGGCACACCGTTCGGCGCCAATTCGAATGTAGCTATCGCCAGATCAAAAGAGTTCCCGGACGAAAAGATCATCGTACGAAACAACGACGGAGAACTGCAGACGAACTACAACTACATCCGCTATCAGAAAGAAGCGGAAGATTATTTGACGGAGTATTTTGACGGCATTTTCGAGTGTGACGATTACGAAGTCGAGTACAAACCGGTGAATGCATACACACCGGTCGAGGATATTTCCGAAAGAGAATTTGTCGAAGAGTATGTGCATCTCAATCAAACCCGAGTGACCCTTTATAAAGAAGACGGCAGTTTCCCTTCTGAAGAAGAAATGGCGGAGATCTTAGTCAGTATCGTAAAAGACCGTGACGAAGTCTGCTACATCACGATCTACTGCTGTACAGAGGAAACCTCGACGGAAGACCGCTCGAAGGACTGCGTATGCTTCTATACTCTGGTCATGAATAAGAAAGACACGATCAGTTCCATAAGTGTCGCAAGTAACGGCGGCAAAGAAAGACACAACATCCGTGAGCAAGTCCAGCTTCAGGATACTGTCTGAAGCCGGAGTGCCCTTTCACACTTCACTTCTTCCCCGTAATGTAATACACCGCGAGCGCGGTTCTGTGTGACAGTCCCTCTTTAGCGAGGATCGAGGTAATGTAGTTCTTCACAGTCCCCTCAGAGATGAAGAGCTTACTCGCGATCTCTTTATTCGAAAGGCCGTCGGCGACAGCGCGCACGATCTCGAGTTCACGCTCCGTATACCCGCTCTCGTCGAAACCTTTTCCCGCGGTCGCAGTCGCCGCCGATTTACTGATCGATTCGAGGAGGCTCTCTTCCATGACACCGGTCCCGTTATAGACGGACTTGATCATCTGCTTGAGATGTTCCGGAGTATGGTTCTTGATGAGATAGCCCTTCGCCCCGTTTCCCAGTGCTTTTCGAACGAGATCGTCGTCATCGAAAGTCGTCAGGATCAGGACCTTTCCGAGATCTTTCTTCACGATCTCGGCGGTCGCCTCGATGCCGTCCATCACGGGCATCTGGATGTCCATGAGAAAGACATCCGGCTTATTCTTCTCGGCGATCTCGATGGCTTCCCGGCCGTTACTTGCGCAGCCCAGGACCTCGAAATCATCGTCCACATCGAGGATGATCTTCATGCCGTCTCTTACAAAATCACTGTCGTCTGCGATGATGACCTTTATCTTCTCCATTTCTCATTCCTCCTTCAGCGGCAACAGCATCGTCACGGTAAAGCCCGGCATGCTTTCAAATGAGATGGTGCCGTTAGATTCACGGACTCTCTGGCGCATGCCCGAGATGCCCATCCCGTCTTTGACCTCCGAGCATCCGATCCCGTCATCGGCAATACTGACGCGCACACGCTGCGCCATGACCACGAGCCCGATATCGATGCGGCTGCACTTACTGTATTTCATGGAATTGGATACCGCTTCAAAAGCATTATCCAATATCACTTCCCATATCTTATCGGGGATCAGCGCCGTATCCCCCTCTGTCGTAAGCTCCGTCTGCACGCCTTTGCTGTTGCAGTCTTCGCAGAGCTTATAGAGCTGGAGCATCGCGAGCTGGCGCTTCTCCGGACGCTCTTTTCGAAGGATCGCGCGGATCTCGTCCATACCGCCGCGAAGCTGGTCGATCACGGCCTGGATGATCGTCTCGGATTTCTCCGGATCTTTCTTCAGAAGGACCTTCGCCGCCTCGAGCTGGTAGACCGAACCGTTGATGTTATGGCCGAGCTTATCGTGCAGCGTCTGCGAGAGTGACGCACGCTGCTCGAGGATCTGGTTCTCGGCCATGATCATGTTCTTCCTCTGCTCCATCTTCGACGCATATTCCTTCTGCTGCATGTCGCGCTTGAGGTTCTGCTCGTTGATGGTATCCTCCATCATCTGCTTTCTGTACGATCGGATGACGAAGTTATGCTGGATATAGACAACGGCCGTGAGCGCGATCGCGATGAACTGCGTCACCACGGAGATCGGACTCGGGATCGCCGCACCGAGGATCGGGATCAGATAGATCCTCGGCTCGATCGCATCGAACAGAGAAAGAAGATCGTAGAGGATCACGAATCCCAGAAGGATGAATCCCTTCTCTCCCAGGACCATAAGTGCGATGTAAAAAACGGAAGCCAGGATCAGGCAGAGGAACTTAAACTTTCTCGTGCCGGCCTCGAATGCGCCCATGGCCGCGAGGTACAGGGAGAACAGAAGGAGCACCCACGCCGATACCGACTTGCCGCTTCCTCTCTCGATAAAACCATACGCGCCGAAAGTAAACATCAGAAACAGACGCACCAGCACGAAATAATGATTCTTCAACCGTTCCAAAAGATTCTCCCCACCGGTTCAGATTCGACGTCAGATCCTATGGCAAAAGCACTTGTCCGACGCCTATATATTTACTTCACCATAATAGCATATTCTGCAACAGATTCCTTTTCTGAATCGTCTATAATGTATATGAGAGAAAAGGGGGGACATGCATGAAATCGAAACGACTATTCGCAGGTATACTTATCTCTTCCATGCTTCTATCTATGGGCACCGGCTGTTCGAAGAAATCAGCAGATTCACCGAGCGTGGAAACGATCGAGCAGAAAGCCAGCGGCAATGCGATCTATGAGCTGGTTTCCGCAAAGAGCGCCAAGGAAAAATCCAGTGACGAAGATCTTCAGAAAGCCTACTCCGAGTTTGCACTCGGAATGATCCGCCGTGGTGCGGCAGGCGCCGGGAACGATAACTTCATGGTCTCCACCGATTCCGCTCTTTTCGCGTTAGAAATGACCGCTGCCGGAGCCGACGGTGAAACGCTCGACCAGATGCTCGGCACACTCATGCCGGGTGTAGATAAAGAAGACGCTCTCCTGTTTGCCGTCGACCGAATGGCTCAGATAAAGAGCGATCAGCTTCAGATCGCCAACTCGATCTGGATCAATGATAAATCGAAAGGAGCCTTCTACGACGGGTATCTGAAGTATGTCGAGAAGAATTTCGATGCGAAGATCGGTGCGATCCCCTTTAACGACAGCGGTGTCGATAAGATCAATTCCTGGGTAAGCGACAAAACCGACGGCATGATCCAGAATCTGATCAAAGTGCTGGAAGAAGAAGATAAGATGGTCCTGGTCAATGCACTCTCTTTCGAAGCGAAGTGGAAGAAGCCCTTCGAAGCTGAAGACGTGAAAGAGGGCACTTTCTATCGGGGCGACGGCCAAAGGGAAACCTGTAATTTCCTCTGCGGAGATGGCGGTGTCGGTTATCTGTATAACGACAAGGCCACCGGATTCTATAAGGTTTACGAAGGCGAGAAATATGCTTTCATGGTGATCCTTCCGGGTGCACCGAAAGACGATTTCCTCGTTATTGACAGTCTTTTAGATGAACCTTCGACATCCTATGAGGATGACGAAGACGAATATCTAAATGTCGACATAAATGTATTTGTTGCCGGCATGACGGCGGAAGATTACCGGAGCTTCTGGGGCAGCCGAGGAAACGGCGATCACGTGGAATTCAAGTTCCCGGAGTTTACGAGTGAGTACGAGACTTCCCTACGTGAGATCCTGCTGGATATGGGCATGACGAACGCCTTCAGTGACGAAACAGCCAACTTCGGAAACATGAGTAACCTTACCGGTCTTTGCATCGATGATGTGATCCATATGACAAGGATCGAAGTAAATGCAGAAGGTACAAAGGCGGCCGCCTCCACTGCCGTGGTCATGGAGCATAACGGTGTCATACAAAACAGAAAAGTGATCTGCGATCGTCCTTTCGCTTATGCGATCGTGGATATGGAAACCGGCCTTCCGATCTTCTTCGGAACCGTCGAACATGTAAACTGACATTCTTCGGGATTCGATCAACATTCTTCGAAATCATGGATATACGAAGGGGCGGAAAGTGCATCTTCCCGCCCCTTTTCTTTTTCCATATATATGAGCCGTTTACTCCTCAGCGTGGCGGAACTTCATGCCGACAGATCCGAGTGTGATCGCCAGAACCATGTACGCCAGGACCACACAAAGCAGCATGGGAATGACCTTACTGTCTCCGACGAAGATCATCTCGGTCCCCTCGAGAAACCACTTTTGCGGCATGACCGCCGACAGTGCTTTTACCAGCGGGCCGGTCGCATCCAGCGGGAAGTACGTGCCTGCCAGGAGCGAAGACATCGACCAGATCGTAAATGCGGTGATATTTGCGTTCATGACATCACCCATAAGAACACCGAGGTCGAGGCTGATCGAGCTGAAGATCAGACCCAGGAAGAACATCAGAAGAAGGAGCTGCGCTCTTCCCATACCGAATCTACTCTCATCGAAGAAGAGGGTGCAAATCCCGAGGACCGCGGTCACGGCTGCGGAAGAGACCGCACCGACGGCGAATTTCGCGCCGAAATATCCGAGAGACGAAAGACCCGTGAGACGAAGTCTCGTGAGGACCTGATCGTTTTCTTCCTTGATGATGGTGTGGGCGACGAAGGTGCCGCTCAGGACATAGGCCAGCGTCATGATGGCGAATGCATAGCCCATCGTGGACCGCTGATCCTGCTGCTGATCCGTAAGGCGCCGGCTGTTCTTACCCGACAGGAAAGTCACTTCCTTTTCGGGTTTCATGGATTCACGCACACGGAGAATCTCCCCGGCGCCCTCGATCCCCGCCTGATTCCGGGCTTGCCCGATTCTTCCGAGAATAAGTTTGATTTCATTTTTGAAAAGCTCGAAGCGTGCATCGTCAGACATGACATACAGCGTCATAGCTTCCTCGATTTCCCCCTCGGCGAGCTTCTGATCGAAGTCACTGTGAAGGAACATCGCCGCGCCCATACGGTCATTCTCACCGTCATCTTTGATCTGCGCATCGACTGCTTCTTTCGTGATGTCGGGAGTCTTGATCCGTACGACGATAAATGCACCGTTCCCCGCAAGTTCATCGAGCATGTAGTCGCTGCTTTCACTTCCGGATGCATCAAAGACCTTGATGACGAATGCCCCGTCGTTACCGTAGTACACGACTTTCTTTCCGAGATCTTCGTGCTCGATAACTTCACGCACGAGCTCGTAGGAGTGTGCACCCATCGCGCCGTTCTGCATGCCGAGGATCAGGCTGGAAAGAACCGGGATCACGATAAGAAAAAACAGAAATCCTTTGTTTCTAAAGAGAAGCTTTATGCTGGAAGAAATCAGGGTGATCATGCTCTTCCCCTCCTTTTCAGTTTCATGATGGCGATCGAAAGGACCGAGCACACGACAGCGATGCCGGCACAGTAGAGGATCGCACTCAGATAATAGTCGGATCTTCCCATAGATGAGAGCTCGACCATCGAACGGTTGCAGTGGTAGATCGGAGACAGGAGCTTGATGATCTTCGGATGAGCAGCAAACATGTAGGTCTCGAAGGATCCCCCGAAGAAACCCCAGATCCACACGATCGCAAAAAGGATCACGATCGTCACGATGATATTGTCCGTGATGTTATGGATCATGAGGCTCAGGGCCACCGCCGCCGGGATCATGATCAGAAGAAGTCCCAGCACATAGAGGGGATTGCCCCAGGTCACATCGAAGGATGCCGTCGACAGCAGGATCGCGATGCCGATATCCACGATGACCACCAGCGAGATTGGGATAAGTTTTCCGAGGTAGAGCTGGGTATCGCTTAAGTTCGACACGAAGAAGCGCTTGCCGATACCGTACTTCTTCTCATTTGAAAGAAGAGCGGCTGCACATGCGATCGCGCACCAGGAGAAATAGAGGATATAGACCATGCCATAATAGTCCGAAGACTCGACCGCCGCGACGTATTCCGGATGCTCGATGGAAAGATCCATCTCCTGTTCCGAAGATCCGATCCCCATGGCCGCATCCGTGGCCTGATCGACGAACGCGGAAAGGAAGTACTCGAGCGCCATGCCCTCGGCCTTTTCATCCTCGGTTCTGTAGAGGGTATATCCCGAAGAACCGAAACGGACAAATCCGCTGAGATCGTTACTGCGGATCGTTTCTTCCGGTTCCTCTCCCGAGAAAGGAAGGAAACGGATCCCGGCCGAAAGACCGGCGTCCTTCATGGCCTGCTCGGCGCTTTCCCAGGCGCTTCCCGCCTCGAAACTATAGCCGCAGGAGAAGGTATCTTTTCTTTCGTATCTGGCCATTAAAGAGGAAAAAGCACTGATCAGCACGGCCGATACGAGGAGCGGACAGAGGATCAGCATGAACGCATTGAGCCAGCTTCGCCCCATCAGTTTGAAGTTGTTTTTTATCATGTAACGGATCATGGACGCACCTCAGATGTCTCTTAATTTCTTTCCCGTAAGCGTCAGGAATACTTCTTCGAGGGTGATCGTAGACGGATCCTCGACGACGAGTTTTTTCAGTTCATCAGAGGTGCCGACAGCGATGATCTTGCCGTTGTCCATGATCGCGATCCTCGTGCAGATCGCCTCGACTTCTTCCATGTAGTGGGAAGTATAGATAACAGTCGCGCCGTTTTTATTCGACTTCTTGATGCGCTCGAGGATGAAGTTTCTCGACTGCGGATCGATGCCGACGGTCGGTTCGTCGAAGATCAGAAGATCCGGGTGATGCCCGATCGCACAAGCGATATTCAAACGTCGCTTCATACCGCCGCTGAAGTTCTTCGCGTAGTCGTTCTTACGATCAAGTAGTCCGACGTATTCGAGGGACTCATCAATACGTTCCTTCAGTTCTTTTCCCTTGATTCCATAAAGCGAGGTAAAAAGCTCGACATTCTCCCAGGCCTTCAGTCTTCCGTGGATCGCGAGGTCCTGCGGGATGTATCCGAGTCTTTTACTGAGTTCTCTTCTGTTCTTTCTGAAATCCTTCCCGAAGAACTCGACCGAACCGAGCGTCGGACGCACGATGTTGCAGATCATGTTCATGGTGGTGGATTTGCCGGCGCCGTTCGGTCCGAGAAGGCCGAAGATCTCACCCTTCTGAATCTCGATATTGAGATTGTCGACGACGACTTTGTTGCCGTACTTTTTCGTCAGATCCGTAAGTTTCAGAATCGTTTCCATGTCATATCACTCCGTCATTATGTGTTTTTACTGATATCAGCATATCAATGACATGCAATACGGATAAGTGAAAAAAGACATGATTTCGGATATGACTAAAGTCACTTTCGAGAAAAAACGCGCCCGTTCCAGAGACGCGCCTTATACCTTTTTCAGTACGATCTCCGCCTGGAAACCGCCACCTTCGCGGTTTCTTACCTCGAGGCCTCCGCCCATTCTCTCCATAAAGATCGACGCGAGATACAGTCCCAGACCGCTGCCGTCCTTTCCGGCCGCCTCGGAACCTCTATAGAACTTCGTAGTGATAAGCGCGAGTTCCTCCTCCGGTACGCCCGGTCCTCTGTCCGAGAGGATCACGTGCAGGCTGTCCTTATCCGAAACAAAGTCGACTTCCAGCGGCGTTCCCGCGTATTTAAAGGAGTTTCCGGCAATATTGTCGATGACCTGTTCGAGGCGGAGCTTATCCGCATGGATCAGACACTCCGGTACCTCGCCGTGCTTCTCGACCTGTCCGTAGAAACGAAGTTCCCCGAGCATCTCGTCGATGATAAGCGAGCTTTCTTCAAGAGGCGTAACCTTCAGTTCTTCGAGGTCTTCGAGGGTCGCGCGGAACATGTTATCGATCAGTTTTTCGACCGAGGTCGCCTTCGACTTGATGACCGAGATCTTCTCCGCGATATCCGGCTCCTTATACTTCATCTCCATGACCTCGCAGGTCGCCTGGATCGTCGCGACCGGCGTCTTGATATCGTGCGACAGCTCCGCGACGAGTTCCTTCTTGCTGCGGTCCGCCTGCGCTTCTTTCTCGGCCGACGCCTTCAGCGCCTCACGCATCCGGTCGAACGACTCGGTGAAAACACCGAAGTAGTTATGCCGCGTCATCTTCAGGGGCATATCGAGATTACCGTGGCTGACCTGCGTCGCGAACGTACGAAGTTCTTTAAACGGACGCACATAGAAATACCAGATCACGGCCAGAAGCAGAAGGCCCATGACATACGTAGCCGCACAGCCGATGAGGACATTGATCTGCTGCTCTCTGGCAATTGCCTGATACTCTTCCGCTCGCGCGTCAAAGGCGATCTTCCCGACGATGCCGTCCTCGGTAATGTAATCAAATACCGACCAGCCGTCACGGATCCAGAGCGCATTCTGCGCTTCGTAGTTTTCATCCGACACCATCGCGATGCCGCATCTGTATACCTTTTCGAGTCTGGGCCGCTCGGCACCGCTCTCGAGTTCCGCGATGACCTGATCGCGTCTTGTATTGAGCTCGAGCATATCCAGTTCGGCGCCTCTCCCGGTGTCGATCTTTTTCCACAGAACGATCCCGAAGATCACGACAAGAATGGTATAGAAGATAAAGATATTGCGGATCTTCATAAGGGGATCTCCAGCTTATAGCCCGTGCCCCAGATCGTCTTGATCCACTTTGGCTGATTCGGGTCCTCCTCGATTTTCTCGCGGAGTCTCCGGATATGTACATTCAGTGTGCCGTCGCTGTAGAACGAGTCGCCCCAGACCTCGTCGAAGAGCTGTTCTTTCGTGACGATCGTATTCTTATGTGCATAGAGGCACGAAAGAAGCGCGAACTCCTTCGCCTTCAGCGCGATCTCTTTCCCTTCGACCGTGCAGCTCATGGTTGCTTCGTCTATGCCAAAAGCACTGTCGTCCGGTTTTTCTTCTTCCACCGTGGCCTTGTTCTTCACTGCAGCGAGGCGCTTGAGCTGGACCTTCACTTTCGCGAGGAGAACACTTAAGGTATACGGCTTCTTTACATAGTCATCGCCGCCGATATTCAATGCGACCAGTACATCGTCATCGCTCTGACGCGCGCTGATAAAGAGGATCGGGGTATCGTATGTCTCACGAAGTGTCTTACACAGCGTAAAGCCACTCTCATTTCCGAGGTTGATATCGAGAAGGAATACGTCTGCGGTATTCTCGGAAAGGAAGGCGAGGCACTCCTCTGCCGACGAGGCAATCGCACAGGACACCTCAAACATCTCGAAATATTCTTGCGTCATCTTCGACAGTTCGATCTCATCGTCGATGATCAGACAGTTATAATGCATCTCTTCCTTACTCCCCCACAGATTTTTGGCGCTGTCACCGCTTAGTATTGATTCGTGACAAAGACCTTTCTTTTATTGTACTTCAATCTTCCGCACATCCGAAAGAAATCTTTGAAGTGCCGGGATATCGGTCCCGAATCTCTGAAGTCCCGTATCGCCGAGCACCACGGTCTTATTCCTTCCGTGGTAGTCGCTCCCGGCGGTGACATAAAGACCCAGTTCGTCCGCCATCTTAAGGGCTTCACGGATAAGATCATCGTCGAATCCCGAGTAGAATCCTTCGATTCCCTGAAGTCCGAAGCCCATGAGTCTCTCCACTTTTCTACGGAGGTCACTGACCTCGAAACGCGAGTTCCCGCTTCCGAAGAAAGGATGCGCCAGGACCGGGATGCCGCCGGCACCGAGGATCCCCTCGATCGCGTCCTTCGGGCGGACGTAGTTATCGCGGTTCGGCATCTTATTGATGAAGTCCTCGATCGCGTGCTTCTTATTCTCCGCAAATCCCAGTTTCACCATGAGATTTGCCAGATGCGGCTTCCCCGGATTATCCAGAGCGAAGAACTTCTTCTCTTCCTCCTCCGGAAAAACAAATCCGAAGGTATCTTTCAGGAAAGCGACCCTTCTTCTGGCCGTATCCATGCGGAAGTTATGACCCATCTCCACGACATGCCGGATCGACTCGCCCTCGGGATCGTATCCATATCCGAGCATGTGGCATTTCCCTTCTTCGTCCTTACAGGAAAACTCCACACCCGAGATGAATATGGGATCGCCGGGACCAAGAAGTCCCGGTATGACCGATGCACAATCGATGGAGTCGTGATCCGTCACCGAGAAGATCCCGAGCCCCGCCTCTTTGACACGGCCGATGATCTCCTCCGGACGGTCGGTGCCATCCGACACCCGGGTATGCATATGCAGGTCGATCTGAGTCATGAAATTATCCCCTTTCCGTTATGGCTTCCATCTTGTCACCGGTTCGCCATGACGCTCCGAGCATGCATCTCGCGAATCGCCGCCGCCATGGCCGTCGCATCGGCATAGGTCAGGAAACTGCTGTCGATCAGTTCCTTCTTCCCTTTTTCATTTATATATTCCATCGCCGGATAGCGCTTCCGGTAAAGGAGGATCTGCCCGAAGTTCTCGAAAACATAGCGCTTGGCACTTTCATCCTTATACACGATCGAGAGACCCCGGGAATCAACCAGCGCGTATTCTTCTTTTCTCCTCATGAATGTCAAAGCGAAGATCAGCGAGACGATCAGGCCGATACCCGAGCAGCCCGCCGCGATATAGAAAGGATGATCCACATACGCTTCCTCGAGGATCAGCCAGATAATGATCGGGATAAAAAGACCGATCCACGCAAACATGCTGAGGAACAGAAATAAGCGCGTGAGTTTACTGAACTTTCTCGCCACATACTTCTGCGAGGTCTCCGTGATCACTTTCTTTTCGAGCGCACGGTCCTTATCTCTTAAGATCAGCACAAACAGGATCACCGGACACCCGAACAGAAGCGGCGCCAGGATCAGCCCGCCCGCCTGAATCAGAAAAGTACGAATCGCATCCACATCCATAAAAACACCCTCCCCTAACATCGAACCATGTTAGATTCCATTATACAGAAAAACAGACTTCTACGCGATCGGAAACTGAATACAGAAGCACGATTCCACCTCTCGCAGCACAGATATAATTATTCGGAGCGATTCCGCAGGGCGCAGCCCGAGGACCAGCGACGAATAAATATATCTGTGCGTATGTAAGAAACAGTTAAGGATTGCACAAGATTTGTGTAAAGCATTCCATCGGAAAGAGTTCTACACTAGAATCGTAAGATCCGAGGAAGGGCACGAAGACGGACGCGCCGCAGTGCTCCACGAGAAGGATCACAGGAAACAAAAACACAAAACGAAAACACATACGACATAAAGGAGACAAGAAAATGCAGACCACCATTCACGTCACAGAAACAGCAGCAAAGGAAAGGGACGTAAGATCTCTCCCGACTTCCGAGGTCATCCTCGAGGCCAAAGACCTCTGCAAGACATTCAGTAACGAGAGCGTCCAGCAGCACGTCCTCAAGAACCTCAACATCCAGATCAGAAAAGGCGACTTTACGGTCATCATGGGCGACTCCGGTGCCGGCAAGTCCACCCTTCTTTATGCCCTCTCCGGTATGGACCGTCCGAGCCTCGGCTCGATCTCTTACGGCGGCGAAGAGATTTCCAAATACAGTAACGACAAGCTCGCACTCTTCAGAAGAAACCACTGCGGATTCGTCTTCCAGCAGAACTACTTAAACGACACGATGTCTGTCCTCGACAACATCATGGTCAGCGGCCTGCTGAAGCACAAGAACAGAAAAGAACTCGCTGAAAAAGCGAAGAAACTCCTCGCCCAAGTCGGTATCGACGAGAAAAGCTACGGCAAGTTCCCGAACCAGCTCTCTGGTGGTGAGCAGCAGAGAGTCGCTCTCGTAAGATCCGTGATCAACGATCCGGAAGTCCTCTTCGCGGATGAGCCGACCGGTGCACTTAACTCCCAGAACACCAACGCTGTTCTCGATGTCCTCACCGAGATGAATAACCGCGGTCAGAGCATCGTCATGGTTACGCACACCGTTGCGGCCGCCGAGCGCGGAAACCGCATCCTCTATCTCCGTGACGGCGTGATATGTGACGAGATCGAGCTGACACCGTATAACGGCCCGGACAGAGAGCGTCATGTCGCGCTTCGCACATTCCTTTCGAACATGGGGTGGTAAGATATGTATTCACTGTTTTTTATTGCTAAGAATAATCTCAAGAAACATAAGGGCGAAGTGGCGATCCTTTTCACCCTGATCTTCCTGGCCGCGCTTCTTCTCTTCTGCAGCCTGTCCCTGATGCTCAGCGGACCTGCTGCCATTAAAGAGCACGGCAAGAAGTACCACACATCCGATCTTTTGATCTTCAGCACGTCAGAGATGGAGGAAAGCCTTCCGGAAGCCCTGGCAAAGATCGAGTCCCTCGAAGAATCAGAAATGGTCGAATCGACACCGATCGTCAACTTACTGGGCGAATACTATACGGGAAACAAGAGCGAAGATGACGCGCTCTCGTATCAGTTCTTCATCGCTGACTCCAGCAAAAACACATACCTCAACTCCTTCCCGGAAGAATTCGAAAACCTCAAAGATTCCGAGATCTGTGTTCCTTACTATCTGAAGGACACCATCAAGGTCGGAGATTCCCTTCACATGAAGGTAGGATCCGAGTTTAAGGAATTCACCGTCAAAGGGTATGTCGAGCATCTGTATTTCGCAACAGCCATGAATATTACAGGATACTACTGCATCGTCAGCCACAACGATTTCGAATACATCGCAGGCAACGCCAGCAAGGATATGCTGGGTTCGTTCATCTACTGCCAGACAAAAGAGGGCACAGACATCGACGCATATGACAAGGCCGTACAGCACCTCTTTGATGGCGAGAAAACACCTTCTACCGTCGGTTAT
This sequence comes from Clostridiales bacterium, assembly GCA_017617995.1. Classification (GTDB taxonomy): domain Bacteria; phylum Bacillota; class Clostridia; order Saccharofermentanales; family Saccharofermentanaceae; genus Scatonaster. The sequence continues at coordinate 206,540 of JAFZVE010000038.1, forward strand.
CCTCTGATGGAAATGGCTACCCTGGCCACAGCAGAAATCGCTTCCGGAATCGTGCTTCTGTTCACCGTCATCCTGGTCGGTCTGGCACTGATCATCATGCACTTCTCGATCAAGAACTTCATCGAGATGAATATCCAGAACATCGGTCTTCTCCAGGCCACAGGTTATTCGGCCAGAGCACTGCGCTTATCCTGTGTGATGGAAGAGATGCTCATCTGCGGTGTGGCTACAGTCCTTGCGATCGGACTCGGCTGCCTGATCACGCCCCCTCTGAACTCGATTGAAGGATCTCTTATGGGACTTTCCGGGTTCACCGGTATCTGTATACCTGCACTCATTGCGACACTGATCGGTATCCCGCTTGCGGTATTCCTCGGAACCCTCGTAGCTTCGAGAAGCTATAAGAAGCTGACCGTCCTCGAGTCCCTCAGATCCGGCATCCAGAACCACAACTTCAAGAAGAATCACTTCGCACTCGAGAAGACCTCTCTTCCGCTGAGCCTTGCCCTTTCCGGCAAGCAGATCCTCGGAAGACCCAAGAAGAACATCTTCATCGCGCTGATCATCGCTGTTCTTACCTTCTCGACACTTCAGGGATTTACGATCTATCAGAACTTTGCCCTCCAGCAGGAATCCCTTCTCAAGCTCGTCGGATTTGAAGCGGCCGATGTCCAGTGCACCTGCTATGAGCATCAGGAAGTCATCGACGAACTGAACGCGGATCCGCGTGTAGAACGCACTCTTCTTATGACAAGTGTTTCCAACGTCGAAGTGCGATCTGCAACAAAGAGCACTTCTCTCGGTATCGATGTGTTTAGCGATGTAGACGCACTCCAGTATGAATACATCCTGGAAGGACGCGTTCCTCAGAGTGAAAACGAGATCGTGCTGACCACCGTTAATTCGAAAAAGCTCGATGCGAAGGTCGGCGACGTCGTCAACGTCATCGCTCCGACAACAGGCGAAGCCATCGCTTATACCGTCTGCGGTATCGACCAGAAGATCAACAACATGGGAAACAAGGCCCTTCTGAACGACGCGGGCATGAATCGCCTCGATCCGGAACACAGATACGCGGACTGCATGGTCTTTCTGAAAGAAGGCGTCTCCGTCAAAGACTTCCAGAAAGAATGGTCGAAGCTCTATCCGAAGGACGGATTCGTCCTGGTCGACGATCTCATCGGCAGTACGATCGATACTCTCGTCTCGGCTATGAGTGCGATCTGCTTCATCTTCGTCGCCCTCACCTGCTTCGTCGTCATCCTGACCGAGATCCTCCTTACCAGATCGCAGATCATCCGGGAAAGATCTGAGCTCGGTGTAAGTAAAGCGATCGGTTACACTTCCGGTGAACTGATCAGAAGAATGATCATGAGCACCCTCCCGGTCGTCATAATCGGTGTTCTCGTCGGCTTCATCATGCAGATCACCTTAAACGACAAGATGATGAGCATCGGACTTTCTTCCTTCGGCATCGCGCAGTCGAACCTCACGACACATCCTCTGTGGTTCCCGCTGACACTTCTCATCATCGTCACCTGCGCCGTCCTTACCTGCTACTTGAACAGCCGCTCCATCAGCAAGCTCGAGCCGGTAAGAATCCTGAAGGACGAGTAATTCCGGCCTTACAGCGAACGTAATCAAGACCCTCATAGTACGAAAGAGCGGTGGTTCCGATAAGGATCACCGCTCTTTTCTTATACCTCTTCAAAAGCACTGAAAAGGCGGCCTTACCGGATCATCCGAAAGACCGCCTTTTCTGGTGGGTAGTAATGGACTCGAACCATCGACCCCTTGCATGTCAAGCAAGTACTCTAACCAGCTGAGCTAACCACCCACGCATGTTGACTTTAGAATTTTACTCGACTTTTTCGGAAATTGCAAGTAGGTCTTTTGATTTGTCACAGAGATGTAAGGAAAAGACAAACATCAAAAACCGAACATAAAGAAATCGTAAAAAACCTATTGCGTTTTTTCATGAGCTGCCTTATAATTCATCTTACCTTCACAAGAGATGCCTCTCCTGCCGAGGGTTGACAACATAATAAAGTGTAAAGATTTGATTGGAAGTGCCTGTCCTATTTGATCGATACATAGAAGCGCATCGATAAGTGCGCAGATGTATTGATGGACGGAAACTTCCTATTTTTTTCGAAAAGGAGGTGTGAACTACATGATCCAGAAAACTGAATACGGATTCGACACGATCAACAGACATACGTTGAATCTCCCGATCTACGGCTTCACAAGAGCCGTTGGCCCGTATCCTTCCGGGGATCACATGGTTCACAACCTCATATCAGGACGTTTGCAGTGCTAGTGTAATCACGCGGCACCTCTATCCTTTATTCGCAACCGTCCGCTCTTCGAATCTCCGGACGGTTTTTCATCTCCGGTCATTCGATCCCCACACATCGCCGCAACTTCGGTGGAGGAGGGAGGCAGGCACTCTCCCTCTTCCCCGGTGCGGAATATATGCCGTCACATCCCAGACGGCAGAATCTTTTGACTTCGCGGGACAGGTTCCGTGCCCCGGGGCACGGCCTCCCGCCGAGGTCAGATGATCTTTGCGCTTCTCGATTGGCGCCGGGATATATAGGAGGAAATGATAAATGATTGAACATGATGCCTTCTCTTCCGAAGAAGAGATCAAACGCGATCTGCAGGTTGCCGACGGCAACCATGGCGGTGGCCCTTTTCTCTATATGGACTGGGCAAGCGGTGACCCTCTCGTTGCCGCCGGTGAGTCCAACGGCATCCTGCTCGGCGTGACCGGCTGCGGCAAGACACGCCGCGGCACGATCCCGATGACGATGTCCATGATCCAGGCCAACGAGTCTGTCGTAACCGTCGACTCGAAAGGAGATCTCCTCAAGTATACCTATGCTCTTGCCAAGGCCAAGGGCTATTACGTGAAAGTATTCGATTTCCGCGACCTCACCAAGGGCGATGGTTTCGATATGTTCGGATACGCCTTTGAGAACTACAAGAGTCCCATCGCCTCTGACAGAGAGCTGGCCGTCAACATCATCAAGAACATCGGTGACTGTATCTACGGTGAAGACAAGACGATCAGCGGCCGCAGGGACCCCTTCTGGGACAGTTCCGCGAAGTCTCTCTTCATGGCGCTGATGTACATGCTTTTCGACTTCGGACAGCCGGATCAGATCCACCCGGCCGCCCTGATCCGACTGGCAAATGACTGTTTCAAGCGTCAAGGAGCGACCCGCAACGTCGACAGGATCTGCGAGCTCTACCCGAAATCCGCTTTTGTTCCGCTTCTGGGAAACGTACGCTCGGCTCCGTCCGAGAATACCCTTCCCTCCATCAAGAGTTCTTTCTTCCAGCCGCTCAACATATTCCTGATGAGCGACACCGTCAAAGCTATGCTCAGCGATGCCTCTTTCAAGATGTCTGAACTGGACGGCCAGAAAAAGGTCGCCATCTATATCATCCTGCCCGACGAGAACACGAACTACTCCGCCCTGGCCTCGATCATTCTGACGCAGATCGTATCGCACCATTTCCGCATCGCGCACACGAAGTACAACGGCTCTCTCCCGCGCCGTCTGAACGTCGTGATCGAGGAGCTGGGCAACATCGGTGCTTCCCTTCCGATGCTCCCTTCCCTGATGACAGCCGGACGTTCCCGTAATATCCGCACCTTCTTCGTCCTGCAGTCGTTCTCCCAGCTGGAGACGATCTACGGCAAGAGCAAGGCCGCCACGATCCGTGGAAACGCGGATACGCTGGTCGCTTACCGTGTTGAGGAGATGGATACGCTCAGAGAGCTTTCCGCCAAGTGCGGCGAGGCCTATAACGAAGAGACCGGCATGATGGAGCCGATCGTTACCCCGACCCAGCTGGGATCTCTTGATACCGGCGAGATCCTGGTCCTGAAGAGCGGAAGACTCAAGTACATCACGCAGCTCCCCGACTTCACCGAGCTTCTCACCTGTAAGCGCATCCCCGAGCCGGATCATGTTCCTTCCCGTGCGCTAGTCAAGAGTGATCTTCCTTCCCTGGAGAAGTGGGTCATGGACAAGATGAGCAAGGATATGGAGGAGAAGACGAAAAAAGCGAGTGAAGACGCAGCCAGAAGATCTTCCGGCGACGCCACAGACCCCTTTGCGTCGCTGTTCTCCCCGGGCTTTTCTTTTCCTCATTCCGGTGATTATTCTTACGATATAATGAAGTCCACCGCCCTGGCAGCGAAGCATGAGAGAGAATACCAGGAGGCCAGAAGCGTCTTCGGCCAGATGCTGGGCAAAGCCGTGCACCAGGTCGCGGAACGCAAGTTCAAAGAACTTATGGATGATGTGGACAGAAGACTTCGTGAGCTCGACGAATGGGAGAACAAGCTTAAGGAAGGCGAGGATCCCGAGAAGCCATGCACTGATCCGGAACCGGAAGTAAAATCTCAGGCGGAAACACCCGTGAAGAAGCCCAGAAAAAAAACCGTGAAGAAAGATCCTGCAAAGAAAGAAGCGGCAAAGAAGGCGCCTGCAAGAAAGCCCGCATCGAGAAAGACCGCTTCTCCGAAAGATCCGGACGGCCCTGCTTCCGAGGAAATCAAGAAATTCGGTCTTCTGATCACATACGAGATCAAGTCCCTCGAAGAACAGAGAGTTTTCTTCACATTCTGCCGTCACAGCAGCACTTCGGAGCCGATGTACTTTAGCGACAGAAAGATCGAGGTCTTCTTCTCATCCATCGAAGATCTTTCCGCCTTCTCGATCGAGCTTAATAAGATCACCTCCGGTGTACGAAGTATGACGCTCCGCCGCTACTAGGGCAGCCGCCGATATCCCTGCCCTCTGCAGCAGGACTGAACCTTAAAAATCTTACATAGAGACCACAGAAACGGCATAGCGATTCGTTTTGGCGAAATAGTCTAGACGATGGCCGCCGAGTCGGCGTCCTTTTATCCAATCAGAGAGCCGTCTCGGAATACGCAAGCGTATCCCGAGACACCCGAGATGCACTATTGCGTACACATAAAGGATACGCAATAGCACACTCGGGAGAATACCAGCAGGTATGCACGTTTCTGTGGTCTCCCCTTTTCTCTTATGGAGTCACTCTATATGAATGTTATTCTTCCACAAATGGATTCTCTTTATTCCTTCGCATCCCAGTATATGCGTGGGAGACACCCCCGCTTGGATAGCGACGAAATCTACGCATGCGCCGGAGAAATCAAGGCCATACTCGATGACGTGCGCCCGCATTACCGAAAGATCCTCATCCCCAAGCCGAACCAAGAGGAGATGCGGACCGTTTTCAAGGTCACCTCGGATCTTCAGTTGCTCCAGTATTTCATCAAGTTCAGGATTCTCGATCCGCTGGACAGAGCCTATACTTCACCCTATGCTTTTGCCTATCGCAGAGGATATTCGGCCAGAGACAATGCGAGTCAGCATTCCGGCCGCAAATACATGCTCAAGCTAGACATCCGTCATTTCTTCGAGAGCACACGCGCCGGTCAGATCTACTCGATGTTCAGGAAGTACACCCCTTACAATAAGACGATACTCGGAACACTGACACGTCTGGTCTGCTTTAACGGCGCGCTCTGTCAGGGGGCATGCACCTCTCCTCAGATCGCCAACCTCGTCCTTTCCGACTTCGACAGAACGATCGGATCGTACTGTAAGTGCATCGGTGTCACCTACACCCGCTACTGCGACGACATGACTTTCTCAGCTTACTGGCCCTTTAACAAAGTGGCAGTCAAGGACATGGTCGAAGATCTTCTTCGCCCTTATCACTATAAACTGAATACCGCAAAGACACGTTTCCTCGGACCGGGCAAACGCCTCGAAGTGACCGGAGCCGTCATCAACGATCGCGTCCACGCCAAGCGCGAGTACCGTCACAAGCTCCGTCAGGAACTCTACTACGCCTGCAAATACAGCGTAGCCGAGCATCTCGAGCGGACACGGCCGAAGTGGTATCACAGTCCCTGCACCGCAGAGCAGGTACGGCACTTCATCTACTCGGTTCAAGGACGCATCAACTATATAAGGATGCTGGATCCGGAAGATCCCTTCCTCGAATACGCGCAGGATCTGTTCCAGGTTCTCCACTTGTCGGAGGTCTCCGCATTCTCACGGAACGGGCATTTTCGCGGCTCGGAGCCGGATGAAGATCTACCGGATCCTTTGGACATACCGGATCTTTTCTTTACCGACTTAGAGGAACCGCCTTTCGACGTCATGGGCGATTACTTCCCCGGCGAAGAGTTCTTCCATCCCGGAGACTACCCCGTTCCCGGACCGCAGGACGATCCTCTCTTCGGAAGCGAGTAACAGCTCCTCCCGGCAGTTTGATTACTCTTTCGTGCCGAGATACTTATAGTCCTTGCCTTCGATGATGGCCTTCACGGCCTCCTCATCCCAAGCCCCATCATCCGTGATGTCGACTACACAAGTATTGCTCGTGTGATCCGGTGCCGCATAAGCGATATAAGGCAGAGCCTCCAGAGCTTTCTTCACAGAGGCCTCGCAATGGCCGCACATCATGCCTTCGATAATTAGTACTTTCTTCATTTTCGCACTTCCTTTCTCCGTTTCCGGAACATCTATTCTTTCGGAACCGGCCTGCGGTGTTTTCACCGTCGTTTCCGAAGCCGCACCGGGCTTCGGGAGCGGGAGGGCCGCAGGCTTTCTTCCGTTAAGAGCTGTATCATGCGAGGCATCCCGCATCTTAAAGAGGTTCAGCCGCAGAGCATTCATGCAGACCGTGAAGCTCGACAGACTCATCGCAGCCGCACCGATCATCGGGTTCATCTTCCAAGTCAGCACCCCCGCGGCGATCGGAATGCAGATCACGTTGTAGAAGAATGCCCAGAAAAGATTCTCGTGTATATTCTTCAGTGTCTTGCGGCTCAGGCGGATCGCTGCCGCCACATCGGTAAGGCTGCTGTTCATGAGCACGACATCGGCGCTGTCGATCGCCACGTCCGTCCCGGCTCCGATGGCGATTCCGATATCGGCCGTCGCCAGCGCGGGGGCATCGTTGATCCCGTCCCCCACCATGATGACCTTCCCGCTTTTCTGAAGGTCCTTAATCACGTCTGCCTTTCCGTCCGGAAGGACCCCGGCCACGATATAATCGACCCCCGCCTTATTCCCGACGGCATCCGCCGTACGGGGATTGTCTCCCGTGAGCATGACGACAGAGAGACCGAGATTCTTGAGGCTGCGGATCCCCTCTTCCGAATCTTCCTTGATAGTATCTGCCACGGAGATGATCCCCAGAAGTTTTCCTTCCTCTTCGAAAAAGAGCGGTGTCTGTCCGGCTTCTGCGCACGAGGTTTCCCTCTTCACCATTTCCGGCGGCACGTCCGTATACTGACGGATGTACTTCCCGTTTCCCGCATGAAGAAGCCTTCCGCTGATCCGCCCCTCCAGTCCATGACCCGCATGGATCGTGAAGGCGCTCACTTCTGAATCGTTACCGATCGTTTCTTCCTGCAGCATCACTTCCGAAGCACGTTCATACTCATCCACGATTGCGCGGGCGAGAGGATGCTCACTTTTTTTCTCAAGAAGATAGGCTTTCCGGAGAAGATCACTTGCATCGGCTCCCTGCGCTTCGTATATCGCCATCACGCGGGGCTGCCCCGTCGTGATCGTACCTGTCTTGTCCAGTGCGACGATGGCGGCTCTGCCCGTGGTCTCGATGGCTTCGCTCGTCTTAAAGAGCACACCGTTTCGGGCGCCCAGTCCGTTTCCCACCATAATGGCTACAGGCGTGGCCAGCCCAAGGGCGCACGGACAGGAAATAACAAGAACGGAAATACCACGTGCCAGTGCGAAACTGACTTCTTTTCCCGCCAGGAGCCAGACCGCGATCACCAATATCGCGATGCCGATTACTGAGGGCACGAATATACCCGACACCTTGTCGGCGATCCTGGCGATCGGTGCCTTCGTCGCGGCGGCATCGGACACCATCTTTATGATCTGCGACAGCGTCGTATCTTCACCAACACGGGTCGCACGGCATCGCAGATATCCGGAACGGTTGATCGTCGCCGCCGACACCTTGTCCCCCGGATTCTTGTCGACCGGGATCGATTCGCCTGTGAGTGCCGATTCATCGACTGCGCTCTCCCCTTCGACCACGACACCATCTACCGGGATACTCTCACCGGGCTTGACGGCGAAGATATCATCTACGCGGACCTCTTCGATCGGAACGATCACTTCAACTGCTTCTTTCTCTTCTGAGAATTCGACGGGGCATACCGCCCCTTCCTGACAGGCTGCCGGACGAAGGACGCGCGCCGTCTTCGGGGCGAGCTTCATCAGGGAACGAAGGGCATCGGTCGTACGGCCCTTACTTCTGGCTTCCAGTGTTTTTCCCACAGTAATGAGTGTCGGGATCATCGCCGCCGATTCAAAGTAGAGCTGGTTGTGGTAAAGATCGTGAAGTTCTGCATTCGGCGTCCCGGTCGTGATCTGCCCGCACATCACGAAGAAGACCCACAGGCTCCATGCAAACGACACGCCGGAACCAAGCGCCACAAGGGTGTCCATATTCGGTGCGCCGTGAAGAAGGGAACGGAATCCGCTCTCGAAGAACTTCTTGTTGATAAACATGACGATCAGGGCCAGAAGCATCTGTGTCAGCGTAAGGCCCAGATGGTTGTGGTCGAAGTACGAAGGTAACGGCAGACCGAGCATATTGTGCCCCATGGTGAGGTACATCAGAACAAGAAGAAATCCGGCAGACAAGATCAATCGCCGGAGAAGCTTCGGGGTCTCCGTGTCTTTCAGTGGATCTTCCTGGGAAGAAATGGCCGTGTTTTCTTTTCCGGATGCGGATCCCGCCGTCCCTGAAGACGTGCGTTCTTTTTCCGAGGTCTTCAAAGATGCGCCGTATCCGGCTTTTTCAACCGCGTCGATCACGGCACGGCTGTCCGCCGTCCCCTCGACGCCCATCGAGTTAGTCAGAAGGCTCACCGCAACAGATGTCACTCCCGGCACCTTCGCCACGGCCTTCTCCACGCGCGCCTGACACGCCGCGCAACTCATCCCTGTTACCTGATACTGCTGCATCTTTCTTCCTTCTTCTTACTTCATCAGTTTCTGCATGAGCTTAACGAGCTCGTCGATCGACTCTTCCTTGCCGGCTCGGATATCCTCCGTCACACAGCTTCGGATATGGCAGGCAAGTAATTCTTTGTTGAAGCTGTTGAGCGCTGCGGTCACAGCTGAGACCTGTGCAAGGATGTCCGGGCAATACGCATCATTTTCGATCATGTTCTCGATCCCGCGGATCTGTCCCTCTGCCCGGCGCAGTCGCTTGAGCAGATCTTTCTTCTCCTCTTCAGTGCGAAGCTTCTTCCTATCACTGCAATGCGGACACTTTTCCATTTTGAAACCTCCTCGGCTCTTGACTGGCATCACGTATACCCCCCTGGGGTATATTCTGTTTTCGATTGTATACCCCCCTGGGGTATCTGTCAATTGGTTTACGTCCGAATTCGCATTTTTGTCCAAAAGAGACGTAATTCTATCGGACCTTTCGGCAAGTTTTACGGCAGATCCGGCCTTAGAGGCTCACATAGCCGTAACGGTGAAGTATTTTTCCCTACTGATTACGGATCTATGTGCCATTTTTCTGTTTTCGACCGTAATCCGCGTCTCACATACCCCCACCGTTTCCGTCCCAAAATGCCATTTTTGCGAAAAAGGACGTAATGGCCCGCCACCAAGACGGCTAACCAAACAGCCTACCATCAAAATTCTGACTAAAAAACGCCAAAAAAGGAGCACCTCCGACGGAGATGCTCCTTCTCGTTGTTATCTGTTTACACGCCCCGATGGGCATCCGGAATCAGACGATCTTGTTTCCGCAGAACTCACAGCAACCGGCTGCGCCAAGAGTAGTCGTTGCCTGGCAAACCGGACATGTCACGGTCATACCGGGAGCCATGCCGCCACCCTGCTGCATCGCCATGCCCGGAGCGGCACCCATGCCCATGGCCATACCGCCCTGCTGGTAACCCTGTTGCGGCATACCCTGCTGCATCTGCTGGAATCCCTGCTGCATATTCTGGCCGAAGCCTTGCTGCGGCATACCCTGTTGCGGATAACCCTGCTGCGGCATCTGACCGAAGCCCTGAGCCTGCGGCATACCCGGCTGGAAGCCCTGCGGCTGCATGCCCTGCTGGAAATTCTGCTGCATATACTGACCGGCACCCTGCGGCTGCTGACCGGCATTGGCCATCGCGGCCTGAGCCTGGGAAGCCATATACTGCGCTACGCTATTCGGATCATTCGGATTGTAGCCCTGCTGAGGCATACCCGGCTGCTGGTAACCCTGCTGCATCGCCATACCCGGCGCAGCACCCATACCCATAGCCATACCAGGCTGCATACCTGGCTGCATGCCCATACCTGGAACCGCCTGACCGCCGGCGATCGCCATGGAAACGTTACCGCCCATACGCATCGCATCCACTGCGGCCTTGATCTGGTTACCGAGATCGACACACTCGTAGTAGTCATTTACACGATTGCCCAGAGGATTGAAGCCCGAGCGCTGTACGCTCCAGCCACCGCTCTGACCCGGGTTCATCGGCTGCTCGCCAACCTTGATGCTGCCGTTGCTGATCGAGAACTTCATCTCGTCGAAGTACGGATGGTTGACGCGGATGACAACGTGGAAATCATAGGAATACTCATAACGCGGAGGATTGTAGCTGACGGACTGTCCGTTCGCATCTTTTCTTCTGATCTCTGTTCTGGTCTCTCTTACATCAAGATCACAAGCCACAGCCTGAGAATAATCCAGAACGTCCGGGTTCGCAGAATAGATATCCGAAGCACTGGTGACCATAAACTTTCTAGCATTCTCATCGATCATGAGCTTGGTATGCTTACCGAGAGTCTGTGTCGCCGAGAAAGCCGATACAGCTGACTTGTTCTGTTCACGATACTGCAGCTGTGCATCGATGTCCGCCTTCGTGCTGTGGCGACGCTCACTGAACCACGGAGAAAGCTTGCTGGCGCAATCCTTACACATGTTTGCATCTTCGAGTTTCTTATTTCCCAGAAGACCAATCTTATTTCCGCAAAAATCACAGAATTTCTTATCAAAAAGTCCCATAATTATCCTCCCTGTTTTTGGATTTTATCAACGTAATTTTACCATTTGGAAGGAGGTTCTTCAAGCGTGCCAAAAGTACCATTTTTGTTTTAGATACATTGCTTCGCTCCCGACGCTTCTTCCCCGGCAGAATCACCTATCCCAATTGTTTTAAGGATTCTTACATCAGACTTGCCAGCTCGGTGTACTCATAGCCAAGTGCAGAAGCAACGTTCTTGTTCGTGCACTTACCATCGTAGCAGTTCACGCCGGACGTGATGACTTCGCTCTTCTTGCAGGCTTCTTCGAGACCCGCTTCCGCGATCTGAAGACCATACTTGAGTGTCGCATTGGTCAGCGCGATCGTACTTGTTCTAGGAACCGCACCCGGCATGTTACCGACGCAGTAGTGAACGACGCCATCTTCGATATAGACCGGATCGTCGTGAGTCGTAACGTGAGAGGATTCACCGCAGCCGCCCTGGTCGATCGCGACGTCAACAAATACCGCACCGTCCTTCATCTCCGGGAGATACTTCTTCTTGAAGAGCTTCGGTGTGGAACCACCCGGGATCAGGACAGAACCGATGACGAGGTCCGCATCCTTGCAGACACGCTCGACATTCGAGTCATTACTTACGAGAGTCTGGATGTGCGCACCGAACATGTTGTCGAGTTCTTCGAGTCTCTTGAGGTTAACGTCGAGGATCGTAACATTGGCGCCCATACCGACAGCGATCTTGCAGGCGTTCATGCCGACCGTACCACCACCGAGGATGACGACGTTGGCCTTCGGGGTACCCGGAACACCGGCAAGGAGGATACCCTCACCGCCAAACTTCTTCTCGAGATACTTCGCGCCTTCCTGGATGGAGAGACGGCCCGCGATCTGGGACATCGGCGCGAGACACGGAAGAGAACGGTCTTTCTCCTGAAGTGTCTCATAGGCAACGGCCTTTACCTTACCGGCGAGAAGGGCATCTGCCTGTTCTTTATCAGCAGCGAGATGGAGATAGGTATAGAGGATGAGGCCGTCACGGAACAGCGGATATTCCTCCGGAAGCGGTTCCTTGACCTTGATCATCATGTCGACGAGGTTCCATACATCGGCGGCATTGTCGATCAGAGATGCGCCTGCATCGACGTACTCGTTATCCGTAAAACCGGATCCGACGCCTGCGCCCTTTTCCATATACACATGGTGGCCGGCGGCAACATAGGCCTTCACGTTGTCAGGTGTAAGACCCACACGGAATTCATTGTTCTTGATCTCTTTTACACAACCGATCTTCATAATACAAATCTCCATTGATTTACATAGTAGTCCGCACCGGTAAAACCGTGCGGCCATTTTCCATTGTAGCATAAGAGTTCGTGGTATAGTATCAGTAGGAGCATAGAAGAATGAAACCATGAGGGCAATTCCATGAGCAGTTTTATCACCTATTCCGAAGAAGAGAAAAAACTCGTCCGCGAGGGTGGCATCGATGCGATCCGTGAGATCCTGACCGGTTCCGATACCGATAAGAAAAGAAGTCTGCTTTTCTGTCTCGAATGGTTCATGGACTCCTATTATGGGCAGCCGGATATAGAGCCGTATAAAGCGGAACTGATCGAACTTCTCGAGACCATGATCATTACAGGAAATCCCATCGAGGTGAAAGAAGATGCGCTGCTGCTTCTTTCCGATTACTGCTGGGGTCCGTTCCCGATCCTTGAGAAGCACTTCGATGAGGTGGAAGCGCAGTTGAAGCCGAATGTCAGATATGCGATCAACATGCATCGTGAAGCACAGATCGAGAATCTTCTGATCGACGAAATCAGGCGGCTCTGGAGTGAGCACCGATTGGCGCACCCGGAAGTTTTCAATCACGTATGGGTACTCTTCGACAGGAATACAGACACAGACGGAAAACCCGTCCTCGAGACCGTATTTCTTCTCGAAAACGGCGAGATCCGGCACGACCGGCTTTATCCCGGGAAAGCTCCGAAGAAAGAAAACAAAGACGGCTTTTTCTCCGAGCCGGAGTTCCGGTTCAACATTCTTCTGGATGAGAAAAAAGCAGTCCTCACCTATACCTTTTCAAAAGCACTGTCCGGTGTCCTTTACTACGATATTCTAGGTGAAGAGGATCACTATTCGCTGTCTGCTCCGAAGGACTGATCTCCACGTCTTGGGCACTCACTTCTTCGGGCGCACGCTGACTTCGCCTGAAGAGAGGACAGCCTGACTTCCATCTTTATATTCCACCAGCAGATTACAATCCTCCGTGATGTCGAGGACCTTTGCCTGGCGCACATCTCCGCCGCCTGTAGAGATGACATCCACGTTCTTTCCGAGCACGAGACTTCTGTCTTTATATTCCGATTCGTAGCCGAGATGATCCGGCGCGCGGTAGATCTCGAAGAAACAGTGCAGGAATTCCGCGGCGATTTGATTCTTCGCATCCGGCATCCGAACCCCGAGGATCGAACCCGCGATACTCTTCAGTTCCTCCGGGAATCCTCCCTCCGGTTCATATACATTAAATCCGATACCCAGGACCGCATACTCGAGATTTCCGTTTTCCATGCTCATCGACGCTTCGGTCAGAATCCCGACAACCTTTTTCCCGCGAAGGAAAATGTCATTGACCCACTTGATCTGCGGGCGGTTATGTTCCTTGCTCTTTCTGATAACGGCTTCGAGTATCTCTTTCGGACCCTTAGAATCGGGCACGATCTTTCTGTCCGGGAGCACGGTCTCGATCGCATGGCACGCCGCGACAGCCGCCATGGTCGTGATCTTCAGTGCCCGTTCCGGCGGCATGTCCGTCGGACGGAGCAGCACACTGATATAGAGACCTGTGTTTAATGGTGAGAAAAAAGATCTCCCCATCCGGCCCTTGCCTCCGGTCTGTGAATTCGCGATGATCACGGTCCCCTCGCGTGCCCCGGCGGCTGCCTTTTCCTTAAGAAGCGTATTCGTCGAGGTCACTTCATCAAATACCCGAAAGTCCAGATCGAGATCCTCGCCGAGATACTTGCCGACGCCCTGTCCGGAGACGATGTCCGTGTCCGGTGACAGAACATATCCGCGTCCCGGCGCCGCCTCGAGCGCGTATCCCTCTTCGCGCAGGGACTCGACCGCCTTCCACACAGCGGTGCGCGAGACATGCAGTTTCTCCGCGATCTCCGCGCCGGAGAAGCACGTCCCCTTATTCTGCTCAAACAGGGCGAGTATCTTATCCTTTGTACTTTCTTTCGGGCTCATATTATCCTTTCAGGGCCTCGCGTTCGCGGTTCAGTTCGCCGATCAGGGCATAAAGTGTCCAGTTGATGTTAAAGGGCGTGACCGCGGCCTTCAGCGCGACGGGCTTTTCTCCAGATGCCCGAAATGCACTCAGGAACGTGCGGATCCCTTCTTCTTCTATGGAAACGAAGATGAGGATCTCCGGCATCTGATACATCGGAGGGACCGCTTCTTCTACCGGAGGCGTGATCTGAAACGGCAGAGGCCGCTGAAGCTCCGGCGTTAGTCCTCCTGAGACCGTATTCTTTTTGATGATCTCGGATAGTTTCAAAGAAAGCTCTCCCGGCCCGATCGATGAGACGCGCTCACCGATAGAAGCGGCCGCACTGCGAACCGCTTCTTCCCGTTCTTTCGAGTCAACATACATGAGGATCATGGATCCGAATTCCTCCCGATCACGAATGTTTCTGCATCCGGATAACTATCCCGGACAGATTACTCTTCAATAGCTCCGACCTTGCGAAGTTCTTCGATAGCCTTCTTCACATCGCGCGAGATGACTTCTTCCGGCGCATCGAAACGCGCTGTCATCGCGGCCACGATCTCTTCTTCGGTCGTTTCTTCTTTGAGGTAGGACAGGATGATACCCAGGGTCTTGTTTCCGCGGACCACGCCGGAGAACTCGGCATCCGCCGTCGGCACCAGCAGGCTCTCATCGCCGGTATCATGCGGGATATACTGCTTCTTCAGTTTCATATATATATTCCTTCTTTCCTATAGTTCATCTTCCGGTGCGGCGGAATTTCCATAAAGATCCATCGCATTACCCTTTCATGATACCATGAGAAAAATAATTTTCAAAAACCTATAGACAAACATAAAAAAAGTAGTATCATATGAATTGTAAATCATATGAATGATTGCTCATATGTTATCGCAGAGCAGACACGATCGGAAGATGCGATATACAGTCTATAAGAAGTATGTTTTACAAAAGAAACACTTACACTTGGGAGGTACCCGACTATGAGAAAAAGCTATAAACTCGAAGACCTGGATTGCGCAAACTGCGCCGCGAAGATGGAAGAGGCCATCAGCAAGATCCCGGGCGTGACAAAAGTTTCCGTAAACTTCATGGCCCAGAAGATGATCCTCGAAGCAGACGATGCCGTTTTCGATTCCGTCCTGAAGGAAGCCGAAAAGACCATCGCCAAGGTCGAGCCGGACTGCCGGATCATCATGTAAAGACACGGTTCCGGCTCCGGAATCACCTTGTAACACTGTTACAAATCTTTAGATTTCAATCCTTTTATTGAGTGGTAAGCATTATGTCGAAGAAACAGAGAAAAACCCTCCTACGTATTCTGGCCGCGGCGGCAGTACTGGTCCTCCTCCATTTCCTGCCCCTTTCCTCCCTGCTCGATTCCCTTTACGGAAGCGAAGGAGGAAACGCGGTGCTTCGACATGCCACTCTTATTGTTATTTATCTTATCCCCTACCTCATTGTGGGCTATGACGTCGTACTTGGCGCGATCAAAAAAATCGGCCACGGCGATTTTCTCGACGAGGAGTTTCTCATGATGATCGCCACCGTCGGCGCACTGGCCGTCGGAGATTATCCTGAGGCCACAGGCGTCATGCTCTTTTATCAGGTAGGAGAGCTTTTCCAGAGCATCGCCGTCGGAAAGAGCAGAAAGTCCATCGCCGCCATGATGGACATCTGCCCGGATACCGCGATCGTCCTTCGTGACGGAGCCGAGGAAGAAGTCGACCCGTCAGAGGTTTCTGTCGGCGAGGTCGTCCTCGTTAAGCCCGGCGAGAAGGTCCCGATCGACGGCATCGTGAAGGACGGAAACTCGAGCCTTAACACTGCGGCACTGACCGGCGAGAGCCTCCCGGTCGAGGTCGCTCCCGGCGATTCCGTCTACTCGGGATCGATCAATGTAAGTTCGGCCATTACGGTCACCACGACCACCGAATACGAGAACAGCACGGTTTCGCGCATCCTCGAACTGGTGGAAAACAGCACAGACAAGAAAGCGCACGCGGAGAAGTTCATCACCCGCTTCGCGCGTTATTATACTCCGATCGTCGTGATCCTCGCGGTCGTGATCGCCCTGATATGCGCGATCTTCACCGACCTCGGCATCTCCGGCAGTATCTACAGAGGCCTCATCTTCCTCGTTGTCTCCTGCCCCTGCGCACTCGTCGTCTCCGTACCGCTCAGTTTCTTCGGCGGGATCGGCGCGGCCAGTCGTCGCGGTATTCTCATCAAGGGCAGTAACTTCCTCGAGGAACTCTCGCGGATCGACACCGTCGTCTTTGACAAGACCGGCACGATCACACGCGGTGCTTTTGCCGTCGACGCCGTCCATCCGAACGAGATCGACGAAGATGTCCTGATCGACATCGCGGCACTTGCCGAGAGCCGTTCGCACCACCCTGTGGCTGAATCGATCGTCAATGCCCACGGCAAGCACATCGACTCTTCCCGTCTCGGCGAGGTCGAAGAGATCGCCGGCCGCGGTATCCGCGCCGTCATCGACGGACAGACCTATTTCGTCGGAAACGGGAAACTCATGGAAGACGTCCATGCGGACTACCACGAGTGCCACCTCCCCGGCACCATCGTGCACGTCTCCCGAAAGACCGAATATCTCGGTCACATCGTCATCAACGACGAGATCAAGCCCGACTCAAAGGAGGCCATCTCGGCACTGCGGGATGCCGGTGTACGTGACGTCGTGATGCTGACCGGAGACAATGAGAAAGTCGCAGAAAATGTCGCCGAGAAGGTTGGCATCGACCGTTATTTCGCAGGGCTTCTCCCCGGAAATAAAGTCGAAAAGATCGAAGAACTCATGGACGGGACAAGAAAGATCGCTTTTGCCGGTGACGGCATCAACGACGCACCGGTCCTGACCCGTGCCGATGTCGGTATCGCGATGGGCGCCCTCGGGTCGGATGCCGCGATCGAAGCCGCAGATGTCGTCCTCATGGATGACCGTCTCACCAAGATCGCCGAATCCCTCCGTATCGCAAGAAAGACTATGCGCATCGTCAAGGAGAACATCGTCTTCTCGATCGCCGTCAAGGTCGCCGTGATGATCCTCGGCGCGCTGGGACTTGCGGGCATGAGGCTCGCCGTCTTCGGAGATGTAGGCGTTCTCGTCCTCGCGATCCTGAACGCCGCACGCGCCATGCGTGTCCCGAAAGCCTGACGTCTCCCCTTCCGTCTGTGATATAATTGCATCGTGATCGGAGGAGAATCGCGATGGCTAATAGACATACCCGTTCTATCTCATTTCTAATGACTCTGGTGATGCTTCTTAGCATCCTCGGAAGCACCTGTGCATGTTCCAAGAACAGCAGTAAGAAGAACGAGAAACTCAAGAAGGACGCGCAGGGCATCGTCGAGAATTACCTCGTATACCTCTCCTCCGGACGCACCGAGAAACTGTCCCGTTACACAGATTCGGAAAACGATCCGTTCCAGAATCAGGAGTTTTCGATGTCCCAGGAGGAAGTCCTCTGGGATGCACTTATCAAGCAGCTGACTTTCGAGTTCGGAGATACCGAGATCGACGATGACGAGGCCACCGTCGCGGTGACGATTGGTCTTCCCGACGGAAAGAAAATCGCCGGGAAGTCGAAAGATTCTCCTTTCACTTACACCTCGGCTACCACGCTCGTTTCCGAGTCCGAGAAGTATATCTACGCCGATATCGAAATCCCCGTCTCACTCGAAGACGACAAAGCCGTCATAAGCAGTACCGAGGAACTCTACGAGCAGGTACTGGAGCAGTTCAGCACCATCTGCGATGCCATCCCCGAAGGCGATGAAGACATGAAGTCAAAGGTCGAGGAGTTCATGCAGGCGCTTCATGATATGAATATCCCGTACCTCTACCAGCACTCCTCTATCCCACATCTGGACGATTATGACCCGGTGGCAGAGGGCATCACCGAAGCGTGCAATTCTTTCCTTACCTACGAGATCGAGTATGTTGTACTCAATAACCAAAACTCCGCAGATTTCATCGTGCATGCACACTGCAAAAACAGTGAGAAAGCTGCACAGAACTTTTTCTCCGACCCGGTGAATCTGGCTCCGGCCTTTTGTGATGCCTTTGACGCGATGGCAGGCGGTACGGTGGACTTTGAAAAAGAGTACTACGAATATATCAACATCAACGACCTGGTACCCGGTTTCATCGACGAGCTGGAGAACACGCCCGACATCGATGTGGATATTCCCGTGACGATCACCGTCGACGGGAAAGATCCATCCAGCTACACGATCGAAGGCATTTTTACCGAGATCATGCCGCCGTTCGATCCTCTGGATTATTCGGATGAGATCGACGAAGAAGGAGAGATCCTCTGCTACCAGACCTCCATCGAGCTGCTCTATGCCAACGGCCGGATCGATGACAACGAATATGCGATGTGCCGTCGTGCGCTGGGCGTGTATTCTTTTGACGAGGCGGCTTTCCGCGACGTCATGGCCAAGTACGGGTTTACGCAGGACACGACGCAGCCTCTTGATAACCTCTACGAAAACGGTCAATTCTTCCAGGTCAACCTTGACAATCGGGACAGAATCATCGATTCGGCTCTGGAAAACGGCGATGTTCTTCGCGATACACAAGCGATGATCGAAGAAGGCGTCGCCAGCGGAGAGGTTTCCGGAGGGTGGTTTGATTTCGAATTTATCGGCAGCAGTACAGAAGATTACATCTTTATCGAGGGGGACGACGGTGCCGAGCATACTGTGTATCTCCGATCGCTCGTTATTAACGAGTATATCCTGGCGTTCATGATCCTCGACTATACCGACGAGGATATCGAAATGACGAAAACGATCATTCACGATCTCGGGCTCGAGTGAGGAAGAAACTCCTTACGCCTTCGGATCGCGGATCTCAAGGATGTTGTCGCCGCAGTCTATGCCGTACTTTTTGAGGAACAGCTGCAGTCTCGGATCGTCGGGCTGTCTGACCATACGCGGCTGATGCGCATCGCAGCCGAGGACGAACTTCGCCCCCATCTCACTGGCCATGCGGAAGAACCGGTCACACGGGTAGTGGCGTCCGTCGAGGAAGCCGTACATGTTCACCTCGAGCGGGATCGAAAGCTCGATCGACTTTCTCACGATGCGGCGCATGTGCCGCAGATACACTTCGTCCCCGCCCATGTAGTACACCAGATCCGGATGTGCCAGATACGTAAAAAGCCCTGTCTCCATTCCCTCGATCGTGGTCTCGACATAGGACTGGAGCTGGTCTTCACCGAAAATCGGCGAACCCACGTAGAAGCCGTCCACCTCGTTAACGGCGAAGTGCTGTCCCAGAATCATGTAGTCAAGCGGATACTTACGAAGCTCTTCGAGAAGCTTCGGGAAGAATCTCTTACTGTACTCCACTTCATAGCCGATGAGGATCTGTATCTGATCTTTATATTCATCGCGAAGTTTGACGAGTGTTTCCGTATAGTCCGGGATCTCACGCATATCCATCCTTATCCCGGAGCGGAAACCCGCCGGATACGGCTGCGGAACATGGTCCGAGAAGCCCAGCACCTGGAAGCCCTGAGCAATGGCGTTCTCGATATATTCCCTCTCGGTTCCGGTCGCGTGATTACAGCGGCGGGTATGGGTATGGTAATTGGCTAACATAGATGATCCTTTCCGGGCCTGACGGATGATTTCCTGTATCCTCAGGCAATATCAGCGTTTCTCCTTGAAGAAGTAACCGCACTCCTGTGCCGCATCACGGAAACACGCGAGCATTTTCTCCGAATACTCACCGAGGTTTTCTTCGGCGATCGCGGTATTGACGAAGATGACCGCGGTATCCTTGCTCTGCTCGCTTAGGCAGTCGTAAAGTGCGTCGAGATTGTTCCCGAACCACTCGGGGAGATTCATCTCCCTGGCGATCACGCGATATGCCTCATCGCGATTCGTCATATCTTTTCCATCCAGAAGATAAATGTTCATATTACTCCTCCCCATAAAGCAGCGTGAATGTCTCGTAGTGGTCCTCGGTGTAATAGATCAGACCGTCGTCGGAGAAGACGATGCGCTTCGCGCCCCGGGAGCTCTTGCCCTTCGTATCGATGTCACACTCGTAGTAAGTGCGCCCTTTTTTACTCGGCAGGAGTCCTTCCCTGTTTCCGAAAACATCGCCGCCGATGCTGCAGCCCGGGAAATAGTCTTCAAGGGATCCGCCCTCCCAGCCTCGTTCTCTGGCCTCTTTCTTCGTCACAAAATTCGATGGGAGATGCCCGTAAGTATAGATATAAAGCGCCACATCGTCTTTACTTGTGTACTCGCCGTCCTCATCGATGGCTGCTTCCGTCGGAGCGGCTGTCGTCTCTGTCGGCGCCTCTGTCGTGGTGGTTTCTTTCTTAGTAGTCTCGGAAGAAGTCGTGGCCTCCGTTGTCGTTTCCTTCGTCTCTTCCGTCACTTCCTCCGTCGCGGATTCAGCAGTCTCTTTCGAGGATTCTTCCTTCGCGGTCGTGGTCTCTGTCGTAGTTTCAGAAGTCGTAGTCGCCGCCGACGTTTCCTTTTCTTTCTTCGAGCATCCGGCCAAAAGTCCGAACGCCAGGATCAGCGTCACGATCCATATCCAGAGTTTCGTATGATTTCTTCTCATTTCGATTCCTTCTTCCTGTTTCTGTCGTGCCTATTATAGCAAAAAATCACTCGTCCGACGGGCGGAATTACTGCTTTTGCGCTTCTGCGCGGAGGGCCGGATCATACGTCCAGACCGAATAGCCCTGTGGCGTTTGGGCGACCTTCAGTCCATGGATGGTAGATAACTTCTCCCGGAACTGCTTCTCCCATCCTGGACGATCTTTCAGAAGATAGCCGCTCTGCTGATCGACCCAGTAGATAAGCGTGATCGGGTGGGTCAATCCGGATTCGAAATGCTCGATGAATTGCAGAAACGTTTTGGGCAGGAACGGACGGCCCATGAACAGGATGGTATAAGAATCATAGTCAATCTCAAAAGCATCCCCCAGCGTCACATTGACCTGCTCGTACTTCTTCGTCCATTCCTGGGCGACCTTCCCGGAAATCTCGTTGATCTCGATCCCGGAGATTTTGCAGGGCGCGTGCTTCTTCAGCAGGAACGCAAGGACACGGCCTTTGCCGCAGCCGATGTCCATGAAGCTGTCCTTCTCCGTAATTGTGACATGCGAGAAGATACGTTTCAAGATGATGTAGTGTGTCGACTGTGAGCCTGTCATTCCCACACCGTTTGCGTCATCGCGGTAGACGCTCTTGACATACTTCACCAGGCTCTGACCGCAGATACGCTTGTCCGACGCTTCATCCATCAGCCGCAGGATGATGCTGCAAATCTTCCAGTACACCCGCTTGAAAAACTTCTTCATGTCCCACTCCTGTTCTTCGCAGTTTCTCCTGCGTGTTCCTTCATAAGAAAGAGACTGTCTCAAAACAATGAGGCAGTCCTCTCCTTTTGTTTTCCTACATATCTGATACGCCTCTTCCGACGCGTATCTTCTGTCTTTTGCCGAAGGCTCAATCTTCGCCGGGCTTTTTGTTCTCTCCTTCGTCGCCGAAGAGAAGTCCGTCACCGGATCCGGCCGATCCACTCAGATCGCCAAAAGAACTGGGCACGAAGTCCTCGGAAGATCCGCTCACTGTGCCGTCCGCCTCACCGGATGCGACGCTGTCCGCACTATTCTCTCCGCCGGCATTCTCGGAAGCATCCGACTCTGTTTCTGAAGAAGCAGTGAGAGAAACCATGCCCGGATTGTTGTAGATCTCCTCAAACTCGGCGCCTTCGATCTTCTCTTTCTCGAGGAGGCGATGGGCCACGGCATTGAGGATATCCATCTTTTCGTTGAGGATACGAAGCACATCTGCATAGGCAGCCCGGATGATCTCACTGATCTCGGAGTCGATCTTCGCTGCGGACTCTTCACTGTATACACGGGTATGACCGTAGCTCTTGCCGATGAAGACCTCATCGTCATCGTCAAAGACCACATTCGGGAACTGCTCGCTCATACCGTAGCGGGTGATCATCTCACGGGCGATGCTATTGCAGTGCTGCAGGTCAGACGAAGCACCGGTACTGATCTCACCAAGGATGATCTCCTCCGCACCACGACCGCCGAGGGAGATCATGATGTTGTCGATCAGTTGTTTTCTCGTCGTATAGTAGATATCCTCATCCGGCTTGTGCGCGGTATAACCGCCGGCACCACCGGCCGGGATGATGGAGACACGCTCGACATGATCCGTCTCGGAGACCGTACGCAGGATGATCGCGTGGCCCGCCTCGTGGAACGCCGTCAGACGCTTCTCCTTGTCGGACATGACGCGGCTCTTCTTCTCCGGTCCGATCATGACCTTGAAGACCGCCTCGGAGACATCCGCCTTCGAGATCTTCTTCGCATTTCTTCTTGCCGCCAAAAGTGCCGCCTCATTCAGGAGGTTGGCCAGATCGGCACCGGTATAACCGGGCGTGATCTTCGCGATTTCCTTGAGATCGACATCGTCCTCGAAGGGCTTGTTCTTGGCATGGACTTTGAGGATCTCCGCACGGCCCTTGATGTCCGGACGGGATACCGCGACACGACGGTCGAAACGGCCAGGACGCAGGAGCGCCGGATCGAGAATATCGATACGGTTGGTCGCCGCAATAACGATAACGCCCTCATTCGGACCGAAACCGTCCATCTCGACGAGGAGCTGGTTGAGTGTCTGCTCGCGCTCATCGTGACCACCGCCCATACCGGCACCACGGTGACGGCCTACGGCATCGATCTCATCGATGAATACGATACAGGGAGAATTCTTCTTGGCATTGTCGAAGAGGTCACGAACACGGCTCGCACCGACACCGACGAACATCTCAACGAAGTCCGAACCGGAGATGGAGAAGAACGGTACGCCCGCCTCACCGGCCACTGCCTTCGCGAGCAGCGTCTTACCAGTACCCGGAGCACCGTGAAGGAGGATACCCTTCGGGATCTTCGCGCCGAGCGCCGAGTACTTCTTCGGGTTCTTCAGGAAGTCGACGACCTCGGTGAGCTCTTCCTTCTCTTCATCTGCACCGGCCACATCGGCAAAAGTGACCTTATTCTTCGACGGGTCGTGGAGCTTGGCCTTACTTCTTCCGAAGTTCATGGCATTCCTTCCGTCGCCTGCATTTCTGGTGAAATTGATCCATACGAAGAACACCATCGCCGCGACCATCAGGACGATCATGACACCAGACATGATGGCCGAGACATCAGTCGGCTGCTTGTACTCGAACTTATCGATCGAGCCTTCCGCCTGCGCTTCCATAAGGATCGTCAGGACATGGTCCTCGGAATCGTACGGGACCTTCTTGCTGACTTCCCTCTTCTTACCGGTCTCGGTATCGAGGTACTTGAAAGAAAGCGTGTTGCCGTTAAGAACGACATCTTCTTTCATCACTTCCTTGTTCTGGATCATGTTCAGCGCTTCGGAAAGCGAAGTGCTCTTCGCCGTACTTCCATTCAGGAAGAAGTAGGACGCCACGATCAGCACCACGATCAGCACCAGATAGAAAGGCAGTCCGCTAAATGACCGCTTCGGTCTTTTTTCTGTTTGACTCATTTGTCACCTCCGTCAACTTCAAGAACACATACATCCGGAAGATTCCTGTACTTCCCGTCAAAATCCAGCCCGTATCCGACGATGAACTCATCCGGCACCTCGATGCCGATGTAGTCCGCCGTGAAGTCCACCTTGCGGCGGGAGGGCTTGTCAAATGCAGCGACCACCTTGATGCTCCTCGGATTTCTCGAGTAGAGCTCTCTCTTCAGGCACTGCATCGTGATACCGGAATCAATAATATCTTCCACGATGAGGACATCTCTTCCCGCGATGTCAAAATCAAGATCCTTCTTGATACGGACATTTCCGGTCGAGACGGTTCCGCTGTAGTAACTGGACACCTGCATAAAGTCCAGGATCATAGGGCAGGAGATCTGACGGACAAGATCCGCAAGGAAGACAAAAGCACCCTTGAGGATACCTACAACGACGATTTCTTTTCCTGATCCGGCATAGTCTTCCGAAATCTGCTTACCCAGCCGTTCAACAGCCGCTCTGATTTCTTCCGCGCTGATCATGGTTCCCGTAACACGTTCCATCTGTCCGTTCTCCTTTACTGTTTACTTGTTGTCAGATGGAAGGATCTCCAGGCAAAGGAGAACTTCCCCGTCTTTCTGCTCACTTACTCCGTGATTTCCCGATTCTCTTTCCGTCTTTTCCATGACGGCACCCTCTTGCGAAGTCCGGTAGCGTTCTTCCGAGACCGCATCCGTAAAGCCTTCGGCATGTGCCGTTCCCGGTATCCAGAGAACTTTTTCCCCATCGGCCGCCAGCACCACCCGGTCACGGTAGCGCATCGGGATGCCGATCTCGTTCATATACCGGCGAAGCTGCTTGGTGCATCCGCTTCCCGCCCGGGAGAAAGTATCCCCCGCTTTCCGAGTCCGTAATACCGCACCTTCGAGCGCCGATTCCGGGAAAAACCACGTCAGATTATTATATATCAACGGCGTTCTTTTCTCAATGCGGCGTAATCGGATTTGGGCAAATCTTTGAGAAAAATTAACCTTTTTTCCGTCATCTTGCTCTGCAAGAAGGTCATAGATCTCGTCCCATCGCAGATCCCGCAAAGAGACTTCTTGAAGATGTGTCCCCTCCGGCGTCAGAAAGCCTGCGCCATCGACATATCCGCCTTCTTTTGCCGGGGCACCTTCCCCCACAGGCAGAAACCGGAAATATCCGCGTTCTTTGTCCGCCGTCCGCCGTCCGGGAAGATCGAGATGGCCTCTTCCAACAACGGTTTCAGTAAGATTCAATATCGCATCCCAGTGGCACTCTTCGATATCCACGACATCGCCCCACGTCCGGATCGCCAGGAGCCGGAGCACCCTTCTTCGGAGCGGGCGCGCCATCGCCGCAAGTTCCTCCACGGGCACCGCCGGGCCGTCCATCGATGATTGCATATCTGAACCACTCTTCTCAAGGGCTTCTTCGAGTTTTTCTTCTGCCAGTCCGTCCAGCCAAGCACTCTCCTCCGAGACTCTCTCAGCCAGACCTGTCAGTGCAGAAACGGGATCTCTCCCCGTCCCGTCCGAGATCCGGGGGAAGACTTCGTGCCGCCAGAAGTTCCGGTCATAGGAGGGATCATCGTTCGTGATATCGTGGCAATACGGGATGCCTTCTGATGTGGCCCAATCACAGATCTCCGACTTATGGAGACACAGGAACGGATGGATGATGTTCCCGTTTCTCGGGCGGATCCCACAGAGTCCCTCCATGCCGGCACCGCGGAAGATATGCATCGCGACACTCTCCGCCTGGTCCTCCAGATGGTGGGCTACTGCGATGACGCCCTTCTCTCCTGCGATTTCCCGGAAGAACGCATACCGCTCGAGCCGTCCGGCGGTCTCGAGACTGAGTCCCTGCTCTTTCGCGATCTCAGGGATGCGGACATGCTTCACAAAGAAAGGAATACCGAGGCTTTGGCAGAAGTCCTCGACGGTCTTTTCATCGTGATCGGCTTCCTCCCGGATCCCGTGATTGACATGCGCGCACACGATCTTCGTGTCCGGGTATTTCCTTGCGCAAATATCCTTCAGAACGAACAGAAGCGCCATAGAATCGGCGCCTCCGGATACACCGGTCACCAGAAGTTCTGCCGGCAACAATCGGTGTTTCTCAATATAGTTTTCAACCACAGCGATCAGATCTGCCACGGTATTACACATCCTCATCCCCGGAATCACCCGGCTCATCGTACCAGCTTCCCTCATCGGGCTCGTCCGGTTCGTAGTCGTCATCGTCGTTCTCTTCAGTCGAAGTATTCCACGGCATGCTCTCCATCGGGGCAAAACCCATCTCAGACTCTTCCTCAGTCACGCCGCCCTGCATATCCGGCACATACGGCATGTCACTGTCCGAAGGAGCCGGGATCTCATATTCATCCGAAGGAGCAGGAATCCCGAAATCATCAGATCCTATCCCTTCCTCAGGTGGTACGGCCGTTCCGGCAGTCGGAGAAAGCATCTCCCGGGGTACCGATGTGCCCGAATCGGAAGAACCGGAACCCTGTACAAGCTCGGCACCGATCGGCTCAAGCCCCATTGATTCGAGGAAGGCATCCGGTTCATAGCTGACCGGTTCGGAAACTCCCGCTCCGACCGGAGCCTGCGGCACGGCCGCAACCGGATTTTCAAAGAGCTCCTCCGGCACCTCCACGGAGCGCATCGCGCTCTCCGGCGGTGCATCGTCATCTGTCGGAGTCCTCGGGGCATTGGGATTCGGTTTATCCTTCTCGAAGAATACGGTACGAGATCCGTTCCAGGACAGGAATATCGTCTTCGTCGGACCCTGACGGTTCTTCGCGACGATGATCTCCGCCTTCTGGATCTCTTCTTCGTCTATTTTCTTCTTAAACTTGGACTTCTCGTTCGTCTCGCCATCTTCGTCTTCATCCACTTCTTCCTTACGCTTATAGTAGTCGGGACGGTGGATAAACATAACCATATCGGCGTCCTGCTCGATCGCACCGGAGTCACGAAGATCCGACAGCATCGGGCGGTGGTCATCACGCTTCTCCGATTCACGCGACAGCTGCGCCAGCGCGATGATCGGGACCTTCAGTTCCTTGGCCATGAGCTTCAGGGCACGGGAGATCTCCGACACCTCCTGCTGACGCGAGGCATTGCTTCTCGTCGTCACCGGAGACATCAGCTGCAGGTAGTCGATGCAGATCAGACCCAGCGGTCGGCCGAGCTGGTTTTGCAGTTCGCGGCACTGCGTCAGGATCTCCGCGGAATTCAGACCGGACTGTTCGTTGATGTACAGCTCCGTGTTTTTGAACATGCCCATCGCCGCGCTGATGCGGGAAAGCATATCCGAATCCGGCTTCTTATTACTCTGCAGTACCGAGATCGGCAGATCTCCTCGCGAAGCCAGGATACGGTTGGCGATCTCGAGCGCATTCATCTCGAGACTGAAGAAAGCTACCGGTACTTTTTCCAGGAGCGCGACATTTACGGCGATGTTGATCACGAACGCCGACTTACCCATAGAAGGACGGGCCGCCACGATCGACAGTGTACCGGGACGGAATCCGTTCGTTACATAGTCCAGCATCGCGAAGTGGCTCATCACGGCCTTTTCCTGTTTATTGTTGAAGAAACGCTCTTTACTAAGATCAAAGATATCCTGGATTTTCACCAGCGACGTCTCGGAAGAGCTCTGGCCGCGGAGTTCCGCAAGACGGGAGATCGCCACCTCGAGGAGATTGGCCGGATCGGACTCTCCTTCATAGGTCTGACGTGTCACTTCTTCCATCGTCCGGATCAGGCGGCGGCTCATGGCCTTCTGCTTCACGATTCGGACATAGTCGGTGAGATTCGATACCAGTGCATGGGCATCCGTAATGGAGCTGAGATACTCCATTCCGCCGATCTTCTCCAGATCTCCCTGCTTGCGAAGGGCATCGCCGACCGTGATCAGATCGACTGTCTTCGACTGGGAATAGAGCGTATAGATCGTCTGGTAGATCTTCTGGTGTGCGCCTTCATAGAAGTCATCCGCCAGCAGATACCCGGTAACGAGCTCGAGCTTCTCGGGTGCCTCCATGCAGCAGCAGAGCACAGCGATCTCCGCCTCCTTATTCTGGGGCGGTACACGCATCAGAAGTGATTTTCCCCTCTCATCAGCCATTTGCTACTTACTCCTCAGGCACGACCTCGACATTCACCTTCACGCTGACCTTCGTGTGCAGCTTCGCCGTCACCTCATAGGTACCGCAGGACTTGATCGGGTTCTTGATGGTAACATTCTTCTTATCTACCGCGAATCCGGCCTTCTGGATAGCATCCGCCACGTCCATCGCCGTTACGGCACCGTAAAGACGTCCGCCCTCACCTGTCTTGACCGCAAGCTTCACGGTCTGTCCGTCGAGCTTCTTGCCGTTCGCGATCGCTTCCTCGAGTTCTCTTCTGGCGTGTTCCGCCTCCGAGCCCTTCTTGAGCTTATTCTTGTTCATATTATCCGCTGTCGCTTCACACGCCAGCTTCTTCTTCAGAAGGAAGTTTCTGGCATATCCGTCCGACACCTCAACGACATCGTCCTTCTTGCCTACACCTTTGACATCCGCCAGTAAGATACACTTCATTTTCTGTTCCTCCAGAGAAAAAAATCGAGCACCCGCATTTGTGATGCGGATGCTCAATATTATAACCGTTTCAAGCCATATTGTAAACGAGATTCCGACGCCGATTCTTCGCGGTGAATATCCCGAAAAGCCTGCGCGCGCCTCGTTTACGGCGCACAGAAGAATTACTCTGCTACGAACGGCAGAAGAGCGACATGTCTTGCACGCTTGATCGCGATCGTCAGTTCTCTCTGATGCTTCGCGCAGGTACCTGTCATACGCTTCGGCAGAATCTTGCCGCGCTCGGAGACGCACTTCTTCAGACGAGCCTGATCCTTGTAGTCGATTGTCTCGATCTTATCAGCGCAGAAAGCACATACCTTTCTTCTGGAACGTCTCTGCTTCATACCACGGTCGCCAAACTCACGTGCCGGCGCCTTGGGTGCTCTATTTTCAGCCATTTTACATAACTCCTTTCGAATTAATATGCCATCACATCAAAAGGAAGCTGGGCATTGTCATCCGAATCCATGGACGGCTCAAAGCCGGGGTCGATCTGCTGGGCTTGCGGCGGTGTGGGCGGTGTCTGTGCAACCGTGGTTGCCGTAGACGTGCTCGGAGCCGGAGCCTGTGAATAAGAGCCCTGAGAATCAGACTTCGTATCAACGAACTCGATCTCGTCCACCATGACTTCCGTCACATAACGCTTCTGACCATTCTGGTCATCGTACGATCTGTTCTGGATCGATCCGATGATGGAGATTCTGGATCCCTTGTGGAAGTACTTCCCGAGGAGATCCGCCTGCTGGCGCCATGCCACGCAGTTGATGAAGTCCGTCACCTTCTCGCCATTCTGGCTCTTGAACTTCCTGTCGCAAGCTACGGCAAACGAGCATACCGAGACGCCGTTACCTGTCTGCTTCACTTCAGGATCCTTCGTTAATCTACCCAATAAAATTACTTTGTTCATAATGCCACTTCCTTCTTACGCAATTACTCCTCAATGCGGATAACGAGGAAACGCAGTACGCCTTCTGTGATCTTCAGTACACGCTCGATCTCCTTCGGGAAATCCGCGTCAGACGTGAAGTTGAACAGAAGATAGAACCCGTCCTTCTGATCGTCGATCTCGTAAGCCATACGCTTCATGCCAAGTGTCTCCAGCGAGTCAACTGTCGCACCGGATTCGATCTTAGCCTTGATTGCGTCGGTCGTCGAAGCAATACCTTCGTCACCGAGAGCGGGACTCAGAACAACCATCATCTCATACTTGTTCGCCATGATTTTTTCACCTCCTCCTGGTCTAGAACGGCTCTCATACCTATTTCGATGAGAGCGAGGATCATTCATCGCATAAATATACTATGCTCTCTGCATCCTTTGCAGCGTGAGATAGCATATCACAAGTATAAAGGACGGTCAAGTCCCGTTTTCATGACAGGCGCTCAGGCACCGCTTCCCCCACATGAGAACACAAATCATATCACGTTATCCGCCCAGAGGGCAGAAAATAATAAACTCTCATCCGATCCTTCCCAGCCCCATCCAATATGGCCGAAGGATCATCCGACACTCATATTATATCCCCCTCCCCTACCCTTGGCTATATGATATATCCGACAGTCCGAGCGATTTTG
This sequence comes from Clostridiales bacterium, assembly GCA_017617995.1. GTDB lineage: Bacteria > Bacillota > Clostridia > Saccharofermentanales > Saccharofermentanaceae > Scatonaster. Next base: position 236,701 of record JAFZVE010000038.1, read on the forward strand.
GCGAATTGCCACAACTTTTCTTCCCGCTCGCAGGAAGTACTTTCCCTGCACAACTTGTTAACCATATCGCAAAACAAGGTTGACAGTACACCCCCCCTGTGCTACATTTTTGGAAGTCACAAAGAAGAAAACGGAGATCCTCAATGGCTCAACAAGAATCCGCCACAAATGAGAATAGAAGAAGGAATCGTAACACGTCGCTCGATCTCGCTTATATCGCGATCGGCGCAGCCCTCATCACGATCTGCTCCTGGATCAGCATCCCGATGGCCGTCCCCTTCACGCTTCAGACCTTTGCCGTCTTCACGGTGCTTCTGCTCCTCGGCGGCCGCCGCGGAATCATGTCCATCCTGACCTACATCCTTATGGGTGCGATCGGTCTTCCCGTATTCTCGGGATTTGCTGGCGGCGCTGGCGTCCTTCTCGGCAAGACCGGCGGATACATCCTCGGTTTCCTGTTCACCGCGATAATATACTTATTTTCTACTTCGTGTTTCCGGACATCCCCGAGCCACAACAAACTCCGCACCACCATCGAGATCCTCGCCCTCGTACTCGGCCTGCTCGTATGCTATGGATTTGGCACCGCGTGGTTCATGTACATCTACATGCGCGACACCGGTTCGGTCGGACTTGTCACCGTCCTGTCCTGGTGCGTCATCCCCTTCATCCTCCCGGACCTTCTCAAAATGGCGCTCGCCTTCATCATCGCACACCGCGTCCGCCCGATTATCAAGTAACAGCGCGAATTAATTACACCTGGTAGGGAGAGAGGACACCGATCTGCTCACAGATCGTCTTTACCAATTCATTCTCGTCGCCGCTTCTGTCGAGCAAACGGATATGGAAAACCTCTTTTCCGCTTCTATACACGCACATCGCAAAAGCCTGATTCGTACCTTCCCGGTAGTAGATCGTATAGTCATAGTCAACGGTACCGACTAATACCCGGCCATCGTCTGCCGCCTGGGACCGGAATTCTTCCTCCATGGCCGTATAGAGCGCCACAGCCTGTTTCTCATCCGCAAAAGTAAACGCATAGGCGATCACAGACTCCGAATTCTCATCCTGATCCTTGATCGCCGAGAACAGTGCCGATCCGGACATCACATCAAGAGCGGGCCACTTCTTCTGCCAGTTGAGCATCTGATCGTAGATTTCCTGGGCCGCCGCCCCCTCGGCCGAGGCAAAGCCCTGTTTTTCCTCAAGATAATTCAGGTAGTCCTGGAGTGTGGAAGAGTCCGTCTCCTCTATCCCGGCCGCGCTTGCTGCCGCAGCCAGATCAAATCTCACCGTATTATCCTGAGTCCCGAAAGGATCACTGACTTCGGAAGGATCACTGACTTCGGAAGGATCACTGACTTCGGAAGGATCACTGACTTCGGAAGGAACACTCTCCCCGGAAGTGCCATCGGAAGAACCATCCGGTTCCGAGTCCTCGTCGTGGGTCGACTCAGTCTTGACCACTTTCCTGCTCTTCGTCTCTTTCTTGTCCGCGCATCCGGAGAACAGAAGAAGCCCAAGCATTACTGCCAGCATCACGCCCAGAACTCTCGAGAACTTATCTTTTCCTTCTTTTTTCTTCATTTCTCCGCCCATCCGCAGTTCTTCTCCACACCGGTCTCCACGCACATCCGGGGCGCTTCACCCGGCCGGATCCTCAGCTTATTATATCCAAATTCAATAGTATGGTAAAATGACTCTTATAGATTAACGAATGCGAGTAGTAAGATGAAAAATCAAAACACGATACGATATCCGAATCAGTCCTTCCGCCCGCGCCGGGTGAGAAACAATAACCGGGGCATCTACATCCTCTTTACGATCACGGCTGCGCTGGTCGTTCTGACGATCATCCTCGGCATTGCGACATTCATCAAGTCAAAAAAGGATCTCTCGACAGACGAGGGCGCCGGCACGACGCCGTCATCTGTCGCGACCGAGACAGATGAGAACGGGAACATCATCATCCCGAACACGGACACAAGCGACAGCGAGACGACCGAGACAACCGTGGATCCCGCCACGATTCCGGCCCCGAACCAGAATCCTCTCCTCTTCCCCGCAACCGTGAGAATGGACGTAGCGGTAGGCACGCCCCAATCGGCATACTCCCCCTCCGGCCGCGGCACTCAGCAGGACATCTACCATGGACAGGAGAGACTCAGCTCCTACCAGCGCGAATCCGAGATTCACATGGGCGATCCGCTCAACTACCAGAGCCTCGCCGGCATCCTCACTTTCCGCGGCAACAACTTCCGCAACTGTGCCTCCTGGGGCTATGCCGATATCGACCCGACCAAACCGGAAGGCGAGCATTTCGAGAAGGTCTGGGAATTCACCGAACTCAAGTTCAAGAGCACCCCGCTGTCCAGCTCATGGAGCTGGGTAGGCGTAGGCTGGACCGGACAGGCCCTGGCTGTAAGATGGGGCTACGACATGCAACAGCAGATGAACATGTATCCCGATAAGAAATCGAAAGAGAACCTGACGGAGATCATCATCGCCTCCCAGGACGGACACGTCTATTTCCTCGATCTCGATGACGGACAGAAGACACGCGATCCCCTGAACGTCGGCGCCACCATCAAGGGCACCCCGGCTGTGGATCCACGCGGCTATCCGATCCTCTACGTCGGACAGGGCGATGACAACGGCACCCGTGGCGAGATCGGCTGGCGTATCTACAGTCTCCTGAACTTCGAGCTTCTCTATTTCCAGACCGGTCTGGATCCCCGAGCCCACAGAACGACCTGGGGCGCCTGCGACTCCTCCCCGATCATCGACGCGAATTCCGATACACTCATCTACCCGAGTGAGAACGGCATGATCTACACCGTCAAGCTCAACACCCAGTTCAACCCTGATGCCGGCACCGTCACGGTCAATCCGGACACCGTCGCTTACCGCTACATATTTGACGGCGTCTCGGGAAGCCAGCTTGGTATCGAGAGCTCGATTGCGATCTATGACCACTACGGCTGGTGCACCGACAACGCAGGTAACCTCATCTGCGTCGACCTGAATACGCTGACGCTCGTATGGTCCCGCCGTCTCGACGACGACTCGGACGTCACACCGGTCATCGAGGAAGAGAACGGTCACGTATATCTGTACACCGGAACCGAGGTCGACTGGCAGAAAGACGAACTCGAATATCAGGGCCAGTCCTTCACCTATAAGATCGATGCCATGACCGGTGAAGAAGTATGGTGCAAGACCGTAGCATGCTACACCAAGAACGGCACCAGCTCCAGTGACGACATCAACGGCGGCATGCTCGGCAACCCGATCATCGGCAAGAAGTCCATCGACAATCTGGTCATTTTCTCATACAGCATGACGAAGAACACCTTCTACGGCAACGCACTCGTCGCCTACGACAAAGAGACCGGAAACGAAGTATGGAGATATGACTGGAACACCTACACCTGGAGCTCGCCGGTCGACATTTACGACGAAGAAGGCAATCCTTACATCGTCGTCTTCGACAGTCAGGCGCAGGGACATCTCGTAGACGGAAAGACCGGCGTCCGTATCGGACTGATCCAGGGACTCAAGCAGGCAGATTATGATCAGCTGACCAACTTCGAGGCCGCTCCGATCGTCGTCGACAACATGATCGTCATCAGCCAGCGCTCCACCGCGATCTACGGCATCAAGGTCTCATAAGATCCGCGATCAATAACCGAGATACTTTATGGCATCCTTCACCTGTACTTCACTCGTGCCGGATGCCATAATCAATGTATTCTCCGCGAAAATCACTATGGCGATATAGTCCGTACCGTTCTTCGCGGTAAATTTCTGGTTGCCTATGGTTATTTCGGTATAGTCGCCGGCATGCTTCGCTCTCTCGAAACTGTGCTTCGTCGTATTGAAGCACATCCGGGCATCGTCTTCACTCTCAAATTCACTATACGTCACTGTGACGCTCTTACTGTTTTCCTCCGGATAGGCAACATAGGAGGAGAGGAGCCCATCTGCACTCGTATCGGATTGATTCACGACAAAAGAATGGTCCCGGAGCCTCAGTGCAAATTCCTCGCCGGAGATCTTCTTGATTCTTTTGGAGCATGCCGCCATTGCCAAAATATTTAAGATCACGAGCACAATTGCCAGAAGCCTTTTAAAGTTCCTCATTGAGATTCTCCCCACTAAACCGAAGTGTAATTATTCGTGAGGATATTATACTACTTTTTCACGCCTACTCGTTTCTCGCATTTTTCTTCGCAAGATGGGTCCAGTTCCGGATACCCACGATCGCCTCGACGAGGTAGATGCCCTTCTTGGTCACATAGACAGGATCTTTCTTAAGAACATACTGGGCGACCGCGATCACATCCGTGATCAGCCACCAGACATACTGCTCCTTGTACCTTAGGGCCTCGAGGACCACCGCTACGATACCGATCGCGAAGATCGCCGAGTCGAGCCATTTCATAAAGGTCACATTCCAGCCGAACTGATCGGCAAACTTCATCCAAGTATTCCCCGCCCAGAACGACAGCGCATAGTGTACGACAACAGTCAGGGCGATGATGAATCCTGTCACCAGAAGATTCTGCCACCACAGGAGCCGCTTCGACTTGGCGAGGAGCTTGTCTTCCTCATCCTTGTGCTTATACCAGTTCACCCAGGAGATGATATTCATCGGGAAATACACGATCGCCTCGAGCCAGAATGTCGCCCAGATGCCGAAGTACCAGAGGTAGATCATGAACACGGTGGTATTCACCACGGCAAAAGGAAAGTTCATGCGGTTGGCCTTGGCACAGAAGAAGACGCAGATGATCCCGCAAAGTCCGGACACGAAGTTGATGATCGCGAGCCACCGCGGTGTTCCTTCCTGCGGAAGGATCGCGTAGTAGATCGAGATCCCCAGCATGATCAGGCACATCAGGATCTCATACCACTTGAGGCTCTTAAAAGCCTTCAAGATCTTGCGAAGAAGGCTCATCTCCTTCTCCTTAGCTTTCTTTCCTTCCTCTTGCCGGACCGGAGCTTCTTCCTTTAGATTCTCCTGTTTATCTATCTCTTTTCCTTTTACTTTTTCCTTATCTAAACCATCCATTTTTCTTTCTCCTTCATAATCTTCATGGCACGGATAAGCGTGCTGCTGATCGGATATGTTTTTCTCTCGGCATCCACGATCACGTGCGTCGCCTCCGGATAGGCCCGTGAGAAGTATTCCCCATATGACGGTTCACTTGAGTAGACGAAGTCCATATGCGGGACAAACTCCCGGACCAGCGGCGTCTCTGCGTCCCAGTCTTCCCTTCCGTCCGGAAGCTTAAGGTCAATAACATCCACGACGTGAAACTCGATATTGTCATAAAGTGCACACACTCTCCGGAGCTGCTCCGTCCTCGCCTCGATCTTAAGTGTCGCATCCGTATCCGTTTTTCGGACCCGGATCTCATCATCGCCGTTTACGAACATGATGACCACGACGTGATCGCACTGTCTCGCGGCCGTATCGATGCAGAAGAGATGCCCCTTGTGCATCGGCAGGAATTTTCCACCGTAAAAACCGGTTATTTTCTCCATAGTCTCTCCTTTTTGATCACACTCAGCGCTCGGCCAGTGCATAAAGCCGGGCCGGTTTCCCTTTAGAAATCACGGTCTTTCCCGTATCCGTGACTTTCCCTGTCGCGACATAATCCCGAAGGAATGCCTTCCGGAAATTCGGAAGATCCAGCGAACGGTTCTTGATCGTCTCGTGGATGCGCTTCAGCTCTGAGATCGTAAATTCCTCTCTGTCCCGAAGAAGGTTAAAAGCATCGTCTTCGTAATCGATACGGTTCCGAAGTCTCGTGATCGCCATCCTGATGATCTCACTGTGGTCAAAAGCCAGATCCTCTTCGGAAATCGTGACATCTTCTCCGAAGAAGAGGATCCCGTTCACGTCATACTTGATCCGGAAGAGCTTGGCGTCTGAAGCGTCGTCACCGGGGCGGATATCCAGTCTGGACTTAGGGACCAGCGCCGTGTACGCCACCGAGATGACCGTCGTTCGAGGGTCACGTCCGAGGCTTCCGAAAGTATAGAGCTGCTTGAGATACACATCGTCGATATTTGTCTCGGTCCGAAGCTCCCGGGCCGCCGCCTCATCGATCGACTCCTCTCCCGCGTGGAGAAAACCACCCGGTATCGCCCAGGATCCTCTGAACGGATGCTCTCCTCTTTTGATCAGGAGGATACAGAGTTCATCGCTCTCATCGAGCGTCAGAATCACGACATCTGCCGTCACGGACGGCCGTTCAAACTTCGAGGCATCGTATGACTTAAGGAAATCCTTCTCTTTCTCATTGCTGCGACGTTGTTTCATGTGGATATCCTCCTTAATGGTACACTAGGATATTCACATTATGGTACATCATACCATTTATGTCAACCCCGAAAGATTTGAATTGTAGTATCGCATCCGGTACTGGTGCGGAGTGAATCCTGTAGCACTGCGGAAAGTCTTGATGAAATGGCTCTGGGAGCAATACCCCAGAGAATAAGCGATTTTGGAATAGGAGTACTCCGTGCGCGTCAGAAGAGCCCGCGCGGTGTCAGTCCGTCTTCTCCCGAGATACGATCCGAACGGCTCTCCGACCTCTTTCTTGAAAAGTACGGCCAGATACGCCAGATGAAGATTCGTCTCCGAAGCCAGATCCTGAAGCGTGATCCTCGACGTGAAGTGCGCGTCGATATAGTCGAGGCAGATCATGATCGGCTTCGAGTAGTGTGTCGCACTCTGGGACTCCCTTACCAGCTCTACCGCATGCTTCCAAAATTCACGGTTGAGCGAACGGATCTCCGGTATCGAATTTGTCACATCGGCCTTCTGGATATACAGGTCCGAGGCGGCATACACACGCTCCTGCGGAACCCCCGCCTCGATGCAGTACCTGGTGGCCAGACCGGTATTCACGATAAAGAGATAGCGCGCATTGCGGAGCGGATCCATCGAGAGCGTCCCCTGCATATCCGGATCGCACATCCGGTCCGATTCTTCCACCGCCCGCATATCCCCCTGCATCAGCAGATGGAAACGCAGACTCTCTTCCTTATACGTAGTATGCGCAAAGGCATTCCCGCTGTTCTCGGCCAGAAGCCGCATGATCTCCGATCTCGGGATGAGCGATTCACTCATGACGTCTCTCCTTTACATAAAGAAAGTGATATATTTCTTAGAATCATTGTATATGACAAAGCCAAAGAAATCTATATTGTAGAAGAGTCGCACAGGTTTCCATGACATACCGGGCTTGATCTGCACGCTCGAAAAGATGCGTCTCTCTCATCCGCACGACAGGAGAACTAAAAGATGAATATTCTTTTTGCCAATGAAAACGAGAAAAAATACAGACAGATGCCGGACGAGACCGCCAAGGATCTCGCGATCGACGAGATCATCTCCAGGATCTCGGTAGGTGTCTACGACAAAGCGATCCTGCGATCGATCATGCTCGAGCTCCCGAAAGACCCGGACGACATCCGATTCCGTCAGGAGATCTTCTGCGATTTTTCCAGAAACGAGGGGCTTCGCGAATCCCTCGAAGAAGCCCTTCCCATGATCCGCACGATGCGCGATTTCGCCGGAGCAAGAAGGGCCGTACGTGACAAAGACAATTCCCTCTATACCCTTCTTTCCGACCTTAGGTCTCTGGCCACATACGTCGATACCACGCGGTATCTCAGTGAGCAGCTCGCCCGCTTTGAGCTTTCTTCCCGCGCCCTGACGAAACTCCGCGACGAGCTTCTGGCCATTACGGAAACCGAAGACTTCAGTGATGCCGAGAAGGACATCAAGGTCATGCTCGAGGATCTTTCCACGGTGCGAAGTGCCATGATCGGCATCAATTTCAATCCTGATCTGTCAATCTCCGAGGTGGCGGCAATCGAATTCTTGCCCTACCCGCTGAGATCGAAATACAAGTTTGTCCAGATGGCCGCCATCTTCGGACCGATCATACAGGCCGGGCAGGCTGCACAGGCGTTGACGAGGACACTCGGAAACGCACCGAAGTCCGATGATCCGCTCCTGGCCGCCATCGCGCCCAAACTCGAGAAGCACCTCAAGAAGCACTTCTCCGATATCAAACAGGTTCTCTCGAAGTACACGAAACTCGACGGACACTTCATCACGGAGATGTACGAAGGGCTGACCTTCTACGTCGCGCTTTCCCGATTCGCCGCTTCACTTAAGGGCGCGGGCTATGAGCTGTGTATGCCTGAGATCTCGGACGAGTCAGATCGCCACTTTGAAGTGAAAGATTTCTACAATGTCCGACTGGCAGTTCTTAACAAGAAGGACATCGTGAAGAATGATTTCTGTTTCTCGGAAGATGAACGTCTGTTCATCCTGACAGGCCCGAACAGAGGCGGTAAGACGATCCTCGAACAGGGGCTCGGTCTCATCTCCGTCTTCGCGGCATTAGGATTCTTCGTCACCGCTTCTTCCTGCCGAGGACTTCCGTTTCAGAACATCCTGACACATTTCCCGATCGACGAGAATCTGACGATCAACTACGGCCGGCTCGGTGAAGAAGCCGTACGTGTGAGGAGTATCGTGAAGGAAGCGGATAGCAGAACGCTCGTCCTCTTCAACGAGACCTATTCCACCACATCCGAAGCCGACGCTCTCTATCTGTCGGAAGATCTTCTGCACATCCTCAAAGACAAAGGATCGGCCGTGATTTTCAATACGCATATCCACGAGCTCGCGAGGCGCATCGACAAGATGAGCGAATGGGAAGGCCCCGGCTCCGTCGTGAGCCTGATCATGGAGATCAAGGACAACATCAACACCTTCAAAGTAAGAAGAAGTCCGCCGGACACCTCCTCCTACGCAAGAAACATCGCCCTCAAATACGGGATCACATACGAGCAGATGAAAGAAGAGAAAAACTAGTTTCTCCCTGCCCTGCAGGGCACTCCGCTTCACGGCTTTTTTCTTCGTGTAGCATATTCTTAACATTCGGAAAACACACTCTCTATTGAAAGAGACCCCCTCCCTATAGTAATCTTTGTATTAGGTATTGGAAAAAATCAAAAAGAAGGGTCTGGATCGCGAAGAATGGAAACGAACAAAGCGAAAGAAAGAGCAATGGACGAGATCAGGAAGAAGAAGATCACGAAGATCGCCATCGGCGCTGCGGCCGGTGTTCTGGCCGTCGGCGGAATCGGCGCGCTGATCTATTTCGGCACACAGAAAAACAATACCGGTGTGCAGACCACTACCACTACCACCTTGAACGCAAGCGAGATCGCGGCCTCCTCCGAGCAGCTTCAGAAGATGCAGCAGGAGATCGACGATACGAATTTCTATCAGGGTATCACGATCAACGGTATCGATGTCGGCGGCAAGACGAAGGAAGAAGTCAAGTCCATGTTCAGTTCCGACGGATCGGACGCGCAGGTACTCGACGTCCAGTTCCAGCTCGGAGACGAGATGATCCCGCTCGTTACCGACGGGTTAAAGCTCCAGAGCGATATCGATACCGTCATAGAAGAAGCCTATAACTACGGCCGCACAAGCACAGCCTCCGGCGACGATGCGATCAAAGAGCGCTACGATACGGTCGAAGCACTCAAGACCACTCCCAAGGACTTCACCGTCACCTATACGCTCGGCAACACCGACGTATCTACTCTCGTCCACGAGACACTCGATCCGTGCAATACGGAGCTCACCGAGGCTTCCGTCGAAGGATTCGACCTCGAGAAACTCGAGTTCATCATCACAGAATCCTCGGACGGCGTCGTAATCGACATCGACAAGGCCATCAACGATCTGAAAACCGCCTTCGGCAAGGCCGAATTCCAGGTCGTGATCCCGCTTTCTGCCGAGATCACCGAAGCCACCACTTCTTCGGAAGACCTGAAGAACCAGCTCGGTCTGGTCTCCTCCACGACTTCCGAAACCACAGACAACGATAACCGCAACACCAACATCCGTCTCGTCTGCGAAGCCATCGACGGTCTCGTACTCCAGCCGGGTGAAGAATTCAACTTCAACGACTTTATCGGTCAGAGAACGTCCGAAAAGGGCTATAAGATGGCGCACGGTATCTATAACGGCAGCATGAGAGATGAGCTCGGCGGCGGCATCTGCCAGGCCAACACCATGCTCTACCAGAGCGTTACCAAGGCGGACCTGAAGGTCAACGAGAGAAAGAACCACTCGATCCCGAGTACTTATGTTGACAAGGGCACCGACGCGACCGTTACCTGGTACAGCCCGAACTTCCGCTTCACCAACGATTCCGAATACCCGGTCGCGATCCATGCGTACTACGCAGATCTTCACGTAACTGTCGAGATCTACGGACGTCTTCTCCCCGATGGCCAGTACATCGAACTGGTCGGTGAGCATGTCCGCACGATCTCCCCTTCCACGATCTATGTCGCCGATCCGAATCTCCCGATCGGCACACAGGAACAGACCGTCTCCGGCCGCACCGGTTATGACTATGCTTCCTACAAGGTCTGGTACGACAAGGACGGAAACGAGATCAAGAGAGATTCCTATTTCTCGAGCCACTATCCCTGCCGTGACGCGGAAGTCCACGTCGGCACGATGGGCGATGACGGTCTGGTCCACACGATGGATCCGAACGGCGAGGTCGGCGATGTCGATCCGAACGCTACCGAGTCGACAAATCCGGACGGCTCGGATGTCACGCCACCGGATGGCGGTGAGAGCACAAATCCGGACGATGGTACGACACCTCCGGCCGAGGATACGACGCCCGCACCGGTGGAAGACACCACTCCGCCTCCGGCTGAGGATACCACTCCTGCACCGGTCGAAGATACGACTCCGGCTCCGGTCGAAGATACGACTCCGGCTCCGGTCGAGGATACGACGCCCGCACCGGTGGAAGATACCACTCCTGCTCCCGCCGAGGAGACACCTCCTCCGGCAGAAGAACCTGCCTCCGGCGGTGAAGGAGGAAGCGAAGGCGGCAGTGAAGATAGCGGCGATACTGAAGGCTGACCGGTCACACAACTATATAGCAAGGACAAGTCGCAACATATTTCTGAGGCGCAGCAATGGTCACCGGGAGAGGTTACTGCATGAACCGGAGCTTCACAGTTTCCCGATACGAGTCTCATCCTCCTGTTTCAGGACAAAAAGCACCCCCATCCTCCGTACATCGCTGTACAGAAAATGGGGGTAACTTCATCAAATCTGGCGGAGACGGAGGGATTCGAATTACCTAAAGAAATACCCAATCCGCACAATATGTTGAAAATAGGCGCTTTCAGGCTATGGGACAAGAAGATTTTATATTGGTCAGCCTACTTTTTCCATTAAATCTAAATCTAATTGTCGTCAAAACTGTCGTCATTTTCTCTAGTTCTGAAAACACAGGGAAACTAGCCATCCGTCTGTTTTAGAATAGTTTTGCGATACTGTTTAAAGGTCACGCCAAACGCTTTCACAGATAATCCAGTTACTCTCTCAACCACGCTCCTGCACGACAGCGGCTGCGCGTTTCTGAATGATGTTGATCACCTCATCCAGGCTTCTCTGATCCGTAAAATACCCAGGGGCTTCTTCCTGGATGATCATCAGTGCGGATGGATCCGTTGAACACGAATCGTGGATATTTTCGATCACTTTCTTAAGTGCATCAATATGTTCCTGACCAATATGGATGGAGTACCAGATCAAATCCGTTACTAAAGAA
>JAFZVE010000039.1 GCA_017617995.1 Clostridiales bacterium
ATGAAGACGAATACGAAGAATTCGACGAATACGATGAGGAATATGATGAAGGCGGATCCAACGGCGAATCATACCGGTTTAGTGATGATTATGAAGTAGGCTTCGGAGACGACTACGAAGAAGAGTACGAAGAAGAGTACGAGGACGAGGAAGCTTACGAAGAAGAGGACGGATTCAACGAAGAGTACGATGAGTATGAAGCAGAACCGGAAGAGTTTGAGGAAGAGTTTGAAGAGGAATACGAAGAAGAGTATGACGGATATGACGATTCCGAAGAGGTAGGAGAGGAAGAACTGTACGGAGAAGAGTTTGACGGGTATTCGGAAGAATATGACGAGTCCTACGAAGAGTCCTACGATGAAGAATCCGGATATGAAGAGGACGCAGAGTACAGCGATGAATCATATGAGGAAGAGGAACCTTACGAAGAAGAGCCGTACGAAGAGGAGCCTTACGAAGAAGCAGAAAGCGGCGCTTATTACGGTTATGAAATGCCGGAAGATCTGAGAGAAGAACTTTCCGAGTTCCTGCTGATCGACGGTATGGAAGAGAGGATCACGGATGCCATCGACAGTCTGATCGAGAAAAAGAGACAGGGCGATCCGACCGGTGGCAATCTGATCGTGACCGGCGATACCAAGAGTGGCAAGACATACCTGACGATTGCTGTCATCAAGGCGGTTGGAAGAGAGATTGGCGGAAACAGCCGTGTCGCAAAGGTCAACGCGCAGGCACTGAACGGAAAGAACATGTCAAAGGTCTTCGAGAAGATTGCAGGCAGTGACCTGCTGATCGAAAACGTGGGCTATATGTCGGATGAAACAGTCGAAAACCTGATCCGCATCCTCCGCACGGAGAATCTTTCCTCCATGGTTGCGTTGGAAGGCAATCAGTTGGCGATCGACAATATGCTCAACAAGCATCCGGTTCTTCAGGATCTGTTCCAGACCAGACTGAGCGTGAAGGAACTGAACCTGACCCAGTGGGCAGACCTCGCATGCGAGTACGCGGAGCAGCAGGGTTACACCGTCAGTGACATGGCACTTCTGGCGCTGCATGCGAAGATCGATGAACTGAACATCCCGACTGCACGCCTGGGCTACGAAGACATCAAAGGCATCATTGATAACGCGATCGCCAATGCATCCAAACGGGGCGGCGGAAAGTTCCGGTTCGGAAGCAAGAAACATAAAGGAAACGCAAAACAGTTAGATGAAGCAGATTTCATGTAAAGGATAGATCATGAACGAAACAGAACTGGCAATCCATGCCAATGAGATCAGGAAAGGCATCATCCGCAGCGTGCATGCGGCAAAAGCCGGCCACCCTGGCGGATCCCTTTCCTCCGCAGATATCCTGACATATCTGTATTTTGAAGAAATGAAAAACATAGATCCGGCTGATCCCTCGAATCCAGAGAGGGATCGGCTTGTTCTTTCCAAGGGGCACGCAGCTCCGGTGCTTTACGCGACACTTGCGGAAAAAGGATTCTTCCCGAAGGAAGAATTGCTGACGCTTAGGAAGATCGGCTCCCGTCTGCAGGGACATCCGGATATGAACCTGTTGCCTGGCGTGGACATGTCGACCGGCTCTTTAGGGCAGGGGCTATCTACAGCAGTCGGAATGGCGCTGGCCGGAAAGATGGATCAGAAAGATTACCGTGTTTATGCCGTTGTCGGAGACGGTGAGATCCAGGAAGGACAGATCTGGGAAGCCTGCATGTTTGCGGGGCATCGCAAACTGGATAATCTGGTCGTGATTCTGGATAACAACGGTCTGCAAATCGATGGCGACATTGCGCAGGTGTGTTCCCCTTATCCGCTGGAGGAAAAATTCGCGTCCTTTAATTTCCACGTGATCCACGCGGATGCCCATGATTTCCATTCCCTGGCAGAAGCATTCGCGGAAGCAAGAGAAACCAAGGGCATGCCGACGGCGATCATCGCGAAGAGCATCAAAGGCAAGGGCGTTTCCTTTATGGAAAACAATGCCGGCTGGCAGGGAAAAGCGCCAAACGACGACGAGTTTGAAATTGCAATGAAAGACCTGGACAACATAGGTGCAGA
>JAFZVE010000007.1 GCA_017617995.1 Clostridiales bacterium
CCCTCTCATCTTCATGGCATCGCGGATCGATGCGTACTCTTCTTTGATTGTCGGAAAGAAACGCATGACGACCGCAAGAGAGATCGTGATCCCGTCAGGAATATGCATCTTCTGCATCGCCGATACGAACTCGTCGATCTTCGTTGTTCTTACCACATACCAGGCAGTAATAAACGCAGGCAAATACTGTACGACGATGCCGCAGTAACCGATCAGGAATGCCGCCAAAAAACCTTTTGAATCTTCTGTGATAAAAGCAAATGTCAGGGTAAGTGCCACAGCATAAAGAAGCAAGAACCGAAATGCCGAAGCATAGTGCTTTTCGAGAATAAGAAGCGTGATCGGGATCATCGTGATCAGGATCCTCACGCCCCACAGAAACGGTGTAGTCGCGCTCATCATGACGATCGCGGATACTACGAAGATCATGTAGAGTTTCACTCGCGGATCAAGTCGCAGTGTCATTAAACGATACCTGCTTTCTCGAAATGTTTCTTGACGATGGCCTTTCCGACAAAAGCACCGATTCATCCGAATACGAAACAGAGGATCAGAAGGTCAGCGATCGTCTTGCTGTTGATCGCACGGAAAAGATCATCACAATATTCCATGGAATATCCGCCGTCGATCAGGTCTTCACGGTACTGGTCCGCGGTAACAACGACCGGGAAATAGTTCGCGCAGATCCACAGGCAGAACACTCCATAGCTAAGAACGGTCTTCTTAAAGCTCTTATATTTTCCGGACTTGGCGATCAGATCAGCGATCACTCCGGACGCGATGATGAGAGGCGCTCCGAGATAACCCATGCCGCACACGAACATGATGATCGCAAGAAGAACCGACATGATGCTCAGCATGCCAAATTTCTCGATCTTCGTGTAAAAAAGCATCATCGGGATCGATCCGACAAGCGGGATCATGACCACGTAAGACGCGACGATGTACGGGTGGATATATCCCAGAAGTCCGCACGCAAATTCCACCACGAAAAGAAGCGCGGTGAAAATACCGATCGTAATAAAGTCTTTTGCCTGAAGTCTGTTTTCGTTACCCATAATATTCCCTCATATCTCAAGTCTGTTTTTCAGTATCTTCTGAATCGCAGGATCAGCCGATCTTCCAGCTGACTGCCTGCTTTCTTCCGCTGATGAAGTTCTTGTAAATACCCTTTTGCTTCATAAGGTCATCGTTCTTGCCCTGCTGCACGATCCTTCCCTGATCGACAACAATGATCTGATCTGCGTTTCGTACCGTTTTCAGACGATGCGCGATCATGATGATCGTCTTCTGCTTCGTCAGGTTTTCGACCGCCTGAGTAAGCTCCTTTTCGTTTTCAGGATCGACGTTTGCCGTCGCCTCATCGAGGATGATGATCGGCGCGTCTTTCATGATTGCTCTTGCGATCGCGATCCTCTGTTTTTCGCCTCCGGAAAGCGTCGCACCACCCTCGCCGACAACTGTGTCATATCCATCCGGAAGTTCCATGATGAATTCGTGGCATGCGGCTTTCTTCGCCGCGTCGATCACTTCTTCCATCGATGCCTCCGGGCGTCCGAAACGGATGTTATTCGCGATTGTATCCTCAAAGAGATATACTCTCTGGAACACGAAGC
>JAFZVE010000008.1 GCA_017617995.1 Clostridiales bacterium
TATGCGTCCCCGCACTTCCCGATGGACGCACGCGGATCGTCCCTCTCTTGATATCGATGTCATCGTAAACTATGACGACATGATCCATAGGGATCTTGAAAAACTTGACCACTTCCGACACCGACTCGCCGGAAAGATTCATATATGTATGCGGACGAAGAAGGATGACATCCTCGCCGGCGATCGTGCCCCGGCCGTACTCACCCTTCCACTTCAGTTTGTCGATCTTGATATTGTTTCTCTCTGCCAGTACATGCAGTGTCATAAAGCCACAGTTATGCCATGTACAGTCATATTGCTTGCCCGGATTGCCCAGGCCTACCAGAAGCCACATCGTTCCGTTTCCTGTTCTTTCTAAGGATTCCTCATTCTTGTCTGATTTCTTGAAAAAGCGCGCAAACATAACTTCTTACATACCGCTGGTACGCTTCTTATCCGGCTGGATGACCTGAGATGCACGAGAGCGGTTCTTCTTCGCGACCCAGTTTTCCTTCACGACCTGCTGGGATCTGGCAATCGCCAGACCGAGTTCCGGTACATCTTCCGTGATCGTCGAACCTGCAGCGATATAGGAATTCTCTTTCAGCGTGACCGGAGAAATCAGGTTGCTGTTACCACCGATAAAGACGTTGTCTCCGATGACGCACCAGGTCTTGTCCATACCATCGTAGTTACAGGTTACGGTTCCGCAACCGAAGTTTACATTCTTTCCTACCTTCGCATCACCGACATAGGTCAGGTGGCGGGCACGGGAATAATCGTCGATCGTGGCATTCTTAACTTCAACATACGCACCGATCGTAACATTATCCTTCAGGACTGTATCCGGACGCAGGTGGGAATAAGGTCCGATACGGCAGTTCTTGCCAACTTCGCAATTCGATGCGATCGAGTTATCGATCGTCGTACCATCGCCGACGATCACATTCTCCAGACGGCTGTTCTCACCGATCACACACTCATCTCCGACAACCGTATTTCCAAGAAGGATGCTGCCCGGAAGAATGAGCGTATCCTTACCGATCTTGACCGAATCGGCGATCCACGTTGTCTCGGAATCCACGATCTGCACGCCCTCACGCATCAGCTTCATGCAGACTCTTCTGTTCAGCATCTTGCCTACCTGCTGAAGTTCCACACGGTCATTCACGCCACGTGTCTCGTCAAAGTCCGCGACAAAAGCACCTACCTTGTGGCCGTCGTTGATGATGATCTCAATGGTATCCGTGAGGTAGTATTCTTTCTGCGCATTCTTGGAATCAATGCGTCCCAGTGCGGAAAGAAGAAGCGGCGTCTTGAAGCAGTAAATGGAAGAATTGATCTCGCAGACCTTTCTCTCCTCATCGTTACAATCGCGGTGCTCCACGATCTTTGTGACATTGCCTTCTTCGTTACGGATCACGCGTTCATATCCCGTCGGATCCGGGGCAATACCTGTGATGATCACGGCACCATAGTCACCCTCTTCGAACATCGCCAGTGCTTTTGAAATCGTATCTGATGTGATCAGCGGAGCGTCGCCCGGAAGAACGATCGTGCATCCATTTCTTCCTTCGAGAAAAGGGGCGGCCTGCATTACGGCATGCCCGGTTCCTAACTGTTGTTCCTGAAACACGAACGCGACGTCCTCTCCCA
>JAFZVE010000040.1 GCA_017617995.1 Clostridiales bacterium
AAACATGCTATAATCCAAGTAAATTCAGTTGCTTTGGTTATTTTCTGGCATAGCAAACAAGCGTCTCGCAAACCGTTGTGCAAAAGTAATCGCGACCGCTTTTTTCGTAGTTATACGGTTGTGTCGGTTACCATCTGCAATAGAATCAAGTTTACTATTTCAGCTTGAACAAGCTGGGCTTGAGATGGACTTCATCTGCAGGGATGGGGTCCATTTTTAGCAGCCTTAGCAGTTTCTGCATATCTTCGTCGTCATCCGCTACCAGTTCATAGGGCGATTTGTTCCCCAATCCCGGTCGTTTCGTACTGTTAATGTGGTTCATCAGCAGCGTAATATCCTCATCAGTATACGGATTCAGACTTCTACCTCTTGGTATAACGTATCGGATAAACTCGTGGTTTTTCTCTATGTGCGGCTTCTGCCAAGAGGCCATCGGATCACAGTAGTACAGGCTTGTCCTGGGCAGGAGATCCTCGTCGTACTCTAATTCCGCGGTTCTCTTGAATTCCGACCCGTTGTCCGTAAGGATTACAGGAAACAGTCTGTGGAACCTTTCTATACCCAGTCCGTATTCCAGGTAATCAAACACCTGCTTTACTGACTCTGCGGTTCCATCCGGCATCAGAAACAGGAGCATCACGGAATTCTTCCGAAAGATCATCGTGAGAAGACGTTTCCCACACTCTCGCACACCCTTGACCGTATCCATTTCGACAGTTTCAAGTTCGTACTTAGCGTTACCCTTCCCATTCTTCAGATAATCTTCGTATGTCTTTCCTAATCTGTACTGCTGGTTAAACGGTTTCTTCTGTTTCTTGCCGTTTCGCCTGCGATACCCGGTCTTGCGACGAAGATCGATATTCCTTATGGTCATCTCTCCTGAATCTACATAGTTGTAGATACTACGTAGACATACCGGCATCTCTTCACCATGTTCTGCATAAATATGAGTCAGTGGCTGACCCTTCTTCACGCATCTGGTAATCAGTTCATCCAGTTCCTGAAATTCTGCCTCTGTCAGCCGGATTCCACGTCTGCTTTCGGATCGGCGTCTTACCACCATTGCTTCGGCAAACTTGGCACTATATACGTACCTCGTCTTGTGACACAATTTCTTGTTCGGACAAGTATTACAAACATACGGAACTTTCTCGAATTTCCTGCAGTGTGTAGAAACATACCTGTCGCAGATTTCTCTGCAATCGTGTTCCTTACAAGAACAGCACCGACGTTTACACTCGCTGTTGCACAGATTCCTCTTCGCACAATTCCTCACATGACTGCAATCTTTACCAAGATAGTAGTGCCCTCTGATCAGAGTCCTATTGGTTTTCACCTCATGAGACACTGTCGTTGGGTGTCTGTGAATTCTTCTTGCAATCTTTTTAAATGACTCACCTCTGCATATTCCGGTCTCTATGGCTATCCTGTCGGACAGATCCAACTGACCATTTCTGTAGTAATACATATTCATCCGCTCCTTTCAGCAGATGGCAACGTCACTACAAATATATATTGCTTCGGCGACGAGTACCAGCCCAGCCTCGGCTGGGCTGGTACTCCTTTTCTTATTGCAAGAGTAAACTCGACTTTTTCTGCTTTATTCTGTTTTCAAAGTTCAGTGTTAATTTTTCAATCAACGGCCGTTGTTGAGGTCATTATCTCAAAGCATCTGTCCAAATATACGGACAGTTGTTTCAGCTTTTTGAAAATGCTATCCGATCAGAATTTGCAGTTTCTTCCGCTTCAACTGATGATTCAGGATAACCCTTCCACGTAGAACTCCTCTCCCGTGTCCAGGCAGATTGCGCCCAGCCGGCCTCCCTTGAAAGTGCATCCACAGTCGATGGCGATATGGTTATTGATCCGGTATATATAACCCGGTCGCGGATTCTTCTTGATCACCTGAGTCGGCGTGTGCCCGGTGATGACGTATCTATCCTCGAAATACTTCGTATCATAGTCTGCACGGCTCCAGATAATATCGTGGAGCGTGTATTCCTCGAGTGGTTTCCCGGGAGCATAGTTGCCGAGGCCCGCATGCACCAGAAGATAGTCGGTCCCGTTCACTGTCACTTCCTCAAAAGCCGAGAATTCCTTGATGAACTCTATGACTTCCTGCCTCATTTCTTCACCCAGTGCGTGAAATTCCCTGATCGTGGATGCCGCTCCATTGGACAGCCAGTTATGAAGATTCGCGATTTCTCTGGCATCCAGTCTTTGGATCGTCTCCTCCGTGATCTCCTGCGAGAGGAAGCCGAGACACTGGATCGCCATATATTCGTGATTCCCGATGATACAGATGGCATTGGGCATCTCCATCAGTTTGAGGATCGTCTCGATCGGATGTGGACCGCGATCGAGCACATCTCCGAGAACATAGAGTGTATCTGTGCTCTGAAGATTTATCTTCTCGAGCATCTTCTCGAAGAGTTCATATTCACCATGAATATCTGATAGTACGTAGGTAGCGATAGTAACACCTCATTTCCAGAAATCCAGTTCATCCTCGGAAATTCCGATATCTCTTCCACGGAATACCGGATTCTTCCCCTCCTTTTTCTGTTTCTCATAGTCTTTCAGCGCATCGATCGCGACTTTTCCCAGAAGCATACAGCAAGGCAGGTTGATCAACGTCATGCCGCCCATCGTGATATCCGCCATTGCCCAGGCCGCGTCCATCGGAACGATGGCACCAAGCAGAACTACCAACGCACAAAGGATATGGAAAACACGCATGAAAGTCTTGGACGGGTGACGCTTCTTATTCAGAAAAATCAATGCATTGTCCACATAATACAGATTCCCCAGAAGTGTAGTAAATGCGAAAAGCACCAGAGAAATCGTGATAAATGTCGGACCGGCGCCCTTGATTACTGTCGACAGAGCATTTTGAACATAGAGCGCACCGGATACTTCCTTATTCCGCTCGACTCCGCTCGCCAGACACATGAGTGCGGTAGCAGTGCAGAGCAGAAGCGTATCGATATAGACCGATAGCGTCTGCACCAGCCCCTGCTTGGCCGGGTGTGAGACTTTCGCCGAGGCAGAAGCATTCGGCGCAGATCCCACACCTGCTTCATTGGAATATAGTCCTCTCTTGATTCCATAGATCATGCAGGAACCGGCGACACCTGAGAAAATCGCCCTGAAATCAAAGGCATCCTCAAAGATCAACACAAACATTTTCGGCACACTCGTGATATGGCAACCGATCACAAGAAGAGAGATCGCAACATATGCCACACCCATGAATGGAACGATCAGGCTCGTCAGTTTCACGATACGCTTGCCACCACCCAGCAGGCAATACCCTGTCAGCACAGCGAGCACGGCGCCAATGATCAGGGGCGTTGTCTTCGCGTCATAGAAAGTGTAAGTCTCGAAACTGGACTGCAGATTATATGAGCACAGGAGATTAAATCCCACGGCGTACGTCGCTATCAGAAACACACAGAAAACACCTGCAATCACAGGCGCATGCAGTGCTTTTTCAATATAATATGCCGGACCTCCGAAACACTCACCATCCGGATTTTTCTTCTTGTAGATCTGTGCAAGGGTACTCTCGATAAAGGCAGATGCCGCACCGATGATACACATCAGCCACATCCAGAAACAGGCACCCGGACCACCCAGGCAGATAGCCGTCGAGACACCTATGATGTTTCCCGTGCCCACACGGGACGCAGTGGAGACCAGCATGGCCTGAAGCGAGGAGACATTTTTCTTATCCTCCGGCGGCTCTTTCAGAAGCCGGATCGATTCCGGAAAAAGACGTACCTGCACGCCTTTGGTCCGGACGGTAAAATAGATTCCTGCGATCGCCATCACGATGATCAGGATCGGATAGTACATTACACTGTCTATTTGATTCAGGATTTTTTCGAACATATGGCCTCCGGAAGTCAGTACTTCTCAAACTTATTGCTGGGGGATCTTCTTGCCGTTTACGATCCGATAATAACGATTCTCCTTTTTCATCATACCCTAAAAGCAGCAAATTGCCATGTGGATATACTGAAACATCGATATAATAATGACCGGCTCCGTCTTAGTATATCCCGTGTTGTTTTTACTCCTCTGCAAGCAGGACCTCCCGACGCGCTTCCAGAAGGGAAATCATGTAGGAAAGAGCGGCCTTGATCTCTTCTTCTGTTTTGGCATCCAGCGGATCCTTAGGGTGAACTCCTTCCATGATCGGGATGATCCGGGAAGGTTCGATCTCCTTATCCCTGAACCCTACATCCAGATTCTCTTTCCGGATCCAATTCCTGACCTTCTCTACATCCACATCTCCTCCGTCATCCGTAAGAAAATAGCGACCGAGCGCCTCTTTATCGAATACGTAATACAATGTCGCCGGAACTTCATCGAAGAGCTTCATTATCTGCCCATGGATATTACAATTGTATCTTTCTCCATTCATGTTTCTATCCGGAAGAAGAATGAAGTTACACGGACGTTTAGCCAGATTGAGGAAGCGAAGAAGAAGCTGTACCAGCTCATGGTCAGATGGCAGATACTTCTCGGTCTTCTCCATGAGAAGGCGGACGCACCAGTAGGGATCCTTGGGATACTTTGTTTTCTTGTAGAAAGTGATCCCTTTATCCTTGTTCAGATAGTCGGCGACCCATTTCATCGCTGTCCATGCACTTATAAGCGTATCCGCTTTGAGATCACCGTCGAAGCATATGCAGTCCAGATCATTCTGCTTACGGTAAGTTTCTTTCTGTTTCCAACTTCCACAGGGTTCATTCTCGGCATACTTGATCCAATACCAGCAGAAGTCCTTGATCAGATTCCCCGTATACTCATTTTTCAGGTATTCCTTCAAAAAATCTTTCATTTTTCATCCTCCATCCTATGAATTACCATTGAGCAATCGTTCTCATATTCATACCACAATCCGAAGAACTTGAAGATGTCGTCGAACATCTCCCTTACATAGAACCGAAGTGCCAGAAAGTTTTCTTCATAAGGCTGGGTCGTAGCATCCGGGCACTCATGGCGGAAGTATTCTTCGGCCTCTTTTTCCATCTCTTTCCATCTTCTTCGAGCCCTGAAAACATTCTCATAGACATACCTCTCAAAGCCCTTCTCACGCATTTCCCAATACTCCTCATACGTATCGAATCTCTCGATGGCCGAACCGCATACCTCTCCATCTCCGCCTATCAGATCGAGATATTCTTCCCATGTATCAAATACCAGCGGGTCCCAGTATGAGAGTGCGGGATTTTCAAACATATCCTCCCACTCCTGTTCGAGGATATCTCCGGGCTTCAGGATCTCATACTTTTCATAGATGTAGTCTGCGATGAGATCCGTATTGTCAAAGATGAACCGCCACGTCTCCTCCGGGATCGCGCGAAGATCCGGCTCATAATATCCATAATTCAGAAGCATGTAGAGTGGACCCTCATATGTCATCCTGATCTGGTGTGCTTCGTCTTCCGTGATCGTCACATTTCTTTGCATTCCCCAGTACCTAAGGAACTCCATCATCATCTCATGGAAAGAGACTAAGATGAACTCTTTCCCATCTTCTTTTCGCATTTTTCTTTCCTCCTTTAGTATTCAGGCCGATCTTTTCAGATCCGTTTTTTTCAGAAACTTCCGTGGAAGATCCTTTCACCTATACTTATGGAGGAAACCATGTTCAGTTTTCTGAACATGAAACACATTTTTAGAAAAAACTTGGATGAATCACTCTCCTATATCTTTATACCGCTCTTTCATCTCTTCCAGTCTCCTGCGGATCTGATCCCGGATCTTCTTGTCTATTACCTCGACAAAATCGCCATACTGCATCGCCCATGGCACGATCATGGACGGGGACGTGCAGACTCTTACGATGTTTCTGTCCTCTTCACATCTGACATCCATTTTCTCGTAGTGATCCCCGAACCAGTCCTGAAGGATCGTATATCCCTCGGGAATTTTGATCTTGATAAGGATCGGCCGCGGGTCATCATATCCCATGTAGATATGCTCAGCCATATACTTCTCAGGGTCCCAATTCGTGATCGATAACGGCGCCCCGGCAAAAGTACTGTTCTCGAAGGTCTTCATTCTTCCCGTCCGATCTTTCACGATCTCCACATCCGTCATCAGGTCGATCCTGAGGTGGTAGATACTGTCGCTTCCGGTTCCTCTTCCGATACAGAAGTACTTCTCATGGTACACAACAATGTGATAGGGAGACAGCTCCCAGAAGTCTCCATCATGGACAATTTTGTGTTCCGACGTGTAGCGGTTATAGTGGAACCGGATACGACCAAACTTATTGATCGCTTCCTTGATCGTATTCAGATTATGGAAAATATCCCGGTTTCTATTTGCATCTATTCCCGACAGACGGCTGTGGATCGCATTGGGATCGAATCTCATTTCCCCGTCCGAGAAAGGCGAACGATAATGGATGCTTGCCGTACGAAGAAGTTTACCTATGAGGTCTCGTTTCTCTTCCTCAGATAGAAAGTCGGAGAAACGCACGATTTGAATCAGTTTATCAAGCTGTTCCTCGGAGAAGAGATGTACAAACGAAAAATTACTGATCGTTGCCTCTTTTCCCTTGGCCGTGCCTTCCCACTTCCCCTTCAACCGGTTCTCTTTATAGCCGGAATACAGGATCCGGTAGTGCGCTCCTGATTCTTCCGTATACTCTGCCGGATCCGCTTCGGCCAGAATCTCTTCGATCGTTTTGGTGATCGTATTTCGTGCTCCCGGCGAAGTACTCTTTCCATATTTTCTTGTCCGGTATTCAGTAAGAAGATCTATGAGCTGCTTTTTTGTGATGGGTGTACACTCGCTTGAATACTGCATCAGAACTTCCAGTATCTGTAATGCGAGTCTGACTGAACCCTCTCCTTCGAGATACTTTATTTCCGTTCCTGGCGGAGAATCCGGAGTGTTCTTCTCATTTGCAAGCTCTTCCGTCAAGGAGTCTTCCGACACCATATCCGCTATGTCATCGCAATCGATCGTCTCGTAAATCCCCGCCCTGCTTCTCGGAGGAAGATCAGTCATTCCATTGGTGTTGATAAGTAAACGCAGTTCATCGCGCATCTCCACAGAGACACACGTCCAGATATAGGTGCTGAACCGGTTGGACGCATCCATCTCAAACCGCACTATTCCTGCGAAAAAAGCTGTCCAGCCGCGTTGCTGGAGCTCCTCTTCCCAATCGTTCCTGCGATTGGGGTCACGAAAGGAAATCGGGGCCAGCAGCTTGCTCGCATGGTACCCGATAATATAAGAATACGCCTCCATGAGAGCCTGTTTGGCCGACTCATCACCGGATCTCACCAGACGGATCAGACTTCTCGCTTCCTGATCGGAGAGTCTGATTTCATCATGCAGTTCTTCACACATCTCACTATATCCTCGAATATAAGGGCTGTAAGTTATTCCTCTTCAAATAATCGGTACTCCATCCTATCTACAATCTATTATACTGTACATAGAAGCACAGGAGGGTAACAATATGGGCACACCTATCGATCTCACTATCCCGAATTATGATGATATGGACGTATTTACTGATCGCGAGGAAATTTGCGGACAGTCCGGAACTTTCATGGAAGAATACAGAAAGCTCCCCAAAGAAAAATTCAAGATCATTTACATTCACGGTATCGCCGGAATCGGAAAAACGACGCTCGTCGAGAAGCTGTCCTCGGATCTGAAAAGCAGAAACGATCATGTCCTGCGCTATAAGATGAATCCATACGAACCTGAAAATCAGAAAATCCGTTTTCTTTCGGAAATAGCCATTCACATTCTCGACGAAAACCCCCGGGTGAAACTCCCACGGTTCTTTTTCGCCTGTGAGCAGATTCTGGGCGGTTCCGACTCAATGATGCTGGCCTTGTCTTCGGCCAAAGCCAGGAAGACCGGAAAGGATGTCCTGATTGACGCCGGTATCGCCGTTTTCTCGGATTTGCTTCCCGGCGGTGACAATACTTTCTCTTTCATAGCAGAAAAGGTAAAAGACCTCCACCGCGACAAAAAACAACTTTCAGTGATAGAGCCCCTAAAAAATCGAAATCCGGAGAAGCTAAAAGAAATGCTTCACCGTCTCTTCTTTCAGGATATTAAGGACGCCGGATTCTTCCCTTCACTTTCCTCTCCATTTGTTATTTTTCTCGATGATTTCGAGCGTTTTATCCGCCCGTCGGGGCTAGAAGCTTCCGAGAAGGATACCAGATGGCTGTCCGAATTCATGTGCGCCCTGCCTAACATACTCTGGGTAATTGTCGGCAGAGATGAAATCAATTGGGATGCTTACGTCGGAAATGAGAATCGCCCTATCGATATTTCTTTAGAGGCTTTCAAAAAACCGGAGTATGTTCAGGAGTTTTTTGATCATTATTCTCAGGTAACAAGTATGCCCTCCATCAAGCCGGAACTTGCCGAATACATCTGGGAACTGACGAAAGGAATACCTCTTTATTTGCAAATCTGCCTGGAGTCTTATGACAATGCAGAGAACAAGGAAGAGATCTCCAAAGAAATCTTCGGAAAAGATATCCAAATGCTGCTGGACCGATTCTACAATAACTACACGGCAGAACAGAAAAACGCCATGTCCTTCCTTTGTTGTCTACCGGATGAGTGGACAGAAAACATGGCTTTCTTGCTCTTTGCAAGGATAAAAGACAAGGACAGATATGGTCTGCTTTTTAACCAGAGTACTTTTGATACCTTAACACCGACTTCTGCTTTCACACACGAGGGTCTGACATATCGTATCCATGAGGCCGTGAGACGCTCTGTCCTTCAAAGCGCGAAACCCTTTGAAAAAGAAAAAAGATTGAAGGCCATTCTTGATGCTCAGGTAGAATATGCAGAACAGCTGGAGGATCATCAATTC
Organism: Clostridiales bacterium; assembly: GCA_017617995.1. Classification (GTDB taxonomy): domain Bacteria; phylum Bacillota; class Clostridia; order Saccharofermentanales; family Saccharofermentanaceae; genus Scatonaster. Next base: position 8,879 of record JAFZVE010000040.1, read on the forward strand.
TGGCAGAAAGCCTTCGTTTTCAGGGAAAATGTCTGCAGATGCTGGGATATCTGGGCCGAGACCCACGAGGGTGCACGCGAGATCATCGCCGAGGCCAAGATGTCATGTGGCAACAATCTGATCAAGCGAGCTGATTTTGAAATTGAAACAAATACCTTGGCATGTGAATACTTAAAGGACGCTATCGCTCTCCTCAAAACAACAAAGGGAGAAGATTCCTGGGAGGTTCTCGAAGCACTGGATCAACTGGCTTTTGCCTCGTTTATTTCCAATCATCCGATTGAAACGATTCTTAACGAATGTATAAGGCTCATCAAGACGTATCACAGCAAGGAATGGATCAGGTCCGCTGAATATGTATATGATCTGTGGGCTTCCGTTGATACCCCGGATGGAGTTCTGATTCAATTTTTGGAAGAAATCCTGGGTAGTCATGACGAAAGCAAGATGACCAGCCAGACTCTTGAGATCGTTAGCGGCATAAAGGCATGGCATGAAAAGCAGAAAATGTACGAAGATTCTGCATTTTGGGAAGCGGAAAAAGAAGCGGCGAAAGAATTTGAAAGTGATAATCTGCGCGCTCAGTCCGATGCCCAGTCTCAGTATTCAGAGTTTCTGCTTGAACGTGATTCTCATGCTGCTGATTACAGTGAAGAGGAGTGTAAATACCTTGAGAAACTGATATCCACGCTTGGGTTTCAATATATGTCCACAGAAGCTACTGATGTGGCAGATACATTATATCTGATATACAAGAATCAGAATCATGGCAGAGATGACGAAAAGACCGTCGGCGTTCTTCTTCAGATAGCAGATATTCTGGAAAGGGAACCGGATATCGGGTCTGATCTTATCGATTACAGGCAGAGAATCTACGATATCCTGACTTCCGGTGAAGAATGGACAGTGAGATTCGGGATCGGAAGGGCTGTCTTAGAGCTCGCTCGTCTAAAAGAAAGATGCGAAGAAATAGAAGAATCACTAAAATACTATCGTGAGCTATTAGAGCATTTTCAAGAATACCAAGAGGACCTTGATGACACCACAATAGATGAATTGGAAACCAAAGTGCAGGAACTGGAAGATCTAATGGGACCCTTTTGACTTTTATCCAGATCGATCCCATCGATCATGTTTGTGTTTCATGGGGGTATACCCATATATTCATACTGTGTGCTAAACCGCAGGAAACTTCACCTTCTTGGCTTTTGTCCGTTGTATACACACGATACACTCTACATGGGTGGTCTGAGGGAACATGTCGACCGGACATATCTTCTTGATGCCATACTTTACGTTGCCCTGTTCCTGCAGATGGAAGAAGCGTTCGAGATCTCGCGCCAGAGTAGCCGGATTACAGGACACATAGATGATGCGCGAAGGTGCAAGCTGGAGGAGCTTGCCAAGGAGTTTCTCATCGCAGCCCTTCCTTGGCGGGTCGATGATTACCGCATCCGGCATCATGGCACCGAAATCGAAGTCCTCGGCCTTACTGCAGAAGAACTCCGTATCCTCGATAAAGTTCGTCCTGGCGTTATTTCTCGCGTCGATAACGGCCGACTCGACCGATTCGATACCGTACATGTGGTGGCAGGCATCCGAGCAGTATATGCCGATCGTGCCTGTGCCGCAGTAAAGGTCCAGAAGCATTCTCGGAAGGGCACCGTCGAGCCGCAGGTATTCCTTGATCTTGTTATAGAGCACGACAGCCTGCTTCGTATTGACCTGGAAGAAAGAGTCGGGAGAGATGCGGAATACGCGGTTACTTAGGAATTCCCGGATCGTCGTCTCGCCCCAGATGTTCGTCCACAGGCCTTTGCTGTTCTTCCACTTCATGCCGGACGGACGTTCTTCGGTCCAGATGCTGACCATGCGCATACCGTTTCCGGCTTTCTTCAGAGCATCGTCACATGCTTCGGCAAAACCGGCACCGTCGACCGGTACCTGTTTTCTTATAACAAAGATGACCATCAGTTCCTTGGACATCGTTCCTGAGCGTACGACGATCTGCCGCAGGGCCCGGGCTGCATCGATACGTGAGAGATCCGAGAAGAAGATCTGCGCCACACCGCGGATGATCTCCGCTGCGGGATCGGCCAGATAACACTTCTCGTGCTCGACAATATTGTGCGTATTTCTCTCGTAGAGACCGATATTCACGCAACGCTTCTCTCTATTGTACTCGACCGGATACTGCATCTGATTGCGGTAATAGTACATGTCTGATGCACCGAGGATCGGCTCCATGCAATCGCGTATCTCGTTTTCCGGAAAATGTCCAAGTCGGATAAGACAGGAACGGACCAGATTTTCCTTCATGCGGAGCTGGCATGCGTAGTCTGCATGCTGGAGCTGGCAGCCGCCACAGCGGGCAAACTCGTGGCAGAGCGGATCGACACGGTGTTCGGAAGTGGTGGCGGTCTTCAGTCTCACAGCATATGTTACATTCTTTTCCGTGCGTGTAAGGCGGACCTGACCTTTCTCTCCGGGAAGCATATCCTCGACAAAGACCTTCATCCCGTCTTCGGAAGCACCTGTTTCTTCAATTCTAGCGACACCGTAACCTTCGTTGGAAATGCCCACACATCGGGCTTTAAAGACCTTATTGCTATCGAAGATACCCATTCCCGAACTCCCCTGAAAATGTATATTCCTATTATAGCGCACTTGGTCTTCTCTTTCCAATTATAAGGAATACTGGTATTATTAGTGTGGATTTTTATTGAAATCCCCTACACATGACCTGCGTTAAGAAGGTACGTTATGTCTGACCATACTCCGAACGGCAAGGGCTCTCCTCGTCCGTCCGGCTCGAACAATAGAAAACAAGATGCGACCACACCGCGTACGCCGGCACGCAATACCGTTCCCGGTTCCGGTTACTCCCGTGACCAGATCTATGACCGCGACCGGGCAAGAGCCGCCGCTGCTGCCGGGCAGAAGCGCTCTACCGTGCCCTGCCCTCCGGAGAACTCCGCGCTGGCTGATGAACTTCGTTCCCGTCTGCGTGGTAAGCCGACCCGTGCAGCTCACAACCGTCACTGGTATCTCGAAGTCCTTGGTGCTGCCATGGATATCGTCAAGACCGCTCTGGTCATCCTCCTGTGCCTCGGATTTCTGGTCGGGGGATTCGGCGGTGGTATGCTGATCGGCTATATTTCTACGACCACGCCCCTATCGATTGCGGATATCTCCATGACCGACTCTGTCGAGACATCTTTCGTCTATGACAGTAACGGTACAGTTATCGCCAAACTCACCGGCAGTGAGAACGTAGACCGTATCTATGTCGCCTATACAGAAGTAAAAGACACCTATATAGATGAGGCCATCATGGCCATCGAGGACGAGCGTTTCCTCGAGCACTCCGGCATCGACGTACAGCGTATCGGAAGCGCGATCCTTTCCGCGCTTTTCAATGGCGGAACGGCGTCTCACGGTGGTTCGACGATCACCCAGCAGACCGTCAAGCTCATCACCGGCCAAGACCAGCGCTCTACCCAGCGTAAGGTTCAGGAGTGGTTCTCCGCCATGACGCTCGAACAGCAGCTCAGTAAAGATGAGATCATGCAGCTTTACATCAACCTCGCGCCTATGGGCAACAACTACGTCGGCATCGAGGCCGGTGCCCAGAACTACTTCGGTAAGAATGCCAAGGAACTGTCACTTGCGGAGTGTGCTTTCCTCGCCGGACTTCCGAAGAGCCCGTCCTACTACAATCCCCTTCGTGAATCCGGAAGAAGAAACGCCATGCGCCGTATGCGTATCGTGCTCAGCAAGATGTACGAACTGGGCGATATCACTCAGGAAGAATATGACAATGCACTGAATACAGAGCTGGTCTTTAAGACGAAGACCACTTCTTCGGCCACGGCGATCAACTCGTATTTCGTAGAATATGCGGTGTCCGAGGTCATCTCTGATATCCAGCACGAGAGAAACATCAGCCGTTCTCTCGCAGCGACGACAGTCTATAACCGCGGCTATCACATTTATACCACCATGGAGCCGAATGTACAGGCCGTCATGGACGAAGCCTTCAAGACCCAGTCGCTTTTCCAGTCGGATCCGGAGGCACTCGAAGACTATCCGGAGAAACCGCAGGGAGGCATGGTCGTTATCAACGTCAAGACCGGCGCAATCGCCGGTATGCAAGGCGGTTATGGCGAAAAGACAGTGAATCTCGGTACCAACCGCGCCGTCGATGCACACCGCCAGCCGGGTTCGTCCATCAAGCCCCTGATCGACTACGGGCCCGCGATGGAGCTCCGTCTCATCACACCGTCCATGATCTATGAGGATAAGGAATCCCACCTCGATCCCTCGAACCCGGACAAGGTATGGCCGAAGAACTCGGATAACGGGTACGACGGTGCCATGACCATCCGGCGTGCGATCGCCTCTTCCCGTAACACGATCGCCGTCATGGTATGGAATGACGTCGGCGCGGAGATGGCTCTGTGGTTCCTAAACGAGGTCGGCATCGATCGTCTGACCGAGCAGTATCCTTCCACCGCGATCGGTGGCTTTAATGTCGGTATGTCCCCGCTGGAGATGGCCGCAGCGTACAATACATTTGCGACAGGCGGGATCTATACTCAGCCCTACGCCTATACCAAGGTACTCGACAGCGACGGAAATGTCGTTCTGGAGCATGTCGCTGATTCGCACCGCGTGTACCGCGAAGACACATCTTTCCTGATGTCCGACATTCTCGAGGATGTTATCGACAGTGGTACGGCACGAGGCAAGGTCGAGCATATCGCGAACTCAAATGGCGAGAATATCGCGGTCGCCGGTAAGACCGGTACCACCGACGATAATGTCGATAAATGGTTCTGCGGATATACGCCTTACTATGCAGCGGCAGTCTGGTATGGCTACGATAACCGTCTGCGCACGACGGAGATCCCGAAGGGCGACCGTAACAATGCCCAGTATATCTGGAACTATGTCATGCAGCGAATCCACACGGATTGTCCCGGTGCGGAATTCGAAAAGCCCGACAATGTTATCAGGATGGAAGTCTGTACCTCCTCCGGATTTAAAGCCACACAGTACTGCCGTGAGGCCGATGCAGCTACGAGCGACTACTTCATCGAAGACAGTTACCTGACTCCGAATCGGGATTGCACCTTCCACGTCTCGCCGACGCCTACCCCGGAGCCCACTCCGGATCCGAATGCCGATCCGAATGCGGCAACAACGGATGGTTGACCCGCATGACTGAAGTTTGAGGAGAAAAGAATGAGATTGTACATCGACCCCGGCACGGGGAGCATGCTTTTTGCTATTGTCATCGGAGTATTCGGAGTTCTACTCTACTTTTTGAAAGGTCTCATTGTGAAGCTTCGCTTCCTCATCTCCCGTGGTAAGAAGACCGCTATGGACGCGAGCGAGATCCCTCTTGTGATTTTCTCGGATGACAAGCGATATTGGCCGGTTTTTGAACCGATCGTCCGTGATCTGAATGAGCGTGATTTTGACGTCGTGTACATGACCGCATCTTCAGATGATCCGGCTCTGGAAAACCCGTATCCGCACTGCAAGGCGCAGTTTATCGGGGAAGGCAACCGCGCTTTTGCCAAGCTGAATTTCCTTAATGCCACGATTCTTTTGTCTACAACACCGGGGCTCGACGTATATCAGTGGAAGCGATCGAAGTACGTGAAATACTATGTGCATACCATGCATGCACCAGAAGCAGGTCTTCCGATGTATGAAGTATTCGGCATGGACTACTACGATGCTATTCTTCTCAACTGCAAGCATCAGGAAGAGGACATCCGCGCTCTCGAGAAGCTCCGTGATCTTCCGGCCAAAGAACTGACGTATGTCGGCATTCCTTTTATGGACGAGAAACTGAAGAAAGTGCGCAGTATGGATCCGATCGCTCCACATGAGCGGACCATTCTTCTGGCGCCATCTTGGGGATCAAACTCGATTCTGAACCGTTTCGGCGAAGAAGCGATCCGCGCGCTACTCGACACAGGATACCATATCATCATCCGTCCGCATCCGCAGACCTTCCAGTCCGAGAAAGAAATGATCGAGAAACTGATGGAGAAATTCCCGAACAGCGATCGTCTTGAGTGGAACCGAGACACCGACAACTATCCTGTCCTCGCGAGGTCTGATCTCATGATCTCCGACTTCTCCGGCGTCATCTACGAATTCGCATTTCTCTTCGATAAGCCAGTCATCTGTGCTCTTCAGGACTTCGATAAATCCAAGTACGATGTGTGGTGGCTCGATACACCGACCTGGAAACTGGAATATATCCCGCAGATGGGTGCCATTCTCACAGAAGACAATGTCTCGAACATCAAGAGTCTGATCGACTCCGTCATCGAAGATACACAGTATGCCGAGAACCGAAGAAACATCTGTAAGGAAGTCTGGCTGTATCCGGAAGAAGGTTCCAAGAGAGTCGTAGACTACCTGCTAAATAAATACCAGGAACTCACCAATTCAGAAAAGACTCCTGAGGAAGAGGTATAGTTTATCTCCTCTTTTATCACTACGCTCTTACACTTTTCTGAGGTTACGAGCAGCACTTAATCGTAAATCCCAGAAGTGGTCTGGCAATCAGTACAAAGAACCCCGGCTCGGATCCTCGACACTTCGTGTCCGTGAATTCGCTCCGGGGTTACTTTTTTTCAGGTAAGGGGACTCCGATTAAAACGTAACGGCTACCTCGTGTGTCGCACCGTCCGTGAAGATCGGGACACGGGCTCCCTCGATCGGAGCACCGTCTACCGTGATGGATACGCCATCCTTCGTTCTCTTGAAGCCCTCCGGCTTACTGACCGTGATGTGGTACAGTGCTTTTCCCGAAGAAACGAGGATATCCTCAGCCGTATCTTCGGCACGGAGGATCGGCTCGACGATCAGGGCATCGCTCGTGAAGTCTACGCCGAAGCTCGTGAAGAGGCACAGCAGCAGCCACGTGGAAGTACCGGACAGCGTCGGTCCGATGTTCTCGCCCGTATCGGAGTTATTGTACTGGGTGCAGAGTCTCGGGTTACCGCAGACGGTGAACGGAGACTTCAGTGTGCGGTACGGCAGGATGCAGTCGATGATCCAGAACGCGGTCTTACTGAGTCTCTCGGCAAGAGCTACGTCGTTTACTGCCTTGGCGGCCTTAAACATCGCTGCAGCGGCCATCATGTTCGCGTGCTTGAAGATACCGCCGTTCTCACGGTCGCCGGCATAGTAGAGGGCAACGTCGATCTTCGGCGCGATCTGTGGGTAATCCACACCTGTGCAGAGACGGAAGCCGTACGGGGTTCTCAGATTCTTATCGAGGCTGTCGAGCATCGTACTGATCTGCTCCTCGGATGCGCAGTCTGCGAGGACTGCCCAGCTGAAGGAATTGAGGAAGTAGGTACCATCCTTGCCTTCTTCTACGACGAGGCCGTCACCGCCGGCACCGAGATAGGAAAGATTCGGCTTATCCTTGCGGTTGAAGAGCACACGTGCGAAGTAGTCACCCTTCCAGGCGAAGTCGTTGATGCGGGTCTTCAGGTCGGAAGAAACGCCTTCGAGATATCCGGCGTAGTCTTCGTCACCGCAGTGACGGAACATACCGATCGCCGCGTCTACCGCAACCTTTAGGAGGCATCCGTTCATGACGGACTCACTGTACTCCGACTCATACGGAACTTCGCCGTATTCCTTACCGGATGCAGCCAGCTGCTCCTGGTACGCTTCGATCTTTGTCGGGCCGTTTACGCAGTCCGGATCAACACGCAGACAGTCATTCCAGTCTGCACGGTCGATGAGCGGGAGACCGTGTCCGCCGACAGAGATCTTATAGGAGTATGTAAATACTGCCTTGATGGTCTGAAGGATCGAGCGCTTCTCGCCTTCTCCTCCTGCGATCGGAAGCTCTTCCTTCAGGAAGTCATAGTCGCCGGTCAGGCTGATGAAGCGGTCGAGCGCCTGCAGGAGCCAGAGAGCATCGTCAGACCACCAGCCGGGTTCCTTACCCTTCCAGTAGAAGTTGTGGTTGGCGTAGCCGTCCTTATAGATGTTCGAGATCCACTCACGGAGGAGCTTCTTGACGAACTCGATCTCTCCCATACCGGCGAAGTAGTACATCGACGCGAAGATATCCTGGATCTCACGGAATCCGATCTCTCTGTAGCCCTTCTGTGTCCAGTCGAGGGAACGGGAGACGAATGTCTGATAGAATACCTGGAACGGCAGGTTATTGTTTACATAGGCCTCGAAGTCCTTATCTGCATGCTTGATCTGCATATAGGAGGAATAACGTTTCGCGAAGGAAACGACCTTCTCGAGGCAGGAAGGAAGTGCGGATGCATCCGTGAATCTTGCGATCAGAGCATCGAGTTCTTCCTTCATGGTGATGTCTTCTTTGTAGTTCTCGTTGACGCAGTCCGAAGACAGGCAGGTGAAGTTATCGACCTGCACCTTGCTACCTGCAGCGACCGTGAACGGAGCGGAGAGGGCAAAGAAGCCCGGTCCCTTACGGGAGTGTGCGTTACTGAGAACGGATGCGAACTGCGGGTTCTCCAGTGTGCCTGCCCCGACGAAGTCCGCATAACGGGCACAGAACTGATCCGGGAAGACCGCCTTATCGCCTTCGTGAACAATCAGGGTATTGTAACGGATATTGCCCTTCGTCCACTTCGGATTCGGGTTAAAGGAGATCGCACGGATCTCATCGTTATCGCCATAGAAGACTTCGGACTGGGCAACGACGGTGCTGAAGATAACATCTTCACGAAGCGCGTGTACTTCCTGTGTTCCGAACATACCGGTATAGACGATACGGAGATTTCTTGCCGCGCCGCCCTTGTTCTCGATCTCGATGAGCTGGGCCTCGGTCGCAACCGGGAGTCCTTCTTCCTGCGGCAGGATGAAGATCGTACGACGTACGAACAGACCGTCCTTCAGAGTATACTCGATGACGGTCTTATTCTGGGAATGCTTGCAGATCGCCTTCTCTACGGAATCCTGCTTCGCGGAACCGGAATAGAAGATGACCTTGCCTTTTTCTACGAGATAGAACTGACGGTTCGCCGGGAAGCCGTTCTGCTCCGGCAGATAGTCCCAGCGTGTCGCCAGAACCTGTGTGTCTGCGTGGGAACGGAAGCATCCGCCGCCGATACGGTCGATCGCACTCTTCGGTGTACTCTGAAGCGGATGGTCAAATCCGATACGGTTACCGATCAGAAGATTCGTGTAGTAATGCGGGCCCGGAGCCGGAGATGCAAGATCGCAGATGAGCTCACCGCCGTCGTTGAGCTTACCGCCCCATTCGCCGGCAAACTCGATAATCGGGGCTGCCCACGCCAAGAACTGCTTGCCTTCGTTTTCTTCGGTCACTTCGGTGACGCCGCCTTCTGCCTCGAGGAACATACGGAGCTTGCCATCGATCTTCGCGACCAGCACGGACATCTTATATCCGGTGGAAGCAGCGATGTAGCCGCAGATATTCTCATCGGTCAGGAGTGTCGCGCATACAGGCGCTGCGAAAGGAAGTCCCGCCACGCCGAAAACAATACCTCCGTCAAGTGTGGAGATATACTGGGCGCTAACGCTTCCCTCCCCCACAAATTCGCCGAACTTCTCTTTCAGTAAAGCCTCGGCCGGCTTGATGACTGATCTCGCTCTCTCGCTCTTCATCATCGGTGACCTCCTCGCTGGGATTTTATATTATTCAGGAAAAGCACGAAAACCGTGTATCTGTAAAACTAATTGTATCACTTTCGCAGCCCGATTGTGTAATGGATAGTTCTTCGGAACGAAACACCGTCCCTCCCTATCCAGGTTCACGAGATTGCTCTCCCCAAGATGAGATTTCGCGAACATTTCCACAATCGCAGCTTACGAAGGATCCGACACAGCAGCGTATAGTCGCTCTTCTCTCTTCCCCGGCGCTTCAGCATTTGCTTTACTGCAAATCCATTACGCCGGACCGTGACCACTTCCCGGATTCTTAATCCGGTAACCGGATGAGCAAATACTTCCTGTTCTGTCTCCTCAAACAGATGGTCGGATTTGGCATTCGGCTACGGAAGAAGCACGGTCGATCGTAGAATCGAGCTATAGAGCCCTGTGTGCGATACCACCGCGCAGGTTCTTCTGAAACAAGTGTTTCAGGTAGAGCCGCTCTCGATGTGTGATGCCGGCCTTACTTGCCGGCTATGGCGTCGCGCCCCCGTGAAGGCGGGACTGCCCCGAAAGGCAGGTCCTCTTCCCCGCACATCACTTATGAAACGCGTTTGCCGCTATAGAAAAATACTGTCAGCCCATCACGACCTCGACGTTATGTACGCCGCCGTCGAAAACAGGGAGAATGTTGCCCTGGATCTGCTGTCCGTCAACCGATACACTCTTGATACCCTTGCAGACATGGTCCGGATTCTTGATCGTGACCTGATACTCCGCACCACGGTACTTTCTCGTGATGGTAAAGCCATCCCATGCAGCCGGGATAGACGGGTCGATCTTGAGGCCGTCAAAATCAGGCTGTACACCCAGGATGTACTGGGAGATCGCAACCATGTTCCATGCAGCGGTACCGGTGAGCCAGGAGTTCTTGCCCTGACCGAAGTGGTTGCCTGTTCTTCCGATATCGGAACCTGCATCCTTACCGCCGATCATCTGACCGTAAACGTACGGTTCAGTCTTATGGATATCCGATGTCTCCTCTGTGAAAGCCGGAGCGATCTCAGAGTAGTACTTGAATGCCTGATCACCTTCACCAGCGTAAGCCGCTGCGCAGATGATCCATGCGTTGTTGTGTGTGAAGATACCGGCGTTCTCCTTATATCCGCCCGGATACGTGGAGATCTCACCATACTGAATATAGTACTTGCTGAATGCAGGATTATTGAGAACAAGGCCGAACTCGGTGTTGAGTCTCTCGTCGATCGCAACAAGGGTCTTCTTATCTGCACCCTGCTCCTTGCCGACATCGGACATGATCGCGAAGCCCTGCGGCTCGATGAAGATCTGTCCTTCTTCGCATTCCTTGGAGCCCATCTTCTCGCCGTTTGCATCGTATGCACGGAGGAACCAGTCACCGTCCCATGCGGACTCCATGATGTTCTTCTTCATCTTGTCGATCTCAGCCTGAGCGGCAGCCGCCTCATCGTCCTTACCGAGGTGCTTGAGGATCGCTACGTAGTTCGGGCCTGTGTAGGTGAACAGTGTCGCTACCATTACGGACTCAGCAACCTTGGAGTAACCGCCCTCTGCCTTGAACTTCGGGTTGGTGTAGGTCTGGAAGGACTCACCAGGTGTATCGGAGTAGCAGGAGAGGTTGATGCAGTCGTTCCAGTCAGCACGCATAGCCAGCGGGAGACCGTGAGGACCGAGGTTGTTTACGATGTGATAGAAGGAAACCTTCAGGTGCTCGAGCATGGTCTG
>JAFZVE010000041.1 GCA_017617995.1 Clostridiales bacterium
AACGAGCATATTCACGACTTATGCGATTTCGGTGAAATCGAATTCTTATACTGCCAAGACACGCGCAGGCGGAGTCTGCGTATATGTTTTCCACCCGGTCAAGATCGTGCTTTCGAAATATCTATCCACATATATTCTCGGATTCATCGCGCTTCTTGCGATCGAAGGTGCGGTCATTTACATGATGAGAAAACTCTATGGTAACCGTCTGTCCTATGATCTACAGAGACAGAGCATGACCAGAAGTCTCGCGCACGACTTAAAGACGCCTCTTGCCGTGACGAAAGCCTATGTCGAGAACTGGGAATATATCGATGAGAAGGACCGTCCCGAGTATGCCGCCAAGCTCACGGCAGAAGTGGATAACATGGCGAAGATGATCAGCGACCTTCTTGACTTAAGCAAGATGGAAGAGGGCATGAGAAAGCCGAAACTCGAGGAAGTGGATCTGTATGCGCTGGGGAAAGCTGTCTTTTCACAGATGCAGCCGATCATCTCGGAAAGACACCTCAAAGCCGAATTCCTCCCGGAGGAAGGCGAAGGGAAATATCTCGTAAATGCGGATCTCGAGATGATGAAGACCGCGATCGGGAACTTCCTCACCAATGCCGTTAAATACGGGAAAACCCAGGTTCGTGTGCGCCTGTCTTCCGAGGGAAGGACGGTCACTTTCCGGGTAAGTAATGACGGTGATCCGATCCCGAAGAAAGACTTAAAGAGAGTATGGGATGTATTCTATAAGGGTAACCAAGCCAGATCGGACAGATTCGGCAGTAGCGGTCTGGGACTTGCGTTCTGCAAGACTATCTTCGAAGCACATAAGGCAAGATACGGTTGCACCAGCGGTACCGCTATGACATCGTTCTGGTTTACACTTAGCAAGGCCAAAGAGAGTAAGGAATAAGTTCTGTAAATCATAAATCTATAGATCCGGCAGAATTAACAGGGAAAAAGGGGAAATATGGAAGAAAAGTACAAGATCCTATTGGCCGAAGATGAACAGGGACTTCGGGATATCGTCTCGATCTTTCTTAGAAAGAACGGTTTTGATGTGGATACGGCAAGTGACGGAAACATCGCGTATTCACTTGTCGAGAAGAATACCTATGATGTGATCATCCTTGACATCATGATGCCCGGCAGGGACGGCAAAGAAGTCTGCAAGTTTATAAGAAGCAGATATGATGTCCCGGTCATTTTCCTGACGGCGCTGGGCGCGGAGCACGATATCGTGGAAGGTTACGAGATCGGTGCAGATGAATACATCACCAAGCCGTTTTCCACGAAGGTGCTGCTTGTCAAGATCAGAGCCCTGATCAACCGATATAGAGGACTTCTGGTCAGAGAAGGAAAGAGCATCATCGATGAGATCACGATCGATCTTCCCAGAAGATACGTGACTGTCAAAGGCAAAGAAATCGTTCTGGCACCGAAGGAGTACGATCTTCTTCTCTATCTTATCGACAACAGAGGAATCGTCTTAAGCCGCGATCAGATTCTCGACAAGGTCTGGGGGATGGACTACGAAGGATACGACCGGGCGGTGGACACCCACATCAAGAAACTGCGTGCGGCACTCGGAGACGCCAGTTACCACGTCGAGACTGTCATCAAGGCAGGATATACCTGGAATTAAAATGTGAGATAGTGAAGTGCTGTGTATAGGAAGCCTCATAAGGCCAAACAGACGATATAGAGTATCATATGCTCGTACCGGTTTATGTTACGATCGCTCCTCACTTAAGACAGTGCTTTTCGAAAGAAATACTTACTTAGTTTCGGATCCTTATTCTCGCGGACAAACTCAAGTTCAAATCCGAGTTTTCTATAGAATTCCGGAGCCTGAAAACCGTGGGTCGTCAACGTGAGGATCTTATAACCTTTGCCACTGTATTCTTTCTCTACATGTTCTACGAGCCGGCTTCCCAGGCCGTTCCGACGCACAGATGCATCGATGATCAGATCCCCGATCTGGACTTCCTCGTAGTACGCACGTCCTGTGATCACTCCGACCAGTTTTCCATCTTCGTCCTCTGCCGCGAAGATGAAATCCTCATAATTCAGATCCACGCCGTTGCTTTCCGCGTATTTTGAAAACTGCTCATCCGTGAAGATGCTGATCTCTTCGCTGAGTTCATCTATTTCTCTTATCTTTATCTCTGCCATATATATCACCTCGCTTTTACCATTTTAACAAACAGCGAGGGATTCGTGGAAAGAATCCTATAGAAAAATCAGAAAGAAGAACTGCGTTATCTTTCCTGTACCACGAGCGTCGCACGGTTCTGGATGTTACCGCAGACATCATCAAGGGATCGCTGTCCTGCGAAGAATCCGGCAGCCTCTTCGAGGATGATGTTCATGACATCGTTATCCCAGGACTGGGAGGCAGAAATACCGGAGATGAGTGCTTCCAGAGCATCCACATGCTCCTGCGTAAGTTCTATGCTGGCAGCAATAACGTCGGGGCTTATGTGGTCCTTGTTCTTCTCTAATCTCTCGAGGTATTGCTGGTTGACTTCGATCTCGATCTGACAGTTTTTCTTATATGCATTTCTGTTGACAGGGAGAGTATCGGTGTTGAAACTTAACTCGTGCTGCGCATCCTCGCTCAGGAAAGAACGGATGAACTGCCATGCGAGATCCGGTGCCGCGCAGGAGGCCGTGATCGCCATCGATACCTGACCCTTTGCCGTCATACCCATTCCCGAGAGGGAAGGAATTCCGGTGAAAGCGACAGTATGCCCGCTATTTTCTTTGCTCATGGAAGCAAACATCTGAAGATCGGCGAGAGTAATATAACAGCTCGTGATCATATTCTCTTTAAAGAGTCTCTCATCGTCAAAATAGTATGCGGTCTCCCACTCCGGATCATGGACGGTTTCCGGGAACCCGTTCGTGCTGTATTTCTTCACGGTCTCCAGCAAAGCACGGAATTCTTCTGATTCGAAGTCGACGGTTCTTTCCTGGTCGTTGATGAAGTGGGAAGACAGACTCTTCATCCACAGTTTCAGTAGATCTTCGGGTTTTTGTAAAGTGATGGGCTGGACGTCAGAAGACAGAGAAGAGGCCATCTGATCGAACTCGGCGAACGTCCAGTTTTCCTTTACGCCGTTAAAGGAGGTGTTGATCGCCATGCCTTCCAGCGTGTAGGTGAGAGGGATCGTATAGAGTTTCCCGTCTGCTTCAAAGGAACGCAGGATGTTGTCGAATATTTCTTCTCTGTTGAACGAGCTGTCTGCGTTGATCAGAGGGTTCAGATCGACGAGCATCGTGTCCGTATTGAACTGGGAGAGCTCGGAGTATCCGACCAGAATATCCGGACCTTGCCCCGAGAGCATATCCATGATCAACTGATTCGTGCTCTCCTGAAGGCCGTTCTCGATGAGCTGCTGATCATAGGTGTTGGTTACGCCGGCCGTGTAGTCGATGATCTCGATCCTCGCAGAATTCTGCGGGTCTCTGTTATAGATAAGGACCTGTTCGAGGAAGGTGCTGCTGATCTTCCCGTTGATACCGAGCTTCAGAACGGTCTTTCCGGCATGTGGGTTTTTGTCTGCCTTAGAAAGATGTACGACATTGATCATGCCGGCGCCGCCTGCTTTCAGGTCCATCGAACCGCGTCCGCCGTCGCCGATGGTATTGTTCTGGAAGAAAACCATGTCGTTTTCCGAAGCGATACGAGCACCTCTGAGATCCAGTGTCGCGGAATTTACATCGGTGTCTTTCCATGCAAGTACCAGTGTACTTGTTCCCGTCGCGATGTCAAACTTTTCGATACCATTCGCGTTCAGAAGGAAGCAGTCCTGTTCACCCTGTGTCGCCCATAGCAATGATTCGCTGCACTTAGCCGGAATTCCGATAAGTTTACCACTATCCGTGTCGAGCTCCTGAACGTTGATCGATGAGTCATACGACGAGTAATTCGGCATGATCGCGAACCACTTCCCGTTGGAATGCATAAACTTACCATTGAGATCCGGATTGGACTCTTCGGTAAGGACGGCTCCCTCGCTGTTGAGGATCCAGTATTTTCCGATACTTGCCAGAAGCATGTTTCCGTTATCGAGGATGTAGAGCTGTACATCCTGGAGCGATTCGTTGACCTGAAGAGGAATGTCACGGAGCTTCTCACCCGATGGGGAATACACAGAAACTTCCGGGGTTGCCCGGCATTCCATAGGGATCGACCTGTTGGTTACGAGCAGGATCTCTCCGTCTTTTCCGGGATAGGCACCGGTAAAAACACTCTCCGGATCGAGTTTTATTTCGGAGATATATTCCCCGTTGAGATCGAACAGCTGAAGTGAACTTTTTTCGTACTCATCGCAGATTTCCATGTATCTTTGCAATTGTGCATCATCAGTAAGATCAAGATCCATCTCCTCTTTTAAAACTTCTTCCGGCATTTCATAGGCGACGTATACATCCGCAAGGATGCGGTCGCCGACAATATAGTGTTCGGGAATATCGCTCATCTGGATCACTTTGTCCTGTGCGACGTTAGCCTTTAAAGTAGAAGCAGTCACAGTATAATAGGGGTCGCTTTCCGAAACGATCCGACCACTTTCGGAACCACTGTTCACACTGCCTGAACCGGAATTGCTGATGGCATTCGGATTGTTTTCCATGCCATTGTTCTTTTTGGAACCACATGCGGTCAGGGAGAAGATCATCTGTGCTGAGAGTGCCAGGGCGAGTAGAGTTCGTGTCTGTCTTTTCATCGGGGTCCTCCGTTCACGTTGTTCATCCAACAAGTCGTCTTTACATTGCGTTGTCAAGATGATTTTATTCTTGCCCGATGATTCTTGCGTGACGAAACCGTCATGTTAGGAAAAAGATATCGGATCGAGTCAGATCAATTGATCCACTTCGGATAGTCCGGCACATAGTAATCGTAAGAAAGCACTTCCCCCTTTTCAAAGTCATACTCGACGATGAGAGAGATCGCTTCGTTCCTGTCAAACTCATATGAGGTAAACAGATCGGCGGCCAGATAGGCTTTTCCATCGAGAAGGATGAGCTTGAAGAAACGTACCAGCTCTTGCGGAGTACGCTGGTCGATCCGGTTAAGTACGTCAGCTGACATTTTCTCCATAGCCGGATAGTCGAGAAGAAGTTCTTTCAGCTCTTCATGCGCGAAAGGGTAGTCCTCTACTGTACAGGCATGGATCTCGTTAAGGATCTGCATAAAGACCTTATCTTCCTTCCAGCCGGAGCCTTTCCTGCTCTCATAAAGATCGACGAGTACATCTTCCATACGGACCGGATGATCAGGAAGCACATGCCAGCTGTATGCCTCGTGATTGAATGTGAATAAGCTGTCGAGGATCTTCTGATCAGAGATGCCGGCATCCTCTAAAAGCCGGATGAACTCCATCGTCGAGTCAGCGCTGAAGAACAAACGGTCCACGGTTTCTTCTCCGTAGATCCATTCGATCCCGGAAAGGAAACTCGCCGGAGTGTCGTATCCTACCATGGTCTTTCTATAGTATTTACCGGTATAGTAATCGGCACCGCCTTCTGTGATGAAATCTGTTTCAGCCGGAACGCATTTTTCCCATTCCTGATCCGTGAGATCCGCCGCATGTGCGAAACGCGTTCCCGTGTAGTATACGTAGGAACGGTCGCCTGCACTGATCGAAAAATCGATGAAGTGCATCAGCTCGTGATACATCACGGTATAGTTTATACCGCTCTCTGAGGTATCGCCCTTGTCGTTTATGAGGACAAGATTGTCGCCGGCATAGAACTCACCGGCGGAGGGCGTCGACGTTTCACCGACCTCTGCTCTCAGCTCGGAGAGATTTCGGAAGAAGTAGGATTCATCTTCAGACTTAAGATGGTCGGCAACGACCGGGAAGAGGTGAAGTACGTAGTCTTTTAATGTTCCCAGGTTTGGATTTTGATCCAAGCAGTCTGTGTAGCGTAAGAACAGTGCATACTCTCCGTGAAGTTCTTCTTCCTTTACCCCCAGTTCCTGAGCCCGTGTCAGGGCATCCTGCTTAGCATCTTCGCTACCGGAGGTTTCCTCGGCAGTTTCTTGTGTCATGGAAGAGGAGTCCTTTGCCTCCGATGATTCTGAATCAGATACAGACGAACCTGCGGTTGTCTCCGAAGACTTAGATCGGGATCCGGAGGTCTCTTTCGTTCCATCACTCTTTTTGCAGCCGGTTCCGGATAGGATGGATAGGACTAATACTCCCGCGACAAAAGCACTTCTGACTCTTTGCGATCTGAACATGGTATTCCCCTCTTTTCCCCAGTGTGATCTGCCAAAGAGTATAGTCATATTTACGGGATAAAAAGTGACAGAATTGAAACCTTTTCCACAAGGAGTTAAGCGTGATTTCTGTACGACCGATCCCGCAGAAGAGGAGTCAGGTGCAGATTAGAAGCGCCTATTACAGAATACGAGAACCTATCAAAGGATCTTGTATTCTGTTATACTACAGACATTATCAGAATCGGATGTGCAAGCTGGTTAAGTAAGTCTGAAGGTGTGAGAAGCGATGTCGGTTTTTAAGTGCAAAATGTGTGGCGGAACCCTGGATATCAAAGAGGGTATGACCGTTTGTAAATGCGGATACTGCGGCTCAGTGCAGACAGTCCCGCAATTAGATACCGAGAAAAAGATCAACTTGTTTTCGCGCGCGAACCGATTACTGAGAGCTTGTGAATTTGATAAAGCATCCAGCGTGTTTGAGACGATTGTATCGGAATACCCGGAAGAGGCGGAAGCATACTGGGGACTCCTTCTTTGTAAGTTCGGCATCGAATATGTGGACGATCCCGGCACCGGGAAAAAGGTGCCGACCTGTCATAGATCCTCTTTTGACGGCATTATGGACGATCCGGATTTCGAGATGGTTATGGAATGCTCTGATACGGTTGCCCGTTCCGTATATCGCGACGAAGCAAAAGCGATCGAGGCTCTGCGTATCGGAATTAATGAAGTTTCTTCGAAGGAAGCTCCTTACGATATTTTCATCTGTTACAAGGAAACCGATGATGCAGGCAATCGCACCATAGACAGTGTGATCGCACAGGATGTGTATCAGGCACTTGTCGAAAAAGGATATAAAGTTTTCTTCTCGCGTATCTCGCTCGAAGATAAACTCGGGCAGGAGTACGAACCCTATATTTTTGCGGCTCTTCACTCGGCCAAGATCATGCTGGCTTTCGGAACAGATTACGAATACTATAACGCCGTCTGGGTCAAAAACGAGTGGAGCCGGTTTCTAAGCCTGATCGAAAAGGGCGCGAAGAAGACGTTGATCCCTTGCTATAAGGGGATCGATGCCTATGATATGCCAAAAGAATTCGCCCGCCTTCAGGCGCAGGATATGGGAAAAGTCGGTGCTATTCAGGATCTGCTCCGTGGCATCGAGAAGATCCTGGGCGCCAAGAACCAGAATGCGGACGCATCACTGGGCGCTATGAAAGAAGGCGACCTGACAAAGATCGGTCTGATCAAGCGCGCGTTTATGTTCATCACGGAAGAGGAATGGAGCCATGCGAAGAGGTACGCGGAAAAAGTGCTCGATATCGATCCACAGGATGGTGAAGCATACCTCGTAAAAGCGATGGCGGATCTCCGAGTCTCACATCTCGGCCTCATTTCCGACGTGACGGTTTTCGAGAACAACCCCAATACGCAGAAAGCGCTACGCTATGGAAGCGATGCTTTAAGAGCTGACATCAACGGGTATATCGCGGCGTATAAATCGGCCGAGATGATGCGTATCAAAGAAGAAGAGGAAAGAAAGAAGAAGGAAGAACAGGCTGCCCAGGAGGCCGCGGAGAAGGTTATTGCCACGCTCACTTCCGGCGGACAGTCTCTAGCGCAGAAATACGCGGATGCGAAGCAAAAGCTTTCCAAATTGAATCAGATTTGCGACAACTACGATGAAATCGTTGTTCGAATCCAGAAGCTTACCGCCCAGAGGACGAAAACCACCGAGAAGCTAACCGAACTTCGTTCCCAGTACGATTCTCTCGGGATGTTTGCCGGCAAGGAGAAGAAACGTCTGGAAAGCGAGATCTCGGATACGAATGAAGAGCTGTATCAGCTTGATACCAAGCTTGCTTATGCAAGTGAGATGCTTGGTGGATATACGACGAAAGAAGAGGCGCAGAAAGCCCTTGTTGCGACAAGAGCGGATGTCGCCGTGCTTTACACGAGAGTCACCGGGGGAGTGGTAGAAAGCGAGACGGAATGGAGTTTCGCGCAGGCGCTGAAAGTCTTGCTGTCGAATCCTCGTGTGATCGAGATCGTAAGCGAGAAGAATCTGAAGGAGGTTGGCACGTACAAAGGATTCGTGAAGATCATGTTCGGCCGGTATCCGCAGACGCCAAGGAGCGAGATCTCCGACATCGAGTGGCTGGTACTGAAAAGTGAGGAAAACAGAGCTCTCCTGATCAGTAAAGACGCCCTCACAAGCCAGAAATACAGTGAGAGCAATACAGAGGTTCCGTGGGAAAAGTGTTCGCTTCGAAAGTGGCTGAATGAGATGTTTATCAACGGTGCTTTTGACGAGAAAGAGAAGAAGATAATCTTGAGCACGCCGGTTGCGGCGGAAAAGACGCCTTCATACAGTGCCTCATCTGAAAACGATACCATCGACAAGATCTTCGTCCTGAACAGTCTGGAAGCAAATCTGTATTTCGGTTCGAACAGTGTACGTGCATGTCAGGGGACCGCGTACTGCCGTGCACAGGGCGGGCTCACAGATGAGGCCGGACCATGCAAGTGGTGGCTTAGGTCGGCCGGTGCCTATGTCAGTGACGACGGTTCTGTAAACTTCGGTGGCCGAAGTGTATTTGCCGGTATAAACGCTGTCCGTCCCGCACTTTGGATCAACATAGAAGCATAAAGCTTATAGTATCAGAAGCGAAAAGGTCCGCCTGAACCTGAGGTTCAGACGGACCTTATATTATGCCTCAACAGCGACCCAGATCGCCGGACGGATCCCCGTGCCTTCCATATCGCATGGATGGTAAAGATTCATGAGCACGTCGCCGGGCTCCCAGTAGAAGTTGCCGAGGGTAGCACCCATGATGCTGCAGAAAGCGCCAGTCTCACGGAGCCACCATTCACATGTGACAAGACCTTTCAGTTCAGGGTGTTCCGTGATGGTCTTCTTTGCACTCTTGTTATTCAAGGTGACATTAAAGGCGCCATGTGCTTCCGCATATGCTGTCGCGGGTGTCATCAGCTCATAGCAGTCCGTGCCTACTTTATAAGTATCATCCCAGTATTCCATCCCGTCGAAGTACTTGCCGATATCCGCAAGCTCCAAGAGGAAGACACGATCCGTCGTAGTGATATAGCGGGAATATCCGGGCTCTTCTGTCTCCAGCTCGACCTCATAGATGGAAGCGCGTTCGCTCTCGTCAAAGGCCGCCTCGTAGAAGTCGCCGTTCAGCTATTCACGTACGTCGCTTTCTTCCCACGCAACATCTCCGGCGCTGTTAAAGGGCATGCTGTAGAGGACATACTTGGAAAGCAGAAGTGCACGTCCGTCTTCTACGGTGGCGACGATCCACTCGATCTCTTCCGCACCGTTGGAAGTGTTGTTATCCTGCTCGAAAGAACCGAAGGTGATCACATCACCGGCCTGGATCGAGGAAAGGGAGATCGGTGTGACTACGGACGGCAGTACCGAAGAACTCTCCTCTTTGCTCTCGGAAGGGGTCCCGGCCGAAGATGCGGTCGCTGTTGATGCTGTTACTGTCGATTCTGTTGTACCATCGACCTGATCGGGTTCCGTATTCGAATCCGAAGAACCGGAAGCTTTTACAGTAGATTCCGATGCGGAAGATGTCGCTTCTTCCTCGTTGCTCGAATCGGTCACGTCCCTTGTCTCCGCTAAAGTGTCTTTAGAAGACTTTTTGGACGAGGATCCTTTGTTTTCGCATCTGTCTATAAGACACATAACGAGGCGGAAATATTCGAAGAAAATATAAATTTTCCAGAAACTGCAAAAAACAGATCTGTTCTCCCTGCCGACAGGTTTAATCATACCATTCTTTTCGCCGGCTTTAGACAATCTTTATTCTTTCTTGGCGTTGCCTTTACCCGTAGCATGTAATATGAAAGCATAAAACCTGTGCAGAAGAGGAGCCACTATGGAACTGTTGATTGAAGCTTTATTTGATTTAGTGATGCAGGGGACGATCGGACTATCGAAGAGCAGGAAAGTCCCGTTACCGATTAGAATAATATGCGGTTTGTTGATTGTCGCAGTTTTTGCGTCGGTCATTTTCCTTATCGGATTTATGGGCGTTTCTTTTCTTAAGGAAAAGTTCTGGGGTGGAATAGCAATCCTTTTATTTGACGTGCTTCTGACCGGGCTTTGCATATTTCGGGTCGTGAGAGCTGTACGCAGCCGCGACACATAAATCACCGTGTAGACAAGTATGTAAGAGAGGCGAAGTAACCACCGGAATGCTATAATGAGTCTGGAGTTTAGTTTCGGGGTGGTGGTTATATGTCTTCTAATTCAAGTGATAAGCAGATCTCCGGTTCGAGATCTTTCAGGTTGAAGGACAATGTGGGAAGGATCCTCGGGGTTGTTGCAGCTGCTTTCATGGCTGCGAGTGTATTTACACCGGTCGTGAGTACAACTATGTCCAGAGGGAAAACAGATACAGCTACATGGGAGCTGTTTTATAAGTCACTCGAATTGACTTTTATCTCTTCCCAGACCTTTGTGATCCTGGCATCGGTTGCGGCCATAGTGCTGGCTGTTGTGTATTCTAAAGGAACGAAGATAGCATACGCTTTGTATTCTTGCTATGCAGTCTTTTTCGGTTTTTATGCGATTTTGAAGATCGATGATTTTATCAGCCATTCCAACGGTGGACAAATAAAAGATGGCCCCGTTACCTATCGATACAGCGTTAAAAACAGCATGAACAAAGCATATGGCTACTATCTTATGATAGCCGGTGTTGTCCTTGTAGCCATCGCCGCAATCTATATGCTTATCAGTTTAAAAGGAAGCGAGAAAACAGATACTCCCGCTTGATCACTCCTGTCGGAAAACTGTTGAGATGCAACATGACGTGTTGCAGAGAATAAAGAAAAAGCACGTAATTGTTGGTGGAATTGACACGCAACGTGTGGAATAATGGTCTTACCAGATGGCCGATGGAATAAAACTTGATCAGAGGTAAGACCATGAGTTTAGGAACGAATATCAGTTATCTACGTAAACAGAAGACGATGACGCAGGAGCAGTTTGCTGACCTGCTGAAAGTGACGCGTCAGACGGTCTCGCGCTGGGAAACAGACGAGGTCGTACCGGAGCTCGACCGGCTTGTGGAGATCTGCGATATCTTCTCATGCAAGATGGATGAGCTCGTAAGAGAGGATCTGTCCGCGAAGGAAAATATGATCTATTCGGAAGTGACGAGGCGCAAGCTCCCCGTGTTCCGTATGGCGAGATATGTGATGATCTCTCCCAACCCCGAGGAGGATGTTATAACGCATATGCAGAACTGGGGAAAGACGAGCGGCCTTCTGGCGGCCGATCCGAATGCGAAGCTGATCGGATGGGATTTCCCGTTTGTTTCTCAAGAACAGCAGATGCGCTTCAATCTGCACGGCTATGTGGCGGCATATGTGCTTCCGGAAGGCTTTGAAACGAACTGTCCGGGTGTGGAATACGCGACGAATGCAGAAGCGGAGTATGCAGTGATCACAGTCACGGAACCGCATATCCGCCCGTTCGAGAGGATCCCGAACGGGTACAAACGGATCATGGAATATCTCCAGGTGAGTGAGGTTAAAGAGAAGATACCGGAGGGTATCGTCGCGTGCTTCGAGTACGAGTATGACAGGGACGGCGTACACTACATGGATATCTTCATGGCGATGGAGGCGTGCTGAGTATGAAACTGATGAAAGCCGGTACTTCTGATGCCGTGATCCTGGTCGCGATCTCGAAGCATGCTTTTGACAGCGATATTGAGGTAGGAGCACCCTCCGCAGGAGGACCTCCCGGATACAAGTCCACTCCTTTCCACATGAAGATGGCCCGCCAGGGTACCCTTTACAAACTGGTGGATGAACATGGTCTGATCGTGGGCGGGGCGGTGCTCTTCCCGGAGCAGGACAGACTTTATGTCGGAAGGATCTTCGTAGCTCCGGAGCACTTCCGTAAAGGTTATGGGATATTCATAATGGAAAGTATCGAATCGATGTTTTCCGACGCAAAAGAATTCGTACTGGATACCCCGATCTGGAACAAAAGAACGAAAGATTTTTACACGAAACTCGGGTACACGGAAGTTCGTCGGGACAAAGAATTCATATACTATTCGAAGAAAAAATGAATTCCTCGCATCATCCGATATGGGTTTCCAGCATGAATCCGCCTCATTCAACGACGGCGAATCCGTCACGCTCAGGAGTCTTCTGACTCTCCGCCTTTCTTCGCCGGTGTTTTTTTCGATGCCGCTCTCTCCTCAGCGTCTTTTCTCGAAACGATCATAAGGTGCTCCGCGTGCGTCAGGTAGTCTTCCTTCTCGCAGAACTGCACCGCGTAGTCATACCATGCCTGCCGGATCTTTCTCGGCTGCGTGGCCATAACGAGCCTGTAAGGGGAAAGGATGCTCTCCTGTCCGAAAACCGTCTCCGTCGAAAGCCCCGGGATCGACGCAAGAAGTGCCTTTGCGTCCTTAACTGTCGTCATGAAAGCGTATGTAAATGCTTCAAAAGAGAGGCCTTCGTCCCTTGCCGTCACTTCAAAGAACGGCTGTTCCTGAGGCCGCAGTATCGTAAACGGAAGCTCGCGCATACCGAAGATAACACCGCCGAACATGAGGATAAAGCTTGAAAACAGAAGCCCTCCCGGTTTCAAGACACGCCTGGCTTCCATAAGAGCTTCGACCCGGCTTGACTCTTCCATAAGGTGGTAGAGCGGACCCATCAGGAAAACGACGTCAAAGGAGTTGTCTTCGAATCTCGAAAGATCCACGGCATCGCCCTGCTGGGCATGGATATTAACCTTGTACTGGCGTGCCTTTTTCTTCGCAAACCGCACGTTCTCGGTGCTCAAGTCCAGAAGTGTCACGTCGTGCCCGAGTCTTGCATAGTGGATCGAGTAATGCCCGGGTCCGCCGCCGACGTCGAGGATCTTGTCTCCCTTGCGGATATAGCGGTCCATCATCCGGATCGTGATGTACTTCTCGTGTGGCTGGTTTTTCTTCAGCCTGTCCCACTCTTTCTGCGGATCAGCATCGTAATGCTCGCGGATCGCTTCTTTCTGTTCGCGCACGGTCTGACATTCCTTTCGGTAATCATTTTTCTCATGATGATTATACTTTTTCCTAGCGGAGTTTTGTATCACCGGACTCCTCTTTGAGATTATCCTCGTAATACCAGCCCGAAAGTTCCTGATGCTGTATGCATTCCCGCAGTTCTTCGATAGTAGTAAGATCATCCGCCCAGTCAACCAGATCCCATGGGACATGTACTTTATCTTCTGAGAGCACAGTCTGGATCTCTCCTTCGTATACTCCTCCCAGGCCGACATACCAGTAGACGCTTCGTTGAACCGGTTCAGACTGACTATTATCTGTGATATCCAGTTTATAGATCACATATACACGGTTCATGCTTTTATTGTACGAGATCGCAAAAGCCAGACCGGCATATTCGACTTTATCCACGACAAGATCTTTCACCCTGGCTCCTGCACTGATACCGGAGTAGTAGAGGCACTCCCCGCCGGCCTTTTCGAATTCCTTTTCCATAGCGGGCGTGATCTGATCTATTGACTGGATCAGCGGAGCATCCGTATTCTCTTCACCATCAAAAGGCTGTACGAGCGAATAGTCGATCCCGTTTTCGAGCACATTGTACATATGCTCTGCATGATCAACTAATCTATTCAGACTCAGGCTTCCTCTTGTCGTCCAGTTATCGAAACAAATCATGTACCACATAGGCTCTGTGGTGGTGGGATCGATCGTTCCATCCCGATACACATTGGCAAATCCGTACATCCAGAAGAACTGCCGTTTCACGGGCCTTTCTCCGGTGTTGTCGGTCACCTGTACTTGATAGACCATCTGCACCATGTCATGTTGCGTCTCGGAATCACCAGTATACACGACATTCTGCCGAAGCATCCCGAGGCAATACATACCATCGATCTCGACTTCATCCGGCATACCGTCGCCATCAAGACGGATATAATCTCTCGCATGCTGATCCATAAACTCGAACTGCTTATCGGTTACCTGACTGAGTGACACGATCGACAGATGCGGTCCCGTCGTCTCCGTTGCTGGTTCCGTCGTGGTCGTTTCTTCCGACTCTGACGTTTCCGTCGTCTCCGATGTTGTACTCTCTGCTTTTTCCTTGGAAAATGCACCCGACTTAGCAAGAACGCCTAACGTAACAGCGCCGATCAGAAGAAGGACTGCAATCGAGCCGATCAGGATCTTCGAACCATGATGATTTGTCGGCATCAGATTCGGGACTTCCGGAGGCAACGATTCCGGCGGAATAGGTGGTTCCAGATGATTCGGTGTTAAGGTTTCCGGCGACAAAACAGGCGCCTGCGGTAACGTTCCATTAGGGTCTTTATCATTCATAATCTTGCCCCCCTTATATAGCTGCCTACGTTTTTATCCCCAATTCGATTATAGTATGCAGGAGGCAGGAGAAATCATACAGAATTGTCACTTAACCGGGAAAGTGAATCTTAAAAGGATCCGGGAAATTAGGAATTACGATCAAGCAGATCTTCGACCTGCTTCTTCTTTTCGAAAAGCACACATCCGCCTTTGTGATCTTCCAGAAGAAGACCATTCTCCTGAAGCGACTGAAACAGGGGAGAATTCAGTGCGTCCTTAAGAGACGTGTCTCTGACATTGATGTCTGAATAAGGGGAGAAGGGACATGGCTCTGCTCCTCCACGTGAGTTGATGTGGAAGAACCCTCTTCCGGCAGCCAGACATCCGCCGGAGCTTTTCTCGTCGCCCGGGAACGAAACAAATACCATCTCCGGATGAGAGGTTCTTACCCGGTTTACATCAGAAAGAAGCTGATCGCGCTGGGCGTCTGAAAGCGCGAGAGCCGTACTCTCGGAAGTTACGGGAACGTACTCGACATAGATCACGAGTTTGCAGCCACGATCCGAAAGGTCGCGGAGATACTCTTCCGAGGTTACTTCCGGAAGATTCTCTGACGTCACGGTGACGGACACACCATAGAGAAGGTCTCTTTCTTTCAGCCCTTCCATAGCAGAAAGAAGATGGTCGTAGACACCTTTTCCGCGTCTTGAGTTTGTCCGCGCACGATCTCCTTCGATACTGATCACGGGGATCATGTTCCTGTGATCATCATAGAAACTGAGGTTATCTTTTGTAAGGAAAATACCGTTCGTAAAGATCGGGAAAAGGATATTCTTCTGCTTGGCGGCTTCGTCGATGACATCCTTTCGGAGAAGCGGTTCTCCGCCTGCCAGAAGAATGAAATTGATACCCAGTTCGTCCGCTTCTTGAAAGATCTTACCCCACTCGGAAGCGCTGAGCTGGTCTTCCGGCTCGCAGTCTGTGGTAGCTCCGCTACATCTCGAATAGCAGCCCGCGCAGTGAAGGTTACAGCTCGAGGTGATGCTCGCGATCAGAAAGGCAGGAATATGAAGCCCTTGCTTTTCAGACTCCGTACGTTTTTCCGCCGCTTTTTTGCTTGCCTTAGCAAAACGCAGGAAGAATGTCTGCGCACGAAGGTTTCCCAGCGTGGCCCGCAGAGAATCCCGGATGATCCGCTCTACACCGCCTTGCATATACCTCTGAATATCAAAGGATTCGTTCATGTCAGTTCTCCGTTTGCTGCCTGATACACTGCTTTTGTAATCATCATTATACAATTTCTCGAAATCCATTTGTCAACTTGAAATAGAATAAGTAATGATTCCGCTTTATTATACCTGCAGGGTCTTGTGATCTCCAGTTTATAGCGGTTCAATAAGTGCAAGAGGATTGTTTGGAACGGAAAGGAAAAGGAAGAATATGGCACATAAGGAATTAGCATTAGATTATTTCGGCAGACAGTTTCACTGTTCGCAGGCAGTGCTGGCGGCTTTTGCGCCGGAGTGCGGACTTACGGAAGAACAGGCGCTGAAGCTGGGCGCGTGCTTCGGAGGCGGCATGAGAAAGGGCGAAGTCTGCGGTGCCTGTACGGGTGCGCTGATGGTGCTCGGAGCTCTCTATGGCCAGTACGATGAGGCGGATCTGGAGAGCAGGCTCCGTGCCAACGAAGTCAACGTTAAGATGATGGAGCGCTTCGCGAAGGTATGTGGATCTTATATCTGTAACGACCTTCTGAAGTGCGATATTTCCGCACCGGAGGGCGTGGCATATGCTAGAGAGCAGAAGCTCTTCACGGAGTTCTGTCCTACCATGGTGGCTAACGCTGTCGATGTTTTAGAAGAGATTATCTCAGAGGTGGAAAATGGATAGTATGGTGATTCGTGATGTAACGGTCGACGATGCCAAAAGGCTCTCGGAGATCTATTCCTACTATGTAGAAAAAACGGCGGTTTCTTTTGAGTATGATGCGCCGACGGAAGAGGAGTTTAGGACCAGGATCGAGAGAATCAGCGCGAAGTATCCGTACCTGGTCTGCGAGATCGACGGGAAAGTCGTCGGATATGTGTATGCAGGCAAATACAGTCCCCGTTCCGCGTATAACTGGACAGTGACCACGTCGATCTACCTGGACAGGAATTACCACAGAATGGGCATCGGAAGAAAGCTTTACGAGGAACTTGAGAAGAGGCTCAGGAAGATGGGGATCATCAATCTTCTGGCGGGCGCGGCTTACTGTGAAGAAGAGGAGGAATACCTGACGCACGACAGCTGTGAATTTCATAAGAAGATGGGCTATTCCGAGGTCGCGCACATGAAGAAGGTCGGTAAGAAATTCGACCGATGGTACGATCTCAAGTGGTATCAGAAAGTGCTCGGATGAGGGCCGTGATTTGAGAAATCTGCCGCTTTTGGGTACTATGTATGAGGAAAAAGAAAGCAGAAGGAGCTCAAATCATGGTAGGAGTATATTTCAGCGGAACCGGTAATTCCAGGCATTCTCTGGAAGTGTTCTGCAAGGAAATCGCAGTGGACACGAAGGTGATCTCTATCGAGGAAGAAGGCATCACTGACGCGATCAAAGGTGACGACACGATTGTGATCGCGTATCCGGTACAGTACAGCACCGTACCGATCTTCCTTCGGGATTTCGTTACGGATAACAGTACTCTCTGGAACGGGAAAAAGATTTTCGTCATCGCGACTATGGGTATGTTCAGTGGCGATGGCGCTGGAATGCTCGGTCGGCTTCTGAAAAAGTACGGCGCGGAGATCGTTGGCGGCCTGCACGTAAAAATGCCGGACAATATCACGGACGTGAAACTTCTGAAGCATCCGATGGAGGTCTATAGGGAGATCGTCAGAAAGTCAGACGAAAAGGTCAGGAGGTCCGCGCAGAGCTTCAAGGCAGGGAAGCCCAAGAAAGAAGGCCTGAACGTGTTCTACCGTCTGGCAGGATTTTTCGGACAGAGACTGTACTTCGGACACATGACGAAGAAGTATTCAGACAAACTGAAGATAGATAAGGACCAGTGTATCGGATGCGGGAAATGCGAGACGCTATGCCCGACGAAGAACATAACAATAAATGATCAGAAAGCAGTGGCCGGCAGCCACTGCACGATGTGTTATCGCTGCATCAACAACTGCCCGAAGAAGGCGATCACGCTTCTGGGAAAAACTGTCGGGGAGCAGTGGCGGATCGATAGATTCGCGGACTGATCCGAGCGACAGGATGAGAAAACTTTTCTGAGTTAAGGAGAAAAAAATGAGTAAGGAACAATACATTAAAGATAATGAGCGTGCGTGGGATAAACGATCGGAGAACAATGATCAGTGGTCGATCCCGGTATCGGAAGAAGAGATCGCAGAAGCGAAGAAAGGGAACTGGTCCATTTTCGTGACTCCGATAAAACGCGTGCCGAGAAACTGGTTTCCGGAGGAGATGAAAGGGAAGAAGATCCTTTGCCTCGCGAGTGGTGGTGGCCAGCAGGGACCGGTCCTCGCTGCGACAGGCGCAGACGTGACCGTTTTTGACAACAGTACCAGACAGCTGGAGAAAGACCAGATGGCGGCGCAGCGGGACGGACTTACGATTCACACGGTGCAGGGGAATATGCAGGAACTTCCGATGTTCGAAGACGGATCCTTCGACATCATCGTCCATCCCTGGTCCAATAACTATGTCAATGACATTCTTCCGGTATGGAGAGAGTGTGCCCGCGTCTTGAAGAACGGAGGGATCCTGATCTCCGGATTTGGCACGCCGCTCGAGTATATCTTCGATCCGGCCAAACTCGAAAGAGGCGAACTGGAACTGAAGTATTCGATCCCTTATGCGGATATCGATCATCTCGATGATCCGAAGGTAAAAGAGATCGCAGAGGCGGAAGGCTATTCCTGGGGACATCCGGTCGAAAACCAGATCCAGGGGCAGATCGATGCCGGATTTGTGATCACCGGTTTTTACGAAGATCGTGGATGCTTCGCGCTGGACAATTACATCAATACGTCCATGGCGACAAAAGCCGTAAAAATGCAAATCTTGGGCTGACGCCCGGGATTTATGTCTGAAGAAGGAGATGCACTTCTTCATATGGTAAAACACCGTATTTTTCAGGCGTTTGAGAAGTTTGCGTGTTAAGATGATTGGTTTTTTTTCCTAACTCGACGCATGATCTCAACACCTCTGTCGATTTGTGATTGGCTATCCACTCCTTTTGGCTCAAGGATTCGTTCGATAGCCAGTGCGGGATCTAGAGAATGGTAAGGAAAAAAAGGTGACGAAGTTCCTCTGGTTTTATGAATTTGAACAGTTGTTTACTGCTCTTCTCATAGGTATATGCCCAATACCTATAAATGTATCCGGCTTATTTCAATTCTGTAGTTGACAGCCGAACGTTTGTTCTGTATAATGCAAGTAACATATTAAGTGAGGCTGGGTTATGTCAGAGCTGAAGGACGTGATAACTGCATATCGGAACCTGTCGTTTGGAGACCGTGTCGTATTCTATTCCACGGTAACGAACGATGTCGATGTGAGTGAAGAGACACTTCAGGGAT
>JAFZVE010000002.1 GCA_017617995.1 Clostridiales bacterium
AAGACGACGATCATCAAGCTTCTGCTTCGCTTCTACGATCCGACATCCGGTGAGATTCTGCTGAACGGCAGGAACATCAAAGAGTATGACCTGCGCGCGTACAGAAGACTGTTCGCGACGACCTTCCAGGATTTCGCGATCTTTGCCATGAGCATCAAGGAAAACGTTCTCATGGGACGTCATTATGAAAATGAGGATGAGATCGTGCACCGTGCGCTCCGCCGTGCAGGTATCCTCGAAAAAGTCGAGTCCCTGCCAAATGGCGTGGATACGATCATGACCAAAGAATTCGATAAGGATGGCGCCGTCTTCAGCGGAGGCCAGCATCAGAAACTCGCCGTCGCAAGAACTTTTGCCAAGGAATCACCGGTCAAGATCTTCGACGAGCCGAGTTCGGCTCTCGACCCGATCGCGGAATACGATCTTTTCAAGAACATCATGAAAGAAGGACGGGATCACACAATGATCTTCATTTCCCACCGTCTTTCTTCCGTCAAAAACTGTGACAAGGTTTTCATGCTCGAAAAGGGCACGATCATCGAGCGCGGCGATCACCGCGAGCTGATCGATAAGAGGGGAAAATACGCGAAGATGTATATCCGCCAGGCGATGAACTATCTGGCAGTAGAAAAAGAAGAGGAGGTGATCCTGTGAGCAAGAAAACGGAGAATGCTGAAAACAAAAACGAGCAGACCAAGCAGTCGACCTCGCAGGTATTTAAGAACAATCTCTTCTTCATGAAGATGATGTTCAAGGCCTCCCCGAAGTTTGTGCTTTTCCCGGCGCTGGATGCGATCCGCGGACAGGTGTCGATCTTCTTCGAGCACCTGATCCTCATCGGATACGTCCTCGAGGCAGCGGAGTTCGGCTATCCGTTCCGCAGAGTGGCGGCGGTGATCCTGATCTTTGCCGCGGCGATCACGCTGGGCATGGTGTTCACGGTGCTGGCCGGCGACTACATGCAGGAGAAAGAACGGCCGAAGGTCAGAGAGAAGATCAAGCTGATGCTCTACGAAAAAGCGCGCAGCGTAGACCTCGCCTGCTATGACGATCCGGAGTTCTATAACAGTCAGGTGCTTGCCATCTCGGAAGTAGACAAGCAGATCGACCAGACGATGGAGTTCATCAAGAGTGTGCTTTCCGGCCTGACGGTCTTCATTCTGACGGGCGGTTACTTCCTGGCGAAGGATAAGGTTTCGATCATCTTCGTCGTGATTACTTTCGTGATCACTTTCGGATTGAACCAGATCTACAACAAGTTCTCCTACAAGGTCCGCATCCGCAGAAATCCGCATGAGAGAAAACGCGAGTATGTGAAGCGTGTCTTCTATCTCAAGGATTATGCGAAAGAGATCCGTCTGGATCCGGAGGTAACGGATGTCCTCGAAGAGCGTTTCGTCGAAGCGAACAATGAGGTGCTTGAGGCGGAAAAATCACTCGCGCACAAGAAGTTCGGTATCGCTTACTTGAAGGATCACATCTTCGGACATTTGATCGGTGACACGCTCTACACGGCTTACCTGGTTTACAGATATGCGATCATGCACGCGATCAATCTTTCGACGATGGTCATGCTCTTCAACTGGTTCGGCGGACTCAAGAACAGCCTGCGTATCTTCACGGAGACGTACCCGAAGGCTTGCGAGACGAGCCTGTATATCCAGAAGATCAGAGACTTCCTGGGCTACGAGCCGAAGGTGGTTTCAACAAGCGAGACGAAGCCTTCTTCTCCGGCAAAAGCACTTACCCTGGAGGATGTATCTTTCTCTTATAAAGAGAATCTGCCGGCAGTGCTTTCGGAGATTTCCATGGCAGTCAAGCCGGGTGAGAAGATCGCGCTGGTTGGTTACAATGGCGCAGGAAAGACGACACTGGTCAAGCTGCTGATGCGTCTTTACGATACGACTTCGGGCCGCATTCTTGCAGATGGTATCGATGTGAAGGATTACGATCTGACTTCGTACAGAAACTCGATCGGTACGGTCTTCCAGGATTTCGAGATCTTCGCCGGAAGTGTACGTGAAAATGTCATCCTCGACACGATTGACCATGCCGATGATGCGAAGATCCGACAGGCTTTGACGGACAGCGGATTACTGAAGCGTGCAGAGGCATTGCCGATGAAACTGGATACCGCGCTGACACACGAGTTCTCGGAAAAGGGCGTGGACCTCTCCGGAGGTGAGCGTCAGAAGCTTGCGATCTCGCGTGTGTTCTATCAGAACGCTTCACTCATGATCCTCGACGAGCCGTCTTCGGCACTCGACCCGATCGCAGAATATCAGCTGAACCATGCCATGATCGAAGCGACTAAAGAGAAGACTGTTATCTTCATCTCGCACCGTCTCTCGACGACGCGTCTTGCCGACAGGATCTTCATGCTTGAGGAAGGGCACATCGTGGAAGAAGGCACGCACGACGCACTGCTTGCTAAGAACGGCAAGTACGCGGAGATGTGGAGGGCTCAGGCCGGAGCATATATTAACGTGTAAAGATCCGGAAAAGAAAATTATTGACAAACGATAATTTCCTCCGTATACTTGAATTATCGAAAAACGATAATTCGTGTTGCGGAGGTTTTTTATGGACCAGAAAAAAAGTTTGAAGATTAAGCGCCTGATTGCAGGACTGGCCATCGAGGCGGTCGTGCTTTGTGTGCTGGCGTGGTGCACGGGAGTGTTCCAGAATATTGATGCAGGAATACTGAGTTTTCCTTTCGTGCAGATCGCAGATGCAGTGCGTTTCCTTTCCGAGAAAGGCGGCATCCTGAGGGGCTTAGGAATGGCGCTCCTGACGCTGGTAAGCATTCTTCCGTTGGTGCTGGCTTTTACGGAAGTGGGTGGAAGAAAGAAGGAATTAAGCGAGAAGATCCTGCTGGTTGCGCTGAG